>CAYXVF010000028.1:0-58751 GCA_964468125.1 uncultured Bdellovibrionales bacterium | reverse complement strand
CGGAGGCGTCCATTTTGCCCCGGAGGATGTCGGCCGCGGCGAAGAGGTGCCGTTCCAGCTGCTGAAGTGTGAGGGTGCCCATAGCGGTGACGATCATAGTCCGGAATCGGCTGGCGTGGTACCCGGTCGTCTCGGGTTGACCAACGCGATCGCGTATCCATCGGACGCCCGGAAACGCTGAGCGCACGGGCGAGCTTTGCGGGTCCCAATGTCACGCTGTTCGGGTACCCTCGACGCCATGAGCGCACGGAAGATCACGGATCGTCACGCCCGAGCGGCCGAACTACTCGTAGCAGGATCCACCGCGACAGAGGTCGCCAACGAGCTGGAAGTCTCTCGCGAGACCGTGAGCCGATGGAAGAGCGATCCCGAGTTCATTGCCCGCCTAAACGAGCTGAGAAACGAAGCCACGAACGTGGCGCGCGAGAAACTCCGAGGCCTGGTCGCTAGGTCGGTGCAGGTGATTGAGGAGGTCCTAGCCGACCCAGATAGCCCGCCGAAGGTGCGTCTCGATGCAGCCTTCAGGGTGCTTGATCGCTGCGGACTCGACCGCGTCGGTGCCGGCGAGGGGAGCGAGGATCCCGAAGAAATCGAAAAGAACCGAAAACTCGGCGAGTTGCTCTCGGCAAGTCTCTGGTGACCCTTACCTAGGCGCAAATTGCGCAGAAAGCGCAAAACTCATTCTGCGTTTATTGCGTATTGTGTGTGAGCGGGTTCACCTCATACCGTCTCGATGGTCGACCCGGGCTTCTCGGTTCTGTCTCCGGGAGGACGCGCACAAAATGTCGCTCCATCAATATCTCGAGCGGCTTTTCGAGGTGTGCCGACCGTCTGATGTCGTTGCTTCGTAGCGACGAAAAAGCATCGCGGTATGTGAACTCGTACAAGTTGGTGCGCCTCAGCCACGCGAGCAACCTTTGAGCTTGAAGCTCGTGACAGTCGACCTGCATGTGGGAAAACGCTGCCTGCGCATGGGATAGCAAATAACGGCCGATCTGGATGGCATCGTTCATGGTGCAGGCATCGATTTCGATCGACGGGCGAGCACGATCAGCTTGCTGCGCCATATGGAGTAGCGCGGCTATGCGCGCGATCGTGCCGACGAGCTTTCCGGCCCAGTCGCTGATGGACTCTGCCGCCCCGCCCGGCCCAAGCGCCGGCTCTAGGTCAGCAGCAAATGCATTCCAGCGCTGCCGGCTCTCTTGAGACAGTCGAAGATCGATCGGGTCACTTTCGGCTCGCTTCCATGCACAAAGCCCCGTGACCAGATCCTCGTAGGCCCTCCGGATTTCACGCGGAATGGCGGGCGGGTCCACGAGGCGCGAACCTAGCGTGCTTTCCGGAATGACAAACAAGAATCGTCCGAGAAGCCCCCGGCCGCGGAAATCACCCCGTTTTCCAAGGTCAAGCAGGACAGACGGTTGAATCGCGAGCCCGAGGGTGAGTGCAGGAGCAGCCACAGCGAAGCAGTCGCTGTTCTTGCGGTCGACTCGCAGGTGATCGCCCGAGTGCCCTTTTAGGTACACGTCAAAGTTCGGCGCACCGTTCTTGCTGTACCGACCTGACATCAGCTCGAACAGACCGCCTCCTTCGGCAGAGATGACTGCGAGACACCCATTCTGTTCGTGCAAAAGTGAAGCTACTTTCTCAGGGGTCGCATCGTCGACGACGAGTCGTGGCGGCGGCGGCACCCGCTCATGGTGAAGCCGGTCGACCAAATCCGCGAGTTCTTGCTCAGCCGCGCGCCGCTTGTCCGCGGAGCTGTGCCCGACGACCTTTTTCTTAGCGTCGGCCACCTGCTCGCGAAGGACATCGTACTTCGCCTGGGCTTGTGCGATGTCGGGAGCCACTGAGTCGAGCCAAGCGCGTTCGAACTCGTAGATTGGCTCGAAAACCAACTTGCAAACCGGGCTCTTGCGGCTTGCCGGTGGCATTGCGACAGCAACGAAGATGTTCGTTGGCTCGATCCAATCGGCGTTGAGTCGAACACGAACATGGCCAGCAGACGAGGTCGCGAGCGCTGCGAGCGCGAACATCGCTGACATATCGACCGGTGTCTGCGTCGCCGCAGCAGCCTGTGAGACGAAACTCCGAATCGTTGTTGGGAGCGCATTCAACGGAAAACAGGGACGATTGAGCGACGAGATCGGGATGGGTTCTGGCCAATCCTCCTTTGTAACGCGGTCGAAGTTTTCCTGCCGCCCGGGCGGCTCCAGGGGAACAACTTGGTAGGGGTCTAGATTCCCGGTTGCAGAGAGGATTTCGTTAGCGTCGGGCATCGCCGCCTCCATCCCAGCGATCGATTGAGACGTCGCCCTCGCACCATCGCTCGTGAAGAGCCGTCGTGATGGCGGCGTGGTAGTGTTGGCCGGCGCCGTCATGATCCACGGCGCTGAT
Source organism: uncultured Bdellovibrionales bacterium (assembly GCA_964468125.1). Taxonomy (GTDB): domain Bacteria; phylum Myxococcota; class XYA12-FULL-58-9; order XYA12-FULL-58-9; family CAYXVF01; genus CAYXVF01. The sequence continues at coordinate 56,354 of CAYXVF010000028.1, read as the reverse complement.
GATCCGAGTTCCGTCTGGGATTCTAGAGAAGATCTCGACCGTGATTGAGCCCGAGACGATACCGACCACGGCTGGGTAGCGCAGGGTCGCGTAGTCCTGCTCGGCGGCTCGCGAAGCGAACGACAAAAAATCTGTTTCGCCCTCGGCGATGACGACTGAAAACGGTTGCTCGTCACCGTCCGCCCACCACTCAGGGACTGCTCCGGTTCTGAGCATCTGGAGTGCGGCCGAGTCCGCCATCACAAGCCCGCGGGCGCAAAACCTGGTGCACGGTGCAGCCTTCATCTCCTGCGCCCCAGAAGTAGCAACCCGTCTGAAGCGGAACGCTCGCATCCGTCCCGCCGCGTCGTAGAGCGGAACCACAAGGCGAAGACCGATCGAGGCCCAGCTCTTCCATGCGGCACCGTCTCCATGGCCGCTCCATCGCGGGGCTTCTTGGAGACCGGCTGGAACGAGACGAACCACGTCGAGCGAAGTCAGACTCGCGGCATCAAGGCGCCGCCGCGCTAGCTGTTTAGCTACCTCTTGGTCGGACACGACTGGAACACAACGCGCCCAGAACAAATCGACCTCGAGCGAAGGTGGATAGGTTGGCGTTGGAGGCAGCCTGGGTCGTTTGGATAGCGGTATTGGTGGGGCGTTGGGGTCGATGCTTGCCCGATTCGCAAGCTCGTGCACCAGGTCACGAAATCGACTTCCACGTGGCCGACCGTCGCCACCGTTTACGCGGTCCAGGTATTGAATGGGCCCGCCTCCGGCTTGGCACTCGGAGAAGCACCTCCAAGAGAGAGCTTCCGTATCAACCGCGAAATTGGGACCGGTACCGCCATGGAGTGGACACGGTCCCCGTCGATGCCGCCCGCGTTCATATCGCCAGTTGATTCCGCGATAGATGTCGTCGGGCGTGAGGCGGGGAAGGACGACACGTTCGTACAGCTCGACCGGGCTCATCGCCGACCTCCCTGGCCAGTGGTCAATGACTCGGCAAATCGCTCTGCCTCGGCGACGGGCACGCGAACGGCGCGACCGAAGCGAGTCGCGGAGATCTGCCCGCTCCAGATCGCTCGTCGCACGAAGGTCGGTGATACGCGCCAACGCGACGCGACTTCGTCCACGGTGAGATGGGTATGATTCGTGTTTGCCACTTAAGGCTCCTTTCGGCTGGAGGAGCCACGATTTGCGCATTAGAGCCGGTCGACAAACGACACAATTTGACTGCGTGAATTCGGAAAAGTCAGCTATCGTTTCGCAACCAAGCCTGAGCAGAGAAGAACGACCACTGACCCTCTACGGGGTCTCTTTCTTTTGCAGCCTCCGCTTCCACGGCTCCCTCCTCGACGTGTTTGTACCCGTTGACTCGCATGCAGGCGAAGGCCACGCTCGCCGCTGCCGCGAGCGAGATCTGAAGAACACCCGTTTTGCTCGAGAGGTCGCGCGCTAGCTCGCCGGCAATTCGCGTTGCCCACTGCGGTTTCTTTCCTCGCGGCGTCGGTGCGAGCCGGAGGATCGTTCTCTTGTGGCGGTGCGCGCACACGCGAAGCTCTCTTGCAAGCCGTGCGTCGCCTTGTTTCTGCGCTCGTGCCGCGGCTTCATCTACCCGCTTTTGCAAGTCGAAGAGGGTTCCTATCAGCTCGTTGAACGTTTCGCGGGTGAGCTTGTCACGCGGATCCGATGACTGAATGCGCTCGGAGTAAGTAAGATCGGAGAATAGGCGACAGGCCCTAACCCAATGACTTCGTAGCGCCGTCAGTTGGCGCTCGTTTAGCTCATGCTGCGCCAAGTCGTCCCGAACTATTTCTATGACGTCCGCGGGGACCTTCACATCTTCGAGCCGCCCGTATCGATCCAGCATCCACTCATCGTCGTCGGTTAGCGCCGGCGGGTCGTGTTTCTTGCGGCGGGGCACTAGTGGCGTCCCTCCTCGGCGCGGTCGATCGCTGTGCGAAGGTCGTCGACCGACACCTTGTTGTAGCGCTCCAAGGTCTTGAGCGTTTTGTGACCGGTGATCGCCTTGATCGTGATGATGTCGACGCCGGCGCGGCGGAGACGGGTGACCGCTGTGTGCCGGAGGTCGTGAAACCGTAGGTCATCGATCTCGAGGCGCTTGCAGAGTCGACCGAACTGTCCCGAGAGCGCGACGTTGGTTCTGGTGAAGACGTTGCCATCGATGTTGCGAGGCAGCTCATGGAGATGCTCGACGAGTTCGCGCGCGAGCGGCACCTGCTTCGCGTCGGCTTCCTTCGTCTCGCTTCGGCGAAGGCGCAGCACCCGTTCGCGAAGGTCGATCTGCTTCCAGCGGAGATTGACGATCTCTCCCAGGCGCATGCCGGTCCAGTAGCCGAACATGATTGCGAGCCCGAGTTCAGGCTCGGCCGCTTCGACGAGCTTTGCGTACTCCTCTGTCGAGCAGATCCGATCACGCTGGTTGTTCTCGCGGTTGAACTTCACGCCCGCCATCGGTTCGCGGTGGCGGTAACCGCGGCGCGCCGCCAGCCGTAACGAACTGCGAAGGAGAGCGAGGTACCGGTTGACCGTCGCTGGGGTCATGTTCTCGCCGAGTCGTGTCTTCGTCTGACGCAGGGCGCGCTTGAAGTCGTCTATGTCCTCTGAGGTAAGCGAGGCGATGAGGGTGCGCGGCCCGAAGTGCTCGACGACCCGCTCGAACCTCTGACGGTCATGCTCGATGGTTTTCTTGTCTACCGCTGCATCCAGCCACATGTCCTTGAGCCCATCGACGGTCAGGTCGTTGCGCTTGCGGTCGGGGAAGAAGCTGCCCTCGAAGATCTCACTTTGCCGTTTGTGAAGGAGCGCCTCGGCCTCGGCCTTCCGCGTGGTCCGTGTCGACTCCCGGAACTGCTGACCCGCTACGCTGTAGCGGATCCAATAGACCTTACCGCGTTTGAAAACGCCGGTGGTGCGCGCCATGAATGGGCTCCCGTGAACTGCATTGTGCTGGAGCCTAGCACAAATCTAGCACAGTCGAGAGGTCATTCGGTGGGCCGCGATCGTCTGAAGTGCTCTCAGAGCCTCTGTACTGGTGCCGAGGGCGGGACTCGAACCCGCACGCTCTTTCGAGCAAGGGATTTTAAGTCCCCAGCGTCTACCGATTCCGCCACCCCGGCACGGGGGTCGGATAGCCTACCTCAGGGGGAATGAAAATGTCCGCGGTGCGCTCAGCCGTTGCGGCGCACGTAGTCGACGGTCTCCCGTGCCACCTGCAGAGACTCATCGTAGTCCGAATAGGCGTGCTTGCCCGCCCCCACCAACGACAACGCGACATAGGGCGCCATGCGAATGAGCGGCTTCTCCGGAAGAAAGAGCACCGCGCGATTCACCTTGCGGTGATTCGCCACAAACCAGTCGGCGTAAATGCGGCGTGCGTCGGACACGTGGCTCTCTTGATCGCTGAGGTCCCAAACGACGCAGATCCGCCGCCCGGCGAGACGGTCGAGCAATCGGGTCATGTGGTCCGTGGTCCACCGGACCGACTCGAAGCACATACCTCGGATCAGGCGCACAGGGACGCGCTCCCAGGCTTTCCAAGGGCGACGCCATCCGATAAGCGACCGCTGTGCTCCTCGCCACCATGCTCGTCTACTTCGCCCTGGTCCTCGTGATCGGGCTCCTCGCCGAACGTCGCACGCGCGGTGAAGGCGATTTCATGCTCGGCGGCCGACGGACCGGTCCCTGGGTCGCAGCGATCGGTGCCGCTGCTTCCTCCTCTTCCGCCTGGACCCTCTTGGGGGTCAGCGGCGCTGCTTACTCTTGGGGACTCTCGGCCCTCTGGCTCTTTCCCGCCTGCGTCGGTGGCTTCTGCCTCAACTGGTTCCTGATGGCACCGGCCTTGCGCGACTTTGGGCACCAGCAGGGCGGCCTCTCGGTGCCGGACATCCTCGCCCGCCGCGAGACGAATTCTGCGGCCCCGGAGCACCATCGCTTCACTCGGATCTATGCGGCGCTCCTCATCCTCGCCTCCATGGGCGCCTACGTCGCGGCGCAGTACCAAGGCGCGGGAAAGACATTCAGCGTCGTATTCGGAATCTCGGCGGACCTCGCGGTGCTCATTGGCGCCCTCGCGGTGCTTCTCTATACGATGCTGGGTGGATTCGTCGCGGTGAGTCTCACGGACACGCTCCAGGGCCTGGTCATGGCGGCGACTGCGCTCATCCTGCCGCTCGTGGCGCTCAGTGAGGTCGGCGGGTTCTCCGGTTTGAGCGAGTCACTCGCCGCAGTCACCGACGACGGCTATTTGTCTTTCAGTGGCCCGAGGAGCGCCATTTTGGGCATCGGCTTTGCGGCAGGGCTGCTCGGCATTGGCCTCGGTTATCCGGGCCAACCGCACGTCGTGAAATACTTTCTCGCCATGGACGACCATCCGCGCTCGGTGAGCCGTGGTCGCATCATCGCGGTCGCCTGGGCGACCATCGTCTATGGGGGCATGCTCCTGCTCGGGCTCTGCGGCCGGGCGATGTTTCCGGAGCTCGCGGACAAAGAAATCGTCCTGGTCAAGGTGACCGAAACGCTGGTTCACCCGGTGCTCGCGGGCGTCATGCTCTCCGCGATCCTCTCCGCGATCATGTCGACCGCGGACAGTCAGTTACTCGTTGCATCCGGTGCGGTCACGACGGACCTGCGGCTGGGCAAAGGCAGCGGGCACGAGCTCTGGGTGATCCGAGGGACGGTCGTCGTGCTCAGCATTGGCGCCGTGATCGCAGCACTCCTCGGCACCGACGAGATCTTCTCCGCGGTCCTCTTCGGTTGGGCGGCGATGGGAGCGGGCTTTGCCCCGGGGCTGCTGATTCGCGTGGTCCTCAAACGCAAGCTCGAGGCGCAGCACATGGGCCTTCTCATGGTCCTGGGCTCAGGCCTCGCCATCGCCGGTCACCTCTTCTACGAAGAGTGGCTCGGACCGAGCGCCTTGCGCAACGTCTTCATTCACGTCATCCCCGTGACCCTCGCGTTCGTGCTAGGACTCGGCCTCTCGAAGCGCACCGCTTGAATTCCACCGGGCACGCGCTAGGCTCCGGGCCATGACACGTGCTCTCGTTCTCCTAGCGGTCATACTCGTGGCCTGCGGCGATGACTCGGTCGAGTCAGTGCCGGAGTGGAACGGCATTCCCATCGGAGGGCGTTGTGTGGGCGAGGGTGTTTGCGCGGAGACTCCAGGCCTCGTCGAAGCAGACGGCACGGGCGGCGCCGTTTGCTCGACGGTCCCCGGCGGCAGTGCGGACGTTTCGAGCGCCGAGCGCTGCAACATGCTCGACGACGACTGCAACGGTGCGGTGGATGATGTGAGTGAAGGTCGCTGCGATCGCTGCGAAGGACTCGACGCAACTCAATGCGCGGCCTGCGAGGCGGGAGACGACCGGGGCATCTTTGACACCTGCAACGCCTGCGGCGATTGCGACCGCATAGTGGGTCCGGGGATCGACGGGTTCATCTGCGGCTGCGAGAGCACCCTCGATTGCCCCTGCGGTTTTGTGTGCGGCGAGATCGATGTTGTGCCGGGTGTCTCGGTCGGCGGCTGCCGTCCCCCGTGAGCCCCATGGTCCCGCCCTGGCCTGTTCGCCGCATTTCGCTACTCCGCACCGTCGTCCGGGATGGGGATCGGGTCCGGGATCGGGTAGGCGCGATAGAGATCTTCGTGGTGATGAAGACCGAGGGCGTCGCGCTGCACTTCGAGAAACCATCGAAGCTCGAATGCGCGCTCCCTCAGCGCGTTGAACTCGCGCGCCGCCTGAAGCGCGTCGATCTCATCGGTAGCGAGCTTCTGGTGGAGAACCGTGAGCTCGAAAAGGCAGCGCGTGAGCCCATCCGCCACGCGGGCGAGTGCGCTCGCCTTCTCGCCCTCGACCTCCTCCTGGAACTTCGCGAGCTGTGCCAAGCCTGCAAAAAGCTTTTGATCGCTCATCCTGGCGAGTTTAAGCATCCGTTGGCACCTCTTCATCTGAAGCGCGAGACGGCCTACTCTCCCGGCCATGAAACAGACACTGCTCCTCAGCGCACTCTTGACGCTCCCGAGCCTCGCCCGGGCTCAGGAGCCCCAAACCGTCAGCTTCTCATCGGAAGACGGACTGCCCCTGCGCGCCGACCTCTACGTCGCGAATCCGAGCTCCGAGACCCCGATGATCGTTTTGTTTCACCAGGCCGGTTGGAGCCGCGGCGAGTATCGGGAAATCGCACCCAAGCTGAACAGCATGGGGTTTAACGCGCTGGCCGTCGACCTGCGCTCCGGCGGCGAGGTCAATGGAGTGGACAACGTGTCTTTCGAGGCGGCAAAGCTCGCGGAGACCGGTACACGCTACGTCGACGCACGTCAGGACATGCTCGCGGCCCTGCGCCACGCACGTGCGAGCTATGCGGAAGGCGTGCTGCTCGCGTGGGGGAGCTCCTATTCCTCCGCCCTGGCGCTGCAGATCGCCGGCGCTGAGCCGGACATCATCGACGGTGTGCTCGCCTTCTCGCCCGGTGAGTACTTCGACAAGCAGGTAGACAAGAAGAACTACGTCACAGAAGCCGCAGCGGCCATAGCGATCCCAACCTTCATCACCTGCTCGAAGAGCGAGGTGAGGCGAACGAAGCGGATCTTTGAGGCAGTCAAAGCGGAGAAGAAGACGTTCTTTGCGCCGCCCAGAGCTGGCAACCATGGGTCACGGGCGTTGTGGAGCAAATTCCAGGACTCGAGTGATTATTGGGAAGCCGTAACTGCGTTCCTCGACACCCACTTCCCACGGAGCACCTCGTGAGACACACCAAGATCATCGCCACGGTGCTGGTTCTGAGCGGATGCAGCACCGCGAATGTTCGGCCGAAGGGGCTGCCGGAGATCGCCAGCGAATCCAACGAAGCACAAGGGCGCGACTGGCTCGACCGCGCCTATCGGGCCCAGGGCGAGTCCGCGCTCGACGGCAAGCACGCGCTCCGGATGGTCTTCCGTGACCAGTGGAATGACGCGGCCACTCGCGTGGTTGCGAGCCCCTGGGATGAAGACGAGCAGCAGGTGCAGGTCGACATCGAGATCGAGACCGAGAACGTCAAGCTGACCTTCCTGGAGGGCGAGGTTGCCGGTGACGTGTGGGGCCTTCAGCAGTGGGTCACCTACCGCACGCTGGCCTCGGGCGAAGAAAAGTGGGACGCGCTCGACAATCCCGATAACACGCTTTGGTTCTGGCTTCCCCGCTTCGCGTTTTTTGCCCTGCCCGTGCGCGAGCTTCGCAATGCACCCACGGTGCAATTCGCGGGGATTCAGAATCGCGGCTTTCGCGACCATGCGGTGGTCTACGCGACCTGGAGCGACGAGCCGCACGACGACTCCGAGCAATACGCCGTTTGGATCGACGCGGAAACCGAGCGCATCCGATTCGTCGATCAAACCCTGAGGGCAGTGGGCGGCAGCCTCACGACGACGGTCGCCTTCGAGAATTACGAGGACACCGAGGGCTTCTTAGTGCCGCGACGGATCTCCGAGCTCGGCAACGACGGGCGAGCGGTCCACCGAATCGACGTGGAATACGCGAGCTTTCTCAATGATCTTGCCGCGGATTACTTCGTGCCGAAGCCCGACCAGCGCGCGGAGCGCTCGGCGGGCTTCTAAGGGCGAGATTCCTCAGCCGTTGCTGCGTGCGCGCTGCGCCCAAAACGGCGGCTGCGCCCAGGCAGGAACCTCTTCCTTTCCGTCCATCTTCGATTCGTCCGCTTCGACCCGCTTCTTCGGGACCAGGTCTCGCACGTTGTTGGCGATGGTCTCTTTCTTGGCCTCGGACACTGCCTGGCGGATCAGGTTCGCGACCCAATCACTCATCTTCAGGCCATTCTCTTTGCAGTGCTTCTTGGCCAACGAATGAGCGTCGGTGGAGAGGTGAACCACCTTGGTCGACATTGGGCATCCTCCTCGTGAATGCATGGGCGCAACGCGAACACTCACCCCCTTAAGCGATGTTCGTCATCAGCGCAGTCAATATTCAGCGCGCACGTCCCTTAGGCGATCGGTTGGGGAGATCGCTGCTGGGAAGAAGTGCACGCCTTGTTATCTCTCCATGGTCTGACAAATTCGCTCGAACGGTTGAGTCGGACACCATACACGCGGACGACAGCGACGTCATCCTCCCGAGTGAGATCCCTTCCCCTGAATTCGTTTCGAGCGACCGTCCGAGCCGAACTTGCGCGTGAAAGTTGTTCGGCGCGACGGCGCCCTTCGTTGCGATGGAAACGAGTCAAAAGCGATCTGTGGATAAGTCTGTGGAGCGCTCGCCCTCACTTGTGGAAAGAGGGGGAGATGACTGTGAATGACATCGCGTCAAGTGTGATCAACTTGTGGATAGCCAAGACGGACCGCGAACCTGTCCGATTCGACCACCCCCGCGCCTAAAGTGTGACAAAACGATCTTTTTTCGGATTTTTTTTCTCGGCGCGAGGTCGCCTAAAGACCGAGTGGCAGCGAAGAGGCCAAACCTTCATGGTTCCAAGCGCAGGCCAAAGCCTGCACCATGAAGACCCGCTCCGAGGCTACAACCGTCGGCCAATTCCGACGGTGCCCACCGTAGCCTCATCGTGGGCGTCTGACCCCTCCGCTGCGGTCTAAATGATTTGTTCTCCAAGTTCGATGCCAGAATCCGAGCTTGCCCCTAAGGCACCGAAATCAATGAGTTTTGCTGCATCAGCGGCGGATCTCGAACGTGACGCATCCGAATTCGTTCGCTGAAACGAACCCGAGGTAACGGAAACGGTGCGTTTGGGGGTTCGTGGTTTCGAACTTGACCGGGAACGGGCCGGTTCGACCTACTCGTGATTGGGAGCGTCTGGAGTATCGATGGAGCCGCAAACGGCGATTTTTGAAGCCTGTGACGCCCTAGGTGTCATCGGACCGGAAGTCCGTGACCATCTGGCCCGCGAAGTCCCCCGTAAAATTCTGCTGCGCAAAGGCCGCGACGTGGTTCTGATCAGCGGACCCACCGGCGCTGGCAAAGAGGTGGCGGCGGCGGTGTGCCACCATGCGGCGCGGCGGGTCTTGGGCCGGCGCGGCGAGCTCGTGCCTGTCAACTGCGCCAATCTCAGCGGCGGCCTGTTCGAGAGCGAGCTCTTCGGCCACCGGCGGGGTGCCTTCACCGGTGCGGACCGCGACTTCGGAGGCCTGATCGAACGCGCCCGCGGCGGCACGCTCTTTCTCGACGAGATCCAAGCCCTGTCGCCTGCGGACCAGGCCAAGCTCCTGCGCTTTCTCGGCGAACGCGAGTACCGGCGCATCGGCGACGACCGTCCGCGAGCGAGCGACGCGCTGATCGTCTTGGCGAGCAACCACGATCTCCGTGCGCGGGCCGAAAGCGGGACCTTTCGCCGGGACCTCCTCGACCGGGCGAGCGCTAAAATCGATCTTCCCTCGCTCTACGAGCGCCGCCGCGACATCGGCGAGCTCGCCCAAGCCTTCGCCCTCGAGGCCGCCGCTGATGCGGGGATCGACGACTTCATGGGATTGACCCGCCGAGCCCGCGCCGACGTCGAAGCGGCGGTGCTCGGAGCCCGAGAGGTGAGCGTGCGTCGGCTCCGCGAGATCGTGCGCGATGCGGTGTTTCACGCCGCGGCCGATCGCCTACCCGACGCCCTCGAAAGCGAGCATCTCCGTCCCCTACTCGTACGCGAGCTCGGCTTCGACGACGCCACTCGCGACGCCCATGACGTGGAGGAGCTCGCGGCCGAGTTCGATCTGCTGGTTGCACGCGAAGAGCTGCGTGCGCTCGCCGCGCGGCATGGCATCTCGGAGAAACTGGTCGACCGGTGGTGCCGGGCTCTGCACACGCTCGTCGACGAGATGGGGGGCACGGACCGAAGCTACCGCCGCGTGGTGGAGCGCATGCACCGCCTGAACAAGGTGGCCCTCTGGCTCGTGAGCGGGGCACAATCGCAAGCGCAGTTTCGCCGCTACTTCGGCAAGGCGAGCGGTCACATGCCGACGAAGAGCGTCGCCCACCAGGTCTATTACGAGGTCTTCCCGAAGGACGCGGGAGGCACAGACTGATGGGCACGGTGCTGGTCGAAAACGAGGTCGCCTACGATCTCCTGCAAGACAACCTCGAGCTCATCTTGCGCTTGATCGAGAATCCGCTGCCGCGTGACGCGGTGGTCGGCTTCGCAGGCTCGGAGCGGACCGTCGAGCGTCTCGAACGCTATGGCTTGATTCGTGCAACGCCCGGGGGCGTGAGAGCGGTGAGCAGCACGTACCAGCAGATGCGGCAGGAAGGAATGGTGTCGTTTCTGGAGCGCTACGTCTTGCCATCCCTGACCGCCAGCGCCCAGCCCACGACACGCCTCATGAATGACACTCTCCTGCTGGCGCCCGAGGAACGCGACGGAATGCTCGCAGGCCCGGTTCAGAGCTTCTTCGAAGACCTCTCCAGCCTCGCGGACGCGCCCCTGCAGGATCCCGGCGCTCGCCTATCGGTACTGGTGATCGGCGCCTCGGAGGTTCGTCGCGACGAACTCGATCCCGCTGACCAGGCGCTTCTCCATCTTCAAACTGCCTCGCGCCTGCGGTCCTCGCGCGAGACCCGAAACGAGGCGGTGGTCTCGCAGTTCGACTGCATCGCGGACCGGCGTCGCTTCGAGACCCTCACCAACCGAACGAATCGTTTCATGGACGAGCTCTCCACAAAGAGCTGCCCTCCGGAGCGTGCGACCTATCAACTGATGGTCGCGAGCCACTGGCGCATCCCGGGGTTGGAATCCCACGAAGGAGCCCTGCAATGACCTTCCGCCTGTTTCTTCTCGCCCTTTTCGCCACCCTTGCCGCATCGAGCGGCGAGGCGCAGGCCGGAGGCGTCATTACACATGGCCGCGACCGCCCCAACCTCATTGTCGACGGAGCCTGCGACGCAGAGTGTCAAGAGCTGCACAGCTGGGTCATGGAACTCTACGACAGCCGGGATGCGATGATCGCCCAACGGGCCGACGCCCTCGGCTTCGAGGTCCTGACCCTCGAAATGCTCGACCAACCCGAGGTCTTCGGCGTGGCACCGCAAGCAGAAGCGCAGGGCGGCTGTGCGGCGAGCGGAGGATCGCTCTTCGCGGGACTCGTGGGCCTCTTTTTGCTTCGCCGCCGTCGCCGCGGCGCGGGCGGTTGATCTGAATCAAATTCAAGCTTGCCCCAGCGCGTAGCGCGGGAGGTTCCTTGTCTGATTTGGGGAGAGGACGACCGAAAACAGGAGGGAACCATGATGACCCAACACACTACACAACTGAGGAACATCGCCCTCGTAGGCCACGCGGGGGCCGGTAAGACCACCCTCGTCGAGTCCCTCTTGGCACGGGTAGGTCGTATCGGCCGCGCGGGCACCGTAGAGGGTGGCAACACCACTTGCGACTACGAACCTGAAGAACGCGAACACGGCCACTCACTAAATTCTGCTTTCGTCCACTTCGAGCACGAAGACGCCCGTATCACCATCGCCGACACTCCTGGCGCCCCTGACATGTTCGGCCAAGCACTCAGTGTCCTCCCCGCGGTCGAGTGCGTCGCCATCGTAATCTCCGCAGACCGCGGCATTCAATCGACCACCCGACGCATGATGGACATCGTAGAAGCTCGGAAGCTTCCCCACGTCATCATCGTCAACAAGACCGACGAGCACGTTCAGGATCTCGAGGAGCTCCTCGAGCAGATCCACCAAACCTTCGGCAGCGCGTGCATGCCGATCAACCTGCCGACGCCTGACGGTGAAGACGTCATCGACGTCTGGGAGAAGAGCGACGGAGAGTCCGCCTTCAGCAGCGTCGCTGATGCGCACACCGCTCTGGTCGACCAATGCGTCGAGCTCGACGAAGAGCTCATGAACGTCTACCTCGAGCAAGGACACCTGAAGCCCGAGCAATTGCACGACGCATTCGAAAAAGCGCTGCGGGACGCGCACCTGGTCCCCATCTGTTTCACGAGCGCCCGAACGGGAGCCGGTCTCGACGACCTCCTGCACATTTTCGCTCGGCTCGCGCCGAATCCACTCGAAGGCAATCCGCGGCCGTTTTTGCACAAGCTCGAGGATGGCACGGAAGAAGATTGGCTGCCGGATCCCGAGTCCGACGGCCCAACCGTATGCCACGTGTTCAAGGTGTCGACCGACCCCTACGTTGGAAAGCTCGCGATGCTGAAGGTGCATCAGGGCTCGCTCTCCGCGCATGGGTTCCTCCACCTCGACGGCGTGAAGAAGCCGGTCAAATTGGTTCATCTGCTGCGCCTCCATGGCAAGGAGCAGGAACGGATCGAAGAAGCGGTGGCGGGCGAGATCGTCGCGGTCGCGAAGGTGGATGAGCTCCACTATGACGGTGTCCTTCACGGGCCGACGATTCACGACCTGCGCTTCAAGCCGCTCCCGGTTCCGCGACCGATGTACGGCGCGGCCGTGACCCCCAAGCGGCACGGCGACGAGGCAAAAATCTCCGGAGCGCTTCAGCGTCTCGCCGAAGAGGATCCAACGGTCGAGATCGACTACGACCCGAGGACCCATGATGCGATTCTGCGCGCGCTCGGTGAGCAGCACATGCGCGTGCTCCTCGAACGCCTGTCCAACCGTTTCAATGTGGACGTCGAGACCAAGCCGCCACGTATCGCCTACAAGGAGACCATTACGAAGAAGGCCGAAGGCCACCACCGGCACAAGAAGCAGACCGGTGGCGCCGGACAATTCGGCGAGGTTTTCCTCCGGGTTGAGCCGCTGCAAAACGGCGAAGCCACTGAGCGATTGGTCTTCGTCGATGACACCATCGGTGGATCGATTCCGCGGCAGTTCATGAGTGCGGTTGAGAAAGGTGTTCGCCAAGCCATGGATGAAGGTGTTGCTGCTGGCTACCCGGTCTATGGCGTGAAGGTTTCGGTGTATGACGGCAAACACCACGCCGTGGACTCGAAGGAGGTCGCCTTCATTTCAGCCGGGCGCAAAGCTTTCATCGACGCGATCGAGAAGGCGGGGCCCGTGCTCCTCGAGCCGATGGTGGAGATCGACGTGACCGCGCCGAGCGACGTCGTCGGCGACATCAACTCCGATCTGAATACGCGACGCGGGCAAGTCCTCCAGACCGACTACCTGGCGGACAACCTGGTGCACGTGCACGCGCAGGCGCCCCTATCGGAAATGCAGACCTACTCGAGCACGCTCGAGTCCATCACCCACGGAGCGGGCTCTTTCGAGATGAGCTACTCGCACGATGAAACGGCGCCCGCGACGGTTCAAAAAGAACAGATGGAGGCGTTCCGGCAGTAGAACGCTCAGGTCTGGGCGAAGCTCGCATCCCGTTCCAAAATCGCGCCCTCGGCTCGCTGCTCCAAGCGGTCGAGGGCGTCTACGATTGTCCCGGCACCGGGGATGGCGAGAGTCGGAGCGATCTCGGCGAGGGGTACGAGCACGAAAGCGCGGTCCTGAAGCCGCGGATGAGGCAGCTCAACGAGGTCACTCTTCAGCCGCGTTTCGCCGTAGAGCAGGAGGTCCAAATCGAGCGTGCGAGGAGCCCAGCGTCGCTCGCGCGTTCGGCCGTGCTCCTCTTCGAGGGCGATCAATTCGCGCATCAGCTCCGGCGCGGACAGGTGAGTCCTCACGCGGATCACCGCGTTCCAGTAGTCCTCTTGCTCCTCATTGGGGTCCCAGGTGAGTGCGGCGGTCCTATAGGCCGAGGAGCGCGCCATCACCTCAGCCCCTAGGGCTGGCAGGTCTCGTTCGCTCACGTTCCGGAAGGTCGCGCGCACATCCCCGACGTTCCCGCCGAGAGCGATATAGACGTCATCGTTCCAGGACATCGCGCATGTGATAGCGACCGGGTGGCCGCCCTGCTAGCCAGGCGGCCGCACGCAGGGCACCACGGGCGAAGATGTCCGGCGTCGTCGAACGATGGGTCAGCTCGAGGCGTTCGCCGTCGCCAAAGAAGAAAACCGTATGCTCACCAGCGACGTCTCCGCCGCGCGCAACGGCGTAGCCCAGGCTATCGGGGTTGCGGCTGGCGTCGAGGCCCGCGCGTGCGTCGATCTCTTTGAGATCGCTGCGCGCCTCGCGCACAGCCTCTCCCAGCCAGTAGGCGGTGCCACTCGGAGCGTCGCGTTTGTGTTTGTGGTGAACCTCGAAGATCTCCACATCGAAATCCGTGCCCAGCCGGGCCGCGGCATCTCGCACCAGCTCGCGTAGCACGTTGACCCCAACGCTCAGGTTCGCCGCCACCAAGACCGGAACCTTCTTTGACGCCGCGTCGAGCGCCACGGCCTCTACTTCACCCATGCCCGTCGACGCACACACGTAGGCGCATGCATTCTCCGCGCAAATCGGAGCCAAGACTGCACATGCTGCGGGCGCGCTGAAATCCACCAGAACATCACAGGCTTCGATCGCACGTGAGGGATCGCAGGTGGCGATCACGCCGTTCGGCTCAGCTCCCGCGAGTGTCCCCGAGTCGAGCCCTTCCTTCGCGCGGTCCCGCTCGAGCGCCGCGGTGAGCGTCAGACCCGGGTGTGCTTTGACGAGCTCGACCACCCGGCTGCCCATGCGCCCCGCGGTCCCTACTACCCCTAATCGTGCAGAACCACTCATGGTCACATCCGACCGTAGGTTCGCTTGAGTCCCGCCTCTGCCTGAGCGACGGCCCTGGCGATGGAATCGGCGTCAATGTCGAGGGAGGGCCGAAAACGGATCGATCGGGTTCCGCATGGCAGGAGGATCAGCTTCTCCTCGAAGCACATCTCCACCATTCGGTTCCGCTCCTCCGTCGAGGGCAAGTCAAATGCAGACCACAAGCCGCGCCCCCGTACGTTGCTCATTTCCTGGTGCGCTCCGGCGAGCTCGTCCAGCAATCGCAGCATGTATTTGCCCATCACCGCCGCGTTTTGGACCAAGCCGTCTCGCTCGACGATGTCGATGATCTGCGTCGCACGAACCATGTCGGTCAGGTTTCCCTCGAAGGTGCTCGAGATTCGCGACGGTACTTTGAAGACCGATTCCACCTCATCCACACGATTCGTGCTCGCAAAGCCGCAGACTTGAGTCTTCTTGCCAAAGCACAGCAAGTCCGGTTTGACGTCGTGGTGTTGCCAGTCCCACCATTCGCCCGTCGCGCCAAAGCCCGTTTGCACCTCGTCGAAAATCAATAGGGCCTCGCGCTCATCGCACACGCGGCGCAGCTCCTTCAAAAACTCGCTGCGAAAGTAGTTGTCTCCCCCTTCGCCTTGAATGGGCTCGATCAGAATGGCCGCGATGTCGTCCGGATTTCGGTCGAAGGCGAGGTAGATCTCCTCCAACGATTTCTTCTCGAGCTCCTCGACCTCGGCCTTTGCTTCGTCGTCGAAGGGAAAGCGCATCTTGGGATTCGACACCCGCGGCCAGTCGAACTTCGGAAAGTACATGGTCTTGCGCGAATCGGCTGAGTCGCTGACGGAGAGCGTGTATCCGGTGCGCCCGTGAAAGGCCTGGCGGAAATGCAGGATCTTTGCGCCCTTCTCGCCTTTGTTGGCCGCCAGATTCTTCTGGTGTTTCCAATCGAACGCCGCCTTCATCGCGTTTTCCACCGCGAGGGCTCCTCCGTCGACCAGGAAGACATGCTCGAACTGACCTCCGAGCGGGATCTCAGCGAACGCCTTCATGAACGTCGCGTACTCTTCCGTGTGGACGTCGCAGTTCGTTGGCTTGATCCGCGCGGAACGAGCGAGCCGCTCGACAAACTCGGGTTCCTTCAGGCCTTCGTGATTGAACGCGAGTGGGCGTGCGGCGAAGATGCCAAAGAAGTCGAGGTACTCGGTCCCGCTCTTGCCGTCGTGGAGGTAGGCTCCGTGGCTCTTCTCCAGATCGAAGACGAGCTCCATTCCCGACGCGAGTATCCATTTCGATAGGGTTTCGCGGGTTTCGTCGGCATCAACCATCACGCCTTGGGTAACACCGGCGTCGGGGTGCAGCAACCATCCTTACACTCCCCGAGCCGTGGGTTCCCAGACGACCTTGTGCACCTGAAGCTGAAAGCGGGCGGGCAGGCGATCTGCGAGCATCCAGCGAACGAGCTCCGCCGGCGGCAAAGCGTCGTGAACGCAGCCGAGCAACACCGCACACCGCCGGGCGATGCTGCGCTCCTGGATCTGGGTGCGTGCCCACTCGTAGTCCTCTCGACTGCCGAGCACGATTTTGACCTCGTCGTGGGGGAGTAACGCGTCGAGGTTGTCCCAGCGGTTCGCCTCGACCTCGCCGCTCGACGGCGTCTTCAGGTCGACGATGCGCTTCACCCGCGCGTCGACCGGACGAATGTCCAGCGAGCCACTGGTCTCGAGCAAGACCTCGTAGCCCGCGTCGCACAACTCGCGCATCAGCGGCAGCGCCTCCGCCTGAAGGAGTGGCTCGCCACCCGTCAATTCAACGAGCCGGATCCCGAGCTCGCGAACGCGGCCGAGCACCTCGTCTCGCGCCATTCGCTCACCCTGTCCAAAGGCGTGTGGCGTGTCGCAGTAGGTGCAACGAAGATGGCACGCGCTGAGTCTAACAAACGTGCAGGGTCGACCGGCGTGGGTCGACTCCCCTTGAATCGACGCGTAGATCTCGTGGACCAAGAGACCCAGCGCGCTCGCGTCCAAGATCTTCAGATACTTTGCCGGCGTAGAGTCGGGAAGACCGACCGCGGCGGCGTGCTCGCGTGAGACATGCTCCGTCATGACCGCCCCGCTCATGCGGTTTGGTGACCGGAGTGTCAACCGTGGGCTCGAGACAGGCTAGGGGCTATAGGTACAGACGATTTCGAGGTTCGCCATGCAGGAATCGTAGTCGTCGATACCGAAGCACTCTTGGGTCACACATGAGGTGAACCCTTCCACCGACGGCGCTCCGCCCGCGCATCGGACCTCGGACGCATCGAACATGAAACACACGCCTCCGACCTCCTGCACCATCAGCTCGAGCAGCTCCAAGAAACACTGGGACTGTACCACCGGAAAGGCCGGGCAGTTGTAGCCATAACCGGGGCAGGCCCCAGCGATCGCTTCGATTTCATCGCAAACCCCTGGCGGAGGCGGCGGTGGTGGGGGCGTGCACTCTTCGAGGCCGTTCTGAACACATCCATTATAATTCTCGCCGTAGCAGGCTTGGATCCGACACCAGGATTCATGAGCCGCGCTCGGAGCATCGCCGTCGCACACCGCTCCGCCGGACTCGATGGTGCACCAGCCCGCGACCGCGCTTTCGTTGGCGAGAATACAGGCGCCAATGTCTTCGTCCGGGCACGCAAGGGTTGCGCCGGGACACGTCGCGTCGAGATCCGCGACCTCGTCGCAGACACTGGGGATCGGCGGCGTGCCATTTCCATTGCTGTTTCCGGGCAGCGGTGTGAGCTCGGATTGCGGCAAGCGAGGCAGGTCGCGCTTCTGCAGCTGCTCGCCCCCGCATGCGGCGAGCCCGCAAGCCAAAAGAACAACATAGGCAGCATCGAGCTTCATGTTGAGTGTATCGGCAGCAGGCCGCGGGGGTTGCGCGAAAATCGTGCCCAAAGAGCATGACCGATTCGATGTCCTCGACCGTGGCCAGAACGAAAGAACGAAGAAGAAAAGGTGCAGCGATGAACGGGTTTGGCGCCGCGATCAGTCCGCGCGGTTGATGGGCTCGAGAGCCGCGCGGGCGGAGAGGAGGCTCGCGATTTCGCCAGCCGCGTCGCTCTTCTCGCCCGGGGTTCGGGCGGCGACGTAGAGATTCACCGCGCCCACGATCTGATTGTCGACCACCAGGCGCTGGGCCATCGCGTCGAGCTCATGGGCGTGCTCGATTCGCTCGAGGATCTGACGCTCCTTCTCGAGGCGTTCGAGGTAGAGCTCGAGCGCGGAGATGATCACGTTGCCCTCACTGTCCACGATGTCCTCGGATGCCGCGTCGCGCATGTTGTCCGAGATCGTCTCCATCACCTCGTTCATCGCGTCGAAGAGCATCTGCTGGATCTCGAAGCGAAGGGCTTGCTGGGCCGCGGTGTACTCGATCCAGGTCGAGCTCACCTGCACCGCCGCGAGCATTCGCCAGGAGTCGATCTCACTGAGCTCACCCGCTTCCACCATTCTACGGATACGGTGCCGTTCGCTGTAGCGGTCGAGCTTGCCGTCGAGGCGCGGATCAAAGAAACCCGCGGCTGCGTTCTCAACGACGTCGGCGAGCTGAGCAACGTCGTCGTCACCTGCACGTCGCGCCTTGCTCAGCTCACGACCGAGCACCCGGTGGGCGAAGTAGAGCGCGTCCGGATCCTCTTCAAAGGACGCAGCCTCGCGCATGAAGGTCTCGGTCGTCGCCGCGATGGCCTTGGCGTCCTCGCCTCCGTTGATCTTGTGCCGAAGCTCTCGGGCGCGCAGGTAGAGCGCATTGCGATGGACCGGTGGCGCATCGCCCAGATGCTCCGCAAAGAAATCGTCGAAGAGCTTTTTCGCCTCGCGATTGGCGAACTTCAGGCTCCCCATGCGAATGCGCCCTTCGACCTGCCAGCGTGCCCACTCGAGGTCGGCCTCGTCGGCCGTATTCCCAAGATGCGCCAGGAGCTCTCGAACGTCGCGCTTGCGCAGGCCCTCTTCCGAGCCCCGCAAGGGATTCAGGGTGTCGCGATAGGCGCGCCGGTGCAGCTGCCGCGACTGCTCCGCGTCTGGGGCCGGATCGAAGGTGCGCAGCTTGAAGCCTTGGGCGCGGAAGAACTCGCGGAGGGTGTCGAGCGCCAGGTCGCGTTTGTCCGGCAACGCTGGCCGGAGGGTCTCGAGCACGTCGCTCAGATTCTTCGCCTTCTTCTTCGAGAGCTCTTTGCCGTCCTTCAGCGCCAGCTTGCGCTTTAAGAACGCCACGAAATCCGCCTGGGCTTCCTCCGAGTAGCCGGCGGCGGCCATTTGGAGGATCGCCGCGTTGAGCTCGTCGGCGGGAAGCCTGCGCCCTTGGATCTCCGCCGTTTTGAGAACCTCGAGATAGGAGTCGAGCCTCTTGCCGCCATGATCGGCGCGAGCATCGCGCTCCTTCATGACGGTCCGCACCGCACGATCCATGGCGTCGAGGGGAGCGGGGCTCTGAGCGGTCAGCTGCTGGACGAACTCCGCCGCGAGAAGCTCCTCGAGCTCTTGTACGACGGTGCCGATGGCGGGGCCGATGGCGCCAGGAATATTCATGCAGGGCGGCTCACTTTCCCGACGTAGATTATCGGTTGAGCGCTGAGGCGCGGTGCGTCGATTCCGGTGACAGTTCGGAGTCGAAAACCGTCAGTCGGGGAGGCCCACCACTTCGATCGCCTTGCGGGCGAGGGCGCTCAAAGGAGCCGAGAGCGGGGACCGGTAGGCTCGCCAAGCGCTCGGTGGCGTTCGCGGCGGCGATGCGGCGTGGACCGTCGCGATCACGTCCCGATGGCTCAGGGTGTGGGTCACCTCCGCCAGTGGCTCGGGCGAGATCGTCTCCCCGAGCAGCGCGGCGAGGGCTTTCGGATCGCCGGCGCTCGGCAGCTCCCAGAGCCCGGCCCAGAGCCCCTCGAGTCCGCGCTGACTGAGCCAAAGGCCGCCCTCCTCCAGCTCGACCCACGCGAAGGCCACGTGCATCTCCTTCCGCTTGGCGCGCGGCTTCGGGCTTGGGTAGCGCTCCACGGTTCCGTTTTGCTGGGCGGCGCAGTGCGCGCGGACCGGACAGACGAGGCAGCTCGGTTTCTTTGGGGTGCAGACGGTCGCCCCGAGCTCCATCAACGCTTGGTTGAAATCCCCGGGGCTCTCCGCCGGGACCATGCTCTCGGCGATTTCCCACAGTCGCTTCTGACCCGCCGGCGAGGTGGGCACCTCGGCGAGCTCGAACAGGCGGGAGAGCACTCGGCCCACGTTGCCGTCCACCACCGCCGCTCGCTCGCCGTGGGCGATCGACGCGATCGCCCCCGCGGTGTAGCGCCCCACCCCAGGCAATCGACGCAGGGTCGCGGCGCTCTCGGGCATGACGCCGTCCATCTCCTCGACCACCATCCGGGCGGCCCGGTGCAGATTGCGGGCCCGGCTATAGTAGCCTAATCCAGCCCATTCTTCGCAGACCTCTTCCTCGCGAACCGCGGCGAGCTCTTGGACAGAGGAAAAGCGTTTGAGAAAACGCTCGTAGCGCGGGGCCACGGTGTCCACCTGGGTCTGCTGGCACATGATCTCGGACACCCAGATCCGGTACGGGTCGCGGGTGGAACGCCAGGGAAGGTCGCGGTGCCCGTGGCGATACCACTCGAGCAGGGCATCGGCGATCGCGCTCAGTGCAGCCATGGTCCGTCCTCGTGCCACGGACACCCGACGGCTACAAGGGGCCGTCGACGGACCCACGCACGAATTGGTGCACGACCGGATGGGTGCAGCGCGCCACCTCGTCCGGATCTCCGCTGAAGATTGCAGCGCCCTCGTGAAGCACGTGGACCTGATCAGCGACGGCGAGCAAAGAGGGGAGCTCGTTGGAGACGACGATACAGACACCATCGATGTCGCGCGCCTGTCGCACGATCAGCCGAAAGATCGTGTCGCTGGTTTGAGGATCGAGGCCCGCGGTGGGGTCGTCAAAGAGTCCGATCGACGGCTCGACCACGACCGCGCGCGCAATACCGCAGCGCTTGCGCATGCCCCCTGAGATCTCGGCCGGTAGCTTGTCCCGCGCGTCGCCGAGCCCCACTTGCTCGAGGAGCGGTATTACCCGCGCATGCAGCTCTTCTTCCTCCATTCCGCGACGGCGGAGGGGGAACGCTACGTTTTCAAAGACCGTCATCGCGTCGAAGAGCGCGTCGTTCTGGAAGGCCATGCCCACCCGGCGCTGCCACTCGCGCTTCGGCGTCCGAGAGAGGACCGTTTCCCCGTAGCGCACGACTCCCGCGCTCGGCTCGAGCAGCCCCGCCATCACCTTGAGCAGTACCGACTTGCCCGAGCCCGGGGGACCAATGACAGCGGTGATGCGATCTGCTGCCGCAGTCAGGCTCACGTTCTTTAGCGCAGGGACCTCGCCGAAGCGAACGGTGAGTCCTTCGACTGCCAGCGTCACGTTCCACCCTCGAGACGTGCCTTTGCCGATCTGGCATGTCGTGACTCGGGATAGTTGTGGAGAAACTCGCGGAGCGCAGAGAGGTCGCCACCGTCCGCCCGCAGCCGTGCCGCGGCAAAGGCGGCGTCATCGCGATACTTCGATTCGTCGAGCTTGCGCACCAGCCATTCATAGGCCTCGATCGCTTCCTCGGCGCGGCCCAGGCGCTCTAGGAGCTCGCCGCGAGCGAGCGCTGCACGCCCGAGATAGGGGCTATCGTAGCTGCCAAAGAACCATGAGGTCTCCCGGTCGTCGAGGAAAGCATCGTAGACCGCGACCGCTTCCGCGAGCCTCTCCTGGGCAGCGGCGGTTTTCGCTCGTTCCACGAACAACTCATCTCGCCATTGGGTGTCTTGGCCGAGTGTCCAGGCGCGGTCCAAGGACTGAGCGCTGTCGTCCGGTTCGGCGAGCTCCTCGCGGGCCGTACGCCCTGCGTCGAGCCAAAAGAACGTGCAGAGCGCCCGGACATTCTCCTCGAGCTCGGCTTGGGGCGCGAGCGCTGTCGCGAGTCGTTTCGCGAGCTCCACCCGTTCTTTCGCACTGCTCTCTCCCGCGAGCTCCATCAGATAGCGGGCACCGGTTTCTGCCCCTTCGGTGCTCGGTTGGTCGATCACCAGCTCCTCGAGCGCTCGTTTCGCGCGGTCGAGTCGGCCGAGCTCCACCTCCATCTGCGACGCCCGGTAGCACGCCAACGCCTTGATACTCGGGATCACGTTCGGGGCGAGATCGAGATAGCAACGGCGAGCGAGGTCGATCTCCTGCTCGCGCCGATAGGTGTCGCAAGCGCGCAGCAGGAGGTATCCCGCGCGCTGCGGATCCTCAGCTGACGCGGCTATGGCGTCGAGCTGCTCCCGGGCAAGGACGTAGCTGCCGTCGCGCTCGAGCTCGTCGGCGAGGCGCTCCATGCGGTTCAGATCCTGGATCTTCGGCGTGCCGGCGCCGGGAGCTCCGCACCCGGCGACGAGAATGAGCGCTGCGAGCCCGCGTCTCATCGCTTTCGACGGCGGCTCAGGAGCTTTGCTACCGAGACCTTCTTGATGCGGGGCGCCAGGAAGCTGCGGCCGATCGCTCCACCGAAAAGGATACTCGCTAGGAAGAACGCCGCGGTGGGGAGGATCGGAAGACCCCACAGCTCCGTGTCATACCGCGACAACTCGGCGAGGCCTCCGATGACCAACGCGCTGGCGATGAGCCCCATGAAGACGGTGAGCCCGAGGGAGTCGATATTCCGGGAGATCTGGTCGAGGTGCTGGTTGTCGAACTGAATGGTCAGCTTGCCCGCTTCGAGGTCGGTGAGGATCTGCGAGGCGGTGAGCGGAAGGTCGCGGAGAAAGCCCCGGGCGCGTACCAGATTCTTCATCGCACTGTCGCCGATGTCAGCAATGGCGAGCTGCTCCTCCACCAACGATTGAATGTAGGGTCGGACCACGCGCATCACTTCGAGATTCGGGTCGAGAAGCCGGATAACCCCTTCCACGGTGATCGCCGCTCGGGTCACGAGAGCATATTCGCTCGGGATTCGGATCCGAAAACTCGCCGCTAGGTCGAAGAGGTCTTTGAGGAGCTCCGAGGCCTCGATGCTTTCGAGCGTGGTCGTGTTCTTCAAATAGGAATCGAACAGCGACGCGCAGGCGTCGCGCAAACGATAGAGCGAAACTCGTCCGTCCGGGATTCCGACCCGATAGAGCAGGCGAGCGACCGTATCCGCATCGCGCAACCCAACGGCAACGACGAGGACAACCAGTGTTTCGCGCATGGCGTAGCTGATCTCTCCCACAGACCCAAAGTCGAGGAGCATGATGCGATCATCGGGGAGCACGTAAGCGTTGCCCGGGTGCGGATCGGCGTGGAAGAGACCGTCTTGAAACAGCTGGTCGAAGGCGCTGCGGACGATGTTCTCGGCGATGCGCTTCTTGCGTTCCGGATCGCTGATGGTGCCGACTTTTTCGCCGCGCACGAACTCCATGGTGAGCACACGCTTCGAGCTGAGTGCGCGGTAGACCTTGGGGATCAGGTAGGCCCGCTCACCGACCATCGAGTTCGCACGAAAACGCTCGAGGTTGCTCGCCTCTCGCTCAAAATCGAGCTCGGCGAGGATCGCTGCCTCAAACTCGTCGACGATGGCCCGGGGCGTGACCATACCGCTCTCCTCGACGATGCGCTCAGCGAGCTGGGCGAGGATGCCGAGCAGATCGAGATCGCTCACTACCGAGTCGTGAATACGCGGTCGCTGAATCTTCACCGCGACTTCGTCGCCCTCGTGGGTGACGGCGCGGTGGACCTGGGCAATGGAGGCCGAGGCGATCGGCTTCTCGTCGAAGGTCTGGAACAGCTCCGCGTGCCCCTTGCCAAAGCTCGCGCGCAGCGTCTCCTCGACCTGCTCACTCGACATCGGCGCGACGTCGTCCTGAAGGCCGATCAACGCCTCGGCGAAGCCGTGAGGCAAGAGGTCCGGCCGGGTGGAGAGGATCTGACCGAACTTGACGAAGGTAGGTCCGAGCTCTTCGAGGATCGCCCGAAAGCGCTCGGCGCCTCGGACCGTTCCAACGCCGCTCGGTGGAGCTTCGCCGTTGTCGTCGTCCGCGTCGCGACGTCGCTCGAGGTATTCGGCGAGGCCGTGCTTGGCGACAACCGCGGTGATTTCACGCAATCGACCGAGGGTGCTCACGGCGCGAGTCTATCCCGGAGCACGCTGGAAAAGAAAAGTTCGACCAAAGCCTTCCCCGGCCCCGCGCCGGCGGACGGCCCCTACGCCATTTCGCCCAAGAGGTCGCGGTAGAGCGGGAAATCGCGAGTGAGGGCCACAACGTCCTTTCGGACCGCAGCCAGGTGCGCGGCGTCTTCGGGCTTCTCGAGAGCGTTGTTGATCAAGGTCGCAATGCGCGCCATCTCCGGCTCTTTCATGCCGCGGGTCGTCACCGCCGGTACGCCGATGCGAATGCCGCTCGTTACGAAAGGGGTCTCCGGGTCGAAGGGGATCTTGTTCTTATTCACGGTGATCCCGGCCTCGTCGAGCGCCTTCTCCGCCACCTTGCCAGTCATGGACTTTGAGCGCAGGTCCACGAGCACCAGGTGATTCTCCGTGCCCCCGGACACCAGACGAAACCCGTGTCCGGTCAGGGCCTCACCGATGGCCTTTGCGTTGGCCCGGATCTGCTTTTGGTAGGCCTTGAACTCGGGGGTGAGCGCCTCCTTGAACGCAACGCCCTTGGCCGCGATCACGTGACAGAGCGGGCCCCCTTGAATGCGCGGGCAGACCGAGCTGTCGAGCTTCTTGCCGTACTCACCCTTGGCGAGGATCAAACCCCCGCGCGGGCCGCGAAGCGTCTTGTGCGTGGTGGTCGTCACGAAGTCCGCATGTGGCACCGGGCTCGGATGCTCACCGGCGGCGACGAGACCCGAGATGTGGGCCATGTCGACCAGAAGCATCGCTCCGACCTTCTTGGCGATCGCTCCGAAGCGCTCGAAATCGATGGTGCGCGGATAGGCGCTCGCCCCCGCGATGATCATCTTCGGTTGGCTCTCTACCGCCAGCCGCTCGATTTCGTCGTAGTCGAGCAATTCAGTGTCTTTGTTCACCCCGTAGGAGACGATGGTGTAGAGCCGGCCGGAGAAGTTGACCGGAGATCCGTGGGTGAGGTGGCCGCCCGCGTCTAGGTCCATCGCGAGGATGGTGTCACCGGTCTGCAGGAAGGTCATGAACACGGCCATG
Organism: uncultured Bdellovibrionales bacterium; assembly: GCA_964468125.1. GTDB lineage: Bacteria > Myxococcota > XYA12-FULL-58-9 > XYA12-FULL-58-9 > CAYXVF01 > CAYXVF01. Next base: position 31,616 of record CAYXVF010000028.1, on the reverse strand, counting down.
TTCGCTTGCGAGCCCGAGTGGGGCTGGGTATTCGCGTATTCGGCGCCGTAGAGCTCGCGAGCCCGCGCGGCGGCGAGGTCTTCCGCCGCGTCTACGTATTCGCAGCCGCCGTAGTAGCGCTTGTGGGGCATGCCTTCGGCGTACTTGTTGGTGAGCGTCGTTCCCGCGGTCTCCATCACCGCCCGAGAGACGAAGTTCTCGCTCGCGATCAGCTCCAACCCCTCTTCTTGCCGCAAGGTCTCCTTACGGATGATCTCGAACATTTCCGGGTCGGCTTCTCTCAGGTGCTCCAGGTGGCTCATGGCGGCTTACTGACCTCTCGTTGTTGCGTTCAAGGAAGTGCCGAAACGGAGAAGCTAGACTCGCACCCCGACACTTCAAGCCTCGGTTGTATCGGTCTCAGACGGTTTTGTGATGCCAAACACGTGGCCCGGGGCGCAAAAGATCGCGTGGTGCGCCGCTTCGAGCGTCAGCCCTGCTGGGAGGAGATGTACTTCACAGCGTCGCCGACGGTGCGAATGTTCTCCGCTTCCTCGTCGGGGATCTCAAAGCCGAACTCGTCTTCCATCGCCATGACGAGCTCCACGATGTCGAGCGAGTCCGCCCCGAGGTCGTCCACGAAAGACTTCTCAGTCGCGACTTCGTCTTCCTTGACGCCGAGCTGGCGCACGATGATCTGCTTCACCCGAGATTCGATTGCGGCTTTGTCCGCCATGGTTGGTTCCTCATGCGTGCACGGACCCAACAGGAGCCCGAGGCGACGCGCTTTTAACAAGGTGAGAAGAAGGTGCCAAGCGTTCGCGAATGGCACCGCGCGTCATTTGCCCTTGGTGGCCTTGATCGCGGCGATCCGCTCCTTGATGCGCTCCTGACGGTGCTTCAGGCGGACTCGGCGCGCGTGCTGCACGCGCTTGTTCTTGCTCTTGCTGCGGGCCATTTCGGGGCCTTCCTTTCTCCGATTCGAAACGAGCGCGCCATGTGCCGGAAAAACCCCGACTTGGCAAGAGCTCGAAGCCTACTCAGGACGCGGGCCGGTAGAGGTCGGTGACGATGTCCGAGAGCGCACGCACCAACAGCTCTCCGGACGCGGTGGGACTCACCACCGGCAGGTCAGCCCCGTAGCGGCGGGCCAGGTAGCTCGCCGAGCGGGCGTTCACGGCGTGTGAAACGTCGCCGGCAACCGCGAGCATTTGCACCCGTAGCTCCGGGTCGTCGTTCGGGCCGAGGGCCGCGGCTTCGAGCTCCGCGCGGTGTAGGAAACGATTGGTCCATCGGGTGGTGACCGCGGGTCGGGTGCTTCCATCGTCCCGGAGCGCCACCGCCGAGTAGTCCCGTCGCCCCTGGTGGACCCGCTCCGCCTCTCCGTAGAGGCGACAAACATCCTCCGCGTCGAATCCTCGGCGGGCCAGCGCGGCCGCCCCGTCGCCGGTGAGCGTCACCCCGTGCTCCCCTCGGCTCGGAGCATCGATGTGTGCCGGCACCTCGTGCGCCCCCTCTCGCCAGGGCACGATCGCATCCGCGCGTTTCACGATCACCCGCAGCGTATCGTCTTCGCGCTCAAAGCCAACGACCCGTGTGTCCCGGCGCATGTGCGTGTCCGTCTCGAGCCAGGACGCGCACTCGGAGCACAGGCAGCGCGTCCGGGTCCCGATCGGGTCCGCATCGGTCACCACCACATCCGTCACCCAGGGGTCGTCTCCACGTTCGCCCTTTGTGCCCTGCTCCTCCTCCATGGAGTCGAGGATCGCGTCCCACCCCATGAAGATCGCACCGCGTTCGGCGCACATCGTCTCCGTTCGCGAGTGCTCCTGATTGGCCGAGGCACGGGAGGTGCCGTCGCTCCAGAGCGCGCTCGCGCCGATGTAGGTGCCCGAGTGATTGCCCCGCTGCTTCGCCCGGCGCGCCTTCACCGACGCGTTCAAGGCCAAGGCCAACCACTGGTTCAAGGTGTGCTGATCGGGCTCGGCGCCTTCCACGCGGATCGCGTCCGGATTGATTCCCTCCCGGCGCAGGGCGTTGCGAAGATCGGCCCCCGAGACGGAGCGCGTGCCAAAAGCTTCGAGCCCCTTTGCGAAATCCGCAACGGCGCCGTAGGGACCCGCGGTCGCACGGTCCGAGCTCAGCAGTCGCTCCGAGAGCGTGCGGAGGGTCTCCTCGTCGTCCCGGAGCACCTGGACCCGACCGAGGGGGTTTCCGACGCCGATCGAGGAGAACGCAGCGTCGATGCCTTCGAGGGCCGGTCCAAAGTAAGGCAAGGCCAGCGACTGACCGAGCACCCCTTCGCCGGTCTGCGCCATTTCGCCGACGTCGGCGAGCTCGGAGAAGGTGCCCATGCCGCCATCGACGAACAGGTGCATCGGAACCGGCGCCGACCCGAAGGCGCTCGCCGCCCCCTCGATCAACATGTGCTGGCGTCCCTCGAGCCAACGGGCAACGAAGGCGCGGTCCGGGTCGACGTAGGGGTTTGGCCTCTGCTCCGTGGGCAAGCGAGCGGCGATCCCTTGGTTCGGGGTCTGCGGGTTCGCTTCCCGTGCTCCTCGAAGGAGCGCTTCCATCGCCCCGGGTCCGAGTCCGCTGCTCCAGGGCACGCCGAGCTCCGCACCGAGACGACGAAGTCGCTCATAGGCCTGGCTTCCGGGCGGCACGAGTGCGCCACCAAAGACGACCGGTGCGGGCTCCCAGCGCGCCAACACTTCCGGTGCGCCCGTGAGATCGTGCTCGATCGCATCGGCGAGCGCGGTGATTTCGCCACTCGCCGTCGAGTGTGCCCGCGCTCGGTGTGTCAGCGCGAGGCTCCGGGCCGCGCTCTTCGGGTCGATCCCCACACGGGCCAGCTCGGCAAGGTGCGACTCAAAGAGTCCGGACTCTTGCGCGTGCGCAGTAAAGTCGAGAATCGCGTGGCGCCAGAAGGACTCGGGCCCCATGAGGAAGATCGGCGCTTCCGGAATGAGCTGCGCCCGCATCGCGGTCCACACGGCTGCGAGTCGCGCGACCGTGCGAATGTCGCCGGGCAAAACCACAAAGCCGGTCGCCCGCTGCGCTGCGAGCCGACGTTCGAGCTCCCGGGTGTGGGTCGCGATCGAGATCGCCTTTGGGTCCGCGGGCACGCTCCCGCTGAGGGCCACGCGTTCGATTCGAATCTCCCCTTCAGCGTCCCGGGCGCGCGAAGCGACGGTTTCGAGGAGCTCGCTCGATCCGAGCATGCGCAAAGGTACGCCACGTTTGCCGAGCTCCGACCCCATGCTCCCGGCGAGCGCCTGAAGCTCGGGCCGGTGGGCGACACCCGTGCCGCCGAGCACCACCACCGAGGGCTTCAGCACGTGCTCGGCGAGGCGCAACGTCTCTAGGTCTCGGGCGGCCCGAGTCAAAAACGGCGCAGCGGTTTGTACGTCATCCATGAGCGGCGTCCTCGTCGCTGTTCGCGTTATCGGATCGAGCCGATGCGCGATGCGGCGAAATCGCCGGATTCTGCCTCATCCGGGGGCGTTTACTCTCAGACCCAGGAGAGAACGACCTTTCCCGACTGACCGGAGGTCATGACATCAAAGGCTTTTTGAAAGTCGTCGGCGGCAAACTGGTGCGTCAGCACGGGGGTGATGTCGAGGCCGCTCTGGATCATGGCGATCGCCTTGTACCAGGTCTCGAACATCTGTCGGCCGTAGATGCCGCGCAGCTCGAGGCCCTTGAAGATCACCTGCTCCCAGTCGATCCCCGCGCCCTTCGGCAAGAGGCCGAGCAGTGCCACCTTGCCGCCGTGGTTCATCACGTCGAGCATGCTCTCAAAGCCCTTCGGCGCGCCGGACATTTCGAGACCGACATCGAAGCCCTCGACCATTCCGATCTCACTCATCGCGTCGCGCAAGGAGGTGTGCGCGACGTTGACCGCCCGGGTCACACCCATCCTCTCCGCGAGCTTTAGGCGATACTCGTTGAGGTCGGTAATGACGATGTTCCGGGCGCCGACGAAGCGGGCCACTGCCGCCGCCATGAGCCCGATCGGCCCGGCGCCGGTGATGAGCACGTCTTCTCCAACCAGGTCGTAGCTCAAGGCTGTGTGTACGGCGTTGCCAAAGGGGTCGAGGCAGGAGGCGATGTCGTCGCTCACCTCGTCAGGCAGCTTGACCACGTTCATCGCAGGAACCACGACGTACTCGGCGAAGGCGCCGGGTCGGTTGACGCCGATCCCTTGGGTGTTGCGACACAGGTGCCGCCGCCCCGCTCGGCAGTTGCGGCAGAACCCGCAGGTCACGTGCCCTTCGCCGGAGACACGATCCCCCACCTTGAAGCTCGCGTACTCGGGGTGAACCTCACTGCCGAGCTCCACCACCTCGCCGGCGAACTCATGGCCGACAGTCATCGGCACTGGAATTGTCTTCTGCGCCCACTCGTCCCACCTGTAGATGTGCACGTCCGTTCCGCACACGCTCGTCTTCTTGACCCGGATGAGAACGTCATTGGGCCCAACTTCGGGTTTTTCGACGTCCTGCAGCCAGATCCCCTCGGACGCCTCCGCCTTTACTAACGCTTTCACGCGATCACCCCGAATTCTTTGCCGACTTCGATGAACGCAGCAATCGCGCGCTCGACGTGTGTGTCAGTGAGTCCCGCCGACATTTGCGTGCGAATTCGCGCTTCTCCCTTCGGCACGACCGGATAGGAGAAACCGATCACGAAGATGCCCCGGGACAGGAGCGCGTCCGCCATGTCGGAGGCCTTCTTCGCGTCGCCGATCATCACCGGGACGATCGGGTGATCCTTGCCCTTCAGGATGAATCCCGCCGCCGACATCTCGCTCCGAAACTTGGCGGTGTGCTTACGCAAGGTCTCGAACAAATCCTGCCGCTCTTCGAGGAGGTCCAGCACGCGAAGACTCGTCGCGGCGATCATCGGGGCCAAGGTGTTCGAGAACAGGTAGGGGCGCGAGCGCTGGCGGAGCCAATCGACGGTTTCTTTGCTCGCGCACGTATAGCCGCCAGACGCGCCTCCCAGAGCTTTGCCGAGGGTGCCGGTGATGATGTCGATCTTGCCCTTCATGCCATAGTGCTCGGGGGTCCCGGCGCCGGTTTCCCCCATGAAGCCCGCCGCATGGCAATCGTCGATCATCACCATCGCATCGTATTTGTCCGCGAGCTCCCGAATGGCCGGTAGATTCGCGATCGTCCCGTCCATGGAAAAGACTCCGTCCGTGGCGATCAGCCGGAAACGCGCGTCTTTGGCGTCCCGAAGCTTGGCTTCGAGATCCGCCATGTCGTCGTTGGCGTAGCGGTAGCGTTGTGCCTTGCAGAGGCGAATGCCGTCGATGATCGACGCGTGGTTCAAAGCGTCGGAGATCACCGCGTCCTCGGGGCCGAGCAAGGTCTCAAAGAGGCCACCGTTGGCGTCGAAGCAGCTCGGATAGAGGATGCAATCCTCCGTACCGATCCATGCGGCCAGGCGCTTCTCTAGCTCCTTGTGCTCTTCCTGGGTCCCGCAGATGAAGCGCACCGAGGACATGCCGTAGCCGTAGCGATCGAGGCTCGCCTTGGCAGCGTCGAGGAGCGCCGGGTGGTTGGACAAGCCCAGGTAATTGTTGGCGCAGAGGTTGATGACCTCTTGGCCGTCCTGGACCGTGATCACCGCTTCCTGGGGCGAGGTGATGACACGCTCGGTCTTGTAGAGGCCGTCGGCGCGGACCTCGTCGAGCTGGGACTTCAGATGGTCGGTAAACGTCTGCGTTGCCATGAGCGACCTATAATCACCGCGACGGGGAAACGAAAGGGTCGCGCAAGGCGGTCATCCGCATCCTGGCAACCTGATGTGGCGGCCGGGTGACGGCCTCACGCTGAATGCGCTAGAGAAGAGCCATGAAACGGATTGCCGGTGTCTTGTCCCTCGCTCTCGTCGCGACCCCGTCGCTCGCAACGGCGGAAGAGCTCCCGAACCGACCACGAGAGCTCATGGAGCTGTCCAATCAGTGCCGTCTCCACTTCAAGGCCGTTCAGCATTTTGGCCTGCTGCCAAATGCCGCCGACGAGTTGCAGAAAGCGGACAAGGCTCTCGAGGTCGTGATCGTACGAGAGTCACGAGACGGCCTCGGGCAGAGCCGGGAAGAAACGGAAAAACAAATCCGCGCGCTCGCCATCGCCTACTGGAAGCAATTCGCAACGTCCGAGCGCACCTTTGAGGCGAGTCCAGAAGACCGCAAGCGGATCGCCGCGGAAGCGCAACGGTGCTTGGAGAAAGTCAAAGAGGTGGGTGAGCGCTCCTTCTCGCTTGCGCGCTACCGATTGGTCAGCACCTGCCGTGCCGCAGCGGCTCCGCTGCAAAAGAAACTCGAAGCCGATCCGAACGCGTCATCGAAGGCGGGCATCGACCCGGAGATGGTCGCGACACTCGACCGCTATAGCGCTCGGGCGCTCGAGGAGGAGACGAAAAAACTCGGCTACAGCCGCAGTCGAGTTGACGAGCGTGTGGAGCGGGAGCGCCGCCGCATCTGGAAAGAGATCGAGGAAGCCGGGCTGACGTCACAGAGCTTCGGCGCGCACCTCGAACCGGTTCTGTCCCGATGTCTTCAGAGCGCTCAGTTCGAGGCCGCCATCCAACAGGTGAGCAACTGAGGGGCGCAGCCATGTCACAACTCTACCAACGCAAACTCCCTTTGGCGGGAGTTGATCTCGACGCCGCATCCGTTGACGACCTTCGAAAGATGGCTCGGGAGATTCTGGAAGCCAAGATTCACGGCCTCTCCTTCAGTCCATATACGGAAGGGCAAGGTCCAGGGACCGAGCTCAGCGAAGCACAGATCCGTGAACGCCTCGAAGTCGTCGCCCCCTACACGCGTTGGGTCCGCTCGTTTTCTTGCACCGATGGCAATCAGATCATTCCGCGGGTGGCGAAAGAGATGAGCCTGAGAACCATGGTGGGTGTGTGGCTGGACGATGACCACGAGCACAACGAGCTCGAGCTGCGCGAGGGGATCGAGGTCGCAAAGGCCGACCACGTCGACATCCTCGCCATTGGGAACGAGGTCCTTCTCCGGGACGAGCTCTCCGAAGACGCGCTGATCGACTACCTTCGTCGAGCAAAGGAGGCGGTGCCCGGGGTCGAAGTCGGCTACGTCGACGCCTACTTCAAGTTCGAGCTGCATCCTCGAGTTACCGATGCCTGCGACGTGATTCTCTCGAACTGCTACCCGTTTTGGGAGGGCTGTCCTGCGCAGTTTGCCCTGCTCTACATGAAAGACATGTATCGGCGAGCCCAACGAGCAGCGGGCGGCAAGCGCGTGATCATCAGCGAAACGGGCTGGCCAAACATCGGTTCACCGACCCACGGCGCGCAGCCGTCGTTCGAGAATGCGATCAAGTACTTCGTGGATACGTACCGTTGGGCACGAGAAGACGATGTAGAGGTCTTCTGGTTCTCTTCCTTTGACGAGACATGGAAGGTCGAGGCCGAAGGCGATGTTGGCGCCTATTGGGGGCTTTGGGACAAGGACGGAAAGCCCAAGTATGTCTAGACGGCCACTCGCCCTCCCACACGGAAACGCGATCTGTTACTCGGGCTACCGAGCGAATCAGAGTCCTCGAGACCAACGCTACCCGACCTATGATCAAATCCACGGGGACCTCACGCTCCTGGCCCGCGACTGGAAATACCTTCGTGTCTACGACCCCGGGCCGCACGCACAGACCGTCCTGGACGTGATCGCGCAGGAGGATTTCGATTTTCGAGTGATGCTCGGCATCGATCTCGCCGCGGAAGTGAGTAACCCCCAGTGTCCATGGGGCGCCAACTTCAGCGACGAAGAGCTCGAACGCAATCGCGCGTACAATCAGGACCAGGTCGAGCAAGCGGTCGCCCTCGCGCAGAAACACGAAGCGGCGGTGTTCTCGGTCTCCATCGGGAATGAAGCGAGCGTGGATTGGACCGATCACCTCGTACCGACGGAGAGACTGGTCGAGATCGCCGAGACCGTGCGCGCAGGGGTCCGACATCCGGTGACCTTCTGCGAAAACTACGTCCCCTGGACTCAGAAACTGGCGCCCCTGGTCGCGGTGCTCGATTTCATTTCGATTCACACCTATCCGGTCTGGGAGCACCAAGGCATCGACAACGCGCTGCCCTACACGCAGGCCAATTTTGGCTCGGTCGCAGACCACTACCCTGACATTCCGGTGGTGATCACCGAAGCAGGATGGGCCACCGCCGCCAACGGACGCGGGATCGAGCCCCACAACGCTTCTCCCGCGCTCCAGGCGGCGTATTGCGAACAGCTCATGAGATGGACGAGCGACGCGCAGATTCTCACCTTCGTCTTCGAGGCCTTTGACGAGCCCTGGAAAGGGTCTCCCGATCCCATGGATCCCGAAAAGCATTGGGGATTCTTCGACGTGGACCGTCGTCCTAAGCCGGTGATGCAACGTCTCTTCGGCGAAGTTTGAGGAACGTGAAGGCGTCGTGTGCGACGCGCTCTGTCTCTTCCCACTCGGATTCTGACCACTCTGGGAATCGCGCGTCGCCTTCGTGCTCACCGTGGATCAGCGAGAGGTACATGTCCGTCGCCCGCGGCAGAACCTGCGCGTAGATGGAAGCGCCCCCACCGCAGAAGATCGTCTTTCCAGTCGCGCGCGCCGCGGCGATGGCCTCCGCGATGGACCCGACGGCCCTTGCCCCCTCCACCCGACCACTGCGCGTCACGACGAAAACATCGCTCTCGTCGAGGTCTGCTCCAAAGATCTCGTAGGTGGGTCGCGCTCACGAAGGAGGAACCCGGCGACTGGCGGTGGGTGATGCTGAACGTAGGGCTGCTCTACTGCGACGCGCCCATAGACAAGACCATCTCCACGCTCGCCGAGCACGTCCCTGAGATCGTGGAGGATGGCTCGCGCGTAGCGGTGACCGGATGATTCGCACTCCGTATCGAGGGCAGCTTTGTCACCGACGAGTGCCCATTCGATGCGACGGGGGAGTAGCGGGGGGCCGAAAAAATAGCCCGCCGGCGCTCGTGTCGTCGACGGGCCATTCGAGTGCTCGAGGGAAATGAATGGCCGCCTTCGACTTGGTTCCGAAGGCGGCCACCCGCAGGGAGGATCAAAGCTCCCCGCTGCGTAAATTAGTAGTCCATTCCTGGCATACCGCCCGGAGCGCCGCCCGCAGCCGCGGCAGATTCCTTCTTCGGCTTCTCAGCGACCATCGCGTCGGTGGTCAACATGAGCGAGCTCACGGAAGCAGCGTTTTGCAGCGCGGTGCGCACGACCTTGGTCGGGTCGATGACGCCCATTTCGAGCATGTCGCCGAACTCCTCGGTGCGGGCGTTGAAGCCCTTGCTGCCCTTGGCGTTCTTGACCTGGTCGACAACGATGGACGCATCGAGACCGGCGTTGGTCACGATCTGACGGAGGGGCTCCTCGATCGCGCGCTTGATGATGTTCACACCGAACTGCTGGTCGCCGTCGAGCTCGAGCTTCTCGAGGATCGGCAGCGCGCGGATGAGCGCAACACCACCACCAGGAACGATGCCCTCTTCGATGGCAGCGCGGGTCGCGTGGAGGGCGTCCTCGACGCGAGCCTTCTTCTCCTTCATCTCGGCTTCGGTGGCCGCACCGACGCGGACCACAGCGACACCGCCGACGAGCTTGGCGAGGCGCTCTTGCAGCTTCTCGCGGTCGTAGTCGGAGGTAGTCTCATCGATCTGCGTGCGGATCTGGTTCACGCGCGCTTCGATTTCCTTCTTCTTGCCGGCGCCGTCGACGATGGTGGTGGTGTCCTTGTCCACCACTACGCGCTTGGCCTGGCCGAGGTCGTTCAGCGAGATGTTCTCGAGCTTGATGCCGAGGTCTTCGCTGATCATCTGACCACCGGTGAGAACCGCGATGTCCTGCAGCATCGCCTTGCGACGATCACCGAAGCCAGGCGCCTTGACCGCGGAAACGTTCAGGGTGCCGCGGAGCTTGTTCACGACCAAAGTCGCGAGCGCTTCGCCCTCGACGTCCTCGGCAATGATCATCAGCGGCTTGCCGCTGCGTGCCACCTGCTCGAGCACGGGGAGGAGGTCCTTCATGTTCGAGATCTTCTTCTCGAAGATGAGGAGGTACGGATCCTCGAGCGACACTTCCATTCGCTCCGGATCGGTGACGAAGTACGGGGAGAGGTAGCCGCGGTCGAACTGCATACCTTCGACGACCTCTAGCTCGGTCTCCATCGACTTCGCTTCTTCGACGGTGATGACGCCTTCCTTGCCGACCTTCTCCATCGCCTCGGCGAGGATCTGACCGATGGTCTCGTCACCGTTGGCCGAGATGGTGCCGACCTGCGCGACTTCCTTCGGATCCTTGGTGCTCTTCGAGAGCTTGTGGAGCGAACCGACGATCTCGGTGACCGCCGCGTCGATGCCGCGCTTGAGGTCCATCGCGTTGGCGCCCGCCGCGAGGAGCTTCACGCCTTCACGGTAGATCGCCTGCGCGAGCACGGTCGCGGTGGTGGTGCCGTCACCGGCGACGTCGGAAGTCTTGCTCGCGACTTCCTTCACCATTTGCGCGCCCATGTTCTGGAAGCGGTTCTCGATTTCGATTTCCTTGGCGACCGTCACGCCGTCCTTGGTGACGTTCGGCGAGCCAAAGCTCTTCTCGATGATGACGTTGCGGCCCTTGGGACCGAGGGTAACCTTCACCGCGTTGGCGAGGGTGTCGATGCCGGCGAGAATTTCCTCGCGGGCCTTTTGCTCGAAAATGATTTCCTTAGCAGCCATGCTTTAAATCTCCGTTGGTTGTTGAGCTTCGATTGATTGGATTACTCGACCACGCCGAGGACTTCGTCCTCGCGCAGGATGAGGTGCTCCTCACCGTCGAGCTTGATCTCGGTGCCGCTGTACTTGCCGAAGAGAATTCGGTCGCCGACCTTCAGATCCATCGCCTGGATCTTGCCGTCGTCGAGCTTCTTGCCATTGCCGACCGCGACGACCTCGCCCTCCTGGGGCTTTTCCTTCGCCGAGTCGGGAATGATGATGCCACCCTTGGTCTTCTCTTCGCCGTCGAGGCGCTTGACGAGAATGCGGTCCGAAAGCGGACGAAATGCCTTCGCCATGAAAACGTCTCCTTGCCGTGGGCGGGGCCGTCAACACGACCGTAAGCCCGTTTACCAGATTTATGGAGGGACCGTCCCTCCAGGATTTGGACCTGCAATATAGGTTTACCCGGAGGCGTGTCAAGCGAGGCCAAACGCTTTTTCTCCTCTGTAACCCATCGAAATTATTGAGCACCAGGAAAAAAATCAGCGATCTCCACTCGAGACTGCCATGAGCAGGCTAGCAGTCCGAGCGCTCGAGCGCTAAATCGAGCGACCCCGCTTCGCTGTGCGCGACACGCATCGTCGTTGGCGTTTTCTTCGCTTCAGCATACGCTAGCGCCGATGGCGGAGGCCTTGGAAGCGTCGGTCCTCGAGTATCCGTCGGAGGGAGAGGACGGTGCCGATTTTCTGCGCCGGCGGGTCGCGATGGCGGGCATCGTCATGGGGGACGCCTTCCTCGTCTTCCTCGTGTTCCGAACCGTCGAGCTCCTGGTTGCGGGCCTCTTCAAACAGCTGATCGATCCGTCGTTTCTCCTCCACGCGCTCACCTCGCTCATCTTCTTTTCCATGTGGCTCGTCCTGCGGATCGAAACCCTTTCGGTCCCAGCGATCCGCACCGTGGAAGCGGTGGGGGTCATTCTCGGCTCGGTGACGACGATCCTGATGGGGACGTTCATTCCGCTTCAGGCGCGCCCGGACTTCATCATCCTCGCGGCGATGATCTTGATGTTCTTCGCTCGCTCCGTTTGGGTGCCTTCCTCCGCACGCCGCACCGCGATCCTCGGCGTCGCCATCGGCATTCCGATGGTGATCACGATGTATGTGCGGTTCCTCGGCTTCGACGTGGCGGCATACGAAGCAGTCCTCGAGGAATTCGCGAACGTAGACATCGATGTGACCCCCCATTCGATCGCCACCAATGTCGCGACCTCATTGGCGGTGTGGTGGGCGCTGGCGATCGGAACCGCTGCTTCGGCGAGCAAGGTGTTCTACGGACTGCGCCAGCAGGTGCGCGACGCGAAACAGCTCGGACAGTACAAGCTCGAGCGCAAGCTCGGAGAGGGCGGCATGGGTATGGTGTTTTGCGCCACCCACGGAATGCTTCGTCGCCCCACCGCGGTGAAGCTCTTGCTCCCGGAGAAAGCGGGAGAGCACAACTTGGTCCGTTTTGAGCGCGAGGTGCAGCTCACCGCGACCCTGACCCATCCGAACACGGTCACGATTTTCGATTACGGCCGCACCCCGGACGGGGTCTTCTACTACGCGATGGAGTTGTTGAATGGGGCAACGCTCGAAGCGATCGTGGACCTGAAGCTCCCGATGCCGGAAGCACGCATTCACAAGATCCTCGAGCAAATCGCCGGCGCTCTGGCTGAAGCGCACGACCGAGGGCTGATCCACCGCGACATCAAGCCCTCGAACATCATGCTCTGCCACTACGGAGGCAAGCACGACATGGTAAAGGTGCTCGACTTTGGGCTGGTGAAGGAGATCGGCGCAGGGGAACGAGGAGAAGGCCAGCTCACCCAAACCGAGGCGCTCACGGGAACTCCGCAGTACATGAGCCCGGAAGCGATCAGCAATCCAGACCATGTGGACGCGCACAGCGACGTCTATTCATTTGGCTGCGTCGCCTACTACCTACTCACCGGGCGCCACGTATTTGAGGCCAAGTCGGTCGTCGAGATTTGCGGACACCACCTCCACAGCCAACCACGAGCACCGAGCGCCGTGACAGGGCGCCCGATCAATCCAGGTCTCGAACAGCTCGTGTTACAATGCCTCGCCAAGAACCCGACGGACCGTCCCGCCAATGGTCGCGCGCTCTTCGACGCGCTCGAGCGGATCCCCGTCGAGAGCAGCTGGCGTGAGAATGACGCGGCGGAGTGGTGGGAAGAGTACGGCGCAGCGCTCCAAACGGGCCGCGAAGGCGAAAGCGTCGACAGCGACCTCCGCACCATCGACATCGACATGGAACGCCGGCGGGCGGCGACCCCCCGCGGCAGCCAGCACGAGGCACTTCTCTAGCGAGCGAGAAGGGGTAGAGAATGAAATTCGCAGTCGTGAGTGACGAGGTCTACCCGGTCAACGAATCCATCGCAGCCCTGCTCGAAGAGCGTGGCCACACGGTCGTGCGCTTTGGGAGCTTGAAGAGCGGAGGCGACGAACCCTACGCAGAGGTGGCGCTCGAAGCGGCACGGGCGGTCGCGTCCGGCGAGTGCGACGAGGGCGTATTCTTCTGCTGGACCGGGACGGGGATCTCGATCGCCGCGAACAAGGTCCCGGGCATTCGCGCCGCTCTGTGTTGCGATGCGGAAACGGCCCGCGGTGCGCGGATTTGGAATCACGCCAACGTTCTAGCGCTGTCGAACCGTTGGGTTTCGACGGACCTGGCCAAAGAGATCGTCGAGGCCTGGCTCTCCACCCCCGCGAACGACCCTCGCGCCGCGGAACAAGTCGGAGCGATCCGCGACGCGGAATCCCGCGAGCATTCGGACTGACCGACAGACTTGGCCCGCGTCCCCCCGAGTGGGCCCCTTTTTTCAGGGGGCCACGCCAAGGGGTGAGTAGATAACGAGCGCTAGCTCTGACGTCGCCGCCGCAGTGCCCGGTCCTCGAGGTGGGGCAATGTAGGATGCGCCCATCAGTTCTCGAGGTCTCTCAGTTGTTGTTGTTGGAGCTCTGTCCGCCGTCGTCGAGTCGGCACACGCCGACGCTCTCCCCCGTGGGAATGTCGCAAAACTGACTCGCCAGGCAGTCACTCTGGGCTTCACAGGCACGCCGGCAGGTCGCGGTCACCTCGTCGCAGCGGTAACCGTCGAAACAGGCGCTGTCGTCGGCGCAGGTCACCGTTGGCTCGACCCCGCAGGAGAAACAAGCGACCACGAGGAGCAACAGGTAGAGCAGAGTGCGCATGTCTTCCGGGATGCTACACGGCAGCGTCCGCGGCGAGCAAGATGCAGCGAGGCGAGGGCGATCCGTGCCCGTCCACAGCTTTGACCTCACCCGAGGGCTGCGTTTACGCTCGGGTCCCTTACCTTCGAGTGTTGATGTGGAGACCACGTGATCCGATTCGTCGCGGCTTTTCTGGTGCCCCTACTCCTCCCGAGCCTCGCGCTAGCGTCCGGAGATGCCGGCGGTGAGCATCACGGGGTGCCTTTGGGGGAGCGCGTGCCGCTCTGGAGCGTGATCCCCTTTGGGCTGATGCTCGGGTCCATCGCCGTCTTGCCACTCGTAGCCGAGCACTGGTGGGAGTCGAACAAGAACCGCGCGATCGTCTCCTTCTCCCTCGGCCTACCAATTGCGATCTGGATGGGCGTGCTCGACGTGCACGCTCTCATGCACACGCTGCATGAATATGTCGCGTTCATCGTCCTGCTCGGATCGCTCTTCGTGATCGCCGGCGGCATCGTCGTGCGCGGCACACTAGCGGGAACCCCCGGCGTCAACACGGTCATGATGGCCATCGGCTCGCTCTTGGCTTCGTTCATCGGAACCACCGGGGCATCGATGCTTCTCATCCGGCCGCTGCTGCGCGCAAACGTCGTACGAAAGCGAAAAGTCCACGTCGTGGTGTTCTTCATCTTTTTGGTGAGCAACATCGGCGGGCTCCTGACGCCCCTCGGCGATCCGCCGCTCTTTCTCGGCTTCCTTCGCGGCGTTCCTTTCTTCTGGACGTTCAATCTCTGGGTGGAATGGATCTTCATGGTCAGCATGGGCCTGGTGCTGTTTTACATCGTCGACAATCAGGTCTTCCGGAAAGAAGACCTCGAGACTCCGGGGGATCTCGACGAAGAAGCACTCTTCGTCGGCAAAGAACCGCTCAAGATCGAAGGCAAGATGAACTTCTTGTTCTTGGGCGGCGTCATCGCGGTCATCATCGCGCAGGGCTATCTCCACCCTCCCGTGGGCGTACAGGAAGTCGGAATGTTGTCCATGGCCGGGCTCTCGCTTCTCATCGGCAAGGCCTCGCTGAGGCGAGAGAATGGCTTCTCCTGGGCCCCAATCGTCGAGGTGGCGGTGGTCTTCGTCGGAATCTTCGCGACGATGATCCCAGCGCTCGCGATTTTGAACGCGAAGGGCAGCGAGCTCGGCGTCACAGAGCCCTGGCAGTTCTTCTGGGCGACTGGAGTCCTCTCGTCCTTCCTCGACAACGCGCCCACCTACCTGACCTTCACATCGACAGCCAGTGGCTTGCTCCACACGGACGCAAACGATCTGTCCACGCTCCTCAGCGCCGATGGAGGAGAAGCGATCTTGGTCGCGATCTCTCTCGGCGCTGTATTCATGGGCGCAAACACCTACATCGGAAACGGCCCGAACTTCATGGTGAAGGCGATCGCCGAGCGAGACGGGGTCAAGATGCCGAGCTTCTTTGGCTATATGGCCTACAGCGTCGCAATCCTGATCCCCCTTTTCCTGGTGGTGACCTTCGTGTTCCTGACCTGAAGAGACGAAACGCCCGGTCTACGTGCTCGCGAGCAGGCCGTCCCCCGCGCGACGCGGCGTGGGACGCGGAAGAGCGTCGCCAGGATCCGGAAGCGGAAGGCGACCCCGAGCCCAAGCAAGCATCGCTGCGATCGCTAGCGATAGGCCCGAAACACTCCGAGCTCATCGGTCAGAATCCTCAAGCGTCCGTTCGTGAGGTCACGGATGTAGCGTGGACCCGAACCGGTGCCGAGGTCTCCGTCGTCGTCCTCGGGGATCAGTACACGCCGCTCCGTGAACTGGAGCTGAGCGACGCCGTTGACTTCGGGCGCAAGAACATCGGCAAGCTCGCCGTTCGAGCGAGGATCGCTTTGTACGTCGCGGGCACGGTGCCAGTCGCGGGTGGTCAGGACTAAGGTGAGCGGAGTCGACGTCTCGACCATAGCCCGCTCGCCCAATAGAATCGGTAGGTCAATTCGGAACGCACGCCCTTCGTCGATATCCAGGCCCGTACGCTGCGGAAGATCGGCGCCCTCAATCACCGGTCCCAACCGATTCAAGAAGGCGATCCGAGCGTCGGCTGAGGGATCGCCCAGGAGATCAGGCCCAAGAGTCACGATGCGAAGATCGCCCTCGATGCGCAGCACGGGCGTCACTGGAATGGAGCCCTCCGGGCGATGGGCGTCGACCTCGTTGAAGGGGCCTGCGTTTGGAAGAACGAGCACGGACGGCGCCGGGCCTCCGTCGGTCCACCGCTCCGACGCGGGCACCACGTCTGCCCCAAAGGCAACTCGACTCATCGGCACTCGCCTCGGCTCCCGGCTCTCGGAGACCCCATAGCTCACGAAGAGATCGGTGGCGTCGCCACCGTCGTCGCTGCGAAAGCCGGCCGTCCCCACGTCGAGTACTCCGTCTCCGTTCAGATCGAACATCGAGGTGTTCTGCGGGCGTGGGCCCAGGAGCTGGTAGCGCTCAAAAACCACTTCCCCCGTGGCCTGCCCATCCGCGCGTCGAGCCAGGTGGATGTACAGACCGTCGGTGTCGCGGACGAATTCGCCTCGGCTGAGGGCAACCACATCCCGTGTACCGTCGCCATCCACGTCCACGATCAGAGCATCGGGCATCTCCGCTCCCGCAAAAACGCTTTGGCCCAGAAGGGGACCAGTTGGGGAGCCAAGGGCAATCCTTCCTCCTTGAGGAAAGGAATCCGCAAACGAGATGAAAACGTCGTCGACCCCATCGTCATTGAGATCACCGGAGCTTGCCGCACTGGCGGTGGATCCATCTAACGCGCCGAGGAAGACCGAAGGGGCCGCGAAGCTCAGAGAACCGCCCGGGATCTGTTGGATGAGGTGTGCCGCTTCGAGTGGATTGGTGACCACGACGTCTAGCAATCCGTCGTTGTTGTAGTCACCCACGGTGATGTCCGCTTGCTCGGTCGTCCCGCTCAGTCCCATCGCGAAAGCTCCCGCATCGACGAAGGTCGCATCATCGTTGCGATACACACGCATCTGATTGCTGACACTCATTCCAAGAATGTCGAGATCTCCGTCGCCCTCCAGGTCCCCCAAGGTCACATCGGCACCGCCAAACCCGGGAAGGTCTCGGCGCATTCGGGTCCTTCCCAGATTGAGCAGAGCAATCGCCTCGCTCTGGCCAGGACCCACTGCAACGAGGTCCGGTAGGCTGTCGCCACTGAGGTCACCGGAGGCAATGCTCAATAGCCCGGTGGCATCGTTCACGAGAAGCTCAAACGTGAAGCTCCCGGTGGCGTTTCCTCCCACCGCCTCACCCCAGAAGACACCAATCTGGTCGCCGGGAGATCCCACCAGAGCAATATCCCCGACCCCGTTGCCATCAAAGTCACCCATGGTGAGATCACGAGATAGGAACGGTGCGTCCAGAACAAACGCCGTGCCGTTTGCCGCGGCGCCGTGGCTCAGGCGCTGGTCCATCACCACGACCCGACCCGCGACCGCCCGGTCGGTCGGGTCTCGATCTGGGCTTTCGTCGCCACCGAAGAGCCAATAGGTGACCGCAATATCCTTGGCGACACCGTCGCCGTCCCGATCGCCCACCGCGATTTCCAATGGAAATGACTCGAGAAGATCGAAGGTCGGCGTCTCGAAAAGCCCATTCGAGACCGCTGGAAGGGACGCGACAGTACGATCGCCTCCGGTGACGATATAGAGGTCTCGGCGACCTGTCCCCTGGACATCACCAAACGCGAAATCGCCAGGGCGGTCGCCTACGCGAATGCGGGTAGGAGGAGAGAACAGATCGTCTCCTTCGGCTCCCAGCGTTTGATGAATCCAGAGCCGGTCGTCGCTCTCGATGGTGGTCAGGAGGTCATCGCGCCCATCGCCGTCCAGGTCGGAGGCACCCATAGCTGAAATGAACTCAGAGGTCGGGAGGACAGTGCTTGGGTTCAACTCGTACGAGAGTGGAGCTCGGGACAGTCCGCGATAGATCTCGACGTCGCCAAAGATGAAGCCCATTGCGATGTCGCCAATGCCGTCGCCGTTGAAGTCTCCGATGGTGGCAGTGGCGAAGAGGCCCGTGCCTTCGAGGGTCGGGCTTCCGCCAAAATCCTGTGCGCTGAAGTTGAGGTTGCCGTTTCCAATCCAAAGCTCCACGCCATCGTCGAAAACGGCGAGGTCGGGAATAGTGTCCGTGTTGGCGTCAACGACACTCAGACCCAAGGACCCACCGTTCAAGACAGCTCGCGAGGTCAGGAAAGACCCGTCGGCCACGGTGTAGACCGTAAGCCCGCCCGAACGTCCGACGACCAACTCGTCGACACCCTCGTCGTTTAGATCCGCACACGCGAGAGTGTTGATCGTATTGCCGCCAAGTCCTCGCTGAAAGACCGTTCGCCCACGGGAGGTAGGCTGGAGGAAGACCGAGGAGTCGCTGCCGTAGACCAGATCGTCTCGTCCGTCGCCGTCGAGGTCGCACCACACGACCGCCGCGATCCGCTGATTGGCATAGTATCGGTCGTAGAACTGCGACGCTCCTGTCAGCCCCACGCTATCGCCAGGGACCACGAGCTCTACTGACGTGCTCTCGGGAGCCTCCGGCGGAAAGCCGTCAGTCACGCTGATCCGAAGTGTGCTGCCCGTTGATTGCCACGGGACATCTCCCGGGTCGAACGCGACGATGTGGCGAATGCCCTCGGCGGTGGTTGGGATATCGACCAAACCGCCGCTTCGTACGTCCGTCCACTCGGCCAGGGGGCGAAACACGCGATCGTCGACCGTAGCGATTTCGGCCCGGAGATCCGCGCGGTCCAGCTCTGCGTCCGCGATCACGAGTTCGACGAAAATCGGGTTCGCGCCACGGGCCGCGCTCGGTGCCAAGATGCGAGCCTGGGCAACAATGGGCGGGCTCTGGTTTCGCAGTGATGCGATCATCTCGGGTGCCGACCAGGGGCCGATGAACTCATTCTCGCCGTCTGGGCTATCGATTGCCCGGGCTCGAACGCTTACGTCTCTCAGTGTCGCTTGCCCGATCCCCTGGGGAGCGTCGATGTCATCTTCCGGGTCAGCGACGGAGTTCCAGATCACCACCGAATCGCGGCCTGAATCGGAGGTTGCGAGGTCCTCGTTGGGGTTGGCAAGAGCGGAACGCCAGGGCTCGGAGTCGTCGGTTCGGAACTGCACCTCGATTCTCGCGTTGTCGGAAGCGGTGTCGGAAATCGCGAGCTGCACGGGCACTCCGGAGCCGTAGCGCTCGAGCGCGAAGGGGCGCACCACGGTCTCGGGCGGGGTATTGCCAACATCGAAAGGTCCGACAACCACTGGCGTTGCCTCAAGATTGCGGTCGTCTACGGCGCGCGCGCGGATGTAGATCCCCTCGGCGTAGCTCACGTAGCCGTCCGGGTGGAGGCTGAGTGGGCCATTGCTCCCGCTCGCGTCGGCGAGAACGTCCCACGTGACGGTGGTGTCGAGGCTCTGACGGAGCGGATTGGCAACGCCTCCGGGCTCCGCTTCAGTCAGCGCAAAGAAGGGGCCTTCTGGGCCGGCCGCGTACTCCAGGGTGACCGTGACCCGGTCACCGGCCGCGAAGTTGCGGTCCGCGACCGTGAGCGCGAGCGGGAAGCGGTCCACCGGGCGGATTCCTGGGTTTTCGGCCGCAACCTGGAGAACGGGCGCTTCGGGACGGTCGGCGCCGGTGGGCCCCTCTACACAGCCGAACACCGCGTCGCAATTCAGACCGCTTGGACAGTCCTCGTTGGTCTCGCAGCCGATGAAGGCGTCCGTTGAGTCAACGTCCAAAACGCAGCCCATGGGCGCGAGGGCCAACACCAGAATGGCAGTGCGAATCGGCTGCGGCATGGTACGTCCTTCGTCAGGACCCCACCGTTCGCGATCGACGTGTTGGATTCAAGCCCAGATGGAACAACGGCGGGCGCAGGGAGCCAACAGGGTGGTAGCTTTCCGTGGCGCCGAGCACCACGCGCTCGGCGTCTCGGACCAGACGTTGGGACCGCCCGGCGGGATTGCCGCAGACGAATGACTGACAATCTCGAGCTCCGCGTAGCGCGTGTCGATCTCAGCGCGACGCGCTAAAAGGCGACGGTCTTCCACCTGCCCGTGCGGAAGCGCAGCAGTGTCGCCACCGCGAGGGCGCATGCATAAATTGCCGGCGCGATGTAAACCCCGGGAAGTCCCATGTCGAGGACCAGGCCGAACAGATAGGCGCCGGGGGCCATCACAACGAGATGGAGTGCGAACTCGACCACCATCACGAACTTCGCCTCACCGGTGCCATAGAGCGTCTGGGCAAAGATCATCGCAATCGCGACGATCCCCTGCAGTGTCGCCAGCATTCGCGTCGGCACTCTCGCCGCTTCGATCACCGCTGGGTCCGGATTGATCAGCTCGATGAAGAAGTCGGGAAACAGGAAGGTCAGCGCGCCAAAGCCCCACATCACATACGCCCAAAGCTTTGCCGCTTCCCAGCCGTAGCGCTCGCCCAAGTAGGGACGCTTCGCGCCCACCGCCTGTCCAACCAGGCTCGCAGTGGCCGAACCAAAGGCGAGCGCGGTCATGAACGTCACCATGTTCAGCGTCACGACCGCCTGGCTCGCGGTCGCGATCACCGGGTTGCCCGCCTCCGCGATCCGATCGTTCACCTGCCCGACGACCCAATAGAACGCGCTGAAGCCGACCATGATCACGATGGTCGCCGCGGCGTTCGGGACAGAAAGCCGAACGATGTCCCGAACGACTCGAAGGTCGAGATCCGAGGGCCGGAAATAGCGAAACTTTGCGAGCATCGACGGCTGAAGCGCAAGCACGAAGAGCGCCGCGAGCCCGACATAGGCGGAGAGAACCGATGCCCAAGCCGCCCCTTGCACGCCCATCAGCGGGATGCCCAGCGATTCGTTGCCGTAAATGAACAGATAGTTCAGCACGACGTTCAACACGTTCATGACGATCGCTGCCCCCAAGAAGTAGTGGGTGCGGCCGATGCCATCGAAAAAGCTCTTGAAGGAGAAGGTCGTGACCATCGCCACTACACCGACGAGGCGCGCGCGAAGATAGTCGACGCCCAGTGTCACCGCCGCGGGATCTTCGTAGAGGGCTCCTACCAACGCGGGCACTCCCGAGTAGGCGAGGATTGAAACCACAACGCTCGACCCGAGGGCGATAGTCACTGAGTTCGACAATACCTTGCCGGCCTCATCGAGCTCGCCGGCGCCGAAGCGGCGAGAGGCGATCGCCTGGGTACCGACCCAGACCGCACTCAAGGAACCGCTCACCAACCACATGAGGGGGAGTGAAAAGCCGATCGCCGCCTGGCCGGGATTTGCGACCTCCGTCGGAAGCCGACCGACCATGACCGTGTCCAGAATGTTGATCGCGGTCTGCGTGACCATGCCGAGCACGACGGGCATCGCCATTCGCATCGTGTTCCAGGCGAGCACTCGATTGATCAACAGACGCCCCGCCCCGTGTGGTTCCGGCGGGTCCTCGATCCGCAAGTAGTAGGGTTTCTCGTCCGAGCTCGGCTCGCTCAGCACCGCTTCCATGACGCTTCCGATCGATCGTGCCGCGCGGTTGTAGGCTTTTCCTTCCGCGCGGGGAACTCCGTGAAATGTCGCATCAGCCCACGGGCGGGCGCATGTTTCTCACAAACGCCTCACGCCCGCAAAGTGTTGAGTCCCGGGACCCTCGACAAGCGCTTTGCACATGTAAAACGTCAGGGCGGTGGCCCTCCGCGAACCCTTCCCCTGGGGAATCCCTAATGAAAACCGAGTTCTCTGAAGGATCGCGAAGTGCGCACACCACCCCACCATGCGTTGACTTTGCCGCAACCCCCGGCATACACTGCCTCCCATTCCGGTCGGTGAGGGCTGGATTACGCAATGATTTCAACAACTTGAGCGCGTAGGAGCGAAGACATGCGCCGTAGCCTCCCCGCCATTCCCTTCGTCCTCTTGCTGGGCCTGCTCGCCGCAACGGGCTGTAAGCCGACGTATCCAAAATGCGAGACCGACGAGCATTGCGCCGAGCAAGGCGAGGTCTGCGTCAACGGGACCTGCCAAGAGTGCCGAGATGACACTCAGTGTGTCGAGAAGTACGACGAAAACCACGAGTGTGTGGCCAACAAGTGCGAAGTGAAGCCTGAGTGCCGCACGGACGGCGATTGCGAGTCCGTGGGTGACGGCCTCGTCTGCCGCAGCAACAAGTGCGTGCCAGAGTGCACGGAAGACGGCGACTGCCCGACCGGCATGAAGTGTGAAGATCAGAAGTGCGTGCCGGAATGCGAAACGGACGCAGAATGCACGCCGCCAGAGCAGTGCATGGAAGGTCAGTGCGTCGAGCCGATGGGCAGCAGCGGAGTTAACGTATCCGCCGAATGTCGGCCCACGACGGGCGGCGGTGGAGATCTGGTAGAGCTCATCACCATTCCCTTCGACTTCAACGAGTTCGACATTCGGGTCGATGCACGCGAGGCGCTCAACCAGAACGCCGAATGCCTCCGTCAGGTGGACGGTCAGGTGACCATCGTGCTCGAAGGCCACGCCGACGATCGCGGGACGCAGGAGTACAACCTGGCCCTCGGCGAGAAGCGCGCCAACGCGGTTCGCAACTACCTGCGCAACCTCGGCATCGATGCGAACGTAATGACCACGCGGTCCATGGGTGAGAATCGGCCGGTGTGCAACCAGGACACTGAGGATTGCCACCAGCGCAACCGCCGCGTGGAATTCATTCAGCGCACGAGCAATTGATGTAGATGTATGGGTGACACGCCTGCGGTGTCACCGCCTTTGCCATGAAGCGCATTCAATGTCTCGTTTCGCTCGCGTCCCTCGGCGCGAGCGCCTGCTTTGTCCCCTCGGAGGTGGGCGAGCAGATGCAGCGCGACATCAAGCGACTGCAAGACGACATGCAGCAAGCGCAGGCGGGGCTCGACCAACAGCGGGCGCTCCTCGACGAGAAGCTCAAAGAGGCTGAAGCGCAGATCAAAGAGGTTGACACCGCTCTCCAGGACCTGAACCGCGCGGCTCGCATGACCGATGCGGATTTCGGCATTCAGATCGAGCGGCTGATTCGCGAGACTCAGGACCTGCGCGGGATGATCGAGCTCACCGAGTACCGTCTCGGACAGCTCGAGACCAAGCTCGAGGGCGAAGGGTCACTGACCGAGCGGGTCTCAAAGCTCGAGACGGGTGGGGTCGCGAGTGGAGGCGGGAGGGTCGACTCTCAGCAGATCAGCACCGATGTGCCCGAGGACCCGAAGAAAATGCTCGCCTACGCCCGGGACCTCGCAAAGCAGGGAAAGGCGGATGAGGCGCGCGGCGTTCTGCGTCAGCTGATCAAAAAAGCACCAAAACAACCCGGCATCACCGATGCCGCCTACTACGAGCTGGGCGTCATTTATTATCAGGAAAAGAAGTACCGCAGCGCGCTTCAAGAGCTCGTAAAGGTGGTGGAGGGCTTCGAGCGCGGAGATTACGCGGACGACGCCTATTACAAGATCGGCCAGTGCTCGATGGATCTCGGCAACCTCGAAGATGCGCAGATCTTCTTTGGCCAAGTGGTCAAAGGCTATCCTCGCTCATCCCTCGCGAAGAGCGCGAAAGCAAAGCTCCGCGAAATAGAGAAGCGGCTCAAGAACGAGAAGCAGCGCAAACGTTGAGCCAGCATCCCGCGTCCGGGGCGTGTGACACCCGCGCTACTCTTGATCGTCGTCACTAAACGGATTCTCGTCCTCGGCGGTGTCCGCTCCGTCGGGAGCCGGTGGAGGGATCGCCTCTTCGGGCCCAGGTTGGGCCTCGGAGGCGGCTTCCGGTTCTGACGCGGCAACGTCGCGCAGCGCTCCCATGGCCGTGTGCGGGTTCGGCACGCGTGTGCCATCGCCTCTACCGACCTGCGCGTCCTGCTCGTAGTCCCAGTCATAGACGAAGTTCACCCACACGTAGAGCGGGTTCGTGGCGCCGGAGATGAAGTTCAGACCGTCGGTGAGGAAGCCTTGGTTCAGCTCCCCACTGATTTGCAAGCCACGGTAATGAATGAGAGCGCCCACGGACAGTCGTGTCTGCGCGGCGAGGTTGCTCAGATCCACCTTGGTCTTGGTCTCGACGAGGCGGCGGTTCGCGTTCGTATTCTCTTCATTTCCATCAGCCACCGGGGTTCCAGCGGGCCCCTGAGCGTCATTATTGTCAGGAATGCGGTCGTCCTGCGAGGTGACGGAGGTCGTGGCCGAAGTCCAACGACGACTCGTGCCAATGCGTAGGTCCATCCAGCTGAACACGTGCCCCGCGACACCGATATTCATGAAACGCGTGAAGAAGTTGACGTCCTGCGCATCTGACCAGAAGCTCCCCACCGCAAGCTCGTCGCCATAGCCGTCCCAACGCAAGCCGACTGAACCGTAGAGCGTAGCGAGCGAATTCGGATGCCATTCACCGGCGGCCGCGATTTGAAGCTCGCTTTGGCTCGCGGAGTACTGCGTTCCCTGCACCGGGACAAAGGTCGTACCGGGGTCCGCGTTCTGAACTCCGTCATCATCCGGGTCGGGTCCAGGAGGCGCTCCTCGGTTTGGCGTGGGAAGGCTGCCCGCTGTGTCCGCATCGGGGTTCTGATCGGCCGGGAAGAGATTGCCTCCGTCGAGGCGCGTCGTCGGCTCGAAGCTCAGACTCGTTCGGGCGTAGCGGGCGAAGCCGCCGATCTTCCAGCTTTCCGTGAAATCGAACATGCCGCGCAGGTTGACCCCAAAACCGAGTCCCCCTGCGCTGAAGAAATCGTTTCCGTTCGGACTCTGATCGATCCCGATGAAGTTGAGCTCGAGGGCCCCATCGAGGGTGAGAGACGGAATTCCAGCAAAGGTCGCACCCAAGGCTAGGCCGAAGTCGTTGTTGCCAAAGGATCCTTCGCCCACCACCTGCGAGTCCTCGGCCCCAACCGCGTTTCCAGTTCCGGCCTGACTGTCGCGGTCGATGTCGATGGGGCCGATGCTGTCATCCGGTGCAACCGAATAGGTTTGTGAGCCAAACCAAAGGCGCGCACCGAGCATGAGAGTCTCGTCGAGCTCCAGGGCGAAGAAGAGGTCCGCTTTGCGGCTGGCGTCTTGGTCGGTCCCCGCCGCGACATTGGCCGCATCAACCAGGACGAGATCCCCCTGCGCCGTGGGTCCCCAGCCGGGCACGGTTCCGATGACGCCGTCGAGCGTCAATCCGCCGAACGGTGTCGACGTCACGCCCCCATTCAGAAAGCTCGAAGCGAGGCTGCTCTCGTATTCGGAAACCCAGAAGCCAAAGTGCATGCCGTCGAGGGGCTCGATACTGAGTCCCACGCCGTCGCTGCGTTGCTCCGGTCGGAGGTTCATATAGCCCGCAGGCGCTCCGCCGAGCTGCAGCGTGACGCGATTGTCGACGTTGGAGAGGACCTGGGGAAAGTAGAAGACCGTACCACCGAAGTTGAAGTAGGGGGTCTGGTCACCGAGACTCGCGCCTTCCACGCTATCGTAAGCGAAGACGGTGTTCGGTGTCGCCAGGAGTCCCACGGTTCCGAGGCATACGAGTAAGTGAAGTGCTCTTCTTCTCATCGCTCTCCTCCCTCTCCGGGCTCGCCCCTTTTGACACGCGTCGTGGACTGCCGGTAGTATCTACCCAAGCCTGGCCTTCGACAACAAACTCGCGTTCACCGAAGTGATTGTAACTGTTGAGTTTTGTGCGGCGCCCAGCGTCGCCGCTTCCTTGACAGGTACAGGAGTGTCGCCCATCCTTGCGCTCACCGCGGCGTGACCAGACGTTCCGCGCGGGGACGCCGATGGCAAAGAAGAATCTACTGCTGGTCGACAACGACCCGAAGAGCCTTCGGGTCATGGAGGTCTCTCTTCGCAAGAGCGGCTTCTCGGTCACGACTGCGGTAAACGGCGTTGACGCACTAGAGAAAGTCCGCATTTCACCGCCGGAGCTCATCCTCTCGGACACGAAAATGCCCGAGATGGACGGCTTTGAGTTTTGCCGGCAGCTCAAACAGGACGCGAAGCTCGGCGCTATCCCCTTCATCTTCTTGACCGCCGAGAAGTCGGTCGACCACAAGATCAAGGGGCTCGAGCTCGGAGTAGACGACTACCTCACCAAGCCGATCTACATCAAGGAGATCGTCACCCGCATCAAGATCCTGCTCGAGAAGAAAGAAAAAGAGTCGCTCGAGAAACGCGACCCTCGGAGCAACTTCGCAGGTGACCTCTCGGACATGGGCGTCGTCGACCTGATTCAAACGATCGAGATCGGGCGCAAGAGCGGAACGATTCGCTTTCGGCGCAACGATGGGAAGCTAGGCCAGCTCTACTTTCGCAACGGCAAGGTGATCGACGCAGAGTTAGACCGCCTGAAAGGCGAACATGCGGTCTACCGCCTGATGGTCTGGAACGACGGCAAGTTCGACATCGAGTTCGGCGAAATCGATCGCGTCGACGTGGTAGAGCTTTCGAGCCAAGGGCTCTTGATGGAAGGCATGCGACGCCTCGACGAGTGGGGCCGACTGCTGGAACAGCTCCCCGCGCTCGAGACTCGCTTTGCGGTGGACCACCACGAGCTCGCCGAGCGCCTCGCGGAGATCCCGGATGAGGTCAATGGCATACTCAAGCTCTTCGACGGCGAGCGAACGCTGCTGCAGGTGGTTGAAGACAGTGAATTCGGCGACCTCGAGGCCATGAACATCATCTCGAAGTTGTACTTCGAGGGCCTCATCTTCGACGTCTCCAGTCGCACAGAGATCGAGACACCAGCACCGATACAACCCCCCGGCACCGTCCACCTCCGCGAGCCCTCCGAGACGATGAGCGCCTCCGTTGGGGAACAAACCGCAACGGACAGCGAGGCGCCGGCAGACCCGGGGTCTGGGGAGCCCGCGACCGCGGCCAACGGGAGCGCCATCGCGGCCGAGCCCCCGCTCGCTGAGGCCCAGGCTAGGCCTTCCCCTCCCGAACCGCTTCCAGTCCCATCGCCCACCCTCGCAGACGTCGAGGGGGAGGAAGAACGCCCGCCTGTCGCGCTCGCAATGCCGAAGCCCGAGCTACCTGAGCAGGCACCAGTAGAAGTCCAAAAGACCGTGACCTTCGGCGAGCCGAGTGCGAACGCGGTACCTCCCTGGCCCTATGCGCAATACGGCGTCGCTCCGGCGTCAAACATACCGGTGCAGCCCGAGCCACTTCCCGAGGCACCAGCGCCGGCGCCTGCGTCGGCAAGTGTGGCCCCGCCGCCGGAGCCACTGAGTCAACCCTCGATGCTCCCGCCGGAACCACAACCGGGCGAGAGCGCGGGATTCGATCAGCCCAGCATGCCGATCCGCCCTTTGCCACCGGAAGAGCCGCCGGTACCGGCTCCTGCTGCTCCTGTTGCACCGAGGGCGGACGCGTCGGTGCCCCAATCGCCGGAAGAAGCCTTTGGACTCACCCAACCGCCCTCGGTCAATCAGGATTACCTCGACGACGACGAGGATGACTTCGACCTCCCCCCTCGAAACCAGGCACCCCTCATCGTGGGTTTGGGGCTCGCAGCGCTCGCAATCGCTGGCATCGGCTATTGGGTGATGTCACAGAGTGACACGATCGCCGCCGGGGACCCCCAGCCTACGGTCACCTCACCGGCGCCAGAGTCGGCGCCCCCGGAGCCCGATTCCTCAGCGAGTACACCGGAAAACGCAGGTGGCTCCGCGCAAAAGGAGGTGGAGGAGCCCGAACCGCGAGAAGAAGCGCCGACGCCCGAACCCGAAGCGCAAGCGCCCGAGCCCGAGCCCGAGCCCCAACCCGCACCGGACTCGAAGGTGGCGCCCGAAGCCGAGCCCGAAGCCGAGCCGAAGGAGCGTCTCGAACCGAAAGAGCGCGCACAGCGCCTCATCGCACGCGGAAATGCCGCCTACCGCCGCAACCGCTTCAAAGAAGCGGCACGCGCCTACCAGCAAGCGGTAGAGCTCGACCCCGAGAATGGAAACGCACATTTTGGCCTAGGTGCGGCCTATCTCGACAGCAACAATCTCGGTGCCGCAAAGAAACATCTCGAGCGAGCGGTAGAGCTCGCACCGCGCAGCGGTCAGGCCCTCGTGTACCTGGGTAACGTGCACCAGGCGCAGGGCAACAACGACAAAGCGAAGCAAGCCTACCAGCGCTACCTGCGCGTCGCCCCGAACGGCAAGTTCGCCGCGGACGTAAAGCTCATCCTAGAAGCGTTGGACTAGGGCGCATCTCGCGACGGGTCTCTCGGCGCTGGCTCGGATTAGGGGGCGTCATCCCTACCGATACCACCTCGGATTGATGCGCTTCACGTGCTCGAGAGCACGTTGTCATCCAGGCTCACCTTCGCCACTGAGAGCACCTCGCCGGTCTCCACTCGAACCAGACGCGCAAAGATATCGGCCCCGTTGTTCCGGATTGTGACCTTGCCCACGATCAAGACCTGCGCCCCGACCATTTGCCCCACCGCCACGCTCTTCTCCGGGTCGAACAAGTCGGTCACCTGAATCGAGATCTCTTGCGCCACCGCCTCCAGATCGCGGTCGACGAGCTTCAACGTCTCTTCCCGTGACGCGTAGAGGATCATCTGGTCCGTGATGTACTCAGAGACATCACCGTAGTCGTTCTTGCTCGCCGTAAAGGGCGCGACCGCCACCGGCGTCGCGGGGTCTAGACGGATCGCGCTGTAGTCGATCAATTGGCGCAGTGCTTCTTTCACCGCTGGCGCGAGCACGACGTCCCGGGAGAGCTTCTCCTTGGCCGTAGCGACGATGGTCGTATCGAAATCGCGGGGATTGTCGGTCAGGTAGGAGAGCTCGCGCCGCACGATTCGCACCATCGCCTGGTCGAGGTTCTCCATCTTGTAGTTCGTGCCGACGTGATGGCTCGCTTCCACGCGGCTTCCCTCCGTATCCCCACCGCCACCGGCCGTGACGAATACGTACTCGCCCATGGTGTACTGAGCGATCTGTCGGAAGATGACCTCGCCTTTGCGTGGCAAGCCACCAGCGCCGACGGATACCCATTTGATGCCGCGGGCCAACCCGTCCTGCATGGCGTTCCGATAGGTGTAGCTCTGGCCGTAGTCCGTATGCGGAATCGCGTCAGCAACGATGAAACCGACGCGAACCGCATCCGGCCGCCAGGGGAGCTCCTTCATCGCTTTGGCGAGCGCGCTTTGAAGATCCTCCGGCGTGTCCCCTCCTCCGTCCGCGTCGAGACCATTGAGGACCCGCTGAAACATGGAAACATCGTCGGTGAAGCTCGTCACTTGAGTAACGTATTCATCTCCGCGGTCGCGGTAGGCGACGAGGGAGAAACGAATGTCCGGATTACTCGGGAGGGCGGTGAGCTGCACGTGGATGGCGTTCAGCGTATCTTTCAGGCGATTGATCTGCGCCGACATGCTGCCGGTCGTATCCAGCACGATCGCAACGTCCACGGGCACGCGGCGCGGGACCTTCCGCTTGTTGTTGAAGCGCAAGTCCACTTCCCGTTTTCCATCGCGGGCGAGCTGGCCGTTTCGAACCTTGCCGGCGCACGTCGCTTTGACAGTGAAGGACTTCTCGTCGGCTCCAGCCTGGGCTGCGGGAAAAAGCTGCGTACGTCCGTCGGCATAGGTCGTGGTCACGCTACGGGTCTCGCCGTCGAGGCTCTTCACCTCGACCTTGCAGTTGTGAAGCGACTTGCCTTGAACATCGAGTGTCCGTACGACCAACCGCTCGCTGACATCCACGGGATAAGGCGCGAGACTCCGATTCTCGCCCAGGAACTGCAGGTAGCGGTTGTATTGCGCGTTGTCGTCGTGTCGGCCCGCCTTGAGTGATGGAGCCGACGGCCGATAGGGCGCGGACTCGCGGGCCGCGCCAGAATCGCCCGGACGCTTCTTGCGCTTCGGAGCCGTAGTCTTCGCCCCGTCGAGCCCGAGCTCCCCGCTACCGCCTGCGGTTGCGAGTCCTGCGATGCCCGAGGCGTCCTCCTCCTGCGTGTCCATGCCTCGTTCGAGCTCGTCCTTTGGCGCCGGCGCGGGGCGGGCCTCGAGGTACTCGCCGTCCGGCTTTGCGAGGTCTCCCTCGGCTACCTCATCGCCGAAATCGACGGTGCTACTCTTTTCGTACTCGACCTCCTCGTTGCGCTCGCTCTCCGGCGTCCCGGCGGTCGTGCTCGGATCGGCCGAAGCTCCTGGATCCGCCGGAGATACGCCATTCTTCTGGACTTGGGACCCAGCGCAGGCGAGGCAGAAGGCCAAACAAGTGTAGGCGGTGGCTCGAATCATGTTTTCCTCCCGAGGACGCGAGTGTCGGACAGACCGCGTTGAGGTGCCAGACCCTTTCCCATAAGAAGAGCTACGCACGAGGGGGGCTCCTCTTGAAACATTCGTCGTCCGACCGAGGAAAAATGGGAACAGCCCAACACTACGACGTCGTCGTCATCGGGACCCAGACCGCCGGACTCATCGCCGCGGGGCTGCTCGCCAAGCGGGATCGGCGCGTGGTCGTGCTCGACCACGGAGAGAATGTCCGATTCTACCGGCATCACGGCATTCACATGCCGCTGGTTCCCACTCTCATTCCGAGCTTCGAGGACTCCCCGGCGATCAAGCGCGTTCACGACGAGCTCGGAATCGGTCCCGAGCTCCGCAACCACGTCGACATGCGTGAGCCAGCGTTCCAGGCCGTGACGCCGCAGCACCGGATCGACGTGTTGAGCAAGAGACCGGCCTTCCTCGACGAGCTCGGCTTCGAGTTCCCGGAGCTCGTAGAGCCGGTGAGGCGTTTCTTCGAGCGTTTGTTCGAGCTCGACCGTCAGATCTCCGAAGCACTCCCGGAGCTCGAACCCTTCCCCCCGGCGAGCTGGCTCGAGCGTTTCAGCTTCAGGCGCAAGCTCAAGGCGCTGTCTCACCTCGACGCGGCGTTCGAGGATGGCGACATGCTCAACGGCATACCCGAGGATCACCCGGTTCGTGATCTTCTCCTCGGCCCGCTCACCTTCTTCGGTCACCTCGAGCCATATGCCCCCTCCTCTCTCCATGCGGTTCGTTTGATGGCGCGCTACTTTCGCGGAGTGCTGACCTTCAAGGACCGCCTCGGTGGGCTGCACAAGATGCTCCAGGATGCGATCACTGAGGCAGGCGTGATCTTCCGCACCGGCGCTCTCATCGAATCACTCGAGACCGAGGGTCGAAAGATCACCCGAATCGTCGCCGCTGAGGGTCGAAGCGTCACCGCGGACTTCGTGATCTACAACGCCCTCGCGCCCCTCGAGGAGCTGATCGCGTCACGGCGCGTGAGTGCGAAGGTCGGCGAGGAGCTTCGGGCGGTCCGTCCAGTGGGAAGCTTGCTCGTCTGTAACCTCTTGGTTCGCAAGGAAGTGATCCCCTGCGGCATGGCCGAAGCGCTGTTTCTGTTGAACGGGCGTCAGTCTCGCCGCTCTGAGGATCCGCGAGACCCGCCGATCTTCCTTCGTCGCTACCCGGCCCAGCGTGGCGAAGCCAACAAGAAGCGCGGCCATGGCCCGGACATCGACCCGGAGCACGAGATCATCAGCGTCGCCACGCCGGTGCGCACGAAAGAAGTCGCCCGGTCGCCAGAGCGATTGAACGCTCTGCTCACGCAGGTGATGGCCCGGGTGAACCGTTTGGTCCCTTTTCTCGATCGTCACCTGGTCGA
>CAYXVF010000027.1:5960-59416 GCA_964468125.1 uncultured Bdellovibrionales bacterium | reverse complement strand
ACGGCTGACAGGAAGCGACCGTGACACGGAGCGACGAGCAGTTGATGGCGGCCTATGGCGCCGGCGACACATCGGCGTTTCGCGAGCTGTTCGGCCACTACGGTGAGCGACTGCTGCACGCTGCGCTCCGAATCCTCGACGAAGTCGCGGTGCGCGCGATGGAGCTGGAGAAAGCTTTGCTGGACGACGTCCCGAGCGGCCGCTTCGTCGTGCTTCTCGGATTCTTCCCGCTGCGTCGCGCTTTGCGCGGCCCCGAACACGCCGAGCGCTCCCTGCTGCTGCCGGGCCTCGCGTTTCTCGCGGTGGCGTTCCTCGAACCGGTTCTTCCGCGCGCCCCGAGCACGATCACCCTCGTCGCCGATCAGTTTGTCGGTCGTACCGTGGGCTGTTTCATCTACGGGATCGTGACCGGAGCACCGGTCGCTCTCCTCGTCGCCGGGGCGACGATCCTGTTCGCGCGCCGGGCTCGCTCTTGAAGCGCGGCACGTCCATACGCGATGCTCTGATGCGATGATCGACGATGTGACCCTCGGCGACCTCGCTGACGCGCTGAGCCGCGGTCGGCTGACCTTGGCCGAGCTCGCGGTGATGCGTCCCGCCGAGCTCAACGCGCTCTTCGAGCTCGCCTGCGAACGGCTCGACACGGAACGGGATGCTGACGCCGGAGCGCTCCTCGCCTGCCTGGTCGCGCTCTTTCCCTACGACCCGCGCTACTGGCGGGCCTACGGCATCGCCCTCCACCGCCGACTCGATCTCGACGGTGCCCGGGCCGCCTACGACGCGGCGATCGCGCTCGCCCCAGACAGCGACAGCAGCCGCTGCTATCGCGGCGAAGTCGCCCTCTACCAGGAGGACCGTACGATCGCCCGACGCGACCTCGAGTGGGTCGTCGCGAACGGTCGACCGGCCCTGCGGCGCCGCGCCCTGGCGCTCCTCGAGCATCTGGAGGGTCGCGCGGTGCCACGGAAGCGCGGGCCCCGGCCGGTGATCCCAGACGCAGGTGAGTTCACGCTGACGGATCTGACTCCCCTGCCACTGAAAGACGGACGCTTTACGGCACCGCTCGCCCTCGATGACGAAACCACGGTCACCGCCATCGCGAGCCAGTGGCTCGATGGAACGTCGCCGGGTTTGGACACCGGCGAAGACGCCTTCGAGCTCACCTCCCCAGGTCTAGGGAAGGATGGCGAGGACCGGTTCGATCGCACCGCGCCGAGGTTTCTCGACGGTGAGGACACGGCGAGCTTTGCCGATGGCGACTCCCCCGATCTCCACCCGGCGTCGGAGACCTGGACGGCTCGCCTTCCCCGCGGCCCGAGCCGGATTGAGGACGACGACGGCGACACCGCACGCGTCCGACGGCGCCGAGCCGATTTCGACCACCCGCTCGAGCCGATTCACGACGGCGATACGGGTAAAATTCGCCGAGAGCCCGTCCGTGAGTCCGGCGACGGAGACACGGCGCGAATCCGGCGCGAGCCGAAGCGCGACCGCAAGTCCGGCGATACGGATCTGGTCACCCGGGTGCGGATCGAAATCGAGCGCAATGAGCCCACCGAGCCGCGCGCCGATGTGCGAGAGGACACGGCGATCGCCCGTCGTCGCCGGGGAGAGCCACTCAGTATTGAAGAGGAGGAGGCATGAGCGCAGACGCCAAGATGCCCGCAGTTGTCGCGCTCCCCTGGGCGCATCCTGCCTTTGACCCCGAGACCGATCGCCGCGGCGAGAGCGAACGTGTCGCTCGCGAGGCGCAGGCGCTTCAGGTGCACGCGGATCGACTCGAGGTCGGCGAAGCGCCGGATCCGATCGCTGAGCACGGTGGTCGTGGCCCTCGTCGACTCGAGGCGCTCCCGCCCGAGCTTCGCGCCCGGGGCCTGCCCTACGAGCCTTGGCCGTCCGTGCCGGAAGAGGATCGGGAGCCCCTCGATCTCGACGCTCTGCTCTCCGCGGCGGTCGCCCTCGATGTGCTCACGACCCGGAGCAAGCAGGTGGAGGCCCGTCCAACGATTCTCAGCGAGCTTGCGGAAACGGCCGTCTCCGTCGGGGTCGAGGGGGGCATGGGCGAGGCGGGACTTCACGAGCTGATTCAGATCGCGAGCGGCCCCGTAGGCGCGTCACGCGAGCGCTTGCGCGAAACCTGGAGCGATCCGGAGCTGCAGCCGGAAGGCGAGGAGATCCTCCTGCCTCAGAGCACGCCGGAAACCGTCGCGAACGCGCTGCGGCGATTGGAGCGCGGCGGAGCGGCGGTGCTCCGGGAGTCGTGCTTGCTCTTGGACGCTCTCGCCGAGACCCGTTTCGAGTCGATCTAAAGCCCCTCAGTTGCCTGTGTAGGGCCGCTCGCCTGCGATCAACGCATCGAGGTAGTTTCGCGTCCGCTTGTCGCCCCGATCCCAGCCGATTCCAGCCTGGTACCAGTGACCCTGGTCGTTGATGCGCGCGCGCATTCTCTGGAGGAACTCTGTACCCAGCGCCAGGAGCCCCTCTTCGAGCGCGCGCTGCCGTGGCGTGACGGGCTCCCGATCGAGGTCGTCGAACGGTGGGCCACCGATCGTGGGGTTCGCACCCGTGTCCGGCATCATGTACCACATGATGTCGTCCCACTCGGAAACGGGCCCGAGCTGCAGGTCGCGATTCCGGGTGCGCTCTCCCCTCGGGAGAGCGAGGATCTCCACCAGCTGTCCCGCGAGCTCCACGCCCTCGGAGCCGCTCGACACCAAGCCACCGAGTACGAGTCCCACCTGCTGATAGGCTTCGTGATGGTTGGCCAAACGGTGCATGCGACGAGCCGCGGTCGCCACGATTTCCGAGCGCCGCTCCTCACCCGCTGCGCGGTACATTCGCACCAAGCTCTCGACGATTTGGCCCGGGGTGCCCTCGGTGAGTCGAATCTCGAGATCCTCGTCGAGCGCGGCCGCGAGCTGCGCCGAAACCTGCTGCGCGTCTCCGCTGGCGATCGCTTCCGCGAACTGCGCGTGCTGGCTCGAGGCTTCGTTCACCCGGGCCTGGAACACCCCGATGTCCACCTGGCGGTCGTCGCCGCTGTTGTATCCCAAATCATCGAGGCCGCTCGCCACCCATCGGTTGGTCCGCATACGCTGCGCCAA
The DNA here is from genome assembly GCA_964468125.1 of uncultured Bdellovibrionales bacterium. GTDB lineage: Bacteria > Myxococcota > XYA12-FULL-58-9 > XYA12-FULL-58-9 > CAYXVF01 > CAYXVF01. Next base: position 56,312 of record CAYXVF010000027.1, on the reverse strand, counting down.
GGTGCGGGTGACCGCCTCCGGAAGCGCCACCAAGGTGGTCTCCCCGGCCCCCTGCTGCCGATCGACCAGGCGCTCGGCGAGCTCGCGCAGGTTCTCGGCGCCCAGGTTGAGCTGAGGATGGAACGCGGAGCGACCGTCGGCCCCGTCGACCAGCAGCAGATCTTGCACCACCTGCGGATGACGGGCGCCCACCTGGCCGAAGAGCTCCACCATTCGCTCGACTCGCTCCTCGTCGCCGCCCGCGCTGAGGTGGCCTCGAACCTGGTCCAGGGCGCGAGAGTAGGCGCGTTGCGCAATCGGGTCATCCGAGGCCTGCTGAATCACCCCGAGCCGATCGATCAAGTGGGCATAGTCGGCGCGGTCCCCCTCCATCCACTCTCGGATCGGGCCGGCGAGCTCCGCGACCCGCTCGGTCACGGCCATCTGCCTATCATAGTCGATCTGCCACTGAGCGGCTGCCCGAAGGCTCTCCGGCGTGATCGACGACGGATCGCTCGGCAATTCTGCGAGATAGGTCTCGCTTCCTTCGAAGCGCAGTGTATCGTCGCTGAGGGTCCGGGTTCGATGGAGGCCCGCGTTGAACGCGGTTGCAATGTCCTGCGGCGTTCCCTCGGAGCGGAAACGCAGCGCGGCGCGCATGAAGTCGGCCATCCGATAGCTTTGGTCGTCGACTTGCGCGCCCTCGTCCCGCACCACGTCCAAGACGGTGGTCTCGCGGTCGGGGAAGGTCAGCATCTGACGCGCGATTTCCGTGTGCTCAAAATCCGCGTCGTCGACCCGACCGTTGCGACCCCGCTCATATACGGGAGCGAAGTAAGACATGTTGCTCTCGTGGTGCGCCAAGGCCTGACGCAGATTTCCCGCCTCACCTTGCTCACCCACCGGCACTTCGGTCACGATCCGCAGATACTCCGCGAGCTGCTCCTGGGTGAGCTCGCCCGCCTCCGCGCGACTGCGCAGCGATCCACGCTCGAGACCATTCATCAGCTCGAGGGCGGGGAAGAAGTTCTGCTGAAACCAATCGCCCTCCGTGTCGATCCCTTGCAGGGCCGGATGGCTGCGATCGATCGCCCCCAGGAAGGCCGCGAGGTTGTCGGCGGCGATCTCCTCGGCCGTCCGCTCCGGAGGATCATCCCGCTCCGGCCGTCGAACCGGCGCTTCGTCCCCGGCGGCCGGGCCGGTCGACCCGACTTCGACCCTGCGCCCGTCAGCGGCGCGCGGCGCGTCGTCGCGCGTGACTGGCGCGCTCGGTCCGGTCGCTTCGATGCGTCCGGCGGCCATGTCGATGGCGCGTTGACGACCCGCTTCGCCGGCCGTCTGCGCGACCATGTCACTCATGCTCGCGAATCTGTAGCCGCGGGCGAAGGTATCGAACAGGGACTCCCCGTCACGCTGGTGCATCTCGAGGGCCATGCGGGTCCGATGCGCCGCGGCGGACCCGCCCACCCTCGCGATCTCGGCGAAGGGGAAGCTCGCCAAGGGGTCGTGGAGATAGAGGGTGTACACCGGGTAGGTGATCGTCGTGCCCGGCAGGCCAGGGAAGACCGGCGTGAACTCCTCGAGAATGGTTTGGGCGACGTCCGTCGCGCTCACCGTGCCAGTTTGGGCCGCAACGTCCGTGGCCGCACCGCCGGTGAGGCCGGGCAAGACGCCATTGTCCGCGAGGTTCAGTCCCGTCACCGGGTTCGCGTCGCGGGCCGTGATCAGGCCGCTGTCGACCGTCGGCGCTCCCGCGATCGGTTGCCCGGTCGCCGCCGCCCCGTCAAAGGCCGGAGCGATGTCGCGCGGCATACCGGTCACCACGTCGAGTGCCGGCGCCGGATCCCGCGCGACGGCCGCGGGTGCCTCGAAGGGGGGCGCGATCCCTCGGCCACCGGGCCGGCCGATCGGATTCGGATATTGGGTCCCGAGCCCACTTTCGACCGTCGTCCCCTGGGCCGGCGGCACGATCTGCTGGTCTCCGACCGCCGGATTACCGCCGATGTCGCGCCCCGGTGTGACACCGACTGTCCCGTCGCCTCCGGTCACCACGGATGGATCCGGTTGTACTCCGCCGTCGGGGGTACCGGTCGGCACCTGTTGGTCGCGGCCGATCGGTGGCCCGACCGGGTCCAGGTTGGTGGGCACTTGTTGATCCGGAGCCGGAAGCTCTCCGACCGTGTCCGGATTCTGCGGTACCTGACGGTCGGGACCGGGCTGCTCTCCCACGGTTCCAGGGCGATCCGTGTCCCGTCCTGGCGGCGTACCGTCGTCCGGCGGCGTACCGTCGTCCGGCGGCGTATCATCGTCCGGGAACTCGAACTCCTCTTCCTCCTCGAGAACCCGCCACTCAGCGGTGGCTTCGCGCAGAGCGACCTCGAGGGTCGCCACCGCCGCGCCGCTCATCCAGCCGACGGCGAAGCCGCGCGAGCCCCCTTCGACCACCCCAGCGACCCGGTCGACGAAGCGACCGTAGCTCGCAGGTGTGACCGCTACAGACACCGCGGCTTGAGTCATGCCGGAGAGACCGACGAGGTTTGCGACCTCCATGATGTGCTCGGCGGCCACGACCGGATCGAAAGCGCCCGAGGCGTCGTAAACCGGATAGTTCGAGGCGACGACAGAGGTCGCCGCGCCGGCGGCGAAGCCGACGAGTGCGCTGCGCAACGGAGCCTCCCCACCGAGCGCGTAGTCGGTGAGGCCGTCGGCGGTGCCGACGAGGGCGCCGTTGGCGAGGGTGCCGAGTCCGAAAGCCGCGCCGGCGGTCATCGCGGCGACGCGCACCGCGAACTTGAAGGTGGCGGTTTGTCCGTCGTAGATCTCCGCCTGCGCGCGAAGCTGCTCCTGCAGTCCGAGCTCCTGCTGCCGGAGCTGCTGGACGAAGGCGCTGTGCACGGCAATGGCGACGCCGAGGTCGCGCGCGCTCTCTTGCGCGCCTTGCACCTGATGCTCATCGCGTCGGGTTTCGATCTGCCGCAACATCTCGTTGGAGCGGTCATAGCCCGCGGCGAGGTCGCGGAAGCCTTGCTCGATCAGGGTCTGACGCTCGCCCAACACGTCGTTGAGCATCGTGTGGACGCCGCTACGGCCGTAGCTTCCGCCGAGCTGCTCCATCTCGCTGACGAACTGCGCGGGCGTCAGCGTGTCCCGCAGCATCGCTTCCTCGACGGAGCGCGAATCTCCGAGCAGTCGCCGGCCGACGACGTCCGTCATGTATTGGACGCCGGAGGTATTCGGGTCGAAATCCGGGAAGACCGCCTGGGCAAAATCTTCCTCAACTGAACCCCCGAAGTTTTCCTGAAATGCTTCGTTGATCTCTTCTTCGGACGCGTTCGGATGGCGGGCCAGCCTTTCGTGAAAGTGCTGGTAGGCGACGGGCATGTCGCTAGAGTCAAAGGCGCCGATCAGCGCAGCGAGCCGTACCTCCGGATTGTCGACGCCGTTCGCATCGAGGAGCGCCTTCACCGCGTAGTACGGCTGCTGCGTTTGGAGCGCGTCAATCGAGACGCCCTGCTGCCGGAGCAGCTCCAGCATCACCTCCGGGGTGACGAACGAGCTCAGACCATGGGTCTGCAGTCCCCGCATGAGCAGCTCGTCGTCCCCTTCGGCGAGTCCGTAGAGAATCTGTTGCGCAGGTACGAGAATGCCGTGCTCGGCGAGGATCTGGGTACGCGATTGGTTGAGCTCGATCTCAGCACCACCGGGGAGCCGCAAAGTCGGACGATCGCCCGCGCGCGCCGCAACGAGCGCCTGAAGGGTCCCGAGCCGGTTGGCCGGGTCGAGGAGGCTCGCATCCGATTCTTCGACCAGATCCGCGAAGACCGAGGCGCGCTGCCCCAGATACTGGCGCCGGTGTTCCGCCGCCATCGGCGGCGCCTCGAGCACATAGTTCAAAGAGGCGGCGTCTCCTTCGATGGCGCGGGTCCCGCTGGTGAGCAGGTGTAGTGCACGGCCGGCGGCGGTTCCAGCTCCCTGCCAGCCCTGACCTCCATCGAGAGCGATTCGCGCACCCTCCGCGAGCGCGATATCCCCTAGTGCGCGCTGAATCGCGACCTGTACTGCGACCGGGTCGCTGTCGAGCTGCGAGTTCGCCCTGCGCCGGAGGCTCCCGCTGACCTCGCTCGGCGTAGCGAGCGCGTTCATCGGCCGCTCTTCCCCTTCGGCGTATTCGCGCGTGACCCGCGAGAGGACGGCGTTGACCGCTTCCTCGACACCATCGCGTTCCGGGGCCGCGGCTGCGAGCTCGAGGGTCGCCGCGATCGCGTTGGCGTTGCGCTGGCGAGCGGCGGTGAGCTCCGCCTGCGAGAAGCGCTCCGGCAGGGCGAGGCCGGCGGTCATGGCGGTCAGCCACGGGCGAAGGTGCTCATTGCCCGCGCCGAGAAGCCCGTTGAACTCGCCGAGGAGGTGCTCGCCCATTTCGGTTGCCATCACCGAGCCCCGCACCGCCGGCGGCACCGCGAGCTGACCGGAGAGGTCGGCGTCGCGTCCATCGCGGCCGAGGTCGTCCATCAGGGGAAAAACCGTCGCCGCGCGAGCCATGTCCTCGGGGGTTGCGTGACTCACGACCGCCATCAACTGATTGGCATCTGCGCCATCGAGCTGGTGCAGCTCGAGAGCGACGAGCCAGCTCGGATCGATTCGCCCGTCCGGCCGCCGCGGAGCCCGGTAGAGCAGCTCGATGCGGCGCCCGGGACTGCGGTCGCCGATGCCGAGGAAAGTGTCGTCGAGTTTGTCGAAGAAGTCGTGCATGCTGTCGTAGATCGGGTCGCCGTCTGCGTCTCGCATCGCCAGGAGACCGTCCCTCGCGGCGGCGAGGTCGGCGGAGCTCATGGTCCGCATCATGGTCTCGAGGCTCGTCGTGTCCTCGATGGGACCTTGGATCGCGAGATGCATGCGCATGTAGGGCGGAGTCGCGCCGCCGTTGTCGATCGTGGAAAATGCGATCCGCTCCTTGTCGCCATCGCGGATCGCATCCGCGAGCCAGCTCCGGAACCTCTCCTCGCCGCCGTACGTCTGAACGACCTCGGCCAGCGTATCGCCGCGCAGGCCACTGAGTGCGCTCAAAATCTCGTCGTCGCTTTTCGCGGCATTCAGGTCGGCGACATAGCTCTGCGCCGTGCGAACGCCCTCAGCCTCCGGTCGTCGCAGGGCGGCGGCCCGCTGCTCCGCGGTGATCTCGCGCCCAACGAGGGAGGTTTCGATGCGCTCAAAGCTGTCCCCGTCCGCAGCCTGGGGCGCTTGCTGGTCCATCACCGCCTCCGCATCGGCGATGCGGCGCGCCAAGGGCGGACGCTGGCTGCGCTCGATCTGCTGCAGCTGCGCGAATCGGTCGCCGTAGGCATCGACCATCTCGTAGAAGCCGCGACGCCCCTGCCGTTCTACGATCGGCTGAAGGATGAGCAGGAGCGGCGCATAGTAGTCGTCGGGGTCCACACCGGGTGGCGGTGATTGCAGAATGTTGCTGTGGTCGACCCCTTCATCTCCTTCGACCCTGCTAAAGTGGCCTCGCAAGGCGAAGAGCATGTAGGCGTCGACATACGCCTGACCTTTTGAGGCGAGATACTCGAGCTGGCGCGCGAGATGCATCTGCTGGGCGGGATCGCTGGGGAGATGCTCGAGCGGCCCAGTCGTATAGCGCCCGAAAAAATCGTTCGTTGCTGCAGTCGCGCCAGGGGTCATTTCCGGATGTCCTCGTTCAATTTCCGCTACACTACGGGAGAAGCTCCAAAGAAATTCGGCTTCTGCGGAGATCTACATACATTGTCGTACCCTGGTTAGATCTTTGTGCAGCCGCGGTACGCGGGCGATCAAAACAGAACCCGATTGGAATAACCAAGGTCCATGTAAGAGCGTATGACACCTCGCCCCCCATTTGGACGGTGGGGCTTTAGAACGAGGCAGTGCCGAAATGACCGATGTTGCACCCACCACTCGCGCCGTTCGAGGCTCTGGCGAACCCGCTCTCGGAGCGCCCGCAGCGCCAACTCCAACCGATGGAAGCCTTCGAGCCCCGCCGAGCGACAGCTTTGCTCCCGGCAGCGCGCCCAACCCCTACGTCAGCGCGGACACGGAGCGGGCGAGCCTGAGCTCGCCGGTTGCCACCGGTGCGCGGGCGGAATCCGAGCCGGGATTCTTTCGAACGGTGCTGGAGCTGGCCGAGACGGCTCTTCGCTTCATCCCGTTCGTGAACCTGTTTCTCGCCGCCGCTCGCGTGTTGCTCCTCGCCTTCGATTGGATCATGGGCAACGACATCGATTGGGGGGACCAGCTGACGCGCCTGGGGCTCGATCTGTTGGGCGGCATGTTCCCGCCTGCAGCGGCGCTCGGTCACCTGGCGCTGAACGCTTGGTGGGGTGCGGACAACAAAGAGCGCGCCGAGCTCCTCGCCGGCTACGATCGCTTCCTCGGCCAGGGCGGCCAGAAAACCTGGCTCGGCTCAAAGGTCGAATGGCTCTTCGACCGGGTTGGAGGCTGGATCCACAACGACGATGCTCCGAGCAGCCCGGACGGCCGTACGATCTACGGCGCCGACGGCTCGTTGGCGCTCGCGCCCCCGGGGATGCCTGAGCCGGTGGAGATTCGCGAGGCAGGGCCCGTGCAGTCGCGGGTGATCACCCCCGACGACTTGTGACCGGGCTCGATTGAAACCCACCGCGCCACGAGGCACGCTACAGCGGTGACTGACTCCAAATCGCCCCGCCCTCTGGACCCACAAGCGGTCGCGCACGAGTTCATGCAGCTCCTCTCCGAGCTGCGCAACCGAGGCGAGCCCGAGGTCCAGCGCACTTACGTCGCCCTCGTCGAGGCGATCGACACCTATCGCAAGGACAAGAAGGCCCCCTACGCGGAGGTGACGCTGTGGACCAAGCTCGCCGCGGTGGAAGCGGCGGTGGCAACGCTGACAATCAAACAGGTCAAGAGCGTCGCGAGGCGGGTCCACCAAAACGCCAAACGTCTGGGCCGCAGCTCGCCAGAGGGACGAAGGCTCGGCGAGGTCTCCGACGCGATGAACCGCCTTCAGGCCTCCCTCGCACTGATGAAAGAGGCGGCCAACGAGCACGATGAAGCAAAACGCAAACGCGCCTACGAAGAGCTGATGGCGGCGAAGGGCGCGATGGACGCGCTCAACGTCGAAAACGGCTGAGCCCCGCCGAGCGCGCGCCAACGCGGGACACTGAATCCCGTCAGCACGATCGCACGGGCCGGCGCTGAGCCCCTTCGAGCATTGCGCAGAGCGTCAAAATCGCGCAAGTCTAGGCCTTTGACGTGTACGCGAGGAGGGAAGCTCATGAGCCTGAGACATCGGATCACCGCACGACTGCGGAAGATCGGCGGACCTGGCCTCGAACGCGGTGATCGCAAGGCGGTGGTGCTCTCCGTCGCGTCCAACAAGGGTGGCGTCGGCAAGACCACCACCGCGGTGCACCTGGGCTTGGGCTTTGCCGAGGCGGGAGCACGCGTCCTGCTCGTGGATCTAGATCCGCAGGCGCACGTCGGGGCCTCCCTCGGCACCGAGCCCCCAGCCGGCAACGGCACGCTCTCCGAAGTCTTGCGTGGCACCCTCGAAGACGTCGTCGAGGCGGCCTATCCGTCGGGCTACGATCGGTTGACCCTCGCTGGCAGTGAAAAGGACTTGTCGGAGACCGAAGCGGTGATCGCCGCCAAGATCGGCAAAGAGCTCCTCCTCTCCGGTGCCCTCGAAGTCGCCGCAACGCATTTCGATCTGATCGTCTTCGACTGCCCGCCGAATCTCGGCACGCTCACCTTGAACGCCTTGTGTGCGAGCGATGCGCTGCTCATCCCCTGCGACATGTCCGTGCTCGCGCTCGAGGGTGTAGGCGACATTCTCGCGGCGGTGGATACACTCAAGCGCCGGCTGCAGCGCCCGGTGGAGGTCCTGGGGATTTTAGCGACCCGCTACGACCGACGTACTCGAGCGGTCAACGATACGGTGGTGCAGAGCCTAGGCGACCTCTACGGCGATCGCATGCTGGAGACGCGGATCCCCATGGCCTCGGCGGTCACGAAAGCGCAAATGGCGTGCAAGCCCCTCTCGGAGTTTGCGCCGCGCTCGACCGCTGCGGCCGCGTACGCGGATCTCGTACGCGAGCTCGCCCCAACCTTGAACCTCGATCGCTTCGTCACGGCGCGGGTAGAAGAGCCCGCCACCGTCGGTGCATGAGGCACACGCTCGCGCGATCGCGATGCATCCTCGTGCTTCTCGCCGGCGCGCTCGGATGCGCTGCACCGCCCGCGGCGCCGCAGAAGAGTCCGATGGAGTCGCTCAAAGACGCGCTGGCCGATCCCGCCACGCGCCCGCAGGCTCTCCTCGACCGCTCGAACCTACGCCTCGCGCGGGAAAGCGGTGATGCATCGCTGCTGCGACAGCTCGTCCGCGCTCAATGGGAGGCCCTTCCCGCGCCGACCACGCTGGACGACTACGACGCGCTTTCTCCCCAAGTACAGACGCTCGCCGAGGCCGCCGGCGTGCCCCATGGGCTCGCCCTCTTTGAGCTGGTCGCAGGGTTCGCGGTCGACAGCCTCGACTCGGACGCCTCGGTCTTTCTCGCCGAATCCGAGCCCCTCTATCTCGCCCTTCGCCAAACGGCGTCGAACGAGCCAGAGGACGCCCCCGCGCGTCGCAAGACCCTGCGAGAGCGCGGTCGAGGGCTCGTCGATCCCAACGCGGCTCCTTTGGCGAAACGCACCGCCGAGTGGCTCTTTGTCTCCGCGGCCCAGTCGGAGCACTTCTGGCAGACTCAGACTCGCACGTCCGCGGATGCGGGAACGCGCGCGGCGGCAGCACGTCTGCACACCCTGCAGGCCCAGCGCGCGAACGCAGGCTGCGCTCGGTTTCAGATCGCCTGGTTGCGGGGGCGCGCGGTCCCGGCCATGCAGCTGTTCGAGGCGCTCGGCCCCGCCCGAGAAACCGCAGCCCCCGACGCGATGGGCGAGCCGATCGGCGAGTCGATTCGTGATTACGCCGCCTGGCGCTGGTCCCTGGGCCTCAAAGGGGGCCTCGAAGGCCGCTTTGGGCCGAGCTGGTGGAAAAACGACGACGCGCTGCGCTGGCTGCGGGAGGCGCTCGACGAGCCTGCGCGGGGCGACCGAAAAGACGAACATCGCTGGCTCACGGCGGTTGCACAAACCCTCCTCGAGAACTAGCACTCGAAGCGCCCGCCGGTGTTAGTGAACCAGGTACCATGAGAACGACTCACTTCATCCTCGCTCTGCTCGCGGTCTCCCGGCCCGCCTCGGCGCAGTTCGCCCCTACCGGTGAGGACGAGCCGGAGCAGATCGAAGAGACGCCCGCCCCCACCCTGACGAAGGCGCCCGAGCTGCTGAAATTCGTCGAGCCCGACTACCCGGAGCCGCTCTTTGCCGAGGGCGTTTCGGGCGAAGTCGTCTTGAACATCGATATCGACGCCAGCGGCAAGGTCACGCAGGCGACGGTCGTCCGATCGAGCGCGACCGAATTCGAAGCGCCGGCTATCGCCGCCGCCGAGCAGTTCGTCTTCTCGCCCGCGGAGATCGATTTCTCTCCCGCGGCGATCCGGATCGAATATGTCCTGCGCTTCGAGCCGGTCGTCCCGGAGCCGGACGTGATCGCGGGAAAACCGTCAGAGTCGGCCCCCCCGCTGCTGCCGATCGTATTTGAAGGCACGGTTCTGGAAGCCGGTGAGCGTACGCCCATCAGTGGCGCCGATATTCTGATCGGCGGCAACGTGGTCACGAGCACGGACGCGCAGGGACGCTTCGAGCTCCGCGGTGTTCCCCAGGGTGCCTTCTTGGTGCGGGTCGAGAGCCCCTACTTTGCCACCTACGAGAGCGAGGAGACCCGTGGAGCAAACGAGAAGCTCGTCGCGACCTACTATCTGCGACGCGTCGCGCGCGATCCCTTCGAGACGGTCGTCCGCGCACGTTCACCGAAGCGCGAAGTGTCGAGAGTCGAGCTCTCGCGCAAGGAAATCGAAAAAGTTCCCGGCACCTTCGGCGATCCGATCCGTGTGATCGAGAATCTCCCGGGCCTCGCCCGTGTACCCGGAGGTTTGGGCGGCGCATTGATCGTGCGGGGCTCAAACCCCGCGGATACGGGGATCTACGTCGACGGCGTTGAAATCCCGATTCTCTACCACTTCCTGGGCCTCACCTCAGTGTTGCCGCCGGACTTCCTCGAGAGCATCCAGTTCTACCCCGGAGGCTTCTCCGCCAAATACAGCCGCGCAACTGCGGGCATCGTGGACGTCACGACCCGTGACCTCGACTGCGACCGCTTCCGGCTCAACGCGGAGATCGATTTCGTCGACAGTGGCGCCTACACCTGCATCCCGATCGGCGAGTGGCACGTCGCGCTCGCGGTGCGGCGTAGCTACTTCGATTTCTTCATACCCTTCGTTCTCGACGCGGTCGTAGACGACGATGAGGGGCGGATCACCGCATCCCCGGTCTACACGGACTACCAGATCAAGGCCGAGCGGGTTTTTGGCAATCACCGCCTGACGCTGTTCACCTTCGGCTCCAGCGACGACCTCGAGTTCATTCGGACCGGCTCTGCGGAGGACGTGAACGTGGACTCGAGCTTCGACCAATACTTCAATCGAATCGTCGCGCGCGACCGCTGGAACATCGACGAAGACCTGGAGCTGATCTCGAGTCTCGCCCTCGGCTACTCGATTCAACAATTCCAGGCGACCTCCGACGACATCGGCCTGGAGAACTCCCTCCGAATCCCCATCTGGACCCTCGACTGGCGCGAAGAGCTGCGCGCAACGCTCACGGAAACCCTCGATCTCCGTGCGGGGCTCGACCACACCTTCGCCCGAGCCCCCGTCGAGGCGACGACGCCGATCCCATCCGGTCTGCGCGAATTCCCTTCCGGCACCTTCGATTTCACCAACGCGCAAACGACGCGCCAGGTGCCGCGCGAAGCCACCCAGGGCTATTGGGCCGAGCTCGAATGGCGCCCGATCGATGGACTCACAGTGATCCCCGGAGTTCGCTTCGACCGCTTCGACTTCTTCCGCGCCCAAGACTTCCGAGTCCTGCCTCGTCTCTCCGCCCGCTGGGACCTGCTCGAGAACACGACTGTAAAGGGCGCCTTCGGTCAGTTCGCCCGCCTCCCGGACCCTCAGTTTCTCGCCGAGCCTCCGGTGGGTCAGCCGGAGCTCGAAACCGAACGCTCGGACCAATACATCGTCGGTGTCGAGCAGACGTTTGGCGACTTCTACTTGGACGTACAGGGCTACTACATCGATCGCTACAACCTGAGGCAATTGAGTGGCGAAGTTGATTTCGTCGATGGTCAAGCGATTCCGCGCGTGTTCGACAACGGTGGCGAAGGCTACACCTACGGCATGGATCTTCTTCTGCGGAAGGAGCCAACAAACGACAGCTTCTGGTACGGCTGGATCGCCTACACCCTCTCCCGTTCAATCCGCCGGGACACGTTCGCGGTTGCCGGCTTCTCGAATCCGGGAACCGGCGACACAAACGGACTGACAGATCAGGATCCGGTCCTCCAGGAGTACAAGTCGCCCTTTGACCAGACCCACATCTTGACGCTGATCGCCCAGTTCGAGCTGCCCTACGAGTTCGAGATCGGCGGCCGATTTCGCCTGGTGTCCGGGAACCCTTTCACCCCCCTCGATCAAAACGAGGCCTATTTCGACGCCGACAGCAACGCCTACGTGTCCAGCACGGAAGGCGTCGAGCTCAATTCGGACCGAGTGCCGGTGTTTCACCAGCTCGACATTCGCATCGACCGAACGTGGATCTTCAGTTTGTGGAAGCTCACCGCCTACCTCGAGATCCTGAACGTGTACAATCAGAGCAACGTCGAGGCGATCCAGTACGACTACCGCTTCAATGAACGAGTCGAGGTGAGCTTTCTGCCCATCGTTCCCATCCTAGGGGTGAAGGGAGAGTTCTGATGCGCACGATCGTCACACTGCCCCTGCTCGCGCTCGTCGTCGGATGCGGTATGGACCTCGACCAGGTCCAGGACGTGGAAGACCTGCGGATCCTCGCCGTGCGGGCAGAGCCGCCGGAGTACCTGATCGACAACGCTGGCGGTTTGGACCCCGCGAACCTCGAGTTCGACGTCAGCTTCGAGGTGCTGGCGGTAGACCCACGGGGAGGACGCGTAGACGTCGAATGGCAGTTCTGCCCGGTGGAGTCGACGGACGCATGTCGCGACTACGAGACCGTTCGCGATCAAACCCCGGACTTTGCGAGCGCGCTCGACGCGATGCGAGCGCAGGGCTCGACCGAAGAAGACGTTGCCACCGTCGACGTCTCTCAGGGTTTGCCCCCGGAGGAAGCGGCGATGCGGGATGTATGGCCGTTTGACACCGGGACGTTCACTGTCAATGCCCCGGCGGACCTCGCACTCTACCACGTTCAGACGAATTTCTTTGGCTTCGGATCCGGCTCCTGGCCCTCCGCACAGGTGCGCGTCACCGGCAACGGGGACACGGTGCTCAGCAACAAGCGATTCGTTCTCGGAGTTGACGACTACAGCGTCCTGAACCCCGTCCTAGAGGACCAACTCGGTTTCACCGTTTGCGATCCGGCACTCGCCGAACCGGATCAACCGGGCTGCCTTCCCCTTCGCCCCGCCACCGCGAACTCGAACCCGGAGTTCGAGCGGATCGAGATCGCATTCAGCGACCTCGCAAACGCCCCCTTCGAGACGATCCCACAAAACATGGACGGCACTTACGACGTGCCCGCGATCGAGCCGGGCGAGATGGTACGCTTCAAGCCCGTGTTCACCGCCGATTCATTCGAGGAGTACCAGCGCTTGGAGACCAACATCGACACTCAGGAGCTGCAAGTAGGCGATCTGGTCGAAGAGATCTCAGTGGCGTGGTACATCAGCGGCGGCGAGATCCAGGACCCGTTCACCTGGCCACTCTTCACCTTGACTCTCGACACGGTCTTCACCGCGCCGGACCCAGCGCCCCCCTCAGGCCTGGTCTCGCTCTGGATGGTCGCTCAGGACCAGCGCGGCGGAACCGCTTGGGTCCAACTCGAGATTCCCATCCAGGAAGGTGCGGCGGGATCGCGCTGATCCGCGGCCTCGCTCACGCGACGATACGCAGTGATGCGACGGCTGTTCCGCTCGTTCGAGCTCCTAGGGCGGGGGGCTGGTGCTCCGACGCTAATGCGATTTTTCCCCCGACACGCGCGAAACCTGGCTGTTGCCAGGAAAGGTTCCTGCGGCGAACTTCACGTCGACGCGGGAACTACTCGACCAGCGCTCGGTGCAACGCCAGGACAGCGCCGTCGCTTTCGTCGAGAAAGACCGCGAGATCCGAAGGGCCGAGCATCAGGGAGTGGACCGCGGTGGAGCCCAAAGCCTCGAGGGCACGTTCGCGCCATTGCGCGGCATCCGCTCCGATGACGGTCACCGCGGCGCCATGCGCGACCGTCGCGCCGGACGCAGCGGCCTCGACCGGCGCGATGTCCCGATTGACCACTCCGGTGCGGTCGATCCACGCCTCTACCCGGTCTGGGATGCTCGCGAGGCGCATGACCCGCGCGCCCTCGGCAGTCAGAGCACGTTCGATCGTCGGCCACACGCTTGGAGAGCAGAGAACCCGACTCACGCAAGGCGCTCCCACCACTGCATGCACCGTCGACGGCGGGTGAGCCGCGCGGGTGACGCGGGTTTCTCGACCGCTCCGATCGCCGGTCCTACGCGCTACGATCGTGATCTCCGCCCGGCGCGCGAACTCCACCGCCTCCGAGTTCAGGACCTTCGCGCCGGAGCCCGCCATGGTTTGCATCACTTCGTAGCTGAGCTCGGGGAGGAGCTTTGCCTGCGGGCAAACGCGCGGGTCAGCGCTGTAGACCCCGTCGACGTCGCTGTAGATCTCGCAGGCCGAAGCGCCGAGGGCCGCGGCGAGCGCCACCGCGCTCGTGTCAGAACCGCCACGTCCGAGGGTCGTGACCTCGCGGTCCAGGCTCACCCCTTGATAGCCCGCGACGATCACGATCCGCCCCCGGTCGAGCGCTTCTTCGATCCGGTGCGGGCGCACCTCGATGATGCGCGCCCCCTGATGAGCACTCTCCGTCACGATCCCCGATTGGCTTCCCGTGAACGACACCGCGTCCTCACCGAGCTCGTGGATCGCCATCGACATAAGCGCCATGCTGATCCGCTCGCCCGCGGTGACCAGCATATCGAGTTCGCGGCGGTTGGGGCGCGCGCTCACTGACGCCGCCTGTTCGAGGAGCTGATCCGTCGTCTTGCCCATCGCGGAGACGACCACGGCCACGCGCTCTCCCGCTCGATGGCGCGCAACGATGCCATCAGCCACCGCGCGAATCTTCTCGATGTCCGCGAGCGAGCTGCCGCCGTATTTCTGAACCACCACGTTCATCGAGCCCTGCCTTCCATCAATTGGCGCAACCGGTCAATGCGTGAGCCAGGGGGCGGTGTTCCCGACTCGGCCCACTTGGCGAGGGCCCGACGCGCCCCCGGGTCACTCACGCGCTCGATCTCGGCACGGGCGAGCGCGTGCGCGCCGCGCAGCAAGAGCCCTGCGGCGAGGATTTCCCGGGTGCGCTCAGGCGCCGCGTCCGACTGGAGGAAGGAGCGGAGCATTCGTTCGGCCTCCTCACCCTCCCCCGCCGCAAAGAAAGCGATCGCGAGGTCTCGCCGAGCGTGCGCCAGACTGCCATCGAGTGTCAGAGCCGAGCGAAACGCCTGGATCGCTTCCCTCGGCCGACCGAGATCGAGCTCGACCAATCCCCACTGATAGCGGAAGGTCGCGTTGTCCGGAGCGCGGGCGATCGCGTGGGCGAGCTCGGCTCGAGCGTTTTCGGGTCTGCCGAGCGCGCGAAGCGCGGCGGCACGGTTGTTGAGGAACGATGGCACCCAGCCGCCGAGCTCGATCGCGTCGTCCACGGCATGCAGCGCAGCCTTCGCGTCGCCTCGGAGATAGTAGGCAACGGCGAGGTGATTGTGGTGGTGGGCTGCGAGCTCCTCGGGAGTCAGTCGACGATACCCGGCATGGCGACGGCGCACGCCTTTTTGCAGATCAAAGACCATCGGCCGTCCGCCACCCGTGTCGAGGCCCGCGACGATGTGACCGATCTGCGCGTTGCTCTCCCTCTCATCCATCCCGAAGGTCGGCAGCCCCAGGGCGTGAGTTGCCGCGATGAACGCAGAGGTCAGCTCGTAGCAGCCCGCTTCCAACGGCGTCGCATCTTCGTCGAGAGCGGCGAGGAGCACCTCGACACCGGTCCGCGGCACGCGGGCCTTGGGCACGTTGTCCGGGTCACGAAGGATGCGCCCCGCTTCGATCAATGCTTCCAGGGCCTCGAATACCGCCTCGGCGGAGGCGAGAGTCGAAGACGCACCCTCACTCGCGCTGCGGGCAAAGCGTTCGACGTCAGGGGAATCAGACTCGAAAGGCACCACCGCGAGGGCGAGGGTGGCAACGACCGTGAGTGTCACCGCTTCTTGTGGATCTCGTAGTCATGCCAGGCCTTCTTGGCCTCTTCGATGCTCGTCTTGAGATCCTTGCAGTCTTCGTCGCTCTCCCAGAGCGAGATGTCTACCGCATCGATGAGCCTGGCGAGCTGGTCACCCACGGCGATCGACTGGGTCGCGAAGTCTTCGATGCGCACGTGCGTCGGCTCGAAGACGTATTCTTCGATCTCTTCCTCCGTGCCCGAAAAAAAGCTCAGCTCTACCGATTCGCCCGTGGGGACGAAGGCGAAGCAACGCTCCGAATCGCGCAAGGCGACCGTCTCCGTGTCTCCGCCCACGATCCAAGCGAGCTTGCTGAGCCAGAGGTGGGCGAGGCGCAGAATCGGATCGCTGTAGTCGTCGGTAACGACCTTTTCCATGATTGTGCACACAAACTGCCCCTCGAGATGGTGAAGCGACTCGAGCTTCTCGGCGAGAACGTCCGGGTTGTCGAGCAGATGGGTGACGGCGACGGGCTCGTCGTCAATTAGAAGGTTTGCGGCCAACTCGAATTTCATGGGTCGAAGGAGCGAAGTTCGCGTGTTTGTGGAAGTTTTCGCGAGTCTACTCGCGCCTCCGACCCGCGGTCAACGTTCGACTGATGCAAAATATGCGTGCTTCGTCGACTCAGGTCCCATCCGGGGCCTGGGCCAGGTAGATCGCCCGCAGTCGTGCGAGCGCCGTCTCCGTGCGCTCCACCCAGTCAGAGGCCGTATCGCTGCGTCTTCCGGCCACGAGAGACTTCTCGTAGATCTTGATCGCCTTTTCCACGAGCACTCCGATCTTTCCGTGCACCTCGTCGAGATAGACATCCGCCTGCTCCGCGTCGAGCTCCTCGGGGATCTCGAGTGCCATCAGATCAGCGTAGAGCGTCTCGTAGAGCGACCCGATCCGGAAGCCTGCGGCGGCGACGGTATGATTGTCGCCGTAGCGGATCGCCTGAAGATATCGGTTCTGTGCGTTCAAGAGCTCCTGGCACTTGTCTTCGAGACGTCGGCTCAGAACATCGACCGGATAGGCGAGCGCCACCGCCTCGAAGCGCTCACGTGAGATGTCGCCCATGCGAAATGCGGCCTCCGCCGCCAGACCGCGATCATCAAATCGGCGTCGCTGGCTCACGAGCCGGTAGTAGCGCAGCGCGTGCGAGAAGCTGCTCTCCGCGGCAACGGCTTCCTCCGCCTCCTGGAGCGCGATCCCCTTGCCCACCAATGCCTCGAGGCGGTCTTCTTCGCGGAGCCAGTCGAAAGCCTCGAGCTTCTCGAACAGGGCCACCGCGTGCCACCACGCGTCCTGTTTTCCGAAGCACACCGCCTGTCGGTAGTGCGCGTCGATCCACGTGCGCCGGTCGTTGTCGTCGACGGGCAAGTCCCGCCGGGTGATCGCTTCGTATTCGGCCAGGGCATCAGCCCAGCGCAAATCGTTTTCGTAGAGCAGTCCGAGATTGAAGCGCGTTGCGAGCTCCACCACATCTCCAGGGAATTCCTCGAGAAGCCGCTCGTAGAGGGACGCGGCCCGTTCACGGTCTCCATCCCGGGCACTGTCCGCGGCGAGGTGGAACAGGGTTCGCGCATCGTAGTGTTCGAGTCCGACCACTGGGTCGGCGTCGGTGCGCACCACCGTACCGGTCATCACCACCGGGGTTGGCGCGCTGGCACACGCGCTGGCGAGCAAAAGGAGAAAGATCGCGCTTCGAGTCGTCATCGTTGGTCGTGAATGTGTCACCGCAGGCCCACACCGTCCATGGGCGGGCGTACTCCCCTAGAACGGTACGCACGGGCGACGGATTCAGGTCACGGTTTTTTTGGAATCGGAAGGTCGAGGCGCTTCATCACGTCCTGCAGATCCTGCCATACCGGTCGTTTTTCCGCTGGGTTTCGCAGGAGGTAGGCCGGGTGAAAGGTCGGCATCAGGGCGCATCCCTCGTACTCACGCCACTGGCCGCGCATTCGCGTGATCGGTGTATCCACCTGCAAGAGGGTTTGGGCGGAGTACTTACCGAGCGTCACGATCACCTCGGGCTGGATCGCTCGGATTTGAGCCTTGAGGTAGGGCTCGCAAGTCGACACTTCGGCGGGCTCGGGATCGCGGTTGCGGGGGGGTCGGCACTTCACGATGTTCGCGATGTACACATCCGATCGGCGCAGGCCCATCGCCGCGATCATTCGGGTGAGAAGCTGACCGGCCCGTCCGACGAAGGGCTCCCCCTGCAAGTCTTCGTCGCGACCCGGGGCTTCACCGATGAACATCAGCCTGGCATTTGGGTCTCCGACGCCAAACACGAGCGTGCTGCGGCCACGGTGCAAAGGACAGCGCGTACACTCCCCGAGGGCCTCACGAATCGCGCGAAGCGCAGGCTCCCCGGTCTCAGCGATGGCGCTCAGGTCGACGTTGGCGTCGGCCGCGGATTGTGACCTAACGACCGGTGCTTTCGCCTTGGCCTTCGTGTGCCAGGGTCGGCTCGGAACCGCGGGCGTGGGCTTTGGAGCGGGAGCCTCAAGAAAGGCTTCGGGCGTAGGCGCCCCCTGCAATCCGAGCTCCGCCTGCGCGAGGAGCACACGGCGCGTGTCTTCGAGAAGCTCTCGCACACTCATGGGACCTCTTTAGCACCGCCGTCACCGCTTCCAAAGGACGCTTCACCGCCGGAGTTGAGCAACGCATGCTTCAAAACCTCCGGGCGGCGATCGAAGTGTCGGCCGAGCTTGCGCCACAGCGCATCCTGGACGCGCCCCCCAGGCGGATGAAGCCACTGCTCGAGCTCCGTCGGTGCCAGCGTGCTGCCGATCCCCGCGCGATCGAGCTCGGCGCGCGCCTCCCCCACCGTGGGATGGCGCCCTTCGCGGCCACGAAAGGCCCCCTGCCAACGCTTCAGGTGCCGCATGATGCGGCCGAGGGCGTGATAGAGGTCCAAAAACTCCTCGAAGGCCCCACCGCCCTCCCGAGACGCTGGCACCGTCCGAGCGCGGCGCAGCCGATGGTGCAGCGCGCGAGCGTCGAGCGCCTCGAGCTCCCGGAGTGCTCCGGGATAGCGTCGGGCGAGCTCACGACAGCGCGCCTTGCGCGCGCGCCCCGCTTCGCCGTCGAGCTCGAAAACACCGCGGGCCTCGAGCGTCTCGCGCTCCTCGCGCAGGCGCAGCAGCTCCTGGTATTTCTCCTCCAAAGACGGGGCGCTCATGGTGTCGTGAACCTTCTATGCCTTTCTTTGGGGTGACGCCTGATCGTATTGTGCCGCGAGGAACGGGAGACATTGCGTGATCAGCACGGTCGAGAAAGTGTTGTTTCTCAAGGGGGTCGACCTCTTCAAGTCGATTCCCAGTGAAGAGCTATCGCACATCGCTCAGATCACCGAGGAGATCGAGTTTGGCAGCGAGGAACAGGTCTTCGCTCAGGGGGACCAGGGCGACGCGATGTATCTGATCGTCGATGGCCAGGTGAAGGTGCACTCCGGCGAGCAGGTCTTCGCCGAGCTCGGCAGCCGCCAATGCTTTGGTGAGATGGCGATTCTGGACGCGGAGCCGCGCTCGGCGAGCATCACCTCGCTCTCCGAGCTGACGCTCCTGAAGATCCGAAGAGAGGACTTCGCCGAGATTCTGGCCGAAAAACCAGAGATCTCTCAGGGGATCATTCAAGTTTTGACCCATCGGCTCCGGGAGGCGAACAAACGATGAACTTGCGCCGACAAATGATGGAGCGTCTCGAGCGCGCCAAGCAACGCGCCGAGACGCTGCTCAACGACACCTCGGCCCGGGCCCGGGACGCTTCCCGGCAAGTGCTAAACCGCTTCACCGGGTTTTCCGAGCCTGAGCAACGCGCCCTCTCTCAGTTCGTCCGCCCCGATTTTGGCGGCAAGTCCCTGCCCGCCCGCCCGCTTCTCGAGCCCGTCGTGGCGGTGAGCGCGGTGATGGTCCTGGCCCTGTCGATCGGCCTGGGACTCGTGTCCTTTGCCGGCGTGCTGATCGCCGGATGGATCATCTACGCGATCCTCACGCACGTCTTCGGACTCGAGCTCGACATCGCGATGCCTGGCCTCTAGGCCGCATCGTGCCGCGACGCGTCGTTGCCAAACCTCCTCAAGTCGAACATGGCTCTAGGGACGTGAACAGCATCGAACCCGTTCCCGAACCGCCGGAGCAGCCACGCACCGGCAAGCGCGACAAGGTCCTCGCGAGCTCCGCGATGCAAAATCGCTACGGCGGAATCCTGCGACTGTTCGCGTGGCTCTTCGGTACGATCGACTACCCGAAAGGCAAGTCCGAGCTCGTGCACGAGCTCGACGAACGCGGCACGATTGTCTACGTCGCCCGCGCACCGTCGATGGGTCTCGCTCTCTACTTCAACCACCTGATCACCCGCATCGGGCTGCCGCTTCCTCGGTTCGTCGGCGGGATCAATTTGTGGTTGTTTCAGCCGCTCCGCCGCTACTGGCGCTCCGGGCTCAGCCGCCGCACGAAATCGAACGCTGAGTGGCGGGAGCGCTTCGGCAAAGCAAAGAATCGCGAGGCCGCCCTCGCCAATACGCTCCTCGATGGTCAGCCCGCATTCTTATTTCTGCCGCGCCAACGTAGCCTGACACAGAAGAGCGAGCGCATGCGCTACGACTACGTTCGGGCGATGGTGGCGGTCCAACGGCTGAGCGAAACGCCGATCTTTCTCGTCCCCCACGCGGTGACCGACCAGGTCGTCGCGGGCGTCTCCGGGCGAACCTGGGGCAATTGGGTGTTCGGCGATCGTCGACGGCAGGGGCGTTTCCGGCAGCTCGCCATGCTGATCTCGCCCACCCGACGGGCGAGCGTTCGCGTCGCCGACGAGATCGACCTAAAACAATACATCGCAGAGCACGCCGAGCTCGACGACGAAGCGATCACGCGCCGTCTACGGCATGAGCTGCACACGCGCATCTCCGACGAAGAGCGCGTGGTGGCGGGACCGGAGATGCCCACGCCGGAGACCGTCGCCCGTCACGTCATGCGCGGCCCGGACCTCAAGCGCGCGATCGAAGACGCCGCACAGCGCGGCGAAGGCAGCTTGAAGAGCCTGGAGCGCAAAGCTCAGGCCGATCTCCGGCACATCGCGGCGCGCTACAATGTTCAGCTCGTACGCATCTTGGATCGACTTCTCCACTGGGTTTTCAACCGAATCTACGACGGCATCGTCGTCGACGAGACCGGCCTCGCCCGCACCATCGATCACGTTCGCCACACGCCGGTCGTCTTGTGCCCCTCGCACCGAAGCCACGTAGACTATCTGGTTCTCTCCTACGTGCTGTTTCGCCACGGGATCACGCCGCCCTATATCGCGGCCGGCGCGAACCTTTCCTTCTTTCCCCTGGGCTATATCTTCCGCCGCGGCGGCGCCTTCTTCCTGCGACGCACCTTCAAAGATGACCCGGTCTATGCCGCCGTGTTTCGCGGCTACGTCGGGGAGCTCCTGCGCCTCGGGACGTCCATCGAGTTCTTCCCGGAGGGCACACGCAGCCGGACCGGCAAGATGCTCATGCCCCGTTTTGGCATGTTCAGCATGATCGTCGGGGCCTGGCGTCAAGGGGCACAAAAAGACATTCAGTTCGTTCCCGTTTCGATCGACTACGACCGCATCATCGAAGCTCGCTCCTATGAGAAAGAGCTTCACGGCGAAGCCAAGAAGAGTGAGGATGTTCGCGGCCTACTCAAGACGACCAGTGTCCTGCGGTCACGCTATGGACGCGTTCATTTGCAGTTTGGTCAGCCGGTGGCGCTTTCGGAGCTGGCCGAAGAGCTCGACCTTCCCCAGGACACGGAGCCCGCGAACGACGACAAAGCACGGGCGCTCGTGGAGAAGCTCGGTTTTCGGATCAATCACGACATCGCGCACATCAGCACGGTGAGCCCGACGGCGGCCATCGCGACGGCGATTCTCAGTCACCAGGGCCGGGGTGTGAGCCAGCACCGCCTCCTGCGCCGGGCGCTGGCGGTGATTGAATTCCTCGACGACAACGCCGCCCGGCTCTCGGAGGCGCTGCTCAACGTCAACACTCAGGGGCGCGAAGCCGCGCTTCGGGAGGCCCTCGACGGACTGGTCCAAGACGGGATGATCGTCGCCGAGCACGCGGCGAAAGACGACGAGGCGATCTACCGCGTGCCGGAGGAGCGGCGCATCCTACTCGACTACCACAAGAACGCGGTCATGAATTACTTCGCACCCGCCGCCCTCGTGGCCCGCTCCCTTCGGCGGCACGGCATGGAGCACGTGTCGCAGGAAGCGATTCGACCGGACGTGAAGTTCCTCTCGCGCCTCTTCAAGCGTGAGTTCCTCTTCCGGGCGGACAGCGGCTTCGACGTGCACTTCGAGGACGTCGTCGCTTCTCTCATCTTGCTCGGCATCGTGGACTTTGACGACGCCGTCGGCACCGTGAGTGCGCGCGCGACAGAGTCCATCGAGCTTCTTGCGGGCCTCACCGACAGCGTACTCGAGGCCTATTGGACCACGTTCCTGGTCTGCGAGCAGCTCGCCGAAACCCCGCTGCCGGAAAAGGAGCTCAAGGATCGGGCGCTCGAACGGGTGCGACGGGCCTTTCTCGAGGGGGAAATCAGCCGGCCCGAGGCCGCCAATCAGACCGTCGTGAGCACCGCCCTCGGTTGGCTGCAAAACGAGGGACTCCTGGCCCCATCGGACCCGAACACCCGAAAATCCGCCCTCCAGGCCACGAATCTCGCGAAACTGTTGGAGATCCGCGAGACGATCGAAGCGCTCCGCTGAAGCGGCCCCCGGCCGGCCCGAATTGCGAAACCTTTCGCGGCGACACCCGATACTCAACACGAACCCGGACAAGGGCCGAGTTCGCGCATGGAGGCGACCAACTATGGGTGACACTTCGGTAATCGCCCACAAGCCGACGATGAGTTGGGGCGAAGCCCGCGAGGTGCTGAACCAACCGGTTGTGCTGGACGACGGGCGCCAGATCGTTCCGCTGCAGGAATTGCAGCGCATCGCCGACAAAGACCCGCAGTACGGCGGCTATCTTCAGTCCATGCGCGCCAACGGCGTGCCCCGGGACGCCCTCCGGCCCCTCGTCGTGAGCCTGCAGCAGTTTCTGATCGCCGAGCAGCAGCAGATGCACGAGGCGGAGACGATGAGCGCGGCGATGCGCGGGGTGCATCAGGCGATGTCACCGCGTCAGATGCGAAGGACGCCCATGGTCAAGCTCCTGCGCGACGCCACCGACAGCGCCTGGCGCGACGTGCACGGGATCGCGGCCATCGCCAACATTCATCCGATGGATATTCTGGTCAGCTCGGAAAACGGAGCCACCCGCACCCTGCGTGAACAGGATCTTCCCGAGCTCGTCACACGATTGGAAGAAACGCTCGGTGCCGACTGCGCGAAAATTACCCAGACGGACGCTTTTCGGAATCTCGTGCAGCGGATCAATCGAATGGCCGAGCTGCTTCAAAAGGAGAACACCGGGGAGCAGGTCGACGGCGAGCACATCGAGAATGCGTACGCCGCACTTCACAGCGCAATTCGACTCGTCGAAGAGTGGCGAGCGGAGCGCGCACAGCACTAGGGCAGGAACGTGAGCGAAATCAGCAGCACCAGCAGAATCGAGAATGCCCTCGCGGCCTATGCGGAGCTCGAGCGAGCGAAAAAGGAGCGCCCCGCGGATGCGGAGATCGTCGCCGAACGCGCGCTCCAGCAGGTCCACGAGATGCCCCGGGAGGAGCAGATCGAGGCGCTCCGCTCGATCGACGCGTCGAAGCACCCGGGTGCGGCCCTGGACCGCCTCGCTCGCGACCTGCAGATCCGTCCCGAAGACCTGAATTCCGTCGGCGCCCATGCCTATGGCGGTGGTGCGGAAGCGAAGGCGACGGCCCCGAGGATGAGCAGCGGGGCCACTTTCGATCCACGCAAGAAGCAGACGGTCGAGGAGCTCTTCGAAGCCGCAGTCGATCTGGCGAATGCGAAAGGACACTCGGTCCAAGACGCCCTCGAGCACGTAACCCGCGAAAACCTCGGCGACATTCTCGCGGACGTCGAAGCGGCGAAGGCCCAGCAGCTCGAAATGGCCGAGCTGATGCGTGCGAAGAGCGGCGAGCGTGTCTCGCGGGTGGCGGTGATCGACCAGAACATCGCTCATCAGAAGTACCAGCTCCAGTCCGCCGAGCGACTCCTCGAGAACCAGCGCTCCCGCGTGGAATTGCGCAAGAGCGACAAATTTACCGATCAAGACCGGGCACAGCTCGCAGGCGCGATCCGCAAGACCGAAGCGGAGATAGGAGGCATTCACGAGGCCATCGCGAAGCTCGAAGCGCAGCGCTCCGCGGCAGAGCAACACGATGCGCAGGCGCCGGCGATGGACGAGCGGCTCATCGGCGCCATGGCGGATACACGCCTCGACGACTACCTCGCTGAGAAGCTCAAAGGCGTCGAGGCCAGCGGCGAGCTGCCGCTTCACGTGCAGGCACTCGTTCAACGACGCTACGGCAATTACGATGGGTGGTATCGGGGGCTCACTCCCAAGCGCCGCGCCGAGCTCGACCGCGTCCTCGACGGTGAGGAACCGCACGTCAGTAGCTACGTACGCAAGGGGACGCCGACCTCCGATTTCGCGGCCCTGGCCGAAGCGGTCAAGGGCGTCGATGAGACCAACCTGGAGGGGTCAAAGGAGCGCTTCGAAGAGGCACTGGCTCACGCCGCGGGCAATCCGCCGGAGCCGACGCAAGCTGCAAACCAGAGTACGGTCGACCAGCGCCCGGCGGATGGGGAAGGCGCGAAGGCCAAAGCGGTCGACGGTGTCGAGGGACCGCAGCGCCGCACGGAGTCAAAGAACGACGACCCGGAGAATCGCGATGCCGCGCTCGCCCGCGCGCACCGCGACCAATTCGAGGCGCTTCACGCGGATGACGCGCACGATTTCTACCACGCGCTCTGGGCCCTGGCGAAGAGTCCGGACGCCTTTGACAAGAAGGCCGCCGAGCTCGGCTGGAACGATGCCCAGCGCGACGACTACCGCGCCAAGGCCTCCCAAATCCTCGATCGCGAATACGAAGGGGTCAACGGCAATACCTACACGGTCCGCGACGCCTTCAGCTTCGACAGTCTGCTTCGAGACTCGAAGAACCTGATGCCCGGTCGGGCCAGCAGCAGCATCAACGAGGCGGACCGCAGCGAATCCGAGCTGCGGATGGCGATCCGGATCTGGTCCGCGCAAAACCTCCTCGGCCGAAAGATGGAAGACGCGACCTTCAACGAGAAGGTTCGCGCCAAAGTGGCGAATCTCCGGGCAAAATCGAGCACCGAGCGCAGTCAGGTTCGCGAGCTTTACGGAATTGCGGACGTCAATCCCAGGCGCGCGCAGCTCAGCCCGGAGAAGCAAGAGATCCTCAATCGTCACCCGGACTTCAAGACCGCCTACGAGCAGCATCGTCGCAAGGAAGAGCAGTTCGAGACGACCAGCGCGACGACCCTCGCGCAGATCGGCAGCCTGTTGAACAGCGGCATGCCGATCGACAAGCTCATCGTCGCCGTCATGTTCCTCATGACCATGCGCGAGGAGGAAAAGTTCAAGCGTACGCTCGCCGAGGTCGGCGTCATCGAGCAGATCGAGCGGACGAACGCGGAGATCGCGGAAAAGAAAGAGGCGCTCGAGAAGCACTACGACCTCCAGAAGACGGACCCCACGAAGGACTCGGATCTTTCGCTCCTCGAAGTGCAGGAATACGAGAAGCTCGAGTACATCAACCCGGTGGACTTCGGCTTCTCGGCGAAGTCCCACCACATGCTGACTCAGGAGCTTCAGGCGTCGCTGCAGTTTTTCCAGCAGATGATGCAGGCCCTGTCTCAGACACTCAGCGTCTGGCAAGGCCTCGTCGACTCGATCCTCAGCCGCTGGCGCTGAGCCGAAGGAGTAGCTCTTGGTGAACTTGGCTTCGGAGATCAATCGGCGCCTCGCCTTCCTCTTCGACGGCGGAGTCAGCAACCTCGCGATGGGGATCGCCCCTCGTCGAGGCAAGCCGAGCGAGGAGGCCGCGGCCCAGGGACGCGACGCGGTCGGCCGACTCCACCGGCAGCGACTCAAGCGCGCCAAGAAGAACCTCGAGGTTCGCAAGGAGCGCCTCGAGGTTTCCGCGGAAAGACGGGCCGAGGTGGACGTCGAAGAGCAACTCAAGCTCGCGGCCGCGGGCAACAATCCCGAGCCCTGGGCCCTTCCATGGGCACTCCAGGCGCTCTCCAGCCTCGAAACTGTTTTGAGGACAGAGGATCGCTTCGGCGAGCCACTCCGCGCCGGCGTTTACGCCCGCCTCAGCTAGAGGCGCCTACTCCGACTCGCTCGGCAGATCGATGCCCGCGCTCTGGGGCAGGTTGGGCGCCGCGCCCTCGCGAAAGGGCGTGTGCGCAGCGATCTGCGGCAGCGCGTCTTCCACGGCTTCTCGCTCTTCGTCGATGAAGCGCTGTACCGCCGCGTGCAGGCCAGGGTGGCTGAGACGGTGGGCACTGTGGATTTGCACCGGGACGAAGCCGCGTTTCATCTTGTGCTCGCCCTGCGCCCCCGCCTCGACGAGCGTTTGACCGCGCGCGATCGCGTGCTCGATCAGCTGATAGTAACACATCTCGAAATGCAGACAGTCGACGTGGGCACGGGCCCCCCAGT
Source organism: uncultured Bdellovibrionales bacterium (assembly GCA_964468125.1). GTDB lineage: Bacteria > Myxococcota > XYA12-FULL-58-9 > XYA12-FULL-58-9 > CAYXVF01 > CAYXVF01. Next base: position 30,228 of record CAYXVF010000027.1, on the reverse strand, counting down.
GGCGGCCGTAGACGTGTGCGCCCTTCTGAAAGGAAAGGGTCATCGCGATGAGCTGCTCATCCAACCACGCGAGGCCGACCAAGGCCCGATGACCGAGCTCTTGCGGCAGCATGTCGAAGAATTCCGGCGTGAAGTAGGGCGAGCCCCACTTGCGGTCGATGGTCGAGGTGTAGAGACGATAGAGATCACGGGTCAGAGACCGGTCGACGTCCTTGCCCTCCCGCAGCTCGACACGGACACCGCTTTGCTCCACCCGGCGGCGTTCCTTGCGGATCATCTTGCGGCCGGAGGAACGCATCGTCGCGAGAAAAGCATCGAAGTCGGGATAGGAATCGTTGCGCCAGTGGTACTGGTGCGTCGCGCGCCGGGCGAAATCGGCCTCTTCCAGGAACTTCGCCTCCTCCTCGCGGCAAAACAAGAAGTGCATGCCCGAGGCGTGAAGGTCCGTGCGCAGGGCGTCGAGGCCGCGCAGGAGTGCGGCGCGCACGACGATCGCCTCTTCCGACGGATGGGCGAGAAGACGCGATCCGGTCGCGGGCGTGTAGGGGACGCCGACGGTGAGCTTCGGGTAGTAGTCGAGCCCCGCGCGTGACGCCGCTTGTGCCCAGGACCAGTCGAAGATGTACTCGCCGTAGGAGTCGGTCTTGATGTACGAGGGAAGCGCGCCGATGAGGGTCCCCTTGCGATAGGCGACCACGTAGGCGGGTTGCCAACCGCGACCCGGGCCTACGGAACCGGAAACCTCGAGGGCGCGGAGAAAGGCATGCTCGATGAACGGGTTGTTCGCCCCGGCGAGCGCGTCCCAGTCTTCGGGCGCGATTTCGGAGAGAGAGGGAATTACCCGTACTTCGATCGTATCTATCATGAGTGAGACGTTGGGAATCCGGTTGCGTCGAAAGAAGCCCATGGACGTTCGAGAATTTAAGCACGCGCAGGAACCGACGCACGAGAGGATCGCACAATGAAAGAAGCGCAGAAGCTCGCCGGCAAGAGGGTATTTGAGGGTCGCATGATCCACGTCGACATCGACACCGTCCGCCTCCCAAACGACGTCGAAATCGACCTGGAGATCGTCCGCCACCCCGGCGCATCGGCAGTGGTCCCGGTGGACCCGGAAGGCAACGTCGTGATGGTGCGCCAGTACCGCTATGTGGTGGACGGCTGGCTCTTGGAGATCCCCGCGGGCAAGCTCGACGCCGTCGGCGAGGACCCGCGGGTCTGCGCGGAGCGCGAGCTGCTGGAGGAAACCGGCTACCGCGCTGCGAGAATCACGCCCCTCGGCGCGATCTGGGTGAGCCCTGGTTTCACGGACGAGAAGATCTCGCTCTTCCTGGCCGAAGAGCTCACCGCCGGCGAGCAGCGGCTCGAAGCGGACGAGGTGCTGCACGTCGAGCGCATTCCTCTGGGCGAAGCGATCGCGCGCGCCTACCGCGGTGAAATCACCGACGCAAAGAGCGCCACCGCGCTGATGCGCGTCGCCGAGCTGCTCCGCGCCAGAGAAAGCTAGCTGCGGCCCAAAGCGACATCGATCGGCTCGATCGCTTCATCTTCGAGCACCTCGGCCTCGGGCCAGCCCGCGCGACGAAAGCGCGCGAGATCGGCGAGGAGCGTCGCTGTGGCCCAGGCCAAACCGCGAGACACGGCGACATCGAGCTCGATGTGCGTTTCGATCAGGCGCTCCTTCGTGCGGTCTTCAATGAGCCCCACCGAGCGCTGGCTCTCCGCCTCGAAGAGCTCACCCAGAAACACGTGCTCGGCAGAGCGCCGCTCCTCTAGGCGAAACAGGCCCTGGCCTTCGCCGTCTTCCATGCGCCCGCGAAACAGAGAAATCTCCGTCTCCTCCGCGTCCGCCTCCACCGACGGACTCTCGAGGGTGAAAACCCCCGCGATGCGACCATCCGGTGCCCGAATGCGGGCCTGCTGTCCGCGGCGTCGGGGGGTCAGGCGGTCGATGTAGCCCAGGACCTGCTTCTCCGCGGTGCGCATCAGGTAGAACTGGTGCTCCTTGTGAAAGGTGGCGACGCAGCTCGCGACCCGCTCATCGTCCCAGTAGACGTGAAGTGATCGCGGCGCTTGGTCCCAGGGACTGCGCAGCTCGAAGGTGTGCATGCGCTCGCTCTCTTCGAGAAGCTCCCAGAGGTGGCAAATCCCGAGCACCTCTCCCGGCGCCTTGCGCCACCAAGCGCGCATCAGCTCGGCCAGCTCGCGGTCGAGATCCGAGTCGCGCCGCATGCGCCCCCAGGGGATCGCGTGCTCGTTCACACCATGGCGGAGGTCGTCGACGCGCACCGCGCAACGCCGCTCGAGAATGGTTACGACCCGCTTGCGAATGCGATCGAGCGGATCCTTTCGTATGCCCGCCAGGGTCGTATCGTCCGCACGCAGGAGGGCGCCCTTGAAATCGTAGCCGATCGGGTCCTTCGTGATCCGCTCGGGCACGAGCTGAGGCGCACCCACCGACTCGGAGCCGACGAAGGCCGTCTGCAGACTCGCCGCACCGAAGGCCTCCGATCCGCGAGGGTCCCCCGCCGGATCGTTGCCGAAGAGCAGCGCCCCGCGCAGGGGATGAGATGAATCGTCGCCGCCGAACGCCTCCGATCCACGGGGCTCACCGGCCGGATCATTGCCGAAGAGGAGCGCGCCCCGGAGTGGCGCATCGTCGCTTTCCGCACCGATCATTTCGGCGCCGAGCGGCTGACCGTCCGGGTCGTTGCCGAACAGGAGTGCGCCTCGCAGGGGAAACTCAGGGTCGGGTTCGCCGAAGGCCTCAGCGCCCGTAGGCCGCCCGTCGGGATCGACGCCGAAAGCCTCGCTCCCCACGCTCGGTGGAGGCCGTTCCGGCGGGCGGAAACGCAGCGGTTTGCGGTAGCGTGCCATCTCTCGAGAGCGTAGCGAAACACCCGGTCTCGAGTCACGGATCCCGTCGCATGAGGAGCGCATCGTCGCCGTCCGGGTAGTAGCGTTCGCGTCGCCCAACGACAACGAAGCCCAAACTCTCGTAGAGCGAAAGCGCCGCACGATTCGTGGCGGCGACCTCGAGCAACCATACGCCCCGATCACGGTCGAGGGCATCGGCGAGCATGTGTCGACCGAACCCCTGACGGCGCAGAGGCGGTGCGACGACGATTCGGTGCAGCTCGTATTCCCCGGCGATCTCCCAGCGACACAATGCGCCCTGCACCCTCCCCTGCTGCTCGAGAACCCAGACACACCCGGCTTCGATCTCCGAGCGCCATTGCGACTCGGCCCAGGCGCTGTCGAAGCCTACGAGCGCTCGGGCGTCCTCGGCGCGGGCCGAACGCATCATCGCTGCACTTGGGTCAGGCGACCGTCCGGGCCGAGGACACGGATCGTGGAGGACTCGCGCAGCTCGCGAAGCCACCGTTCGAGCGCCTGTTGATACTCCGGGGACGTCGGCGAGCGGTTCCCCATCAAGCGGACGTTCATGCGCCGGCTGATGAATCGCCCGTTGCGCAGATCGCGCAACAGAATTCCCCGCACGCGCTCTTCGCTGATTCCAAAGCGGCGCAAAAACGCCTCGAAGGAGGTACGTGAGACGAAGATGTCAGCGAAACGGTCGAGCTCGGTCTCAACCTCTTGGTCTGAGACGGAGATCGAACCGAGCCGGGTCGCTTGGTTTGCGATCAGGATCTGGTTCACCAAATAGTCTCGAAACGTCTCGATGAAGCGCGCGTCGATCGGCTTCCCCGCCGCCCGCACCGCGCCTCGCCTCGCGAGCGCGATGCGCGCTTCGAGCACCAGCTCGGTTTCGGTGATCACCTCCGACTCCACGACCGCAACGACTCGGTCGATCCGCGTCCCTTCGGTTTGTGCGAAGCTCAGGAGCAGCAACACGGCGATCACGCGGCCACCTCCCAGAGCTGCCGCAACAGCTCCTCACGACCTTCGCCCGTGGTCGCACTGAAGGTCATCACGCTTCCGCGTTCGAGGCCGAGCGCCTTCTCAAAGCGCACCACGTGGGACAAACGCTTGTTTTTCGCGATGAGATCGATCTTGGTCAAGACGATCAGAATGGGTCGTTCGTGCTCCAGGATCCATTCCACGACCCGATAGTCCTCGGGTGTAGGCCCGTCCCGACGCGCGTCCATCAGTACGACCACGCCTTGCAAGCCTTCGCGCTCGGCCAGATAGTCGCGCACCATGACGCTCAAATTGTCCCGTTGCTTCTTTGAGAGCTTTGCAAAGCCGTAGCCCGGGAGATCGACGAAAGCGAGCTTGCCCTCGAAACGGAAGAGGTTGAGGAGCTGCGTGCGCCCCGGGGTCTTCGACGTCCGAACGAGATCGGGTTTTTTCAGGAGGCGGCCCAGGCACGAGCTCTTACCCACGTTCGACCGCCCGATGAACGCGAGCTCCGGCATGCCGTGGGCGGGCAGCTGACCGTGCCGCTCCGCGGAGGCCACGAAAGCGGTCGGCGCAGACGACTCGCGCTCCTTCTTCTCGCTCCGACGACGCGCCTTCGGCGTAGCGCGTCCCTCAGCGGGACGCCGTTTTTTGGCCGGCGTTTTCTTTGTCGTCGCGCTCGGTGCTATTTTCTTTTTTGCCACGGCCACGCGCCTCCCATGCTTCGCGGGCTGCTTTTCCGTGATCGATCGCGGCCCACATTCTCTCGAAGTCGAAGGCCTCGATGCTCGGTGAGCCCGGTGTATGGCAACGAACGCAGACCGCCTCGTTCTGTTCCACGAGCCCCACCGCCCGCGCCAACTGACTGTCACGCATGACGTAATCGGGATAGTAGTAACGCCCCGGTCCATGGCACGATTCGCACTGCACTCCGACGAATGCGTCATCCACCTCGGCCATCGAGGTCAGCGAATGGCAGGTGGTGCATTTTGGATCTCGGGCCTGTGCGGGGCTCAGGCTCTGTGCTGCGGACGCATGGGGCCCGCGCTGCCACTTCTGATACGCGAACTCGTGGCAAGACTCGCACCGTTCGGCGCTGATGTAGTTGTGCGCTCGGGCACCGACGCCAACGAACGTAATGAGGGCCAGAGTCACCCAGAAAAATCGCATACCGCTCACCCTTTTTGCTCCGCGATCCATCGCTCCACATTCTCAGCAAGCACGTCGAGGGGCACGCCCCCGGAACCGAGCACTACGTCGTGAAAGCCACGAATGTCGAACTCTTCGCCCAGGGTTTTTTCCGCCTCCGCACGGAGCCGAAGGATCTCGAGCTGCCCAATCTTATAGGCCAGCGCCTGCCCGGGCCAGGCGATGTAGCGGTCGATTTCGTTGACGATGTCGAGCTCCGCCTTCGGGGCGTTCTCCATGAAGAAATCGATCGCCTGCTGGCGTGTCCATCCCTTCGCGTGCATGCCCGTGTCCACCACGAGCCGCACCGCCCGCCACATGTCGTAGGTCAGCTGACCAAAACGATCGTAGGGGTCATCGTAGATCCCCATCTCGTAGCCGAGACGCTCGCTGTAGAGTGCCCAGCCTTCGCCAAAGGCCACCACGTAAGCGACCTTGCGAAACTGCGGCAGCCCCTCCTGTTCCATCGAGAGCGCGATCTGCAGGTGGTGACCGGGCACGGCCTCATGGACCGTCAACGCCGCGATCTCCCACTTGGGCCGCGACTTCACGTCGTAGAGATTGACGTTGTAGTAGCCGGCTCGGCTGCCGTCCACCGCCGGCGGCATGTAATACGCCGTGGTCGTATCCGGCGCGATCGAATCGGGGATCGGGACGACGCCGTAGGGGATTCGAGGGAGCCGTCCAAAGAGCTTCACGAGCTCCGGATCGATGCGCTTCGACATCGCGAGATACGCGTCAAAGAGCTCCTCCGGAGTTTCGTAGAAGAACTGAGGGTCCGTGCGCAGAAACTGCAGGAACGCCGCAAAGTCACCGTCGAACTCCACCTCCTTCATGACCTCGGCCATCTCGCCGCGAATGCGGGCGACCTCATCGAGGCCGATTTGATGGATCTCCTCGGCGGTGAGCTCGGTGGTGGTATAGTGAGCGATCGAATACGCGTACCACTCGTCGCCGTTCGGAAGGCTGCTCGCGCCGATGCTGGTTCGGCATGCGGGCAAGTACGTGTCATTGAAGTAGGTCTGAAACCGCCGGTAGGCCGGAACGACCAGGTTCTCGATCGCATCGAGAGCTTCGCTGCGAAGCCTCGCCGCCCCTTCGAGCTCGTCCGACATGTCCGCAAAGGGCGAAAAAAAGCCGCTCTTCTTTGGATCGTCGACCACCTGTGCGGCGATCTGGCGCGGCACACGCTCCATGACGATCCGTGGCTGCGTGATCCCGCGCTTCAGCCCTTCGTTCATCAGCTCGATCGTTTGCTCGACCAGCCTGTCGAGCTTCTTTAGGCGCGCCAGGTAGTCGTCGTAGTCCTTCGCGGTTGCGACTCGGAGGCGACCGGACAGCGAATCGAGGGTCTGCACGCCGCCACGATGATTGAGGGGCATCAAATGCTCGCCGAGCTCGTAGGCGCGGATGGCATCGCGAAGCTGTCGAGAGGCGAGCTCCGCGCTGACCTGGTCTTCCCGTCCGAGAGCGGCGTATTCGATCGCCTCGAGCTCTTTCAAAGCAGCGACATTCTTCGCGTGCCGCGCCGCGTGGGCCGCGAGCGACTCGTCAGCCCATTCGCGATTGAATCGCAGGTCACCGAGGCTCGAGGCCCAGGTGGGATTCTCGCGCATGCGCCGATCCCATTGGGCCGCGAAGAAGGCATGCAAGGCGCGGGTCGCGTCGTTCTGTTCCGAGACATCGGTCGCGGCGGAGGGGGGCGGGGCTTCGACGCGCGGCGCGCAGGCGAGGAGCGCCCCGAGCAAAACGAAGGCTGCGATCTGTTTCATGGGAGGACAGCTAGTCGCTCGCGCTCCCAGGCGCAAGGCCGCCTGCTAGCGCTACGCGCCGAGCACACCCCGTTCGCTCCCCGACACGTTTCCGCCACCGGAGCGGCGCCCTGCCCCGAGCGATCGAAGGTGTGCCCGAGGAGCAACGCAAGGAAGCGGCCAACGCGGCGCGGGAAGAATACCAGGAGCGGGTAGGGCGCATGATGATTCTGAGACCGGATCCCACGCGCTCAGAGAATACATGGAGCTGAATGGAGTTCGGACGCTCGGCGAGCTCTGGCAAGCCCACAAGCAGCGGCGGCTGGAGCGTCCCAACCTGACACAGGTGACGCGGCGAATCTTCGCAAACGGCGGCCACGAGCTCGCAACCGACAAGAATGCGCGCTTCGCTCGCGTCCCGTGAGCGACGGTCAACGGGAAGCGACCGGCGCGCCCGCGCTGTCGACCGGCAAGAGCAAGCTCGTCTGAAGGAGCCGCTGCTCATCGATCGCTCCTACCGACCGTCGGGACCGCGCGGTGCGCAGCTCGCTCAGCTCAGCGCGCTTCGCCTCCCGTTCGTCTCGCAAAGAATCGACGAGCTCGACCAAAAACGCAGGGCGCGGGCGAACATAGACGGTGGTCTCCGCGAGCGCGGGGGTCGTCGATGCCAACACCGAAAAGAACAACAACGTGCGCATCATGAGTGACTCCGTCCTGGCGAGAACCCTTCCTCGCCTGCCTCATTCGCATCGGAACTTACACACGAACGGTTTAGGCCGCATCCCCTAAATCGCCAAATATCCGGCGAATTCGGTAAAATTTCGTTGCCGAATGTGTCTTCCATGCAACGGACGGTGAGTGTCGCGACGCATTCGCCACAGGGCCGTCAGGCAAATCCAGGGGGTGCGTAAAGGGTCTGTTTACGAATGAATCGACAGCTGCGTGGCTCTTCGGAGAGCTCACGCTCGCTCCGTCGGGCACCTGGGGCAGCGGCCTCCGGCCTTTGCCTCTGCGCACCGGGTGGCCCTCCTCTTTGAGGGAGGGATGCGCCTCGAAGAACGCCTGGCATCGCCCGAGCCGTGGTCATTCGCGGGCGCGCGCGAGCAGGGGTTCTAGCAGCGCCTCCTCGGGCGCCTCCACGTCGCCGACGGATGCCTTTCCCGTGTCCGCGGCTTCTTGCCCTTCCCGGCGATCGCGTTTCCCCCGATGCAAGTGCGGACGAGGCCACCCTCGGGATTCAGTCGAAGGATGTGCTCGGAACCGGTGATCCACCCGCGGCATCGCCGGCGATGCAGCTTGGAGGGCTCCCCCTGGTGCCAGCGTGCGAGAAATCGCCGAGATCGGGGAGATCTCAGCGCTTCATCGGGGGTCCTCGAGGCCCGCTCGGGCGCGACATCGCCCTACGGGCTCGCGCCGGTCGATTCCGCGCCGCGCTCGACCCGCTTCTACCTACGTCCGGTCGACCCGCACGCCCCGCGCTTCTTCCTGAAGGACGGCCGGGGCAACATCCTGACCGCCAGCGGGGCGACCGTCTTTGGCGCAGAAAAGCCGAGTGACCGCGCGGTCTTCATCCTCGAAGCGCTCTCGAACGGAGCCTGGGCGCTGGCCAGGGACGACGGGGACCGACTTCGGGTCCGTACCGAGCTGTTCCTCGGGCACCGACTCGTCGTCGCCACATTCAAGGACCGCGCCACTGAGTTTGATCTCATTCCCTCCGAGGGCTGAAGGGGTCCCTGGGTGGAGGACGAACCGCAGCTCGCAACCGACCTCGGCCCATCCCGCGGAGCTGTTCGGATGTATCGCCGGACGGGGCTGTATTGAGGACGACGTGCGGGAGGCCCTCGACGTGCACCAGTACCGCGGGGTCCGCGACCTGTTTCCGGTGCACGCGTTCGACAATGAGTTTGGGGGCACCGCCCTCTTTCAGGAGTTCTATTCGATCGGCAACGCCTTGCGAAACGGCGACTACCCGCGCGCGACGAGCTGCACCGACGCCGGTGCTCTCGCTGGGACGTTTAACCGGGACATGACGGTCGACGCCGGTCTCGAGCACGGTCTTGAGCGGAGTCCCGGGAGGCACCGACTATCCGCCGGCGGACGAAGGCCGCTGCGATGCCCTGGGTCTCACCGACCTCGGTCGAGCGCTGATGATGGGGGCGGCCGAACGCGGCATCATGCTCGACGTCCATCAAATGAGCTACCGGATGCCGGACGACGCGCTGGCGCTCGCCGAGCAACAGGATTTTCCCCTCAGTGCCTCCCACGCGTACCTGGCGGATCTGCGGGGCAACAGCAGCGAGCGCGAACGCACCGGCGCTCAGATCCAACGGATGGTGGCTCTCGGAGGGTTCATCGCCCCGATCACGCACCAAAGCAACGACTTCCGTCCTCTGCCCGATGCGGTGACCGGCCACGGTGCCGCCTCCCGCCTGCGGCGCGATGCACCGCCCCCGGCGCCTTCGGAGCCGACTCCTTCCCTCGACCCTGACGTCCCGGAGGGCCGCGAGTCCCCCGCCGAGACCCCATCCGACTCTGGCTGTGCCGCGGTACCAGGTTTCGCCCTTTTCTTGGCTCGTCGGCGCCGCTGACCTCGACCTCGAATCTCTGGCGCGATAAGGGCAGCCCATGGCACGAGATTTTGACGTCGTGGTGTGGGGCGCCACCGGGTTTACTGGCGCGCTGGTCGCCGAATACCTACACGAAACCTACGGGGCCGAGGGCGAGGTCCGTTGGGCGATCGCCGGGCGCAACCAGGTGAAGCTCGAAAACCTCCGGAGCCGACTCGGCCTCGGAGCGAGCCACCTCGAGATTCTCCTCGCCGATTCCCACGACCGCGCGAGCTTGGATCGCCTCACCGCCCGCACCTCGGTGGTGCTCACCACCGTCGGCCCCTACGCCAAATACGGTTCCGAGCTGGTCGCCTCGTGCGTCGCGAACGGCACCCACTACTGCGACCTCGCCGGCGAAACCCAGTGGATCCGGCGGATGATCGACAAACATCACGATGCCGCCCGGGAGAAGGGCGCGCGCATCGTGCACTGCTGTGGCTTCGACTCGGTCCCGAGTGACCTCGGCGTCTGGTTTCTCCAGCGCGAGGCGCAAGAGCGCTTCGGCCGCCCCTGCCGCTCGATCGCCATGATGGTAAAAGCGGCCCGGGGAGGATTCAGTGGCGGCACCGCCGCGAGTCTGATCAACGTGGTGAAGGAAGCCAAAACCGATCGCGCTCTGCGACGCATGCTCGTCGATCCCTACGGCCTCAACCCTCCGGGAGAAATGAGTGGCCCTGACGAGCGCGACCAGCAGGACGTACGCTACGACCCTCTCGCCGAGAGCTGGACCGCGCCTTTCGTCATGGCCGCGATCAACACGCGGGTCGTGCGTCGAAGTCACGCACTCTTGGGCTACCCCTGGGGGCACGAGTTTCGTTACCGAGAAGCGGTGATGACCGGCCCGGGCCCGGCGGGAGCGATCAAGGCGGGCGCCGTAGCCGCCGCACTCGGAGCGATCGTCACGGGCGCTTCCTTCGATCTCCCGCGCAGCCTGCTCGAGCGCTTCGTGTTGCCCGAGCCCGGCGAAGGGCCGGACGAAAAAACCCGCGAAGCGGGCTTTTTCAACCTACGATTCTACGGCGAGCTCGACGACGGTACGATCCTGAGAGCTAAAGTCACCGGCGATCGCGACCCGGGCTACGGGTCCACGGCCAAGATGCTCTCCGAGTCTGCGCTCTGTCTCGCCATGGATGCGCTCGACAGCGACGGCGGCGTGCTCACCCCCGTGAGCGCGATGGCCGCACCGCTGCTCGCCCGACTCGAGGCGCGCGCGGGGTTGCGCTTCAGCGTCGAGAACTGAGGGTCAGCGCCCTCATCCGAGAGTATAGCCCGGCGTCTCGCCCGCCCCGGTCAGCTCCGCCGGGTCGAGGTCCGTGAGGCCGGCAGCTTCGACCGGGGCGGCGAACAAGAGCAAACCACCGGGGCCCACGTGCAGGAAAATGCTCGGCGAGAGAGGCTGAAGAATCGCCAGGCGGATGCGCCAGCGCTCGCGCAGCTGACGAACGAGGGCTTCACCTTGCTCGGCCACGTCGCCATGAGCGACTGCGGCCCAAATCCCGGTCCCCGGCGGCACCCGCTCTTCGAGCGCCTCCAATCGGTGGTCAATGGGCTCACGCGTGTCGTGGCGCTGCGCATCGACGGCGATGTGTTGGGGAAGCAATCTGACCCGAGGCTCGTGCTCGCGGAGCCAGGACGGCACGTTCGAGCCCTGATTGGTCAGAATCAGCATTTCATTTCAGCGTTCCCGGTTCAGCGACACCGGTCGAGCTCATCGATCGGCTCGAAGGGCGTGCGCCACCCGGCCCACAGCCTCCGTCGCCCGCCCCTGCGTACGAGACCCCGCGGTTTCTAGGCTCTCACGTACGGGTTCGAGGTAGCGCTGCCACGCTTCGGCCGTCGAACCGAGTCGCCTGGCGCACCGAAGGGTCGTCAAGCGATCGAGCAACCAGTCGCGGGTCTCGGCCGGCGCGCCGTCGCTCCACGGAACCAGGGCGCCGCAACGTGCTTCGGCGCGCTCGGCGAACTCCTCGGGCGACTCGATCCGGGAGAGAATCGCGTCGCGCATCGTTCGCACCTCGTCGTAGCTCGCCCCTTCCGTGGTATCGAAGCGCTCCGCCAGCGCCTCAAGACTCGCCTGTTCCGCCCTGTCCGTTCGCTTTCGGATCGCATCCGCCCCGTCACCTAACGCTTCGGCGAGATCCGCGAGGCGTCGCGTCAGATCATCGTAGAAGGAGGGTCGCAGTCGCTGCTCCCGTGCGCACGTGGCGAAGCGCTGCCCTTCGATATTGGCTCGCAGGATCGAGACGGCGTCGTTGTCATCGTCCGTGGGTCCAGGAAACACGCCGCAGGCGGCCCGCGCTTGCGACCACTCCGCCTCGAGCACCGCCTCTTCGTCAAAGCTCGGTGCGCTGCGCTCGGCCTCGAGGATCGTTCGCGCGGGAGCGGACTCCAGAGCGAGAAACTGCTCGAGCGCCTCGTAGACCGGCTCGAAGCTCACCTCGCAAGCCTCCTCGTCCACGACCTCGGAGGTGAGCTCCGGTTGAGTAGGCTCACTCGTCGCCCCCTCTTCGCTCGCGGGCAAGAGCTGACCGCGACACCCGAGGAGCACGCCGAGGGTGCAGAGAACCGCGAACCTTTGAGCGTTACGCTTCACGCGCGTCCTTTATCGCAAGAGAGGACACGAAACCCAGCCTTTCGCTCGGCCTTCTTGACAAGGGTGTGTCCGCCTGAGAATCAGCGACTCGCCGCGGCGCGCTGAGCGCGCATGCTCCTGCTCTTCGGGGACGGAGGCGGCGATGGGATGGATGAGATGAGATGTATTCATCGGGCGCTGCTCGCAGTCGCCGCACTCTCGGCTTTCGCCTGCAGCGGCGAAGAGCTGGAATCCAGGCAACAAACCGTCTTCACGACTCTCGAGGAAATCGGAGGGCTGACCGTCCGTTCCGACCGGCTCTTCGAGGTCTACTGCAACGACGGCCGCGCCGAGCTCCTCGAGGCCGAAGACCTGTGGGGAGACGACGTCTGCGAGAATGCCACGGGCGAAGGCTTCTTCTGCACCTTCAACGACGGGCGAGGACGAGAACCCTGGGCTGCAGCACGGGCCCACGATGGGATCGTGACCCTCTTTCCGAATGTCGTCTACTCGGAGCTCGAGACCTGCCACGCGGCGCTCGCCCGCCGCCTCGAGCGCGGCAACGACACATATCTCTGCGCCTCGCGCGCCTCGGACGGCTTAGCGCCAGTCGCGATGTTCCACGTCGGCGACGACGCCGGGACGCGCCTCGATGACGTCGCCTACCGCGGCTTCGACCGCTGCTTCGAGGCCTCACGCGCATCGTTCGAGAGCAGCGAGCGGATCTTCGTGTGCGCGCCCAACGACGTCGACTACACCGCGCCCTGGCGGATTCACCAACTTCGCGGATCCGAGGCCGAGCGCGACGGCGAGTCGTACACGAGCGCGGAGAGCTGCTATCTCGGCATCCGTGAGATCGCGGACGACGAGTTCACCTGCGTTTCCCGAGACAACGATGGAGCCGCACCCTACGTGCTGGCCCAACGGATCGGTGTCGACTTCACGCGCTATGAGCACGCGGTCTACGCCACGACCCTCGAGTGCCTGGAGGCCGCGAGCGCACCGGTAGATCTAGGCCTCGGGCCGTTGTGGATCTGCACATCCCGGGACGAGGATGGCGACGCGCCTTTCGCATTGGTGGAGCGCGCGGTCGATTCTCGCCCGCCCCGCCTCGTCTACGGCAGCCTGGAGGAGTGCACCGACGCTGCGTCCCTCGCGGTGCGCGAAACCGACGGCTCCCTCGTATGCGCCTCACGCGACCGAGATGGCATCGATCCCTGGAGCGTGTTTCGCGTGGGCTCGGGGAGCCCCGAACCCACGGACCTGGTCTTCGACACGGTCGACGCCTGCTACGCGGCGATTCGCTGAGCGCTCAAACGGGCGCCGACGCCACCGGAAACGGCCGGGTGGGAAAGTCCTCTTTCACGAGCGTTTCGAGCACCCGTGCGCTCTGAATCACCCCCGGCACCCCGGCGCCGGGATGAACCCCCGAGCCTACGAAGTAGAGATTGCCCACGTCCTCGGATCGGTTGTGGTAGCGGAAATAGGCCGACTGCAGCAGGATCGGCTCGATCCCGAAGCCCGCCCCGGCGACCGAGCGAAGCTCGTGCTCGAAGAAATCTGGCGTGATGAACGAGCGGGTCGTGATCGATGCTCGCAGCCCCGGCATGTGCCGCTCCTCGAGCGCGACGAGGATTCGGTCGGCGTAGGCGTCCCCTTCCTTCACCCAATCGATACCGCTTTGATTGTTCGGCACGGGTGAGAGCGCATAAAACCCATCGTGCCCCGGAGGCGCGAGCGACGGGTCACTGCGGGTCGGCGAGTGCAGATAGAGCGAGAAGTCGTCCGCGAGCACTTTGCGGTCAAAGATGTCCGTGAGCAGTCCTCGGTAGCGCGGTCCCATGACGATGGTGTGGTGCGCCAGGTCCGGGTAGGTCCGATCGGTGCCAAAATACACGACGAACAAGCTCATCGATTGCCGTTTGCGGGCGACCCGGCGGTCCGTATGCACTCGGCGATGCTCGGGGGCGAGCATCTCGGTGTAGACAAAGGAGGGATCGGCATTGGCCACCACGAAATCCGCACGGAGCTCGCCGCCACCCTCCAGGCGAACGCCGCTCGCCCGCCCCTGACTGTCGACGACGATCTCCGAGACCGGCGCACCGAGACGAACCTCCACGCCGCTGTCTTGCAGGAGCTGGACGAGCCCATTGATGATCGCTCCGGTTCCGCCCTTCGCGAAGTGCACGCCCCACTTTCGTTCGAGCCAGTGGATCAGCATGTAGATCGACGTCGTCTTGAACGGATTCCCGCCGATCAACATCGGCTGGAAGGTGAAGACCTGACGTAGGCGCTCGTCCTCGATGTACTTGGAGACGAGACTGTAGACCGAGCGGAAGCTGCCCAGCCGGAGCAGGTCGGGCAAACACCCGAACATGTCGGTCACCTTCAAGAAGGGGTGCGCCACCAGTTGTTCGTAGCCGATGTGAAAGATCTCTTTCGCCCGGACCACCATGCGCTGATAGCCCGCGACGTCGCGGGGATTGAACCGCTCGATTTCCGCGAAGAGGCGCTCTTCGTCCCCCGAGTAGTCGAAGGACTCCCCTTCGGGGAACGTCACCCGGTAGAAGGGATCGACCGGCATGAGCTCGATGTAGTTGCTCATGTCGCGCCCGAGAATCTCGAAGAGCTCTTCCAGCAGGTACGGGGCGGTGATCACCGTCGGTCCCGCATCGAAGGTGTACCCTTCCCGCTCGAACACTCCCGCGCGCCCACCCGGCTGATCCCGCGCTTCGAGCACGGTCACGTCAAAACCGAGAGCCCGCAGACGTGCCGCCGCCGCGAGTCCGCCAAAGCCCGAACCGATCACCACCGCGCGTTTACCCATGGCGCACCTCCGTCTCGCTTCAGATAGCAGGTCCGGGCAGAAGTCGGGCATCGGCAGGGTTGACCTGGATCAATGCTTTGGTCCGCCGGCGATTCGATGCGATAGAGCGTGCGTGCTCGATGCCCCCCTCTGGATCGCGACCGTCTTGACCGCCCTCGTCTTTGCGTCTGAATGGCTCGTGCGACACACGCGCCTGCGCGCCTTGGGAGCGGCCCTCCTGGTGATCGTCCTCGGTGCGGTCACCGGGAACCTCGGTCTCGTGCCCACCGAGTCCAGCACCCCGCTCTACGGCGCGATCTTCGACTACGTCGCGCCACTGTCGATCTTTTGGCTCCTGCTGCAGATTCGACTGCGGGAGGTCTTTCGGGCGGGCGCCCCGATGCTGACCGGTTTTGCGCTCGGTACGGTCGGCACGACCTCGGGGGTGGTGCTCGGGCTTTTTCTGGCCGGCGGGAGGGACGCGTTCGGCGCGGACTACGCGCCACTCGGGGGCATGTTCACCGGGACCTACATCGGCGGGAGCGTCAACTTCAACGCGGTGGCCCTCGAGTACGGCATCGTGAGCGACGGAGGGCTCTACGCCGGCGCAGTGGCGGTGGACAACATCGTAACCGCGATTTGGATGGTGGTCTGTTTGGCCGCCCCCCGGATACTCAGTGGCCTTTGGCCGAAGGCGAGCACGGTCGCAACCCCGAGCGCAGATGACGCCGGCGTCTTGGACCTCGGCGACGATGAATCGATCGGGCCGGGCACCCTCGGGGTGCAGCTCGCCCTCGGCACCGGTGCGCTCCTGGCCTCCGAGCTCCTGGTCGCGGGCCTCGCCCGGGTCGACATCCAAGCGCCGGGCATGCTGGTCTTGACCGCCATCGCGCTGGTGCTGGCGCACGTTCCAGCGGTGGGACGCCTACCGGGATCACGGGCGCTCGGCATGTTTTCGGTCCAGCTCTTCCTGGCGGTGATCGGTGCGTTGTGCAGCTTGGCGGCCCTCGGTCGCTTGGGCGAGCTCGGCCTGAGCCTCGCGATCCTCGCGGTCACGACCGTGACCGTGCACGGCCTCGTCACCTACGGCGGAGCGCGAATTTTCGGGCTCGACCTGGTCACCGCGTCGGTCGCATCACAAGCGAACATCGGCGGCGGCACGACCGCTCTGGCGGTCGCCCGAAGCCTCGGCCGGGCGGATCTCGTGTTGCCCGCAATCCTGGTCGGCTCCCTCGGTACCGCCGCGGGCACCTTCGTGGGCTTTTGGATCGCTAGTGTGCTCTGAAAGCCGGATGATCGGGACACGGAAGAGTGCCATGGTGACGGCGCCGTGACCTACGCCACTGCCGTTTTCCATCCCTACGGGCTCTCCCACTGGATCGCTTTGCTGGTCTTCTTCGCGGGACTCGTGGCCTTGGTGTACTGGGGTCGGCGCGGCCCCTCCGAAGAAGCCGAATGGCGCTTTCGACACGGCTTCGCTCTTCTCTTCGCGGCCAATCAGATCTTTTTTCAGATCTACTCGATGCTGCCCTCGAATTGGAACGTCGCGAAGTCCCTCCCTTTTCAGTTCTCGGACCTCGCACCGGTCGGCGCGATCTTCGCGCTCTGGAACGGCAACCCTCTAGGTTTTCTTCTCGCCTACTACTGGGGATTGACACTCACACCCCACTCGGTCTTCACGCCGGTAGTGGCGTACGATTTCCCGCACATCAGCTTCTTGATGTACTGGAATCCGCACGTGCTGATGCTCTGGGCCTCGGTCTATTTGACCTGGGGTCTCGGCTATCGACCGACCTGGCGCGGATACGCCCTGACCATGACGTTGAGTGTTGTCTGGGTAGTCACCATGATGGTGTTCAATCACCTGACCGGCGCGAACTACCTCTTCGTCAGCCGCAAGCCGGGGAGCGCGACCCTTCTCGACTACCTCGGTGACTGGCCTCTCTACGTGCTCGTCCTCGTCGGGCTCGGTTTGGTGGTGTGGGCACTCATGACCGGCCCCTGGGCCGGCTGGCGCACTTCACTGGAGGGTCCGCTCGTCCGCCGGCGCGAGCGAGCGAGATCGCGCTGAAGTGGCACGACCGTGCCCAAGAGCGTGCCGAGGCCAAGGAAGACCGGGACGCGGCTCAGGCTCTCTTCGTTTTGGGCTCCGCCTCCGGCGGCCAGTGCTCCTGCATCAGCGCAGCCGCCTTCTTGCCGCTCGCAACCTTGTAATGGCTCGCGAGCACCTGCTGCGTGAGCACGTGCTCGGTCCCTTCGGGAGCGCGCACCGCATACCCCGCGGGAGCGATTCCGACGTACAGGACAAGCCGAGGCAGGTCCTTGCCGGGCTTCGTCCGTTGGAGAACCGATTTTCCGCCCTTGAGCTTGTCTACCACCGCCATGGGAGGATTCTCCGACACTCGGGGCCGCGAATCCAGAGGCCCGGTACGTTCGTTTGGTCTTTTGGATTCGCGAGCCGCGGCAAAATCGGCTGAACACGAGCGGCGCAGTCTTTTATGGGCGATCATGTGCTGATGTGCGCTAATGTGCGCTGTTTCGGGCAATGTCGCGCGATCTCGAGCCAGAAGCAGGCGGTTTGCTTCGTTGCTGCGTTGACCCGAAATTTCGGTTGCGAGGTTCGAGCCGTCGGTTCATCTTCTCATGTGTATGTGGTCCTGTGAGCGCGTAGGTAAGTGACAGCGGGTGATGGGTCTAGGGAGCTCGAGGTCATGAGTCAGGCAACGCGCGACGATGAGACGTCGGTTGAGTTTGATGGAGCGGTGTTCAATCTCGAGGCTGCGGGCGAAACCATGAGGGGTGGATCGGTCGACGATGACGCTGATCGTCACGCAGTCAAAGGCGTGACGAAACGCAGAAATACGCTGAGCGGTCTGGACGAAAGTGAAATCGAAGAGACTCTTTTTGGACCCGGCGTAGAGTCGAGCGACGGACACGGGCCTTCCGAACCAGGTCTCGATTCCGACACCTTGGTTCGGCAAAGTGGGTCAGACTTGCTCGGAGCGGATCGGGCCGCGGGCTCGTTGCCCGAGTCGAATGACGCTGACGTGACCGTCGAAATCGAGCTGGAAGCTGCGGCTCATCAAAGTCGAGACGTCGAAGCCATGGCCGCGCGAGCGGAGACTCACGCCGGAGAGCAAGGTCGGACTGCTACAGGTCAGAGTTCGGTGTCTTTTTCGAACGACACTCAGCCCGCGGCGCCAGCACAGCCTCTCGAGGCAGAAACTCGGTCGGAGGGAGCTTCGGGCTCACTCTACGAACACACCGCAATCATTCGTCGCCCTGTCTTCTCCGATGATCTGACGCGCGCTAGACGGTCAGACGAGACTCCCACTCCAGGATCGGTGCAGCACCACACCCAGGCCACGCGCTCAGACTTCACGTTCGACGCGGAAGACTTGGACGACATGAGCGGCGTTCACTTCCGCCGCCGGTGGACCATCGCGGGGGCGGTGCTCGTCGTATTTGTGCTCGGCTCCGCATGTCTGCTCTACGGGACAGGCATGCTGGGGTCGGGCGGCAAGGATGTCAGCGCATCGGCGAGCGTTAGCCCGTCGGCTCCCGAACCCGAAAAACCGAAGTCCATTGCCGAGCCGGCACAACCGACGCTCCTAACGGCGCCCGAGCCTGAAATAGGACCCGACGTCGGGGAGAGAGCTGGCTCCTTCGCGGAAGCAGAAGCCGAACGCGAGGTCCCTCAGCACGAACGTCGTGATGTTTCGCGCGAACAGTCGCCGGAGAAACGCGAGAAGCGAAAGAAGCTAACCTCCCGCAAAGCGCGAGTGCGGGGACGCGTTAAAAAGCCAGCTCCGGACGCCCAAGAGGACGAAGAGTCTTCGTTTCTCAAACGTTCCACCCTGAATCCCTTCGACGGAGATGATTGAAACATGGGCGCAGTGCTGCTTGCTCTGTTGACGTTGAGTGCTCCCAACTCCCCCCGCGCGAACGCGAGGGTCCTCTTCGCGGAAGCCGAGGAGTTTTACCGGCTCGGCGAATTTGACGAAGCGCTTCAACGCTACGAGCTTTCTTATGAGCTGAGCCAGAAACCCGCCCTCTTGTTCAACATCGGTCAGTGTTATCGAGAGCTCGGGCAGTACGAAAAGGCCGCGTTTTTCTACGAGCAGTACTTGGCTCGGGAGCGCAAATCGAGGCATCGCAAAAACGTCAAGAGCATGATCGAATACGTGGAACAGCAGGCGGCCGAACAGGAAGAACGAGAAAAGAAGGAGCGCGAGGCCGAGCTCAGTCGCTTGGAACAGGAGCGCTTGGAGAAAGCTGCCGCGCTCGAACGTGCGGAGAGTGAACGACTTGCGGCCGAAGCCGCGGCCGAGGCGGCAAGGGCCGAGCGTCTGAGAATCGAGAGTCAGATCGAGTCCCAAGCAGGCCTAACTGCAGAGGTCGATGACGACGAAGAGGGCTCGATCACGGGTGAGTGGTGGTTTTGGGCCTCGATCGGCGTCGTGGCTGCGGCCGCGGCGGGATCCACGTACTTTCTTCTCCGAGGCGATGACCCAGTAGCCGACTACACCTTGGATCGCAGGTAGGAGCGGTCGCGCTCCCAGGAGTTTTTCGTGTCTCTCCGGCCATTCCCCGCATCGGCTCCGCTGAGCCTCGTTTTCCTCCTTCTCATGAGCTCTTTCGCGTGTAGCTCGGATGAAGAGCAGGGCCCGATCCTGCGTGTCGTCATCCAGTATGACGCGAACGCCGGATTGGAACGCTTGCAAATCGGTGGCCGATTCGACGACAACACCGGAGCTTTCGCCCCGGGCTTCGTCCCCCAAACTCCTACCGCGCTGACCAGCGGGTCGGAAACCATCGACATTCTGATGCCCCAATCTG
Organism: uncultured Bdellovibrionales bacterium; assembly: GCA_964468125.1. Lineage (GTDB taxonomy): Bacteria > Myxococcota > XYA12-FULL-58-9 > XYA12-FULL-58-9 > CAYXVF01 > CAYXVF01. Next base: position 10,602 of record CAYXVF010000027.1, on the reverse strand, counting down.
CGATCGGCCGTGCGGTGCTGCTGAGGGTTGATGGCGAGAGCGGTGGTGCCCTCGCCGTCACCGGTTTTACCCAGCTGTCCACGATCTCCGCCGACGTCACAGACGCGGTGGTTGTCCTCGAAGACGCGTACGTGCAATGCGGAGACGGTGTGATCGTCGAACCCCTCGAGCGATGCGACGATGGAAACGACAGCGGCGGCGACGGGTGCGGTGCAGGATGTTTGGTCGAAGAGGGCTTTGTTTGCGAGACCCTCCCGTCCGGTACGTCTTCTTGTATGCCCGAGCAGGTCGTGCCCGTCGATGAACCACTCGTCGAACTCACCGCGTCCACTGTCACGGTCGAAGAAGGGACGGGACTTGGGGTTGCAGTCAGGGTCCGACTGCCCGAAGGCGAGAGCTCGCTCACTGACGCGGTGTCAGCGAGCCTGACGGTGAGCGGCAGCGCGGGCAGCGAAGACTTCAGCGCTCCCGGAAGCCTCGACGTTGTGTTCGCGGTGGGCACGGAAGATGGCGCGATTCAGAACTTCACCTTTGCTATCACCACGGACGGTTTGATCGAGGGTGACGAGACCCTCGTTGTCACACTTGGAAACCCCGTGAACGCTGCGCTCGGGACCTTTGACGAGTTGAGCGCGACTGTCATCGACGCGGAAAGCGCCACTGTCGGCTTTGAGAAAGTCGCACCACGAGCGGGCGAAGACGACGGCACAGCGGCCCTTCGTGTCGCGCTCACGCCCGATCCGCCCACTGCGACCCTCGCAAGTGATGTTACGGTCGCGCTGTCGGACCGGGGCACTGGAAGCGCCGTCCCCGGGACGGACTATGAAGCCTTCGACACAACGGTGGTGACTTTTCCAGCGGGAACGAGCGGCGAATCGATCCAGAGCGTGCCGGTCACGTTGCTCGGCGACACCACAGTGGAGAGTGAAAAGACCATCGACTTCGGCCTGGGGGCACCAACCGGCCCTGCGGCTTTGGGGGCGAATGCGGCGACCTTGACGGTTGTCGACGACGATTCGGTCGCCATCAGCTTTGTTTCCGACACGTTTTCGGTGGCCGAAGACGGCGGCTCGGTGTCGGTTCAGGTACAGCTGACGATTCCGGGTGGGGGCGTATTGCCGCGCGCGGCCTCCGTCCTCGTCGAGGTGATCTCGGGAACCGCGGGGGTGGGCACGGACTTCCAGGTGCCAAGTGCTTCGACGCGATCGCTCACTTTTCCTTTGGGGAGCGACGATGGCGCGCAACAGGCGATTCAAATCGCGGTTGCGGACGACGCATTCTACGAGGACGTGGAAGACTTCACCGTCCGACTTGCCCTCCCCTCAGACGCGGTCATCGGAGTGCGTGGCGAAGCCACGGTTGAGATCGTGGACAACGAGACGGCAGCCTATGCGTTCGCTCAATCCTCCAGTAACGTCGATGAAGACGGCAGCGCCCTCATCGTGCCCGTCACCCTCGTCCTCGATGCGGGGGTTTCGCTTGCCGTTCCTCTTTCGTTTCGTGTGACCGACTCGGGCAGAGGCAGCGCTGCCGTATCGGCGGACTACGCGGTTACGGGAGCCGGAAATCTCACCTTTGGGCCAGGGAGCGTCAATGGAGCGCGTGTCGATCTCACGGTCACGCCGAGCGATAACAGCGTCGTGGATGGTACGCGAACCGTAATTTTGGAGCTGACCGGCCCGCTCAGTCAAGAGCCGCGAGAGCACGTCGTTTCGATCGTAGATGATGACAACGCGAGCATTTCCTTTGCTACACCGAATCAGCGTGTCGTTGAAGGCGTCGGCACGGTCTCAGTGGACCTGACGCTCAATGTCCCGGGCGGGGGCGGACTCCTTGCACCGGCCGAAGTCGTGCTCGAGGTGGCGGGAGGGACTACCGCCTCGGATCCCGACGACTTTACCACGGGTTCGCTGACTCTGAATTTCAACACGGGCGCACTCGACGATGAGGTCCAGAGCATCGAGCTGACCGTAGTCGACGACGCGCTGGTGGAGAATGACGAATCCATTGTACTTCGCGTGGCGTCCGCGACCGGCCTCACGGCGGGCAGCGGCACCTCGACGGTGGTGATAGAAGACAACGAAACGGCCTCCGTTGGATTTACGCTGTCGTCGAGCATGGTCGTCGAGTCGAGCGGGACTCCTCTAGATATCGACGTCCGTCTCGACCTGGGTCCAGGCGCAGGCACGGAAACCACCGAACCGGTGGTCGTCACGATCATCGACACCCTCGAGGGTGACGCCAACCCGGGTACGGACTACACCTTCTCGCCGTCGTCGCAAATGCTCACCTTTCCGGCGGGCAGCGTCGATGGTGCTTCGCAAACCGTGACCCTGACCCCGATCGACGACGCGATTTTGGAGGGCGCGAAGACCGTGGTGCTCCGAGCGTCGGCGAGCGGCGCGGCGCTCGGTGTGTCGGACCACGAGGTGACGATCGTCGAAGACGACTCGGCAACGCTCGAATTCTCTGCGTCTGCGGTCTCGGTGTCCGAAGCCGATGGCAGCGTGACCGCTTCGGTGGTGCTGAGCGTACCGGGCGGTGGCGATCTCGTCGCCCCCGTTTCGGCGCAGGTGCTGGTCGCCGGAGGCGGAAGCGCTGCAGCCGGGAGCGACTTCACCGCCCCGGCGGACGCGATGGTGACCTTTGACGCGGGAACGTCCTCTGGAGCGTCTCGGTCGGTGACGTTCACGTTGCAGAACGACACGCTCTTCGAGGGCGACGAGAGCTTTACCCTCCAACTCGGCGGCCTCAGCAACGCGCTCGCAGGCGCGACGAATACGCTCACCGCGACGATTCAAGACAATGAGTCAGGCACGGTGGGATTCGCCTTCGATTCGAGCACGGCCTCCGAGTCGGATGGGCCACAGAGCATCGACATCGTTCTCGATTTTGATTCAGCGGGAACGACACTCGCATCGCCGGTGACGGTAAACGTCTCAGTGGCTGCGGGCAGCACGGCGGTGGACGGCTCTGACTATACGATCACGAGTTCTCTCTCCTTCACGTTCCCTGCCGGCAGCGGTGACGGAGACATACAGCAGGTTGTGGTCGATCCGATCGATGACATCGACGTCGGGTTGAGTGTGGAACTCATCTTGACGATAACGGCCACGGGCGCCCCATTGGGCGAAGCCAGCCACACGCTTGGCCTCGTCGACGACGACACCGCAAGCGTATCCCTCAGCGCGGGCTCGGGCTCGGTCGACGAGTCTGACGACGCGACCGTTCAGGTGGACTTGAGAATTCCGGGGGGGGGCACACTGGTGTCGTCAGCGAGCGTCGAGCTGACCCTCGTGGAGGAGAGCATCGTCGATGGAGACTACTCCGGTCCGTCGTCGTGGACGGTCACGTTCGCCCCAGGTTCTGGCGACGGCGACAGCGATTCGATCACGGTCCCGATTGTCGACGATCGGCTTTACGAAGGGGATGAGACCTTTCGCATCGATCTGAGCGCACCCACAGGCATCAGCCTGGGAGGCACTACGAGCCAACGTGTGACCGTCGTCGACAATGAGTCTGCCCTCGTCGCTTTTCGGGCGACCGGGAGCAGCATCGATGAAGACGACACGGATGTTTTGGCCGTCGCTTTCTTTCTGACCCTCGATGCCGATTCCACCGCGATTCCGATCGAAGTGACCGTGCAGGACACGGGCACGGGGAGTGCGCAGTCAGGTAGCGACTTCAACGTCGTGGGGGGCCTCTCGCGCACCTTCCCATCCGGGTCCCTGGATGACGCGGAAGAGTCGATCGAACTCGAAGCCATCGACGATACGTCATTGCAAGGCGATCGAACGATCGTGTTCGGGCTGAGCTCATCGGATGCCACCGCCGACAGCGGAACGCACACGGTCACCTTGATCGAAGACGACGCGGCGACCGTCACGTTTGACCCGCCAAATCTCAATGCAGGTGAAAATGCTGGGACGGTCCAAGCCACGGTACGCCTTTCGGTCCCTTCGGCCGGGAGTCTGCCGACAGCGGAGTCGGTCCAAGTCGAGTTGCTTGGGGGAACAGCGACGGTGGATGACTTTGCTTTCAGCTCACCGCAGACCCTCAGCTTTCTCGCCTCTGACCCGGACGGTACGACGCTCACCGTCGACATCTCGATCGATGAGGATGCGCTGTTGGAAGCGGACGAAACGGTGATCCTCCGCCTCTTTAACCCGAGCTCTGGTCTCGCGGTCGGAGGCGCAGGCAGCGAGTTCACCCTGCTGATTCAGGACAACGACTGAGGGAGATCGGAGCGCCCCAAGAAGCGCCACCGCGAGCCCAATGGTGAGCCATGGGGCGCGCTCGAGGTGCGTGGAGACGGGCGGAAGCGTTTCGTGCAGCACGCGATGGAAGACCGCGGATGGCCGTCGGCGTCTCGACAGCTGTGTGCATAATCGAGTGCACTCGCGATCTGTGCTCCGATATGGGCTGCGATTTCCACCGGCAGCTTGTGACAGCTCTCGCCGTCACCGCTCGGCGCGGCACAAACGCCCGCAATGCACACCTCGGCGCATTCTGGAGTTTCACTCCCCGACTGCCTGCTCCGCTGCGCGGAACAGGCTGGAGCACCCGTTCGTGGGCATCGCAGTTACGTGGAGTTTCACTCCCCGACTGCCTGCTCCGCTGCGCGGAACAGGCTGGAGCACCC
>CAYXVF010000027.1:0-5860 GCA_964468125.1 uncultured Bdellovibrionales bacterium | reverse complement strand
GTTCGTGGGCATCGCAGTTACGTGGAGTTTCACTCCCCGACTGCGATGCCGGGCAAATTCGCGAGCAGCGGGCCTTCGCGGTCTTCGAGAGTCATTTCGTACTCTTCGTCCTCCTCGAGGAGCTCCGGATCGACCACCGCCTGGAGCATGTTGTAGCCCTGCAGCCCCGTACCGGCGGGGATCAGGCGACCCATGATCACGTTCTCCTTCAGCCCGCGGAGGCGGTCGATGCGACCGGCCAAGCTGGCCTCAGTGAGAACCTTGGTGGTTTCCTGGAAGCTCGATGCCGAGATGAACGACTCGGTCGAGAGCGACGCCTTGGTGATCCCCAAGAGCATCGGCTCGCCGATGGCGGGACGACCGCCGTTCGACATGACCCGCTCGTTCTCCGCCTCGAACACCGTCTTCTCCACCTGCTCGTCGATGAGGAAGCTGGTCTCGCCCACGTCTTTGATCCGCACCCGACGCAGCATCTGACGCACGATGGTCTCGATGTGCTTGTCGTTGATGCGGACACCCTGGAGTCGATAGACCTCCTGAATCTCGTCGACGAGGTAGCGTCCGAGCTGCTTCTCACCGAGCACGCGCAGAATGTCGTGCGGGTTCGCCGGACCGTCCATCAACGGCTCGCCGGCCTTCACCCGGTCGTTCTCCTGCACCGTGAGGTGGCGGCCCTTCGGTACCAGGTACTCCGCAGGCTCACCGACGTCCGGGACGATGATGATCTTGCGCTTGCCCTTGGTGTCCTTGCCGAACTGCACCGTGCCGTCGATCTCGGAAATGAGCGCGTGGTCCTTCGGCTTGCGTGCCTCGAAGAGCTCGGCCACACGCGGCAATCCACCGGTGATGTCCTTGTCCTTCGTGGTTTCGCGCGGGATACGCGCCACGACATCGCCCGCTTCCACCGTGTCGCCGTCGCTCGCAGCAAGCGTCGCGCCGATCGGCAGGTAGTAACGTGCCTCGTTCTCAGTCCCCGGGATCTTCAGGGTCTCCCCATCGGGTCCGGTGACCTGCACCCGCGGCCGGGTGTCCTTGTCCTTGGACTCGATGATCTGACGACGGCTCAAGCCGGTGATCTCGTCGAGAGACTCGCGCATGGTGACGCCTTCGATGACGTCGCCGTACTTCACCGTACCGGACACCTCCGTGAGGATCGGCACGACAAACGGGTCCCACTCAGCGATGGTCCCACCGCCTTCGACCTCCATGCCGTCCGGTCCGGCCATGCGCGCACCGTAGTTGACCGAGTAGCGCTCGCGCTCGCGACCGCCCTCGTCGACCACGCTCACCTCGCCATTCCGGTTCATGACCATGATGGTCCCGTCCGACTTGGTCACGGTGTTCAGGTTCAGGTACTTGATGCGACCACCGCCGCGCGCTTCGAGCGTCGACTGGACCGCACGACCGGAAGCGATACCACCGATGTGGAAGGTCCGCATCGTGAGCTGCGTACCCGGCTCACCGATCGACTGCGCCGCGATGATACCGACCGCTTCACCCAAATTGACCTTGTGGCCCCGGGCGAGGTCACGGCCGTAGCACATGACACAGATCCCGCGCTTGGTCTGGCAGGTGAGCGGCGAGCGCACCTTGACCTTGCGAATCGGCGAGTCGTTGACGATCTCGACCTTCGCTTCGTCGATTTCCTCACCGGCCTGCACCAACACTTCGTCGGTGTGGGGATGCACGATGTCCTCGAGGGCTACACGACCGAGGATGCGGTCACCGATCGGCTCGATGACTTCGCCCGCTTCGATGAGCGCCTCGATCTCGATGCCATCCAGCGTCCCGCAGTCGAACTCGGTCACGACCGTGTCCTGCGCCACATCGACGAGACGACGGGTCAGGTAACCCGAGTTCGCCGTCTTCAACGCCGTGTCCGCGAGACCCTTACGGGCGCCGTGGGTGGAGATGAAGTACTGGAGGACCGAGAGGCCTTCGCGGAAGTTCGCCGTGATCGGTGTCTCGATGATTTCACCGGACGGCTTGGCCATGAGGCCGCGCATGCCCGCGAGCTGCTTGATCTGCTGGCGAGAGCCACGGGCACCGGAGTCCGCCATGATGAAGATCGAGTTGAACGAAGGCGTCTTGCGCTCCTCGTCGCTGTTCTCGTCCTTCAAGACGTCCACACTGATACCGGTCATCAGCTCGCCTTCCAGCTCTTCGGCCACACGGGACCAGATGTCGATGACCTTGTTGTAGCGCTCACCGTCGGTGATGAGGCCTTCCGTGTATTGGTTCTCGATCTCCTGGACCTGCTCCTGAGCGCCCTCGATGAACTGAGGCTTGTTGTCCGGGATGACCATGTCCTGAATGCAGATCGAAATACCGGCCTTGGTCGCGTTGGTGTAACCGAGGGTCCGGAGGTGGTCCGCAAGAAGAACCGTCGCCTTCTGACCGCACTGGCGATAGCTGGCGTCGATCAGGTTCCCGAGCTCCTTCTTGCCCATGACCTTGTTGACCGTGGAGAAAGGCAGCTCCTTCGGAACGATTTCGTAGAGGAGCACGCGCCCAACGGTGGTCTGTTCCTTCTTGCCGTTGACGATGCACTCCACCGCCGCCTGCAGCTCCACGGCGCCGTGGTCGTAGGCCGCCCGCACTTCATCCGGTCCGGAGAAGCGCATGCCCTCGCCCTTCGCGTAGGGACGCTCGCGGGTCATGTAGTAGCATCCGAGGACGATGTCCTGCGACGGTACGATGATCGGACGTCCGTTCGCCGGCCCCAAGATGTTGTTCGTCGACATCATGAGAACGCGCGCTTCGAGCTGCGCCTCGACACTGAGCGGCACGTGAACGGCCATCTGATCACCGTCGAAGTCCGCGTTGAACGCGGTGCAGACGAGCGGGTGCAGACGAATCGCCTTGCCCTCGATGAGGACCGGCTCAAACGCCTGAATACCGAGGCGGTGCAGCGTCGGCGCACGGTTCAAGAGCACCGGGTGCTCGCGGATGACCTCGTCGAGAATGTCCCAAACCTCGGGCTTTTCCTTTTCCACCATCTTCTTCGCAGACTTGATCGTGGTGACGTAGCCGCGCTCTTCGAGCTTGTTGTAGATGAACGGCTTAAACAGCTCGATCGCCATGATCTTCGGCAGACCGCACTGATGGAGCTTGAGCTCGGGACCGGCCACGATGACCGAACGACCCGAGTAGTCCACGCGCTTGCCGAGGAGGTTCTGGCGGAAGCGGCCCTGCTTGCCCTTGATCATGTCGCTCAGCGACTTCAGCGGACGCTTGTTCGGACCGGTGATGGTCTTGCCGCGGCGGCCGTTGTCAAAGAGTGCGTCCACCGCTTCTTGAAGCATGCGCTTCTCGTTGCGGATGATGATCTCGGGAGCGTTGAGCTCCTGGAGACGCTTCAGACGATTGTTTCGGTTGATCACACGACGATAAAGGTCGTTCAGGTCCGAGGTCGCGAAGCGGCCGCCGTCCAGCGGAACCAGCGGGCGCAGGTCCGGCGGAAGCACCGGAATCACCTCGAGCATCAGCCACTCGGCCTTGTTGCCCGAGTCGCGGATCGCCTCGGCCACCTTCAGGCGCTTGGCGAACTTCTTGCGCTTGGCCTCGGAGGTGGTCTCGATCATGTCCTGACGCAGCTCGACACACATCGACTCGATGTCCATGTCGCGAAGCAGGATGCGGATCGCTTCACCGCCCATGCCGGCCTCGAAGGCGTCGTGGCCAAAGGTCTCAATCGCCTCCTGGTACTCCTCCTCGGTGATCGCCTGGCCCTTCGCGAAAGGGGTCTCACCGGGGTTCGTAATGGCGTAGGCCTCGCAGTAGAGGACCTTCTCGAGCTCCTTCAGCGTCATGTCCAAGAGCGCGCCGATGCGCGACGGCAGGGACCGAAGGAACCAGATGTGCGCCACGGGGGTCGCGAGATTGATGTGGCCGAGACGTTCCCGACGCACCTTCGACTGGATGACTTCGACACCGCACTTTTCGCACACGATGCCTCGGTGCTTCATGCGCTTGTACTTACCGCAGAGGCACTCGTAGTCCTTGATGGGTCCGAAGATCTTCGCGCAGAACAGCCCGTCCCGTTCCGGCTTGAACGTCCGGTAGTTAATAGTCTCGGGCTTCTTCACCTCACCGTGCGACCACTCGCGAATCTTGTCCGGAGACGCGATGGACACACGGATCGCATTGAAATTCTCAGGATCCTTGGGCTTCTCGAAAAAGGAGAAAATGTCCTTCATTACCGAGTGTTCCTCTCAGGCCCGTAGGCCTCGTTGCCACAAACTCAAAAGTTAGTCGTCTAATCGTGTCGTTCAGCTGCCGGTGCTCTGCTCTTCCTCGATGAGCTCGACATCGAGACAGAGAGCCTGCAGCTCCTTCATCAGGACCTTGAAAGACTCGGGAATACCGCTCTCGAGCACGTTCTCGCCCTTCACGATGGCTTCGTACATGCGCGTACGGCCCTGCACGTCATCCGACTTGACGGTCAGGAACTCCTGCAGCGCATAAGCCGCGCCGTAGGCCTGCATTGCCCAGACCTCCATCTCGCCGAGACGTTGACCGCCGAACTGCGCCTTGCCACCGAGTGGCTGCTGCGTCACCAGCGAGTAAGGCCCGATGGAACGCGCGTGGATCTTGTCGTCCACGAGGTGGTGCAGCTTGAGCATGTACATGACGCCGACGGTGACATCTTGGTCGAAAGGCTCGCCGGTGCGGCCGTCGAAGAGCACGGTCTGGCCCCGGGTGGGAAGACCCGCCTGGTCCAGAATCCGCTGAATTTCCGCTTCGCTTGCCCCCTCGAAGACCGGGGTTGCGAAATGCACACCGCCACGAAGCTTTTCGCCCAGACGTTGGATGTCTGCTTGCGTCAGCTTGTTGATGATCTTCTGGTGCTCCGGGTCACGGTAGATCGCGAGCAGCTCATCTTTGACCGTCTGCGGGTCGTTCATCTTTTCGATGAGCCGGTCGAGCTTCTTACCGAGCTCCTTCGCGCCCCAACCGAGGTGGGTCTCGAGGATCTGCCCGACATTCATACGCGAGGGAACGCCCAAGGGGTTCAACGCGATGTCCACCGGCGTACCGTCGGAGGTGTAGGGCATGTCCTCCTCGGGCAAGATGCGCGAAATGACGCCCTTGTTGCCGTGACGGCCCGCCATCTTGTCGCCGACCTGAAGCTTGCGCTTGATGGCCACGTAGACCTTCACCATCTTGATGACGCCTGGCGCGAGCTCGTCGCCCTTTTTCAGGCGGGCGATCTTGTCGCCGAAGCGCATCTTAATCAGCGCCACGCGCTCTTCCACCGCGTCCAAGATCGCCTCGATCTTGTCCTCGGCGTCCGAGTCACCGACCTTGAGCTCCATCAGGTACTTGTCCCGAACCTCCTCGAGGACCTGCATCGTCACTTCGGTGCCCTTCTCGAGCACCACCTCGCCGTCGTCGTCGACGAGGCGCTGGGTGAGCGACTTGCCCTTCATCAGGTTCGCGATCTTCCGACGGGCCGAGTCCTTGACGATCTTGATCTCGTCGTTCTGGTCCTTCAGCAGGCGAGTCTCTTCTTCTTCCTCGATCTGCTGAGCACGCTCGTCCTTGTCGATGCCCTTGCGAGCAAAGACCTGTGCGCCGATGACCGTCCCCACGACGCCCGGAGGCACGCGAAGAGAAGTGTCTCGCACGTCGCCGGCCTTCTCACCGAAGATGGCGCGCAGCAGCTTCTCTTCCGGGGAGAGCTGGGTCTCGCCCTTCGGGGTGATCTTGCCGACCAGGATGTCGCCACTCGTCACTTCGGCGCCGATGCGGACGATGCCCGCCTCGTCGAGGTCCTTGAGGGCCTCTTCACCGACGTTCGGAATGTCGCGGGTGATCTCCTCCTTGCCGAGCTTGGTGTCGCGGGCGACGCACTCGA
>CAYXVF010000026.1:55589-61878 GCA_964468125.1 uncultured Bdellovibrionales bacterium | reverse complement strand
GGAGCCTGGAGATACGCATGGTGTGCTTTCTAGCGGAGGGGCTACAGGCTGTGGCCTTGCAACGGACCCGGCCGTCACTGCGGCATGCAAATACTCGTGACCCCGACAGCTTGCTCGTCGCTGAAGTCGACGGCGACGATTTCTCGTCCCATTGACAACCAGTTCTCATCGAAAAACGGGTCGAAGACGCCGTCGTCTTCGGCGGTTGCTAGATTGGTGACCGGAGTCCTACAGCCGACGGACCAGGCGAAGCCATCGCAGTCCGTAGGGCGGCAACAGGTCTGGGTGCAGCGGCCGACTCCAGATGCGCCTTTGATGCACATTTCGCTCTCGCACTCCTCATTCGAGGAGCAAGGCTCGCCCGGGCCTTTGCTCCCGGCGTACTCGCGCCAGATGCAGCTCTTTTGGAAACCGTAGGGCTCGCCGGGGGCGTCTTCGCGGGTGATTCGGATTCCGTCCCACATGTCGATCGGTTTGCAGACCGGCAGGCCAAAGGGACAATCGGCGGGCGTGCAACAGCCCACGGCGCATCGGGGGGTGGTGAAAAAATCGGGCGTCTGCACGCAGAAGCCGTTGAGGCAGCGATCGTGGTCTACGGTGATCTCGCCGTCGTCGACACATTGCGCGCCTGGCGAGCGCCCGAAAAGAAGCGGAGGTTGGCACAAGGCCGCCCATCCCTGAAACTCCGCACCGTCTTGCGGGTTCACGAAGCCATCGCCGTTCGCGTCGATTCCGATGAGGTTGCGGTAGACGCACACGTACGACGGATCGACCGCGGTGCAGTCGTTGTCGCGCGCGCAGGTTTGAATGCAGCGGTTTGTGAGGGGATCGCAGAATCCGCTTGCGCATTGGGTGCTGAGGAAGCCGTCCGTGCAGGTGGCGCCCGGCGGGAGGTCGTAGGGTGCGGTTCCGATGAGAGCCGTCGGCAAACACACGTCACCGTCGCCCAAGGTCACACAGACCGTGCCTGCTGGGCAGTCTTCCACCGTCACGCAGGATTGGGTGCAGACGGTCTCGATCGTTCCGCCGCCCAAAACGATCGAGCGGCAGTAGTCCGTGTTGCAATCGTCATGAGAGCCGCAGCTTTCTCCCAAGGGGAGACTCCCGACCGTCGTCGGAATGCAGCGGCCGCTATTCAAATCGCAGCTCGCGCCAATGCCGCAGGATCCAACGTTTGCACATCCGGGGACGCAGTTGCCACCTTCGCAAATCGTGGCGGGGGCATTACATTGATTGTCTGTCGAGCATCCGCTCCCGACGGTGGTTTGACACCGGCCGTCGATACAGGGGGCTCCGCCGGGGCATTCACCGGGCAAGCGGCACGAGTCACAGCGGCCATCGGGAGCGCAGATGAGACCCTCCGTGCAGTCCGCGGTACTGTCGCAGCTCGCACCGAACGCTTTGACGCAGGCGCCGCCAACACAGTTGCGCGCGGGGCCGCACTGCGTGTCCCCGGTGCAGGTTTGGCAGACGCCTCCCACACAGGCGAGTTCGCCGCACTCCACCTGCGCCGCGCAAGGTCGGCAGTTGCCCGTCTCAGCGTCGCAGACCTGGCCCTGGGAGAGGCAGTTGTCGTCCAGTGCGCATCCGCCAGGGAGCTGACACTCGTTGGACAGATTGCAGATGCGACCGTTGGCGCATTCATTGCTGTCGAGGCATTCGACACAACGCCCGATGATCGAAAGACAGGTTCCGTCCTCGCAGGGGGTGCCGACGCTGCAGTTCGGGCGCGGCCCATCCACGCAAACGCCGTCGTTGCACCACCCGTCTTCGCAATCCTGATCGAAGGCGCAGCAGCTACTCGGGTTGCAGGTTCCCCCACAGCAGCTAAATCCCGAAGGGCAGGGGTTGGTGGCGGAACAGCTCAAATCCTGTTCCACACACAGGCCGCGGGTGCACTCCTGACCGGCGGGGCAGTCGATATCCGTGCTGCAGTTGTTGACGTTGTCATTCCGCGAGCACGCGCTCACCGCGAGAATGAGCACGGGCCAGAGGAGCCGAGGTAGCGCGGAGCTCGGAAGCATCGGCTAGAGACTACCTGATTCGGAGGGCCACGCCACTGGAGCTGTGGAAGTGTGACCTCAGTCTTCGATCAGGACGACGCAGGAGCGCTCGGTATCGGAGACGGGGAACGAAGACGCCGGGTACTGCGACCAGCTGCTGCTCGCCATGGTCAGGTGGAACCCAGCCTGATCGTCGGCTTCAAAGGGGTCGCCCGGGGTTCCGCCGTCCGCCCGGACAGGAGCCTCGGCGAGGTAGCACACGAACGAGTACCCCATGACCGCAACCGATTGTGAGTCGCCGTCGAACCCGTATCCGCTGGCCGCGGCGTAGGGACGGAATCCAGCGATGTTTCCGGTCTCACCTGGATCTGCGAACCCGGAGGGATCCGTATCGTCCTCCACGATCCGCCGACGCCACAGGACGCACCCATTTTCCAAGCTCCAACCTCCGGTGGTCGCGTCGTAGTGCAGCCGGCACGAACCGCCCGTTCCGAGTGCATTGAGAGGCGTCGGACCAGACGGGCCATTCACCACGAAGCGGCTCGCACCGACGCTCACGTCGCAGCCGTCGCCATCGCCGCAGAGGGCAGTGAACCGGGCGTGGTCCACCGCGATGCTCTTGGCGTCTCCGCTGGTGTCGCCCGCGGTCAAACGCACCCACATCCGGTCACCGACGTTCGTGTCCTCCGCGGCCGTAGTGCTGTTGTCGTAGAGGTAGAGCGTACCGCCAGAGCCTCCTCCGCCATCGCCCGGCGTGATGCCGCTCAGATCGAGGCGCGTAGCGTCGATCACTCCGCCGGTAGCGCCGTTGATGCGATCGATCAGTTGCGAGCCGGTCAAATCCGGACCAGGAGCGCCTTGCAGAAGCTGCACGGTGCTTTCATCTGCGCCCGCTTGATTGCGCGCCGATAGGACGTAGAGCCCCGCGGCCACTTCCGGCTTGCCACTCAGGTTCACGGCCAGCTCGGCCACCTCGCCGGTTGAGCTCAAGCTCTCCACGTCGAGGTCGTAGGTGATCTGCGATGCGGCCTCGGCGGGGCCGACCAACTCGAAGACCGTGCTGTCGGTAAAGGTCCCCTCCACGATGAAGCCGCTGTCCACGCAGTTGCTGTTCGTCGTGCCCACGCAGGCAGCACTCCCGTTGCCGGCGACCGTCGAGATCTGCGGCGCGACCCGGGAATCGTCGATGCAGATCCCCGCGTTCTCGCCGTCGATCGCGTCGAGGTCGCAGAGGAACCCGCTCGGGCAACCGGTGCTGTCCGTGTCGCAGAGGCGCTCACAGCGGTTGGTCAGGCAAACGTTGCCCGAAGGACAGTCGCTGCTTTCGGTGCAGGCAGCGCCCTTGCTGTCGCTGCAGGCGGAAAGCGCGAGGGCGGTCATTGCGGTGGCGATTACCAATGCGCGGGGCATCTCAATTCTCCTCGTCCCGGGATCTCCGGGTGGACCTACTTTGTCTCACCCGGACCTACCCTCGCTCCTGCAGCTTGGATATTTCAGTTCGGGGTTTTTTTATCGTGGGGGATTTCTCTTGGCCCGTTCGCTTTCAAGCGCTATTGCGCGGCGTTTGCTTCGGGAGAGCTGGCCGCGACGGCCACCAGGGAGTCATTCAATGATCATCGGCGTGCCCAAAGAAGTGAAAATCCACGAATACCGCGTTGCGATGGTGCCCGCCGGGGTCCAGCAGCTCGTTGCAGCAGGGCACGAGGTGCGAATTCAATCGGGGGCGGGAACCGGGTCGAGCATCACGGACGTGCAGTTCGAGGCCGCCGGCGCCACGATCGTGCCCAGCGCGGAGGAGCTCTGGAAGGGCTCGGAGATGATCGTGAAGGTGAAAGAGCCTGTGGTGAGCGAGCACGCGCTGATCCAACACGGGCAAACGCTGTTCACCTATTTTCACCTGGCCGCTGTCCCGGAGCTCGCGCCCGTGTTGCTCGACAAGAAGGTGGCGGCGATCGCCTACGAAACGGTCGAGCTCGACAGCGGTCGGCTCCCGATGCTGCAGCCTATGAGCGTGGTTGCCGGCAAAATGGCGACCCAGGTCGGAGCGACGCTGCTCGAGCGCGGGCACGGGGGCAAGGGCGTTCTGCTCGGTGGCGTGCCGGGCGTGCGACGTGGACGGGTGCTCGTGCTCGGTGGCGGCACGAGCGGAACCGCCGCCGCGAAGATCGCCGTGGGTCTCGGTGCCAGCGTCACGATCATGGACATTTCCCTTCCGCGTCTCGAGTACCTGGATGACATCTTTGGATCGCGCATCAATCTGGTCTTCTCGAACCCGATCTCCATCGCGGAGCAGGTCCGCAGAGCCGATTTGGTGGTAGGCGCGGTCCTCGTCCCCGGTCGGCGGGCGCCCACCCTCGTCACCCGGGAGCTCGTGCAGCAGATGGACCCGGGATCGGTCCTGGTAGACATCGCGGTCGACCAGGGAGGCTGCATCGAGACCATCAAACCCACCACCCACGACGAGCCGACCTACCTGCTCTACGATGTCTTGCACTATGGCGTGACGAACATGCCGGGCGCCGTCGCACACACGTCAACCTACGCGTTGACGAACGCTACCCTGGGCTACGCGATGCGGATCGCGAATATGGGCCCCTTGGAGGCGGCGAAGGCCGATCTGGCCCTCGCGAAGGGATTCAACGCCTATGACGGCAAGATCACCCACCAGGCGGTCGCTGAGGACCTGGGCTACGAGTTCCAGCCCTTGTTCGGCTAGGCGAAAAGGGCGATCTTTTTTCCGGGGCCTTGGAATAGGCGAGCCAGCCCCTACGTTCCAAGGCAGACGATGCGCCGCGACGTCTCACCGGAACGCGGCCGACACCGGCAAGGGGGCGTCATGGCGATATTGAGCTTCGGGAAGCGCAAAAAGGGCGACGAATTCGGCGAGCTGATCGAGCAGCACACCGACGGACTCTACCGCGTCGCCCTGCGCTACACCCGAGACCCGGCCGCCGCCGAAGACC
This sequence comes from uncultured Bdellovibrionales bacterium, assembly GCA_964468125.1. GTDB lineage: Bacteria > Myxococcota > XYA12-FULL-58-9 > XYA12-FULL-58-9 > CAYXVF01 > CAYXVF01. Next base: position 56,912 of record CAYXVF010000026.1, on the reverse strand, counting down.
TGGTCCATGACACCGTGGTCCGCGCCCTGCGGTTCAAAGATCGCTTCGAGATGGGGACGAACTTCAAGGCGTGGATCTACACGATCCTCACCCATACGTTCATTCACCGCTACCGGCGCCAGAAGCGCGAGCGAGAGATCCTCGACGGCGCCACCCGCGACGACGTGGCGCGCAATCTGCGCTCGGATGAAGCAAAGCGCCTCTGCGAGACCCCCGAGCGCTCCTACTTTCACGACCTGCTCAGCGACGACGTGGTGCATGCGCTCGATGAGCTGCCTGAAGACTTCCGCAAGGTCGTGGTCCTCTGCGACATCGAGGGGTTGAGCTATAAAGAGATCGCGGATGTGGTGGGGTGTCCGGTCGGGACGGTCATGAGCCGCCTCTACCGCGGACGCAGAATTCTCGAAGAAAAGCTCGCCGGGTTGGCGGTGGAACAGGGAATCATTCGGTCAAACGCCGATGAGGTCAACGCGGCCGGCGACGGCGCCGTGCTCGACCTGAAGGCCTACCGCCGCCGACGGACCGGTTGAACATGAATCTATCGATGGATTGCGAAGAGGTTCAGCTCGCCATTCCCTTCGTTCTCGACGACGACGTCGAGCCGCACTACCTGCTCGAGGTCGAGCAGCATCTCGAGAGTTGCGCCTCCTGCCGCGCAAAACTCGAGAAAGAGGTCGCACTCCGAGACACCTTGCACCGCGCGATGGACTCGGTCACCGCGCCTGAAAGCCTGCGGCGGCGAGTGCAGGCGAGTATCGAACAAGAGCGTCGAGCGAGCCACCCCGTGTCACGTGCCTGGCCCGCGATGGCTGCGGCCGCGGTGTTGGTGGTCTTTGTGTGGCAAGGCGCGACCGGTGTCGATGGCATCGCGGAGCTCGAGGAAGTCGCCCAGCGGCATTCGCGCGTGTTGCCCATGGAAATCGTGGGTCGCGACGTGAAGTCACTCGCGACTTATTTTCACGGGAAGGTTCCGTTCGCGGTGCGTTTCCCCAATGCGCCGGAGCCGGTGCAGGTCGCAGGGCGGGTGACGCATCTCCACGACCGGGAGGCGGTACATCTGCGTTACGACCTTCCGGACGGTCACTTTTCGCTCTTCGTGTATGAATCGCCAGACCAGGGAGTTGCCGAGAGCACCTCGCGGAACGTCGAGTTTCGGCAAGTGCACGGCTACAATGTCGCACGTTGGAAGAGCTCCGGAATCGTTTATTCGGTGGTGTCGGAAATGCCCGCGGAAAAGCTCGCACCCCTCATTGACGTCGTTGCGCGCTGAGAAATAGCGAGGCCGGTCAACGCGCCGGCCGCCGCAACCCACATCCTCCAGGA
>CAYXVF010000026.1:0-55489 GCA_964468125.1 uncultured Bdellovibrionales bacterium | reverse complement strand
AAAACCGACGCGGTCAACAACAACCAGAGAACGGGGAAAGACAAGACGCACCCGCGCGGTCGGAGTTACGCGCCTAATCCTAGTCGCACGCTCATCCGCTTCGCGGAGAGCTCCCGTACGAGCCATCCCGGCAGGCGCCCGACGATCACGTCGCTCTTCGCCTCGATCCGTGTCTCCTGGCTGACCCCGTTATAGGCGAGGACCGGGCAGGAGGAATTGGCGTTCAGCTCGTCATCGTCGCCGTTTTGGTGTCGGGTGACGCTGCCTTGTAGGAGCACCAGCACATCGTCGCCATTCTGCTCCCGGTCGAGGACCGGGCGTCCGGCCGCGTGCTGCTCGAGATGAAGCTGGCGGGCAAGACGGCAACGGTCTGCCACGTCGAGCGAACGGAATGCCGCGATGCGATCGACAAAGCGTAGCTGACGCCGGATTACGGTGGGAACATTCGCGAGTCCGGAGTCGAGGAGGTGGCGTTCGATGAGCTCGACATCGAGCTCGAGCACATCAGCGGGGGTGAGCGCGACGACGTCCCCGAGCGCGCGCTGACCGTCGTCGACCCCATAGAACAAGCCCAAGCAGTCACCGGAGCGCAGTGGCCGTGTGTTCTGCTCCAGTGTTCCCGTGAGCACCACCGCGAAGCGTCCCACATTCGCACCGGCCTCGGCGAGTCGATCACCGGCCGCGAGGCTGCGAATCTCCGAGTTGTTCAGATTCTCGACTAAGCGCTGGGGCTCCTCGCTGCCGAGGGGCGACAGGGCGCGCATCAAGCGCGACTTGGCGAGCGACTTCGAGCCGTTGCCAGGAACGAGCACGTGTCGCTGCCCTGGGTCGCCCACTCGGTGTTTGAAGCTCCGTGTATGGTCGTTGTTGGGGCAGTGGTAGTAGTAGATGTCGTTCGGATTCTTCGCCCAGTCCTTCGGGTGCCCATGGATCAGCGACTCGCCCACGTCCGTGTAGAACACCGCCCGCTCGATTTTCTCCGGAGGGACGATTGCGCGCATGGCGTCGCGCTCTTCGTCCGTTACGACTCCGGCGGCGTGCATCTTGTCGAGGCCGTCGAGATCGATCGTGTCACCAGAGATCGTGATTCGGTAGTGTTCCCCGTCGATCTGCGTCCGGACGTGTACGCCGAGCGTCGGGATCGGATGGACCGTGTAGAAGAAATCGAGCTCCGCACCCCAGCCCTGATGCGGCTCGCCCGGCGAGATCGGCTGATAGTCCATCAGTGCCGCGACATCATCCTCTGACATCTGCAGGTTGGTCGAGAGCTTCTGGAGGGCGGAGCGATAGATCGGTTCAGTGGTGAGTACCCGGGGCCGGTCGAGCTCGAGGACGAGCTCGGCGAAAGACGCCATGTGGTCTTCGTGACAGTGACTCAAGATCAATGCGTCGATGTCCGAGGGCGAAACCCCCTGACTGTCCAACACCTGCCGGGCCTTTGGCGGACCGTCAAAGAGAATACCACGCCCACCGATCCAAATGAGGAAACCGGTGGTTGGGCCGCTCGGATCGAAACCACCGCGCACACCCAGTGCTTGAAGTCCGAACCGCATGGGGGCGTGCACTTCCGTCGAACGGGGAACGGGGTTGAAGGGCGGCACAGGGCCCTCCGTCTTCAGGCTCGCGCGTTCCACGTCGCCGTTCACGGCCCTGAGCTCGACCTCGAAGTCGCCGAGTCTCCGCAGCGTATAGGCCGCGTCGAAGAGCTCGGTCGTTTCGTTTTCATCGTAGGCGACGGAACTCACCATGTCGCGTATTCCGCCGTCTCCTCCGCCGCGTTTGATCGCCATGTGCTCGCTCACGCGAGCAATGAAATCGATGTGCTCATCCGTCAGCCCATTCCCCTCGGCCCGGTAGCTTTCCATCTCTTCCCTCGTGGGACCATAGAGTGTCAGCCGAAGGGCATTGAGCTCGCGCTCCTCGTATCCCGGATCAACCACGATCTGGAGTTTCTCGTGGGCGAGATCCGGTTTGAAGGCAGCACCCCGGACGAACAGAAAGTCGTAGAGAAAGAATTCCGGAACAAACTGCGGAGCGCAGTCGACGAGCCCTCTCTTTGGGGCCGCCAGAACCACGGGCATGGGCAGCCGATGCTCTGTGCAGTAGCTCTTTGTTACTTTGAAAGCGTCTGCGGGCACGCCGCACAGGACCGTGCCGTGCTCGGTCTCAAAGAGGACCATCCCTGGCCAGAGCTTGTGGGTGACAATCGGCATGCCGAACCGCGACTCTAATGCGACCTTTGGCCGCATTCCAGGGGGGAGAATCACTTCCTCTCGCTGACACGAGACCCCGATGTGGGCAGTAGCTGCGCATCCCTTGCTGGAGTGCGAGATCTGTCCGTATACTCCTTCACATGCCGCACATTCTCATCATCGACAGTGAGACTCCGGTCGCAGACGAGCTCAGCGGGGCCCTCGAAGGCCTCGGCGCCACGGCCCACGTCTCCGGGGATGGGACCGAGGGAGTCGAGTACGCCAAGAGCAACGCCCCGGATCTGATCGTGCTCTGCGTCGAGCTCACCCGGGGAAGCGGCTATTCGGTCTGCAACAAGCTCAAGAAAGACAGTCAGCTCGCCACCATTCCGTTGATCCTGACCTCCGCGCAGGCCACCGAGGAGACTTTTGAGCAGCACAAGAAGCTTCGGACTCGCGCCGAGGCCTATCTCAAAAAACCTTTCGAGGCGGACGAAATCATCGCGATGATGCGCGACTATGTCGAGCTCGGCGGCTCGGCGGCACCGGCCCAGGCGGAGGCCGAGGTCGAAATCGACGCGGACTACGACACCGAGTTCGAGGTTGGTGGCGATGAGGTCTCGCCGGATGCGGAGGTCGAGCTCGAGGTCGATGCAGCGCCCGAAGTCAGCGAGGAGCAGTTCAACTACGGCCAAACCGTCATGATGACCGTCCCGCAGAGCAACGAGGCGCCCGCGCGGCGGCCGACGCAAACGGTTGTAAACGAGGCGGAAGGGGAGACTCTTCGCTCGGAGAATCGCCAGTTGCGCCAGAAAGTTCAACGTCTGGAACGACAGCTTCAGGACAAAGAGGTCGAGTATAACGACCGACTTCTCGCGGAGTCTGGTCGAGCACGGGAGGGGCTCGACGCCAAGAATAGGCTCGGTCAGCTGGAACGGGAGCTCCAAAAGTACCAGCAGCTCGCGGACCGCGCACAAGCGGAAGCCGATCAATACGAGGGCAAGATGCGCGAGCTTCAAACCCAGATCAAAAACCTCGAGCAAGAGCGCCAGGTGCTGAGCGACAAGCTCGGGCAGGTGGTGGAAAAGGTGAAGTCGCTCGCTTCCGAGCGCGACAGCCTGCGCAATCAAATCGACGGTCTCGAAGGAGAGCGGATGGCCACCTCCGAGCAGGAGGAAACCCAGCGCAAGATGCGGGAGAAGGCCCGCAAAGCCGTCGACATCGCCATGCAGCTGATCAACGAGACGGGGCTCGTGCACTAGGCGAGCTGGGACCAGGAGTTTCTACGCCCTGGCGCGGCCCCATTCGACGCGTCGCCAGCCGCGGCGCGCGCCGACGGCGGCGAGCCGGGGATCCGGATGAACCACCACGGGCTCCCCCACGGCCTCGAGAACCGGGAGGTCGCTGTAAGAGTCGGTGTAGAACACCGCGTCTTCCAGAGGCAACGCATGCTCCTGCGCGTAAGTGCGCGCGAGCTCAAGCTTGCCCGGCCCGAAACACAGCGGTTGTTGGGCGACTCCGGTGAAGATTCCGTCCTCATCCGTAACAAAGCGGTTGCAGATCACGCCGTGGATCCCGAGTTCTCGACCGAGGGGGTCGGCGATGTAATTGCTCGCGCTCGTGAGCAGGCACAGATGATCACCGGCCGCGAGATGGGCATTCACGGCGTTTCGTGCACCCGGTCGTATGCGTGGCATCACCCACGATCGATTGAAACGTTCACAACGCCGCTCCAGGTCCGCCTCGTAGGTGCCGGTCAACGTGCTCACTGAGCGCCGGATCGCGTCCTCGATCTTCGCGTCGCCGAGCCGGTAGCGGGCGAGCCACCAGGTGGCTTCCACGAATTGTCCGAGCGAGATGTGCCCGCTGCGCACTTCTCCTCGCACCCAGCCAGTGGCCGAGTTCTCCGAGAGCAGCGTGCGGTCGACGTCGAAGAGGACTAGACGGCTAATGCGGCTTCGATCTCCTGGTGTGCGCGGGCGAGAGCGAGGTAGCTGTCCAGCTCCATGCAGCGCTCACCGGATGCCTCCCACGCGCGAATGTCATCGAGGTATGGGGCGACGGCATCGACGATCTGGTGGAGCTCGCCGTCCGTGAGGCGCTCGATCCGTTCGTGGCGGTCACTGTCGCTCAAGCTCCCCCAGGCCTGCGCGTAGACGAAGATCTCGCGCAGATGAAGCGGGACACGATCGAGGTCGAAATTCGGGACGAGCTCTAGGCTAGCAGCCGGAGGTTTGTCGTCCTCCGAATCGGCTTCGGTGAGCTCAGGAGAAGGGCTGGCTTCGAACAAGCGGGATAGGGTGCTTTCCATGTACCTTTCGGGTTTCTTTAACCGGGGACAATCCACCGGCTAGGGAGGTCCGCAATTGTCGCGGCGCTCCCCGTCCGAATACCCCCATAATCAGGGTCTGAAGCGGTCCCGTCTACCCCCCTGAACGATGTTTCTTCGCGTGGGGTGGGTGGGGTGTGCCGCTCAAGGATCTTTGCTGATGCGGCTCGGAATCGGGCCCGATTGGCCGAAATACTTGCTCCCCCGATCGGGCCCGTAGGGACGCTCGGCGGGGCTCGTCATGGTGTGGAGCACCACCTGGCTGATGCGCATGCCGGGGTAGAGCTTGACCGGCAAGCGCCCGAGATTGCTCAGCTCGAGGGTGATCTGGCCCTGGAATCCCGGATCGATGAAGCCGGCGGTCGCATGGACGACGACCGCGAGCCGCCCGATGGAAGAGCGACCTTCGACGCGAGCGACCAGGTCGGTAGGGATCTTCACCGACTCGAGGGTGGATCCGAGCACAAATTCCCCCGGGTGGAGAATGAACGCATCGTTGTCGGGTATGCGCAGGGTCTCCGTGTACTTCGAGACGCTGTCGACGTCGTGCGGGTCGATCACCGGGACGTGCGCGATCTTGTAGACGACAAACTCGCCCGCGAGGCGCAGGTCGATGCTCGCTGGTTGGATCTGGAGCTCCGGGTCGTCCAACGGGTCGATCACCAAGTCGCCTTTTTTCAGGCGCGCCCTCAAATCCCGGTCACTCAGAATCATTCACACGGCCCTATCTGCGCCCCCCGACGATTGCAAGACAGATTTGCCGCGTGCGGTAGCCCTGTGCGATGAGCATCTTCCGTCGACCATGAGCATGAGAATGAGACGAATCAGCATCCTGAGCGCTCTGCTGATCGCGGCGTGCGCGCAGCCTGCGCAGCCCGACACCACAGCCGAGTCGCCCATCCTGCCGCGCACGGAGGACGAAGTGAACGCACGACAAGAAGACTGCGCCAATCCCGACCGCGAGCCACACACCGAGCTAGACCCGGTGCAGTACATCGTGACCTTTCCAGACGCAGCCCGCCACTACGTGCACGTCGCGGCAACGATCCCTACTGATGGTCGAGATGCGGTGGAGCTGATGATGCCGGTCTGGACGCCGGGCTCTTACCTGGTGCGCGAATATGCCCGCAACGTCGAGAATCTGCGTGTCTCGACGCAGGAGGGCGTGCCGCTCGCTGTGCGCAAGACCCGAAAGAATCGCTGGAGAGTCGAAACGAAGGGGCTGGTCAACGTGCTCCTCACCTACGATGTCTACGGCCGGGAAATGACCGTGCGAAGCAATTGGATCGAGCGTGATTGGGCACTTCTCAACGGCGCGCCTACCTTCATCACCATCGCGGACAATCACCGACGCCAGCACGACGTTCGGATCAATCCGCCGCGCGCCTGGCGCAAGGTCATCTCTGGGCTGCGGACACACAAAGACTCGCGGCTCCACTTCAAGGCGCCACACTACGATGCGCTGGTCGACAACCCCTTTCTCATCGGCAACCCGGAGCTGCACGAATTTGAGGTGGAGAAGACCAAGTACGTCCTCGCCAATCTAGGGGGCGAAGGAATCTGGGAGGAGGGCCGTTCCGCAGCTGACACTCAGCGGTTGGTTGAGGAAGAGGTGGCTTTCTGGGGGGTGGTGCCCTACGAGGACTATGCGTTCATCAACATCCTCGCTGAAGCCGGTGGCGGGCTCGAGCACGAAAACTCCACGGTGATGATGTATACCCGCTGGGGCACCCGTGATCGGGAGCGCTACCTGCGCTGGCTCGGCCTCGTTGCGCACGAGTTCTTCCACACTTGGAACGTGAAACGCCTTCGCCCGGTGGACCTCGGGCCCTTTGACTACGAGAACGAAGTACACACAGAATCGATGTGGGTCGCGGAAGGCGTCACGTCGTACTACGACGATTTGATCGTGCACCGTGCCGGGCTAAGCACGGAGGAGGAATACTTCGAGGCGTTGAGCAAGTCCATCGAATCGGTCATGACTTCTCCGGGGCGACTCGAACAGTCATTGGCATTGAGCTCCTACGACGCGTGGATCAAGCTCTATCGGCGTGACGAGAACTTCGTGAACAGCGGCATTTCCTACTACAGCAAGGGTGCACTCGTGGCCTGGCTGCTCGACTCGGAGATCCGCGCCGCAACGAGCTTCGAGCGCAACCTCGACGACGTCATGCGAGCCGCCTACGGCCGCTACAGCGGTGATTGCGGCTTCACGGAGCAGCAGTTCCGCGACGTCGTCAGCGAAGTTGCGGGGCGTGACATGAACCCCTGGTTCGCCCAGCACGTCGACGGCACCGAGGACCTCGATTTCTCAAAGCCTTTTGAGCTCTACGGGCTGCGGTGGAAGGCGAAAAAGCCACCGGAGGCCAAAGGCCCGCAGACGAAAGACCCGTGGTACACGTCGTTGAATCCCGAGTACGGCTTCTCCGCGACGGCGCAGGACGGGCGGGTCGTGATCGAGTCGGTTCTCGCCGGAAGGGCGGCAGCGAAAGCGGGGCTCAACGTCGGCGATGAGCTCGTGGCGGTCCGTGACGTGCGGGTCTTACCTGACAACTACGAGAGCCGCCTCGGAAGCTTTCGCGCTGGTGAACCGCTCGCGATTCTCATCGCACGACGGGATGCGATGATGACCCTCGAGCTGACACCGGAAGCGCCCCTTCATCACGAGTGGAAGGTCGAGGCGGACCCGAAGGCGAGCGACGATCAGGTGACCCGTCGACGTACCTGGCTCTCGAGCAGCAGGAGAGACTCGTGAGTCTAGAAGGGAAGGTCGCGATCGTCACCGGCGCCTCGAGCGGCATAGGGGAGGCGATCGCCCGAACATTCGCGGAGGAGGGGGGCCGGGTGGCGGCGATGGCGCGTCGCGAAGAACGCCTGCGAGCTTTGGCGGACCAGGTGCCCGGAGTGTACCCGGTCCCAGTCGATCTTCGGAACGAAGCCTCGATCCGCGCCGCTTTCGAGCGGGTCGAGCGCGAGCTCGGTCCCTGCGACGTTTTGGTCAACAACGCGGGCCTCGGTCACAACACGGGTTTGCTCGACGGTGAAACCGACAAATGGCGCGAGATGTGGGAGGTCAACGTGCTCGCCCTCTGCATCTGTACGAGGGAAGCGGTCGCCCAGATGCGAGCACACGATCGACCTGGACACGTGGTCCACATCTCTTCCATGGCCGGCCATCGTGTGCCGGAAGAGTCAGGCATGTATTCGGCTACGAAGTATGCCGTGCGCTCGCTCACCGAAGGTATGCGCCGCGAACTACGGGCGGCGAAGAGCCCCATTCGCGTCTCCGCGGTGAGCCCTGGCAACGTCGAAACCGAGTTCCACGAGCACTATCTGCAGAGCAAAGAAGCGGCGCGGGTGGCCTACGGGCGCTACCCCCCGTTGCAGACGCAGGACGTCGCCGCCACCGTGCTCCACATCGTGACCGCACCGCCGCGGGTGCAGATTCACGACGTCCTGGTCCGTCCAACGGAACAGCCGGATTGAGCGCGGCGGTGCCCTCACAGGGCAATGGCCAAGGTGAGCTCCGGATAGAAGTAGTCGCAGTCGGCCCCGGAGGGACATTCGGGTGAGACCTGCGCCTCATAGGCGACGCCGAGACCAAGGTAGGTGAGCTGAGTGCCCGTGACCCAATTGACGCCGCCGCGGGCGCCGATCGTATCGATGTCCTCAAAGATCGAGTCGGTGAACCAGTGGCGGTAAAACACTCCGGCGTAGGGCTGGAAGCGCGGAATCGCCACCACCGTGTAGGTGATCGCCGGGCTCACTCGTGCGAGTGAGCTGCCACCAAACCAGTAGTCCCCTTCAACTCCGAGCTGCAGACCGTCGAGGACGTAGTAGCCGAGCGTGGCACCGACGATGGTAGAGCGCTCCCCCGCAAAACCGCCGGTGCCAATCAGTGCGGAAGCACTGATTCGCCCTTGGCTGAACGGGCTCGAGGGACGCGACTCGGATTGTGCTCGAGCCGCGAGCGGCATCGTCATCAACACAAACACGATTGCAGCGCGCATATCAGTTCCCTCCGGCGAACATCGGATCGATCTTGATGACCCGTTCCACCTCGAGCCGCGCGATTGCAACGGCAAGTCGCGCCAAGGCCTGCTGCGACTCCGCGTCCGCGAGCTGGCGGTTGGCGTCCAGAACGTCGAGCTGAGTCGCTTGACCCACCTCGAACTGCGCGCTCGCGAGCTCCGCGCTTCTGCGCGCGAGCTCCACGCGCCGCTCCGCGGCGTCAAAGTTACTCACTGCGTTGTCGAGATTCAATTCGCTTTGTCGCACGCCATTCGCGATTGCGATCTTGGTCTGCTCGTAGAGGATCGCGGCGGTCTCGACGTCGTGTTTGCGCTGCTGCAGCTCCCAAAAAGTCGTGCCGCCCTCGAAGAGGGCCCACTGAACGCCAAAAACCACGTTCCAGGTTGTGTTGTTGCCGGCGAATCCTCCCACATCGCTCCAGTTGTAGGCCCCGGAAACGACGAGCTCCGGCAGCCATTTCAACTTGGTCTCGTCGACGTAGCGCTCCTGGATCGTGACGTCGAGCTCGCGGAACTGGAGGTCATAGCGCTGCGAGAGGGCGCGGTCGAGCAGGTCCACCTTGTCGAGCCGCTGCTCCGGCGGACGCACGAGGCGGTACGGGGTTATTTGACCGTCCTCGTCGACCTCGTTGATCAGGACCGCGAGCGCTCGGTCCGCAAGCTGCTTTCGGATCTGAGCCTGAAGGAGATCCTGCTCCGCCGTCGCGACCGCCACCTCCGCCCGCAGACTGTCGACGGGCGTCGCGCTTCCGAGCTCGGCTCGCGCTGAAGCGAGCTCGAAGTTGCTCTTCGCGAGCTCCAGGGCGCGCTCCTGAATGTCAACCTCATCGCCGGCGGTGATGGCGTTGTAGAAGGCCAGGGCGACGTTGTAGCTCAACGTCTCCCGCTGGTTCTCGAAAACCAAGACCGATTGCTCTTCGATGTCGTAGGCGTTCAAAATCAAAGGAACGCTGCGTCCGTTCAAGACGGTCCAGTTGAAGGTGACCGCGGCGTTTTGCTGCCAGAGATTCTGAATCGTGACCGGCTCCGGCGCCCCGGGGATCTGGAGCTGAATCTCCTGGTTGTTCCGAATGAGATTGTAGTTCGCATTCACTGTGGGGAGCACGAACGCAAACGCCTGCTCGCTCAGATACGCCGCCCGCTGCATCTGCTCGCGCGCGATCCGAAAGTCGAAGTTTTCGCTCAGGGCTAGCTTCTGTGCTCGCTCGAGGGTGAGCTCGGGGGCGTTCTCGAGCGAAGCGATGTAGTCCGCAGGCGCGGCGGTGGTGCCGACCACCAAGGCAGCGATGCTAATCATAACGTCCTCGGCGCGGCGTCAGATGTTCGGCGCGCGCGCGGCTGGGCTGGGCTCTCCGGCGCCAGCGAGCGATTCCTCTTTCTCGGACTTCCCGCCAAAAATGCGCTTGAGGAAGCCCTCGAAGTCGTCAAACAGCGAGTAGAGCGTGGGCACGACCACGAGTGTCAGCACCGTGGCGATGGCGAGACCGAAAATCACTGCGATCGCCATCGGAAACCAAAAGGCCGAGCTCGATCCACCTTCCTGAACGCTCAGTGTCGAAAAATCGATCGAAATCTTGAGCGCCATCGGAACGAGACCGAGCACAGTCGTGATCGCCGTGAGAAGCACCGGGCGCAAACGGATCAGGCCTGCGCGAATGAGAGCCTCGTCGCGCGGCAATCCTCGGTCTCGGAGCTGCTGAATGTAATCCACGAGGACGATCGCGTTGTTCACGACGACGCCGGCGAGGGAGATCACACCCAGTCCCGTCATGATGATTCCGAAGGGGAGCTGAATTATCATTTGTCCCCAGAAGACCCCAACCAAGGAGAGGATCACCGCTAGCATGATGATCGCAGGCAAGAAAACCGAGTTGAACTGAGTGACGAGGATCAGAGCGATGAGGAAGAGGGCCAGGAGAAACGCGCCGCCGAGGAACGCCTGCGACTCAGCCTGGTCTTCCTGCTCGCCAGTGAACGCGTAGCTGAATCCCTCGGGCATGGGGTAGCTCGCGAGCGTCTCCCGCAGTTCGGCGACGACCTCGTTGGCGAGTCGACCTTCCGTGTTCGCGCTGATCGTGACGACGCGCTCCTTTTCCTTGTGGCGGATCGAGCCGGTGCCACCGCTCGGGACCAGGCGCGCGATCTCGCCTATCGGCACCAGATTGGCTTCGGCGATTCGATCAGGGTCGTTGACGCGAATCCGCAGGGTCTCGAGGTCCTTGAGGCTTCGGCGGTCACCTTCCTTCAAGCGAACCCGAATGTCGTATTCATCCTCGCCGTCGCGGATCTTGCTCGCTTCAGTTCCGTTGATCGCCGTACGCACGACGTCACCAATCTGCCGGGTGCTCGCCTTGACGAGGCCCGCCTTTTCCCGATCGACCTCGATCCGCACTTCGGGCCGTCCGCTCGCGAAGTCATCCTTTAGGTCGACGACGCCGTCCACCGACTCGACGATGGCTTTGACCTCTTCGGTTAGCCGCTCGAGACCGCGCAGGTCATCGCCCCGGAGCTCGATGTTGACGGGAGCGCCGGTGGGCGGACCGTTTTGTTGTTTGCTGATCTCGATGCGCGCGCCCGGAATGTCGGCGATGCGCTCGCGAATACCTTCGATCACGTCGTTGATGGGAGCGGTTTGCAGCTCTTGCTCTACGAAGTCGATGGTCACCTGAGCTCGATGAGGGGTGTTACCACCGCCAACGCTGAAGCCTCCTCCTCCTCCGCCGCTCGTACCTACGGTAGCCACGTAGTGCTCGATATTCGGGTTGCCCTTGATCCGCGCTTCGATCGCGAGAGCAACGCGGTTTGTGAGCTCGACTCGGGTCCCGTCGCCAGCGTCGACGCTGATGATGATTCGTTCCGGAGGCGTTTCCGGAAAGAATTCCACGCCGAGACCGCTCATCCCGTAGAGGACGAAGGTGACGACGAAGACCACCAAGCCGATGCCTACGGTGATCGCGCGATGGGCGATCGCGCCGCGGAGGATGCGTTCGTAGCTCGCCATGACCTTGCCGGCCAGCGTCGAAGTGTCGGCTTCTGGTTGGCTCTCTGGATCGTCGCTCAGGACGCTTCCGGTCCCCTTAACCCGCAGGAAGGCAGCGCACAGCACGGGCGTGATCACGAGCGCCACGAGCAGCGACGCGAGAAGCGTGATGATCAAAGTCTTGGGCAGATAACCCATGAACTCGCCGATCACCCCGGGCCAAAACATCAGCGGCAGAAAGGCGGCAACGGTGGTGAACGTTGAGGTGGTCACGGGCCAAGCGACCTCAGCAGTCCCTTCGAGCGCGGCTTCGCGAATCGTTTTGCCCATCGACGCGTGGCGATAGATGTTCTCGACGATCACGATCCCGTTATCGACGAGCATGCCCAGGGCGAGGATCAGAGAAAACAAGACGATCATGTTGAGCGTGATGCCAAAGAGCTGGAGCACCAAGAACGTGATCATCATCGAGAGAGGGATGGCCAAGCCGACGAGAATGCTGTTGCGAAAGCCCATCGCGAACATGATCACCGCGATCACCAACAGCAATCCGGTGATCATGTTGTTCTCTAGCTCCTTGACCATGTCGCGAATGTTCTCGGATTCGTCGGAGAGAATGACGATCTCGGTGTTCGCCGGAAACGCGTCTTCCATCTCCGCGATGACCCGGCGAATGCCCTCGGCCATCTCGATGATGTTCGCGCCGGCGCGTTTCGTGATGGTCAAGGAGACGTTCGAGCGGCCGTCGAGACGCGAGAAGGTCTGCCGCTCCTTGAAGGTGTCCCGGACTTCCGCGACGTCTCGGATATAGATCGGAACGCCTAAGCGGACGCGCACGACGCTGTTGGCGATCTGCTTGGCGGTTTCGTACTCCCCTGGGACGCGGACCAGGAACTTCGCGTCACCGACGTCTACGTCGCCGCCCGGAACGTTGACGTTCTCGCTTTGAATCGCCGCGACCACGTCGTTGAGCGTGAGGGCGTAGTGGTTCAAACGCGCGAGGTCGACCTGAACCTGGAACTCGCGCTCGATCCCGCCGGCGACCTTGACTTCGAGCACTCCCGTGAGGTTCTCGATTTCATCTTCGAGGTCCTCGGCAACGCGCTTGAGCGCCAGCTGTGAGTAAGGGCCGGTGACGTTGACGATCATCATCGGGAAATCGGTGGTGGAGATCTCCTGGACGATCGGCTCCTCCGCGTCCTGCGGAAGGTCTGCCTTCGCGAGGTCGACCTTCTCGCGGATCTTTGCCAGCGCCTCGTCGAGGTTCGTGTCCGTGTCGAACTCGGCGGTGACGATCGACACCCCTTCGGCGCTCGTCGAGGCGAGCTTCTTGATCTCGGCGATTTCAGAAACTTCGCGCTCGATGATGTTCGTGACGAGCGACTCGATATCCTCGGGTGCGACGCCCACGTAGGGCGTAGAGACGACGATCACCGGGATTTCGATCTCCGGTGCCGCCTCTCGGGGCAGCGACCGATAGGCCATGATTCCGCCGAGCACGAAGATCACGATCAGGACGTACGTCGTGACATTGTGTCGTACGGAATGCTCGGTGATGCGCATCGCTAGTTCTCCGTCCCGAGCCCATCGGCGGCGGGTTCGGTCGTATCGGGCAGCTTCGCGGTCTCCACGCTCTCGCCGACAATCTTGATCGGCTCACCTTCGACCAGCATGCGTTGGCCAACGACTATCAGGGGCGTCCCGGGCTCGAGGCCCTCGGAGACAGCAACCTGGTCGCCGCTCACGGGACCGAGCTGGACCTTCACGCGGGCCGCTTTGCCATCGCGTGCGACGAAGACGGTGGGGCCGTCGAGGTCTTCCACCACCGCGTCTCGGCGGATGACGGGCACGTTCGTGAGGGAGCGTCGGGGGATCTCGAGCCGGGCGAGCATTCCCGGTTTCAAGCGATGGTCTGAATTCTTCACCCGGACCTCTACCTCGAAGGTTCTCGCGGCGGGGTCGGCGATCACGCCGACCCGCGTCACCTTGCCCGAAAAGGACTGGGTGCCGAGGGCGTCGACGGTGAAGACGGCTTCGGCGCCGGCCTCGATGCTATCGACGTCACGCTCTGGCACCTTCGCGATCACCTTCACCGTATCGATGTTAACGAGCTCCATCAGTGGCACGCCGGGGGATGCGTACTCTCCGACGGAGATGGACCGCTCGGTCACGTAGCCACCATGGGGCGCACGAAGGACGGCATAGCTGAGGTTGGCGCGGGCGAGCTCGAGGACCGCTTCCGCCTGGGCGAGTGCCGCTTGCGCGGATTCGAGCTGGGAGTCACTGGCGAGCTTCCGATTGGAAAGACTCTCCGTTCGCTCAAAGGTCGCCTTCGCGCTCTTGTGCGCCGCCTCCGCCTGCTTCAGCTCCGCGTAAGCAGCCGCCGCATTGATTCGGATGAGGGATTGGCCCCTTCGAACCTGGTCGCCCTCATCGGCGCTCAGTCCGTCGACGCGGCCTGCGCGTCCGGTGGCGAGGGTGGTTGCTTCGCGCGCTTCGATCGTCGCCGGCAAGGACAGCACGTCCGTGAGCGATCGTGCGCGCACAATTTCCACCTCGACCCGCTTGGCGGGGCGCTCTTTCTTTTCAGTGGGCCCCGGCTTTGCGCATGCGGTCGCGACAATCATGAGCGGCAAAACGATTCGAGTTCTCATGGGGTAGGCTCCGCGGGCCCGGCGAGGGCGCACCAGATCATGTTTGCGATCGTGACAGGCGAGGTGGTCGACAGCGGCGTACCGGAGACGACGTCCATGTAGTAGGTCGACAGCACGCCTCGGATAAGCTGGCGAGCGGCTTCGAGCTCCTGGATTTCGATCCCCTCCGCGCGCATTCGGTCGAGGAGCGCGTCGATGACGTCGAGGTGCTCCCGTCGCAGCGCCTCGCCGTGCTCGGAGCCGGTGGTCAAGACACAACGCGCCAGAAAACGCAGGTGCCCAGTCGCCTGCTCGGCGACATCGAGGTGGCTTTGGGCCAGCTGGACGAGGGCATCGTGGGCGCTCGCGCTTTGGTGCAGCGAGCGATGGTAGTAGCCATTCAACACCCGAACGCTGTCCTCGACCACCGCTCGGAACAACTCGTCCTTGTTGCGAAAGTAGTAGAACACCATCGGCTTCGCCACGGCCGCATCGGCTGCGATCTCACGGATGGAGGCACTGGCACCTTCGCGCGCGAAGCGGCTCCGCGCCGCGTGAAGAATTCGCTCCCGCGAGTCCTGTTCGCTACTCTCGATGGCGCTCATCCCCTGACTCCAAGTCATCGACCTACCGGTCGGTCGACCGCGCGGTACCTTTAACCCCCGAACACGTCCTGTCAAGCCGTTGAGAGCTGTCAGACCCGTTTCGTAGAACGAACTTTTTGGCGGTCGACTTGATGAGCATTCAACAAACCACGAACAAGGGGGGGGAATTCCCGGCGAATGTGGCAGCTGTTCGTCAAGAACATCAATTTTGGTTGACGATTTACGCAACATCGGGTTAACTGCGCCGACCTTATCCGATGGCACCTGCTGAGATGGGGCGCAGTTTGCCTCAATCCAGGCCGTTTCGGGCGTGGCTTCTCATGCAAGGTCCCCAGGAGGATGAACTAGAGATGCAGAATCAGCAGCACCAACACGAGCTCATGACCTTCAAGGTCGGAGACAAGGCCGTCTACCCCGCTCATGGCGTCGGTGAAGTCACCGCGATCGAGAACCGTGAAATCTCGGGCATGACGCAGACCTTTTATATTCTCCGCATCCTCGAGAACGGCATGAAGATCATGATCCCGACGAACAACGTCCGGCAGGTCGGGTTGCGCGAGGTGATCGGCAAGGACAAGGTCACGAAGGTGTTCCGGATCCTCAAGGAAAAGGGTCTGAGCGTGGACACCACGACCTGGAACCGGCGCTACCGCGAGTACATGGAGAAGATCAAAACCGGATCGGTCTTCGAGGTCGCCGAGGTTCTCCGCGATCTCTATTTGCTCAAGACGGACAAGGATCTGTCCTTTTGTGAGCTGAAGCTCCTCGACACCGCTCGCGCGCTCCTCATCAAGGAGCTCGCCGTGGCACAGAACTGCGACGAAGAGGCGGTCGAGCAGGAGTTCAAGACCATCTTCAGCCTCTGAGCGAAGCGGTCCGTTGAAACGCAAGAGAGCCCGTGGTCCTCATCGGTCCGCGGGCTTTTTTTGTGTCTTCGAGACGGCTTCGACTAGGGTAGTAGAGTTCGGGAGGTGAGTCGTGGCTGAAGAACCGCCTTCGATGCGAGATTTCGACTACTTCGACGAGGCACAGCAATCAACCGGTCTCGAAGACGTCGAGGAGCTCTTCGAAGAAGACGCGGGGCAAACGGGTCTCGAGGCCTTGGTTCGGGAGTATGACCGGCGCAAGCGTCGCACGCTCGGGCAGCTTCTGACCGCCCTCGCATTCTTTGCGGTGGCCTTGTGGTACCTCGCCGGCTACTCCGATTGGATCGCCTACGCCTTTGCCGCGCCGCGTGAACCCCTGCGGGTCGGCGATGTGGTCGCCGTCGAGCACGATGACCTGGTTCACAATCAATACGTCGAGCTCGAAGGCGTGACCATGCATCGTGGGCTGGTGCAAAAGCTCGTTCGAGGTATCGGCCTCGGTCGCGAGGAGCTCCACTACTTCGAGCTCAGTGGATCGCGCGGGGTCTTCATCGAGGTTCCGCCCGAGCGGGGGACCGAATTCACGACCTTTGTGCGGGTCGCCGGCCGAGTCGTCGACCCGAAACGCGACCGCAGCTACGACCCCCTGCTGAAGGAATATCGAAGACGCTATTTTCAGGAGCGGCGTCCAGCGGAACGCATCCTTCAAGTCGGCGTGGCGCCAGGTGAGGGCAAAGGTCCCGTGTTGTGGGCGACCGGTGTGCTTGCAGCGATCGCACTGCTCAACCTCTACTCTCTCGTCCGCGTCCTGCGTCTGCGCCGCGCTCGCCCGACCCTCGCGTGAAACAGGCAGCCGCGCTTGCTACACTCCTCTCGTTCAGGAGCTCCTTTGAGTAACAGCAAAGAACCCGAAGAATTCGTCCGGAAGATCCAAGAGGATACGCGTCGCTACGTAGAGTCGCTTCTCAAGGAGACGGAGCGCTTGCGTCTTCTCGTGCGTAGCACGGAGGAGGAGAAGGAGCGGCTCCACCGGGAGGTCGACGAATTGCGGGGGCGACTGAGTCGCCAAGAAGAATCGCAGCGCACGCTACAGCGCGAGCTCGACTCCATTCAACGCGAGTCCGCGCGCTTCGCGGAAGACTTTGCGATCGTTGAGCAACAACACAACGACCTCGCGACGCTCTACATCGCCGGGTACCGGCTAGGTGGAACACTCGACCGCGATGAGCTCGTTGCGACCATCAAAGAGATCGCCACCAATCTCATCGGCGCCGACCAGGTCGCGGTTTATGAGAGGCGAGATGAACGGTCGATGAAATGCATCGCACTCTCGGGTTTCGATGGGGCGGCCATCCAGCCGATCGACCTCGAACGAGACGCCCTCGGCAAGCTCGCCCGGCGTCGCGAGCCTTTTCTCGCAGGCGAGGGCGATCGGCTCGAGAAGGAAGCGCAAGAGGCGGGCGTGTCCGCCTGCGTTCCGCTTTGGGTGGGTGAGGAGCTCGTCGGTGCGGTCGTGGTCTATCGGATGCTGCCGCAGAAGAAGGGCTGGGCGGACGTGGACCATCAGCTGATCGATCTGCTTGCGCGGCAAGGGGCGGTCGCTCTGCGCTGCACTTCGCTCTTGAAAGGGAATACGTGAGCTCGCGGATTCTGATCGTCGACGACGAACGATCAGTATGTCGAATGCTGCAGACTCTCGTCGCGGCTCGCGGATTCGAGGTCGAAATCGCTGAAGACGCCGAGACCG
Source organism: uncultured Bdellovibrionales bacterium (assembly GCA_964468125.1). Lineage (GTDB taxonomy): Bacteria > Myxococcota > XYA12-FULL-58-9 > XYA12-FULL-58-9 > CAYXVF01 > CAYXVF01. The sequence continues at coordinate 38,106 of CAYXVF010000026.1, read as the reverse complement.
CAGTCGAGCGTTTTGAAAGCGGTGGCATAGACGTCGTCTTTTGCGATGTCGTGCTTCCGGGAATCACTGGCCTCGACGCGCTCGAGCGCATGACCGAGCTAGATTCCGATGTCCCGGTTGTGTTGATGACCGCCTATGCGGATAAGTCCAAGCTGACTCGCGCGGTCCGTCTGGACGCCTTCGATTTCCTCGAGAAGCCCTTCGACCTCGACGCGGTAGAAGTTTCCCTGCGTCGTGCCGTCGCGCAGCGTGAGCTCCTCATGAGCCGACGCCGCAATCGCGAGCTCGCCGGCCAAGTGGAAGAGCTTCTGCGTCAGCTCAACGCAACGCGTGATTCGACCCAGCTGTTTCAGAGCTTTAGACGCCATGCGCTGCATACCCTGCAGCTCGACGGAATGGCGCTCTACGCCCGCCTGGGCGAAGCTCTCGAGCTGCGCGCGGGTGAGGCAAAGGAATACGTGCCCGGCGAGGAGTGGCCACACTACGTGGTGCAGTGTATCGAAAGCGGTGAGGTCACCGCCCTCGAGGACCTCCGTGATTTCGACCTCGCCCACAGGGACCCAGTCGGGCTGTGTCTACCCATCCGAATAGAACAGCAGGTCTGGGGAATCGCCCTCCTGATACGAGAGGGCAAACGCTTTGACGATGTGGACATGCGTCATTTTCGCATGGTCGTTGACCATCTCGCGAGCTCGATTGCCGTACGCGAACGCAGCGAAGAGCTCGAGCGTGCGCTGCACGCTTTGGAGGAGACGCAGGGGCGACTGTTGCGCACGGAAAAGCTCGCGTCGGTGACGAAGCTCGTCGCGGGGATGGCCCACGAGCTCAAGAATCCATTGACGAGCATGCAGTTCGCCGTCGCCAATGCGGAGGACGAAATCGCAGCGTTGCCTCTCGACCCTGAGCAGACGCAAGGCCTGCGCCGTTTCCTCGAGCTACTCGGCAGTGACGTGGGGCGCCTCCGTGATCGGGTGGACCGGTTCATGGAGCTCGCCCGACCCGACGCAGCCGCTCGGGATCAGGTTCAAGTGTCGGCGGTCATTCATGGCGTCGTCGAATCCTTGCGGCCTCGCGCGCGGGCGAATGGCATCGCACTGCACGAGCTCACTGACGAAACGCCTCCGATGGAGCTCGATCCGGTCGGCCTAGAGAACGCGGTGACGAACCTCGTTGTGAACGCAATAGAAGCCTTTCCACAGAACTCTCGGGACAAGGCGATCGAAATCGGAACGCGCTTGGAGTCCCCTTGGCTCGTCGTCTGGGTCCGAGACGACGGCCCCGGCCTCAGCATCGACGCCCGGGAGCGCATGTTCGACATTTTCTTCACTACGAAGGCCCGGGGTGCGGGTCTCGGGCTCTCCCAGGTCCACGTGTTCACCGAAACCCACGGGGGCGACGTGCAGTGGGAGTCCTCCTCAAAGGGCACACGCTTCGAGCTGCGCCTTCCGTTGTGCGTGACGCGTCGTGTTAACGTCGCTGGCGAATCCAAAAATGGCAGGTAGTCGATGCGGTGCGCGGCTAAGATGAGCGGAGCGCTTGGAGTGAGGTGTTCGTGCGCAAGCTGGTCGTCGTGGACGATGAGGAGGTCGTTCACGAGCTCATAAAGGGAGTCCTCTCGGAGCAGAACCTCGAGGTGATTTCCTATCGCTCCTATCGCGAAGCGGCAGAGGCGCCGGATTGGAGCGAGGTCTACGTTGCGCTCGTGGACAAGGTCCTCCCGGATGGCGACGGAACACAGCTCGCCGCCGAGCTCTTGTCGCAACAGGACAAGCTCGAAGTCATCGTGATGACCGGCCACGCCTCCCTCGATTCCGCCCTCGAGGCGGTTCAGATCGGAGCGAGCGATTACCTGCTGAAGCCCTTCGACGACGTTCAAATCCTATTGCACCGAATACGCACCGCCGTGGACCGCTCGCGGCTTCGCCGCGAGCAGGAGGCGCTCCTGGCGAAGGTGCTGCAGAGCGAGCAGCGCTACGCGCTTGCAGCCATGGGGTCCAATGACGGCCTCTGGGACTGGGACATCGTGAATGACCATTTCTATGCCAGTGAGCGTTGGCTCGAGATCGTTGGCTATGCGGATGACGACTACCGCATGGATCTCGAACGCTGGGTGTCATTGATTCATGTGGACGACGTCGCTCAAACCCGTGCGGCCCTCGATTCGCATCTGAGTGGCGAATCGTCCCAATTTCGTTCTGAGTTTCGCATCACGACCCCCGAGGGAAACAACAAATGGGTGCTCGCTCGCGGTATGGCGGTGCGCGATGGCGAGGGCAACCCGACACGAATCGCAGGTTCGCTGACGGATATCAGTGTTCAAAAGGAGTTCGAGGCGCAGCTCGCCTACGACGCGAGGCATGACAGTCTCACCGGACTGTCCAACCGCACGCTCGTCAACGACCGACTCACCCGCGCCATGGCTCGCGCTCGACGCCGCGGACAGAACTTTGCCGTGCTGTTCCTCGACATGGATCGCTTCAAGACCATCAACGACAGCCTGGGCCATTTCGCCGGCGATGACCTCTTGCTCGAAGCATCAGAGCGCATGAAGTCCTGTGTGCGAGAAACCGACACGGTGGCGCGTCTCGGGGGGGACGAGTTTGTAATCCTCATCGACGAGCTGGTGGACGAGACGGATGCCACGCGCGTCGCAGAGCGGGTGCAGGCCATGCTGTCGAAGCCCTTCGAGCTCAGCGGCCACGAGGTCTATTCGACGGTGAGCATTGGGATCGCGCTCTATCACCCCCGCTATCTGCACGCCGAGGAGATGCTACGGGATGCGGACATCGCCATGTATCGAGCGAAGGCCGCGGGGAAGGCGTGCTATCAGGTTTTCGACCAGGCCATGCATCATCGGGCGGTGGAGCTGCTGCGGCTCGAGACGGACCTACGCCGTGCGGTGGAAAAAGATGAGTTCAGCCTTCAGTATCAGCCGATCGTCCAGCTCGAGGGCGGCGAGCTCGTGGGCTGCGAAGCGCTCCTGCGTTGGGATCGGGCTGGTGGGGACCCGGACAATCTTCCCGATCGCTTCATTCCCCTCGCCGAGGAGACCGGCCTGATCATCCCCATTGGGCGCTGGGTCATGGGCGAAGCCTGCGCACACGTCAAGGAAGCGCAACGGGAAGGGCATGGGGATCTTCGACTGAGCGTGAACATCTCCGGACGACAGTTCACCCAGCCGGACTTTGCCGACGAAGTCGATGCGATTCTGCGCCAGAGCGGCCTCAACCCAGAACACCTGCTGCTCGAAATCACCGAGAGCGTGATCATGGAGGATCCGGAGTTTGCGCGCGAAATGCTCCTAGCGCTCAAGCGCTTGAATATACGCCTCGCCATCGATGATTTTGGCACCGGCTACTCCTCGCTGTCCTATCTCCACCGATTTCCGGTTGACGTCATCAAGGTGGACCGCTCCTTCGTGCACCTACTGGAAGAAGGGGGCTACGAGCTGGAGATCGTTCGCACCATTGCCCACCTCGCTTCTACTCTCGGGCTCGATTTGGTGGCGGAGGGTGTCGAGACCGAGACACAGAAGCAAATCTTGTCCGAAATCGGCTACCAAACAGGGCAGGGCTTCTACTTCGCCAAACCAATCAGTGACATCCGGGCATACGCGGCACGCAAGCGCAGTGTAGGCTGACCCGTCGTCGTGTGGGCATGTGTGGTGTGCGTCTTTTCGCACATCCGGCGTGCCCTTCATGATCCCCTCGGTTACATTAGAAAACAGGAGGAGGGGACTCAGCATGTCTAGCGTGGCGGCGGCGGCAAAGCGTGGGTTGCGGATACTGATTGTCGACGACGACGACAATCTACTGTTCAACCTCGGCTCCTTTCTCGACAAGCAGGGGTTCAACACGGTGCGGGCCCAAGAGCCTGGCGAAGCGCTCGAAGCGGTTCTGGAGCGCCGGGCTGACGCGGCTGTGATCGACTATCGGTTGGGCCGCGAGAGCGGGGTGGAGCTGATTCAACAGATCAGAGAGCTCCGTCCCGATTTCCCAGTCGTCTTGATGAGCGCATACCTCGACGAGTGGGTCGAATGCATGGTCGCTGGAGCCGCAAAAACGCGGTGCCTTCGCAAGCCGTTCATTGGCTCCGAGGTCCTCGACGCGATCGGCCAAACGATCGAAGAATTCGTCTAGGAGATCACGTGGCTCCCCCACTGGCGATGTCGCACCGATCGGGAACGATTCTCGTCGTGGACGACGACGAGATCGTTCGAGCGACGCTGTCCCTCGCGTTGCGCGAAGTGGCGAATCGCGTTTTGACCTGCGAAGACGCCGAAGAAGCGGTAGGCGTGCTCGAGCGCTCGCAGGTGGATCTCTTGTGCGTCGACAAGAATCTGCCGGGCATGAACGGACTGCAGTTCATCGCCCGCGCCCGCTCGTTGGATGCCGCGGTTGGGATCCTCGTGATCACCGGCTACGGCACGCTGGAGAGCGCGCGTGCGTCCCTCGATCTCGGGGTAGACGGATACATCGAGAAACCGTTTGACGTGGAGCGCCTTCTGTCGAGCTGCCAGACGACCCTCGCCCGCTGTGCACGTCGGCGCGAAGCCATCCGTTCCGAGCTCGCTCCAAAGGCCCTTCGAACGGGCCTCGCACTCGCACCCCACGACATTCTCGCCGCGACGCTCGAGCGAGCCCTTCGCGAGGTCGGACTGTCGGTTCTCAAACCGAATGCAGTAGCGCCGCCGGACGTCCTGCTGGTCGCCCTAGACGGAGTACGCGGTGTCGCAGCTCGCGTGAGCGAGCTCCGCCGCCGCTATCCGGCAGCGGAGCTGGTGGTGCTATGCGCTCTCTACGACGTGCCGACGATAGCCGCGCTGATGGATCTCGGGGTCGCCGCGCTTCTCGATCTCCCGCTCGACGGGGAGCGTCTTCGGGAGCGACTCCGAATCGTTGTCGGGGGCGGCTCGCCCTTCACGGAAGAAGTGCTCGAACGGTTCTAGGCGTCGCCTTGAGTCGACGAGGCGGTGAGCAGCACGACCGACAGGTGTGCGGACGATGCGTTCGCTAGGTCTGAGGCACGAAGTAGCGCGTGCCGGCCTTGGCCTTGCGGATCTGGTCGACCACCGATTCGAATTGGCTCGATTCGTTCTTGAAGTCGATGTCGCTGGTTTCGATGACCAAGAGAGGGGTTTCTTCGTAGTGAAAGAAGAACTGATTGTAGGCGCGCATCAGCCGTTCGAGGTAGTGACTGTCGATCGGTGACTCCATGTCGCGCCCCCGGAGCTTGATACGCTTCATGAGGACCTCCGGACGGGCCTGCAGGTAGACCACGAGGTCCGGTTTGACCAATCGTGGACGCAGCAGCTCGTAGATTCGCTCGTAGAGCGACAGCTCCTCCTCATTCAAGTTGAGGTAGGCGAAGATCCGGTCCTTCGCGAACAGGTAGTCGCTGACGATGCCGCGGGCGAAGAGATCATGCTGGCGAAGGCTCTCCTGCTGCTTGTAGCGAGCCACGAGAAAATAGGTCTGAGTCTGAAAGGCTACGCGCTCGCGATCGGCATAGAACTCGCGAAGGAACGGGTTATCGGAGAACTCCTCGAAGACCGCTCGCGCACCGAGCCGCTCCGCGAGCATTCGCGTCAGCGTGGTCTTGCCGACCCCGATGGGCCCTTCGATCGCGATGTAGCGGGGGAAGCTCATCGCTACACTAGTTGTCGTTACTGGTGAGGTTGTGCTTCGCGAGGAGGGTGTAGAGGTACTTGCGGTCGATCCCCGCTTCTCGCGCGGCTTTGGCGATGTTGCTCCCCGTGCGGTCGAGGAGACGGGTCAGATACTCGTGCTCAAAAGCGTTGACGAGCTGCTCCTTTGCGTCTTTGAACCGCAGAGAATAGTCCGCCGGTAGGAGGTCACCATCATTCACCGCCTTTTGGCTCGCGGACTCCGAATCGTTGGAGCGCGGCCTGCGGATGAAAGGGTCAGCGCCTTCCATCAAGGCGATCCTCTCGACCGTATTGCGCAGCTCACGCAGGTTGCCCGGCCAGTCGTGGGAGATGAGCTTTCGCTGGAGGTCTTGATCGAGCGCATCGAAGGTCTCGTAGCCCTCCTTGTTGAGCTCGCTCAGAAACTTGTCCACCAGCATCGGGATGTCTTCTTGTCGCTCTCGAAGTGATGGGAGAGGAACGGTCACCACCGCGAGGCGGAAATAGAGGTCCTCGCGGAATCGGCCGGCGCTCACCTCGTCCCAAAGATCGCGCTGGGAGGCTGCAATGATGCGGCAGTCGACTTTCAGTGGCTTGTGGCTGCCGACTCGACTGAACTCGCGCTCCTCCAGCGCTCGAAGGAGCTTCGGCTGGAGCTCGAGAGCGAGCTCGGCGAGCTCATCGATGAAGAGCGTGCCCCCCTGTGCCTGTTCGAGGGCGCCACGCCGTTGCTGGACGGCACCGGTGAACGCGCCGCGCTCGTGACCAAAAAGCTCGCTCTCGACCAGGTTGGGCGCAACAGCGCCGCAGTCGAAGACCACAAACGGTCCGCTCGAGCGCTTGCTTTGTTTGTGAATGGCCCGGGTGGTGGCGCCTTTACCCGTCCCGGTCTCGCCCTGCAGCAAGATCGTCGCCTCGGTCGGAGCCACCTTCCCGAGCACGGTGAAGATTTCTCGCATGCGGTAGGAGGTTCCGAGCAGGCCGCCAAACTCATTGCTCTCCGACGGAACGAGCTCGATGCGTTCGTAGACCGGCTCGAAGCGAAAGAAGGCGTCACCCGCGCGCAGCACCGCGCCGGGGCGAAGGTAGGCTTCCTTGATGCGCGAGTTGTCGAGAAAAGTGCCATTCGTGCTGCCGAGATCCTGGAGCAGGTAGCTCTGGTCGTCGCGAACGATCACGAAATGCTCTCCAGATACGGTCGCATCTGGGACCACAATGTCACACTCGTTCGCGGATCCGACAGTGACGCGACGGCGGGAGAGCTCGTGCTCTTTGCCCGCCTTGGGACCAGAGACATGCACGAGTTTGCAGCGTTGCAGTTGGATCTGCGAACGGTCGTTCAGGATCGTCGTTTGGCGCGAGCGGGGCGCGGAATCGCTGACGGGAGGTTTGGAATCGGCCATGGCGCGTAGAGTATACACCACACATTCTCGGGGTAACGAAAGAGGAAAAGCGCCAAAGCCGACGGGCCTTGCTCGAGCGGGTCGATCGTTCGTATCTAGGCGCCATGAGTTTGAACGCAGCTATCGCCCACTATCGCGCCCATGACGACCAATACCTCGAAGATCTGAAGGCCCTGTGCCGAATTCCGAGTGTCTCGTTCGAGGGCTTCGACCCCGTTCACATGCAGCGCAGCGCCGCTGCCACCCGAGACTTGCTCCTGGCCCGGGGATTCGATCGGGCGGAGATCCTCGAGCTCGACGGCGCGCACCCCTACGTGCTCGCGGAGGCGGACGCGGTGAGCGCCGATGCGCCGACGCTGCTTCTCTATGCACATCACGACGTGCAGCCGAGCGGCCCGGAAGAAGAGTGGACGAGCCCTCCTTTCGAGCCCGTGGTGCGCAACGAACGCCTCTACGGCCGTGGTACCGGCGATGACAAGGCGGGAATCGCGGTGCACGTCGCTGCGGTGGATGCATGGAAGGCCGCCGGCGGTTTGCCCGTCAACGTGAAGTTTTTGATCGAGGGCGAAGAAGAGGTGGGCTCAGCGAACCTCGATCGCTTTCTCGATACGCACCGCGATCGCCTCGGCGCGGACGTGCTCGTTGTCTGCGACACGGTGAATGTCGACACCGGGGTACCCTCGCTGACCAATTCGCTCCGCGGAATGGTCGCGGTCGACGTTCTCGTCAGCGCGCTGCGCGGGCCCGTGCACAGCGGATTGTGGGGAGGACCTCTGCCGGACCCGGCGATCGGCCTCGCCAAGATGATCGCGAGTCTCGTCGATGACGCGGGGCGGATCACCTTGCCTGGCGTCTATGACTCGGTTCGGCCACTGAGTGACGAAGAGCGGGAGTCGATCGAGGCGCTTCCGGTGGATGTCGAGACATTCAAACAGCAGAGCGGTCTACTCGAAGGTATCGAGCTTCTCGGCGGTGGGAATCCCTACGCGGTCAATTGGCGCCAGCCGTCTCTGACCGTCACCGCGATTCAAGCGTCATCACGCAAAGACGCGCGCAATATCGTTACGCACGAAGCCTGGGCTCGCATCAGTGTCAGGCTCGTGCCTGAACAGGAGCCTGAAACTGTCCGCGCGGCGCTGATGAAACACCTGGAAAGTGTTTGTCCCTGGGGACTGAAGCTCGCGCTCACCGCCGATTCGGACGCGAACCCTTGGTACACCGCCACTGATCATCCGGCATTTCAGGCGGCGCTTCGCGCCCTCGAAGCCGGCTACGGGCGGCCTGCGATGGTGATGGGCGGCGGGGGCTCCATCCCGATCGTTCAATCGCTGTGTGACGCGATGGGAGGAGGCCCAGCGTTGCTCCTGGGGATCGAAGACCCGCACACCAATGCGCATGGAATCGACGAGAGCGTATCCCTGGTTGATCTGCGAGGAACCACTGCGTCGGCGATCCACCTGTATCACGAGCTCGCGCAACGATGAGAATCGTCAGCTGGAACGTCAATTCGATCAAAGCGCGGGAAGAGCGCGCCCTAAAGTGGGTCGAAACGCACCAGCCAGACGTGCTTTGCCTTCAAGAGCTGAAGGTCGTCACGGAGAAATTCCCTTTCGCTGCCTTCGAGGAGCGCGGCTATCGCGCCGTCGTCCATGGCCAGAAGACCTACAACGGCGTTGCGATCGTGACGAAGGCGACGCCCGAAGACGTGGTCAGCGGGATCCCAGGGGAGGGAGAAGAGGCGCAGGCGCGCGTGCTGTCCGCCGTCGTCGAGGGATTGCGGGTGATCGATGTCTACGTCCCAAACGGATCGACCGTCGGCAGCGAGAAGTGGAACTACAAGCTCGCCTGGTTCGAGCGGTTCTTCGACTACCTGAAAGGGGCCTTTGACCCGAACGAGCCGATCGTCTTGTGCGGCGATTTCAATATCGCCCCCGATGACGACGACGTCGCGAAGCCTGAAGCATGGCGAAACTCAGTACTTTGCCACCCGGACGCGCGACGCTTCTTCGAGCAGCTCGTCGATTGGGGTTTTGAAGATACGTTTCGCAAACACAACCCGGACGGGGGTGTGTTTTCGTGGTGGGATTACCGACAGCTCGCCTTTCCAAAAGGGGACGGGCTCCGTATCGATCTGGTACTCGCCACGGCATCCGTCGACGAGACGAGCATGAGCGCATGGATCGACCGGGACGAGCGAAAGGGCAAGCAGCCCTCGGATCACGCGCCCGTGGTCGTCGACTTCGACTGGTAAGCTGCATAAATTGCGGCGAGTGTCGGGGCCTGCTGGTAAAATTTGGGGTACGAGCTAGGAAATGACGTACCTCGCGGTGGATACCTACGACCTCACGCTCCGGGAGGACATCGAAGCGACCGCGCTCGCCGCCGGACTGCCGCTCAATGGCATCGGTGCGCCGCTCGCGTCAATTCGGACCGCAAAGGAACAGGAAGAGCGCGGCACGAGCTCCCAGGCGCCGTTGATCGTCGTGTGGGACCCGGCGAGGCGGAACGGTGGGGGAGATCCGTTCGCCTACGGGCTCCTTCGCCACTTGGTGTGTCCGCATGTCGCGACCTCAGCCCTCGCGCTCACCACCCTCGCGCGTGCCTCCGAGCGGGGTCCGGAAGGGATTCGCTCGCTCGTCGCCGAAGGCATCGGCGAAACCTACCGTGCCCGGCTGGTCGATGCGCAGGCGCGTCCTTCCTTTGAAGCCGCCATCGTCAACGACCTCACCCGCCTCGACGTCGAGTCGCACGCGAGCGCTCGGGTCATCAAGGCTTTGGTGGCGCTGACGAGCCTCGTTGGAGAGCAGGGGCATGCGGAGACCCTGAGTTGGCCGGTTCAAGCGCGCTTCGGAGCGAACGAGCGTCGGGTGTGGCTGCAGCTCGTCAGCGGCGCCACCTTGAGCCCGGAGTCGCTCTTGGGGGAGCTCTCAAAGGGCTATCTCGGCGCCTTCAAGTCCCGCGAGCGAGCAAAGGTCCCGGCGATGGGCTGGTTTTTCGCCCTTCGACAGGTGGACGGGATGTACATCGGCCTCGGGGCACAACGAACGGAGGTCTTTGTCGCTTGGGATCGCAGGCCCGTCGGGTGGATCTGGAAACCATCACTTCACATCAACGTCGAGGGGCGTCGTGCCTGGCGTCGCGCGCGCCGCTACGAAGTCAACTGGCGCGGGGAGCTCGCCGCTTCCACCGGAAAGACCACCGCCGACGTCATCAATCTGTCATCTCTCGGAGCGCTCGTTCGGGTCGGCTCAGAGGAGCCGGGTCTTCGAGCGGATGAGGAGGTCCAGCTTCAGGTCGAAATGCCATGGGGCAACGACGAATACGCCGAAGTGATCCGCCTGGACGGCGCGATTCGATACGTTGACCGGTCTAAGGCGGGGGTGGCGATCGAGTTCAACAACGAAGCGCGAGGCCTCGGTCACGCTTTGGAACGCATTCAGCTCGCCAGCTGACCGAGCGCATCCCGGATCTCTCCGCGCACGTAGTCGTCCGATTCTTCCGTCAGCGCTACTTCGAGCGCTTTGTGCGCATTCAGGCGCCCGAGGGCCCAAGCCACGTGCCCCCGGACGAGCGGGTAGCGATTGTCTCGGAGTGCTTCGATGAGGTCCGGGATCGCCGACGGGTCGTCACTGTTGCCGAGCGCGACTGCCGCATTGCGCATCAGCTGCCAGCGAGGAGCGCGTCGCAGGGGCGTGTCGGCCACGAGCCGGCGGTGCGCCGCCGAACCGATCCGCAACAGTGCGCAGAGGTTTAGGGTGCTCCGATTTCCCTCGAGCTCGGGCGCGACTGGGCGCGGTTTCTTCGACGCGTTGAATGGGCAGACGGTCTGACACACGTCACAACCGAAGATCCAGTTGCCAAGAAGTGGCCGCAGCTCTCGCGCGATCACACCCCGGTATTCGATCGTCAGGTAGGAGATACAGCGCCGCGCGTCGAGCACGAAGGGGTCGCTGAAGGCCGCCGTTGGACAGGCGTCGAGGCAGCGCGTGCAGCTGCCGCAGCGTGTGCGCGCTGGCGTACTCACCGGAAGCTCGAGATCGAGCAGGAGTTCGCCGAGCAAGACAAAGCTGCCGAGCCCGGGGGCGATCGCCATCGTGGACTTCGCGATGAAGCCGACGCCCGCGCGTTCCGCCGCTTCTCGCTCGAGCAGAGGAGCGGAGTCGACGCAGGCCCGTGCCAGCACGGCACCTCCGGTGATCGCCTCGATCGCTTCGGCGAGGGCCGTGAGCTTTTCGCGAAACACGAGGTGGTAGTCACGGCCGGCCGCGTAGGCGGCGACGCGGCCGTGAAGCGCCGGCGTCTCGGACTGGGGACGGCCGTAGGCCAACGCAACGACCAGGACGCTCTTGGCTGTCGGATGCAAGGAGCGAGGCTCGGCGCGTCCTGGATGCTCGGCCATGTAGCCCATTTCCCCATGTTGGCCCGCCTCGAGCCAGGCGTGCAGAGCATTGGCGCCGCGCTCGAAGCGTTCCGCTGAGCAGATCCCCATGCGGGCAAAGCCCAATCGCTCTGCGGCCTCGCGGATCTGCTCGACGACGGTCACGACGGAGAGACGGTCTCCCCGAGCTGGCCGCAGGCCGCGGAGATATCTCGCCCCCGGGGAGTACGAAGGAGCACGTTCACGTCCGCGTCTCGGAGGATCTTCTGGAATGCGAGAACTCGGTCCCAGGGCGGAGGCGAGTAGGGCGTGCGGTCGTGGGGATTCAGTGGCAAGAGATTCACCTTGCTCGGTATCCCGTCCAAGAGCGAGATCAACCGGCGCGCATCTTCCGCGCTGTCATTGATGTCGCCGAGGAGCACGTACTCGACGGTGATGCGACGTCGAGGCTTGAGAGGATAGGCCCGCATCGCGGCGATCAGCTGCTCCAGGCCCCACTTCTTGTTGATCGGCATCACCTGCGTTCGCGTCTCGTCGGTGGTTGCGTTCAAAGAGATCGCGAGCTGTGTCGGCACTGTCTGCCCTAGCTCGTAAATCCGCGGCACGATGCCGGAGGTGCTGACCGTGATCCGTCGGCTCGGAAAGGCCGCGCCTTTCTCGTCGAGAAGAATCGTGATGGCCCGCGTGACCTGGTCGAAATTGAGGAGTGGCTCGCCCATGCCCATGAACACGAGGTTCGTGACCTTGGCGGCTTCGCCCGCGTCGGCGACGTCGTCGCGGACCGACAGGACCTGCCCGACGATCTCCGCGGCCGAGAGATTGCGGTTGCGCCGGAGGGAGGCCGTGAAACAGAAGCGACAGCCAACTGCGCAGCCCGTTTGACTCGAGACACAGAGGGTATTGGTGCGGCTGCCCTTCGCGACTTCCGGGATGTAGACCGCCTCGAACGCGTTGCCGTCCTTGGCGACAAAGCGGTATTTGCGTGTACCGTCGTCGCCGCGCTGGACCTGGTCGACGCGCGGGCGATCGGTGTCGAAGGTGTCTTCGAGTGCACCGCGTAGCGTTTTTGAGAGGTTCGTGAGCTCATGAAAGCTCGTACGCCGCTGAGCGTGAAACCCCTCGACGATTTGCGTCGCCCTGAAGCGCTTCTCGCCCGCCGCTTCGACGAAGCGCTCGAGCTCCGGTCGCGGAATGCCGAGAATGTTCGGCCTTCCGTCGAGGGGGGGAGCGCTCGCCTGGTCGAGCTCCTGGAGCGCATTTTTCAGAACGTTTTCCGCGTACATCTCATGGCTCCTATGGGGAACGGAAACGCCGTCGTCAACCGCCTGGCGGACTAGGGATTGGCGGGCGGCAACGAGACCGCGAGCATTTCGTCATAGCCGCTCGGCAGCTCGTCCACCGGTACCTCGCTGGTCGCAAGCTCGAAAGCGCGCAAGGCGGAGAGGACGGAGCGGACGTAGTGACGCGTTTCGCGATAGGGGATTTCCTCTACGAAGATGTCATCAGGCAGATCGCCGCGAGCTTCACGCCAGCGCGTTACCGCCCCCGGTCCTGCGTTGTAGGCGGCGAGGGCGTACTCCTTCCGGCCGCGGAAAGCCCGCAGCGTCCGGCCGAGGTAGCGGGCGCCGAGACGTGCGTTTGTGTCGGGCTCCATCAGCTCTTGGGGGCTTTCGAGGTGGCCGCCTTCTTCTTTCAGCAGGTCGGCGGCGGTACTGGGCATGAGTTGAAGCAGCCCCACGGCGCCCACATTCGACATCGCGCGCGGATTGAAACCGCTCTCGCGGCGGGCAACGGCCACGAGCAGGTTCGGCTCGACGCGAGCCTTCTTGCCCGAGTCTCGCAGGAGCGCGACCGTATCTCTGGGGTAGAACTTCCGAAGTGACTCGCGCGCTTGTTCTCCCAGCGGGAAGCGATGCTCGCGTTCCAGGCGCAGTCGCTTTGCGATGCGGTCTGCCTGCAGCTCATAGGCCATCGCTTCGAGACGTAGGAGCTCGTGGGGCCCGAGCTCGTTCGCGGCGCCGAGAGCTGCCCGGAGCGCCCGGGTGGCGCGAACAGGCATTCCCGCGCGGAACAGGCTCGCCGCGGCGGTGACGCGCGGGTGATCGCTCGCGGGGTCGACGGGATATGTCGCGTCCCGGAGACGTTTGCTCCCCAGCCATTCAGCGGCGCGGTAGGCGTAGTAGTCCACCGGGAATTGCTCGGTGAGCGCGATCATGAGTGCGCGCGCGACCTCGAGCTCTCGCCGTTGCTCGTGGCTGCGCGCCCGCCAGTATTTCGCTCGAGGGGTGAGCGGATCGTAGGGCGCCTCGAGCTCGAGGGTTTGAAAGAAGCGAACCGCGGAGGTGAAATCCCCGGTTCGAAAGGCCACCCAGCCGAGTCCCCAGAGCGCGCGATGGCGCGCAGCTCCGACCGGGTTGCGCACGAGTGCGGCCTCGAAATGCGCGCGGGCTTCGTCGTAGCGCCGGTGCTGGATGGCCATCTGTCCCGCAGCGGCCAGGGCTCGGTCCGCGAGGGAATCGTCACCGCTCTGGGCCACCCGCTCGAAGCGCTGCATCGCAACGTCATAGTTGCCTCGTCGGCGAAGGGTCTCTGCGAGGTTCAGCTCGATCGATCGGTACAACTGGGCGGGCGGTGCTCGAAAGAGCGCTTTGCGAAACGCGTTCGCCGCTTGGGTGAATTCCTCTCGCGTGAGAAGGAGCACGCCCCAGGCGTGGTGCAGCTCCGCGGCGAGCAGACCGGGCTCCCGATGGGCGCTCGCCAGCTGCGTGAGAGTGGCTTCGATGCCGGCCGCGGCGTCGAGGGCGCTGTCGAGGTTGGGAGGTTCGACCAGCCGCGCGATGCGCTCGCGATGCGCGTCGGGATAGGGACCGCCGGCGGCGAGGGAGCGGCCGGAGAGCTCGCGCAGTGCGGCGAGGCCCCAAATCGTGGCGGGTTCTTGCCACCAGAGAGCTCTGAGGTCGTCGAGTGCGCCGGGGGCCTGCGTTCGCCAGCGGGCCGCTCCCCGGAGATAGCGCAACTCCGAGCCGAGGCCGTCTTCGCCTGCGAGCAGCTCCGCGAGCTCCGGGTAGCGCCCGGCCTCGAAGTAAGCCCAGGATTGGAGGCGAAGCAGATCGCCCGCGTGGTGACCGTCGACACTGAGGCCCGCGAGCATGCGCACCGCGGTTTCGCCGTGCCCCAAGCGGATCAAGCTCTCGGAGCGCAGCAGGAGGCGCAGGAGGATGTCTTCGGAGCGTTCGAGGGGGGCAATCTGAGCGCGCACTTCGAGAGCGGCTGGAGCTTCGTCCGCCTGCCAGGACCCCGGGGCGATGATCGGTGCGATCAGGCCCACGACGAGTCCGACCGAAAGACCGCGAACCGCGGCGCGAGCCTGTTCTCCCACGGCTCAAAGGTAGCAGGTACTGCGCCGAATTCGCGAAAAACTGGCGGATTCCTGGGGACTTCTGCTGGTCGACAGCGAGTGGCGTGTCGGTGGCGCCGAAAATGCACAGCACGAACCACATGGTTAGAAATGTACCGGCGCGATTCGAGCATCGGCGGAGGAAGATCAAAAAATTGGACGCGGTGCGGAGAGGTGCGAGCATGCCCACATGAACCGACGTGAGATGACCGTTCCCGAGTCGAGCCGGATTTGGGGGGCGATTTGCGCAACCGCGAGCGCTCTCGCCTTTAATCTCTGGTTGGCCGGGACTTTCGGTTGATGGGTAGGGAGAGATGTGTCGCTGCCTCTCGCGGGAGGCAGGAGCGCGACAGGTAGGGCGCGGTACGGCAAGGTGCTTGACCCTGCCCAAAACCTTCGCCTATATCTAAATTTCGATTACCCCGGAAATTCAGCGTCAGCGGAGCCATCCAATGAGTCGCACGGACAAGCGCAAGCAGAGTCTCTATTTTCCTGAGGAGATGCTGAAGGAAATCCAAGTGGAAGCAAACCGGCAGGACCGTTCGCTTTCCTGGATTGTTCAGCAGGCGTGGAAGATCGCCCGAAGCGAGATCATGCGCTTCCCGTCGGTCAACGACGTGGTTGGCGAAGATCGCAGCTGAGCCACTCGTGCCAGCGCGCAGAGATTTGCGTACACATTCGGAAATGGGAATGACCTGTGGCATCATCGTGCCGCAGACCCCCATAGCCGAATAGGGGTGAGGAGAGACTAAGGTGGGTCAGAGCGAAACCAGACGACAGAACCTGTATTTTCCGTCGGATATGCTGGCAGAGCTTCAGTCCGAGGCTGAGCGCCAGGATCGTTCGATCTCTTGGTTGATTCAGCAAGCCTGGAAGATCGCGCGCGGCGAGCTCAAGAAAATCCCTAGCACGACGGATTACCTCCCGTCGGATGACGACTGACTCCGCCTCAGCGCGGAAAGACAGCGCTTCCTTGGTCGGTGAGGGTGATTTGCAAGGCTTCGAGCTCCAGCGTGGCTGAGGCATCGTACTCGAAGCCGTTCGTCTTCTTTAGTAGCTTCAATAGTTCGGGGTGCGTATCCCGGTCGATTCTATGCTGAAAATCGAATTGCGTCTCGGACCGCGCTGGCAACGTCACCAATCGCGTGAGCTCCCGCTCCACGACCTGCTCCCCTGCGATCGCGAGTGAATAGGGTACTGAGCGCACCCGAAGCGGGAATCCGTTCGGGTTCGAGAGTGTCGTCAGTACGGTGAGGTCGATCGCACCCGCGTAGCGCGCCGCTTGCGGCATGACGGTCAAAGTTGGGCGTTTTGGCGCGAAGATCTCGCCAGTCCATTGCGCGTCGAAGAGCTCCAGCCCATCCGCGGTCGAGACCTCGATCTGCGCGTCCACCGTGTAGGCGAGAAGGGCCGTCGTGCGTCGAGCGAACGCTTCATCGTTCACCGGGAGTCTCGCCGCTACTTGAAACGCGCTTTCCAGTTTCCCCGGGCCCTCGATTACATCCGTGAGCGCCACGGCTCCCTGTACCGTCGGCTCCCCGGTCACTTCGAGAGTGTATTGCACCGCTCCGAGGCGAAGCGTTCCTTCGAGTGGACTCGTCACCTGGAGGGGAAGCTCGAGGGTGATGCGATCCAGGCGTTCGCTCACGATCCGCCCCTCGTAGGTGAGCATTTCGATCGCAGGGACCGTCTCGTTTGCTTTGGGCTGTTGCTCAGCCGCGCCGGCGCAACTGAGGGTCAATCCAACGAAGAGTGCGTACCGTCTCATCATGCGCTCCTGTGCACGACTCGCGGGCGCGCATGGGTGCGGGGGGAATGCCTTCCGTCGACGGCGGCGTAGAGGTCTTCTCGCATTCGCACCCAGGCCACGGCGCGGGCGAGCTCCAAAGCGGCGCCGCGCTGCCTGGCGCGTAGCTCTGGATCGGACAGGAGCTCGCCGAGGGCGCTGGCGAGGCTCTCTGAATCGCCGGAACGGTAGAGGCGACATCTGCGCTCGTCGAAGTACTGGGTGATCGCAGGGAGCCTCGGCGCGACCGCGGGGATCCCCACGTGCGCGTACTCCATCAGCTTCACGGGGAGCATCAGCCGAGTCGACGGATCGTTGCGGTTGGGGACGAGGCCCACGGTCGCATCTCCAATCGCTTCGGGAAGGGCGTGGACGGGCAGATGCCGGTCCGGGAAATCCACTGCATCGCCGTTGGCGCTCCGATCGATCAACTCGCGCAGCCGCGGGGCGAAATCGCCGGTGCCGATCAGGCGCAGACGCAGCCTCCTGTGTGTTCGGCGAAGGCGGTCAAAGGCCTCGAGCGCGACGTCGAGACCGAGGCGTTCGGCGATCGTGCCGTGGTAGACGATTGTTGGCGGGTCGCTCGGCATTCGACCGTCCGTGAGGGCTCCGGGGGGACCGAAGACAGCTGGATCGGCCACATTGAGGAGCACCGTGATCCGTTCGCGGGGAACGCCGAGGGTGACCAATCGCTCGCGAAACAGGTCATGGGTGCAAATGAGATGGTCCGCGAAGTGCAGCGCAGAACGCTCCTGCCATTCGACCGCCCGGATGACCGGGTGATGGGGCCCGAGATGGAATTTCGATCGATAGAGCTCGGGCATCGGGTCGTGAATGTCGAGGAGTATCCGTGCTCCGCGCAGCTTGGGGAAGAGCGCCGCGAACACCATGAAGTCGGGGAGGGTGTGGACGTGAACGACATCCGGAACGGGCGCACGCGCCAACTCGATCGCGGCCTGCGTCAGGAAGCTGCCGTAGGCGGCGAGGTAGCGCCCGCGGTTGCCACCTCGATAGCGTCGGACCGGCAGCTCGTGAACGGAGACGCCATCGAGCTCATAGTCACCGCCCGTTCCCAACCCCCAGAAGTGTACCTCGTCGCCGCGATCCACCAGCGCCCTTGCCTCGCGGCGGGGCCGAGCGTCGGAAGGAAAGTGGGTGAAGGCCACGGTGGCGATTCGTTTTGCCATGCTCGCCGAGCCGTCTCGCACAGGCTCTCCCGAATGCGCAAGCCCCGAGCGCGCCTCGCCCTCGGGGTCGTCTCCGCGGGTTTCGCGCTGAACCGACCCTCCTCCGGGGCTCTAGTGCGAGCTTCCTCAGCCGGATCGATGAAGAGGAAACAATCCGTGTCGACATCGACCTTCGCGATCCAAATGCGGCGACCGTCACCACGATCGACGCCGTGTTCCTCTGCACCCTGATCCCGTCGCAATGTACCGCTCAGCCCTAGACCCTTTGCGAGAGTCGATTCAAAGGGCTGAGCTCTAGAAACGCCGCACCCACATCAGATCGACCGCGCCGGATGCGTCTTCGCCGGGAACGACCTCCATTTCGAGGCTGATTCCGCGAGGAAAGCGATAACGAAGGAGAGCTCGGTTTTGCACCGCCGTGCCCGAGCTTTCGCTCCCTATTCGGAAGGTATAGGCGACAAACAAGCTTTCGCTCAGCCACTTTCCCGTCGTGAGGGTGGCCGGCTGCGATCCGTCGCCGACATCGACCTCGAATGTGTCGACAGGAAGGGCGCGCTTGATGTCGGTTTCCACCTTCGAGGTCAGGTAGCTCGACACGACGGACGTGGCGGCAGCGGAGCTCGTGTTGACTCGCTCGCTCGGTTTGCCCCCCGCGAAGAAGTTCAAGTGCTCGCTCTGATCGTAGATCGCGGGGCTCGATTCAAACCGCAGCTTCGGGTCCGCGAGTCGACCAAAGACCCGGACGTAGAAATCCGTGGCCGGATTGCGAAAGGCGTGCATGAGAGAGATATCCAAGGTCGGATTGAAGGGTTGGTCACGGCTGAAGATCGCCTTGGCCCGCTCGATTTCGTAGCGATGGCGACCCACTTTGATCTCGCCGTAGGAGGGCACCCAGATCTCTCCGGTCACTCGCAGGCCTTCTCGACCGAGATGCCCTTCCTGATCGATCGCGATCGGTGTGCTGACCGAGTCGCCCTCGAAACGAATCGGCGCGAGCGTGCGTACGCTGAAATCGAGCTCGAACGGCGCGCTCGTGCCCTTCGAGTCCTCCAGACGCTCTGCCTCGGCGTCCACATAGCGGATCAACTCCGCGTCTTCCGTCGGGTGGAGATCGGGGTCCTGCCGAAGCACCTGGATGCGCGCGTCCCCGATCGACGCGTCGACTCGCCCCGTGTCCCGTACGAGCGCGCCAGTCGCGTCGATTCGGGCACTGCACTGCAGCAACAAACCCCCGGAGCTCAGGGGGACTCGGTCGAGTGTCAGGGAGCCGTCAAACTCGCCTCGTTCGCCAGGCTGACGCGAGAACGTCAGCTCGAGCGTGCCCCGGCCGGCGGTGGCTCGCCCCTCGAGGCGGGAGCGCTTCTCGTCAAAACGCCCGGAGAGGCTCACATTCTCGAGCCGTGGAAGCTCGTCTAGGACGACGCCAGAGGCGTCGCGCACATCGACGGTGCCGTCTAAACGCACCCGGTCCGGTGTCATGCGAACGCGCAGGTCGGAGTCGAGTCTGCCGAGGAGGTAGCGGCCGTTCTGCGTCAGGAGGGAGACGGCGTAGAGCCAGTCGAGGGGAAAACGACTCGCCAAAATCCGAAGCTCGAGGTCCCTCTCGCCGACGGCCGAAGATCCCTCGATGCTCAGCCGGGAGCCTGGCCCCGTGACGGCCAGGGCCTGCAGCGCGACACGCTCGGGGCCGAGGGTGGCGTCAGCCTTCAGCTCCTCGAAGACCGTCGACCCGAAAATTGCGCCGGCGACGGACGCATTTGCGCTGCCGCGCCAATCCTTCTGGTCGCCTTCGAACTCGGCGCTGATCGTCAGGCTCCCTGCGGCGTGCCCGCGCAGCGCGGCGAGGGCGGGAATGTCACTGAGCGGCAGCTGTTGCGCATCGAGGGTAACGCGATAGGGAAGGGCTGGATCCGGGTTCTCGAGCAGAGTGAAGAGATCCGCGCCGACGCGACCGTCCGCGTTGACGCGAAACAGATCGTCGTCGTCGATCAGAAAAGACGCGAGCGTTTCTTCGGCAAAGCTGCGGACCCAGAGCGTGCCGTCGAGGGGCGTCACAACGCCCGCGGTTCTGATCTGCTTCAGCTGCGCATCGAGCTCGATTGCACCCGCACCGATTGTGCCTTCTGCACGAACACGACCGCTTACCTCGCGCTCGAGCAGCCATTGCGAGAGCGCCTCCGTATCCGCAGCGGTGATCCGAAAGCTGCCCTCGAGGTCTCTGAGGGTGTCAAGAGAGAGGCTCTGCGGCTCCGGAAGCTCAGCCAGTCGCAGCCGTGCATCCCCGGTGACGACACCGCTGAAACCGAAGTTGGAGTCCAGCTGGTGATCGATTGCATGAAGGGTCGCGCTCACGTCGAGGGGAGGTGAGTCGTTCAATTGCAGCGCCGACGCGTTCACGGCGATGACGCCGCGAGGCTCGAGCTCGCGTACTTCCAGCGAGGCCTCTGCCGCGAGCTCGCCCTTCAGACCGTCGAGTGCGGGGACATAGCGCGCGATCGTCGTGCCATCGATGTTTTTTGTCTGAAGCTCGATCTGCCAGGTCTCGCGCAACAGATCACGTGAGAGAAGCTCCAGCGGACCCGCGGTGGAACGCACCTCGATTCGAGCCGAAGCGTCGCCTGGGTCACGGAGGTCGAGCTCGAGCTCGAGTCCGCTCGACTTGGTGCGGACGGCCGCTTGAATCTGTCCGTCCGTGGGCTCGTGCACCGTTGCGGCAAGGTCGGCGGTGAGCCGGCTGCGTCGCCAGTCGACCTCGCCGGAGACTTGTGCGTCTACCCCGTCGATCCACGGCGCGAGCTCGAGGCCTAGAACGTCCACGCGCGTCCAGGTCGTAGCGAGAAGAGAGGGCAGGTTCTTCGGCAGCTCCGTGAGCTCGCTCGCCCCCTCCCAACGCAGCTCGCCGGCGCCTCGGGCCGAGGTTGCGTTGCCGAAGAAGCGAATCTTCTGGCCTTGCGCCTCCGTCGCGGAGCTTCGTAGGTCAACGAACGCCTCCAGAGGTCCCACGCTACCGACTTGGAGCCGTTCGGCCCGAACGGCCGCCTCACCCTCGAGCCGTCTTCTCACCGCGAGGTTCGCGTTCACCTCCACCGCACCGGCGAGTGGTGTGCCCAGCAACGGCGACCAGGGAGAGAGATCCTCGACGTGCCCGACGATGCGCGCCTTCGTACCGGGACCGAGGGGAGAGCGCGGGTCGAGGGTGAGCTCCGCGTCGAGCCGCCCGCGTCTTTCGCGCAGGGCGAGACCTTCGACCTGAAGCAGGCGAGACCCGAAGCGAAAGCGGCGTAGCTCGCCGGTGAGGTCAAAGCGCTCGCTCGCCCAGCGAAGACGCGGGAGCGTACCCTCGATGCCTCGATCGGAGAGGGTCGTCTCCATCGCGGCCTCGAACCGGCCGAGCTGCCGTCCGTCCGCTCGGAGCTCTCGCAGCTCGACCGCCCAACGGGAGCTCAGATTCGAGACCGGCCCCTCGTTTGCGATTTCGACCTTTCCCGTGCCCGCAACGCCGAGCGCAAGGCATCGCTCGACTCCCTGAGATTCGATCGTCAGTCGGCTCGAACGGTGATCGAAACGTGGGCCAGTGCGGATCGCCCCGTCGAAGGCTTGCCCATCGGCGGTGACCTGAGCGCGCAAGCTCCAGCTGTCGCTGGCGGCGGGGCGCTCACCGTGGATCTCGAAGCGGGTCGTGCATCGATAGGACTCCGACCATCGGCGCACGAGGGCGCTGCCGATCTCTCCCTGCGCATCGAGGCTCCCAGAGAGCTCGAAGACGTCGAAGCGCTCGGCTTTCGCCTCGAGGTCGATCGCCTCGTTCTTCGCGGTGAGCTCGGCACGCAACTCGCCCGAGCGGTTCAGGCGCATGGCGCCAGAGACACTGAGCGCGTGCAACGACTGCCGGGTTTCGCCGGGTATGACACTGAAAGACGCATCGCGCACCCGGAGGTTGGAAACGCGGATGAAAATCGGGATTCGATCTGCGCGCGGCGGATCCTCTTCTTCATCGTCATCGACGGGATCGAATGCGTCAGAGAAAACGGGCCCCGGACCATCGGGGTGAAAATCGACGCTGGCCGAGTCGACGTCGAGTGTTGAGACGAGGAGTCTTGCGGAGAGCAACTCGAGGGGCGCGAACCTGACGCGCACCCGTGACGCTTCCACGGCGGGGTTTCCGGCGGAGGTTTCGATCCTCACACCTCGAAGCTCGAGGTCGGACCATCCGTGGGCCTCGACCTCCTCGACGCGGATGGTGCCGGCGAGCTCCTCGTTCGCGAATGCGAGGAGCGAAGGCGTCGCGGTTTCGATCACCCAACCGGGGTTTGCGAGCACGAGCACGAGCGCGACCGCAAATGTGCCCATGACGACGGCCAACGCGATGAGAAGTCGACGTCGCATCAGAACGCCTCGCCCAGCGCGATGTGAAACTGCCAGCGGGCGCCGGGAGCAGGCTCGTCCGCACCCAAACGATTCAGGCGGGTCGCCAGGTCGATGCGCAGGGGGCCGACGGGAGTACCAAAACGCAGGCCCGTGCCGACCGCCACGTGTGGAGGCACGAGCTCGAGGTCGTCAATACTGAGCGCCACGTCACCGGCATCGGAGAAGAGGACGACGCCGAGCCATCGATCGAAGAAACGACGCACGCGCAGACGCAGCTCGACGCTCGCGAGCAGCTCGGTTTCGCCACCCACTGGCACGTAATCGCCGTCGGTACCGGTCACGCCCGGCGAGAGCTCCCGACGGGCAAACCCACGATTGTTGCCCGTGCCGCCGCCGAAGACTCGGAAGGGGAGAGGAAGCGGCGACTGGCCGAGGTTGTGGGAGAAGCGCAGACGAGCCGCGAGAACCACCCGGCTGGTATAAAGCGGCACGTAGGCGAGCGCCTGCGGCGTGACGAGCCAGAAGTTGCTCTCGAAATCGACGAGTCGCCGTCCCAAGTCGGTGCGGAACGAAAGGAAGTAGCCGAGCGTGGGGGAGATCGGGTCGTCACGGGCGTCGAAGCTCACTCTCCCGGTGAGCGCCGCGGCTGCCGAATCGACGAGTCCCACTTCTTCCACGATCGGGTCCTGAGCCAGGCCGTCGTCGGTGATGTTGACGCGGTAGGCGACGAGACTCGGTTGCACGCTCACCACGAGCCGGTCGCGAACAAAGGGCTGAGCAAAGGTGATGCTCGCACCCGCGGCCAGGTTCTCGAAGCCTTCATATTGCAGCAGGTCACTTCGGAGCTCGTAGGTGAGCTTGGCCCGGGCGAGTCCCAGAGCGTCATCCTGGATCAGATTGATTGTGCCCGTGAAACCGACGTTCAGTGTTTCGATGAAGAACTCCGGGCTCAGGCCGATGCGCAGAGTGCGCAAGGCGCCAAAGAGTTGCCGTCGCGTATAGGTACCCCGCAGCCGGGCGATCGTGTTCGAGGCGTCGACCAGAACGCCGCCACCGAGACGAAGCTCGTTGAGCGTGGCCGGACGGCCGCGGATCAGAATCGGCAGCTCCTCGGTGTTCGGGTCCGACTGGATCTCGAAGCTGCTCGTGCCCAAGGCTGAGAGCTCGAGCAGACGCCCCTCTGAGATGCGGATGGCGCCAGGGGAAAACGGCTCGCCTTCGCGCCAGGCGATCCGTTCCTCGATCGAGTCTTTCGGGAGGAAGGGCGCGTCGATCTCCACCGGGCCGAATCGTTTGGGTTTGCCCGGCTGCACCACGAATCGTGCGCGCACGGACCGGGTCTCGTGATCCACGAGCGCTTCTCCGTTCACCTTCGCGTCGTAGTAGGAGGCGTTCAGAAGACGCGCTTCGAGTTGTCGCCGGGTCTTCTCGAAGCTTCCCAGCTCGAAGGGAGCGCCGGCCTCGAGCGGAAGGTCGTTCTCGATTTCGCTCGGCAGCGACGTCGAGCTCGCATTCGCATAGTCCAATTCGACCGCCTCGACGTTGTAGCGTGGCCCCTCGCGGACCGGGAAGATGATGGCGACGGAGTCGGGGTTCTCACGAAGCTGCGGTTGGCCAACCTCGACGGCGAAATAGCCCATGCGATGGTAGTAGACCTCTACGCGCTTCACGTCGTCTCCGAGCGCAGCCCTTCGAAAGGGGGCCTTCTCCGTCACGAGGAGGCCGCGCGGCGGATGGTGCGCGAGCCCTTTGAGCACGTCTCGTTCCGAGACTTCGCGAGCGCCGTCGAGCTCGACGCGACGAACGGCCTTATAGCCCTCCACCGCGGGCGCCGCACAGCTCCACAGCGAACAGCCCCACACAACGAGCGCGAGGGGAAGGGTGGCGTGCCGACGTGGCATCCGTGAGGGGCGAGTCAACCGTCGCTCGGCCCATTCCTCCTGATCTCGAGGGGGGACAATGGTGTCGCGCCATACCGCATGGTTCGCTTCCTAGCCCAACTGTTGGGGCCGTTGAATGCTCATCCCCCCTTGGGCGAGCAATGGCGAATCCAGGCCGGTCTTCGTCAGGAATCCTTTCAATGCGCGCAACCTTTCCCGTATCGTGTCGAAAATCGAAACGAGGCTCTCGATCAGCGGGGGCTGTACTCATTGACCCGTAACTATGCAAATCTACACGAAAATCCTGATCGGAATGGCTATTGGGGCCGTCATCGGCCTGGTCGCCGGCCCCAAGTCGCCGTTCCTCGATAAGGACCTCTACACCATCTCGAGCGGGTCCGTGCAGCTCTATGCTTCGTTGAACGAAGCGGGGGATTTCGAGACTCCTCTGCCGCTCCCGAGCGGCCTGGCCCTGCGGCTCCCGCTCCTCGAAACCAAGATCGCCTCCTTCACGACCGACGGCGGCGCTACCGCGGAAGGGCCCGTAGCAGCGAAGGTCCGCCTGCGGATCGACAACCGGTTGGTCCTTCGCGACACGGAGAGCGCGCTCAGCGACGCGCTCGGTGGGATCAAGAGCGGCCAAAAGGCGGACGTATGGCTCGCTATCGACCGCGCGCCCCTCGACGGCGGAGGCTTCGCTTACTTTCCACAGCCTATCAGTGGCATGGGCGACAGCATCGTCAGCTTCTTGCGACCGGTCGGGACTGCGTTCATGCGGCTGATCAAAATGGTCATCGTTCCGCTCGTGTTCGCATCACTCCTGGTGGGTGTGGCGAGCCTGGGAGACATCCGAAAGCTCGGCCGGCTCGGTGGCAAGACGCTCGGACTCTACCTGGGGACAACCGCGATCGCGGTCACCATCGGGCTCGTCGTTGCGCACGTGCTGAGTCCCGGAAGCTATGTCGACCAGGGATCCCGAGCCGCATTGCAGGCGGAGTTCGAGAGTGCAGCCAGCTCTCGGGCGCAGGCAGCCGCCGAAGCCCCCTCGACGATCGACAACATTCTTCGGATCATCCCGGAGAACCCGATCGGCTCGCTCGCAAGCGGCGACATGCTTCAGATCATCTTCTTCGCCGTCTTCTTTGGGGTCGCGCTCACGCTTCTCGACGACAAAGAGGGCCGGCCGGTCGTGACGTTCTTCGACCGGGTCCAGCACGCGATGATCGTCGTGATCCACATCGTGATGATGCTCGCCCCCTACGGCGTTGCGGCACTCCTCGCGGATGTCGTTGGCACGAGTGGAATCAGCTTGCTCGGCGCGCTTTTGGCCTACGCCGTCGCGGTGTTGATCGGCTTGTTCGCGCACGCCGCGATCACCTATGGCGGCCTCGTGCGCCTCGTGGCGCGCCTGCCACTCGGGGGCTTTCTCCGAGCCGCGCGACCCGCTCAGCTCATCGCTTTCTCCACCTCGTCCTCGTCCGCGGCCCTCCCGGTGACGATGGAATGCGCGGAGGAGAACATGGGGATCAGCAATTCGACCTCGAGCTTCGTGTTGCCTCTCGGCTCGACGGTCAACATGGACGGAACGGCGCTCTATCAGGGCGTTGCGGCGGTCTTCATCGCGCAGGTGTTTCAGATTGATCTCACGCTCGGTCAGCAGCTCGGCATCGTATTCACCGCGACGATGGCATCCGTGGGCGCTGCCGGGGTGCCCGGCGCGGGCATGGTGACCCTGGCGATGGTCTTGACCTCGGCGGGGATTCCCGCGGTCGGCGTCGCGCTCATCCTCGGCATGGACCGTCTGCTCGACATGTTTCGGACGATGATCAACGTCACCGGCGACCTGGCGGTGACCGCGACCATGGCGGCGAGCGAAGGCGAAACGCTGAGCCTCCTCGACCGCGAGAGCGATGAGTCGGACTCGACGCGTGGTTTCGAGGGCCGCCTCGACCGTGCGCCTCAGCCTGTCGAGCCCGATTGAGGCTCCACTAACCCCGCAACGCTCAGCAGGTAGCCCACATCGCCCTGTAGCTCCGCCCTGGAGCGCAGGAGCTGAGTCAGGCGCCCACCGCTTTCGATCAGTGTCCAAAGATCCGCGTCGCTCGCGCAAACCGTCGCTCGAGGCCCCTCACCGCTCGCGATTTGGATCGTGACCTGGGCCTCGTCGCCCGCGTCGTCCGTGTAGTGCACGTCTATCGTGCCCGGGAGGTCGTAGAGACGGTCGGGTCCCAAGGAGGCGCCGTACTGCTCGATCGGGTCGGCGGGGCTCTTTTCTCCGAGTGTGCGCTCCACGGTCTTTAGAATCCGCGGGAGGATGTCGAACATCGCGATCCGAAAAGAGTCGACATCGGAGAGAAAACTCAGGTGAGGCTGCTCCGCTCGGCCTTCCTCTACCCGAAGCTCCGTGCCGTGCGCGTGCATGGCGAAATTCAGGGTCTCAGCGCCCGCGTCCAGGCGTGCGCCGATGCTGAGGCGCCAGGGGGCTCGTTCGACGCCCTCAATTAGCGCGTCCCAGAGTGATGGGACGTACTCGAGATAAAACGCGCGAGGGTCGAGCTTGCGCGTCGGCAGCGGCAGCTTCTTCGGCATGTTGAGCCCGCTCTAGAAGTCACCCACCATCAGACCACTCTGGTCGAAGTGGGTCAGGTGATTGAACTCGCGGAAGCGCATCTCAATGGTCTGACGGTCGAGGGTGCGCATTCGGTCGAGGGAGAAGTCCTCGACCACGAACGACGCCATCGCCGAGCCCACGATGATCGACTGGCGCAGGCATGCTTCGTCGATGCGGTCTTGCTTCGCAAGGAAGCCGAGCATGCCACCGGCGAAGGTGTCGCCCGCGCCCGTCGGATCGCGAATGACCTCGAGGGGGTAGGCGGGTGCGGAGAAGATCTGATCCTCGACGAACAGCAGCGCTCCATACTCACCGCGCTTGATCACCAAGATCTTGGGGCCCATTTCGCGGATGACCCGCGCCGCGTGGCGCAAGTTGTACTCGCCCGAGAGCAGGCGCGCCTCGCCGTCATTGATCGAAAGCAGGTCCACGTGCTTCAAGGTTTCGCGGAGCGCCTCGTTGGTGCCCTCGATCCAGAAGTTCATCGTGTCGGCGGCGACCAGCTGCGGACTGTCGAGCTGCTTGAGGACCTGAAGCTGCAGCTCCGGGGCGAAATTGCCGAGTGCAACATACTTCGCATCCCGGTATTCGCTCGGGAGCTGCGGATTGAAGTCCGCCAAGACGTTGAGATGGGTCTCGAGCGTGTGGGCGACGTTGAGGTTCTCGTCGTAGCGGCCGCGCCAATAGAAGGTTTTTCCTGAGTCCACACGCTCGATTCCGGCGGTGTCGATGCCTCTTTCGCGGAGGTAGGTGAGGTGTTCTTCGGGGAAGTCTTCACCGATGACGCTCACGATGCGCGAGGGGCCGTAGAACGAGGCGGAGGTAGCGAGATAGCTGGCGGAGCCTCCGAGAACGCGCTCACGCGACCCGAACGGGGTTTCAACGGAATCGAAAGCGACCGTGCCGACGACCAGTATACTCATGTCTCGCATTCCTCACCGACCCTGGCGGGCGACGCTGCCCCTCGTCTTGGGTCTGGCGCTTTTTAGCACGCGCGAATGGTGAGGAATCAAGGCTCCCCCCGGCGTTGGGGGCATTCTTCGGACCATCGAACGATTCTTTGGTCCGGGCCCCTCAGCGCCGAACCTCCTCGGCAACTTCGTCGAAGACTTCGAGAATCTTTGGGGAAGTTTGTCGGCGATCGAGTGTTGCCTCCGGATCCGTGAGCAGCCAAGAGCGAAAATAGTCCCGCGCAGCCCGCCCATCGCCGAAGGCGACGCTGCAGAAACCGAGATAGCGGATCACCCGGCTTCGCTCGCGCGGTGCGAGACCCTTGCCTTCGAGCATCTTCTCGAACGCGGGGCAGGCCGCGCGAAAATAGCCGCCTCGATAGGCCTCGACCGCTGAGTCGACGGACTCGAGGACGAGCTCGGGGGTGTCGGTCGTCTCCGCTGGCCTTTCCAAATCAGCGCTGGCGGGCTCCAGCCCAGCAGTGGCTGCTGGGCCATCGGCTTCGTCCACGGCTGCGGGCGAATCGGGCCCTTCGTCTGCAATCATGTCCGCGTCGGCGACCACGGGGTCCTCGTCGGCAGGATCCTCGGGGGCTTCTTGGTCATCTCCGTTCTTCTCTTCGATCTGTACGCTGGCCGTCGACTCGACATTGGGAGCATCGGGAGCGGGCTTGTCCGCCACTTCGATCGTATTGCGATCGAAGATCGGGACCGTGATCCGTTGGCCGACCTCGAGCTTCGACGAGCTGAGCTCGTTGTATTCTTTCAGGAAGCTGCCGAGCTTGGCGGTTCGGTAATAACGGCGAGAGATTTGACTCAAGGATTCGCCTTTTGCCACCGAGTGGCGAAGGTGAAAAGGCATGAGGAGCTCCTGACCCACCTCTAACTCTAGGCGCTCGCTCAGGCGGTTGAATCGGAGGATGGCAGGGTAGCGTTCCGCCTTGCCCACCATTCGCTTGGCGATTGAAGCATAGGAATCGCCTCGTCGCGCCGTGTAGGTCCAGGAAGCGGGAATCGCGATCCGCTTGCCCACGGGCAGCGCGTTGTCAACGAGCTCGTTGCGCGTGAGAATGTAAGAGCCTTTCCAGCTCGCACCGTAATAATGCTTCGCCAGACCGCTCGCCGTCTCGCCCGGCAACACCCTGTGCCGCTTCTCCTTCGCCTGCACCGATGAGGCCATGACGAGGCTACTGAGCACTATGAAGGCAACGCGTGTCATTCCGTCGTCCCTTCGAGCTCCGCCTCGGGGATCCTGCGGTTCAAGGTCACGTTTAGACGACGGGTCTCTCCGGGTTTGACGTCGACCGCTTCGATTTCGGTTCGGAAGTAAATGTTTCTGAACTCGATGGTGTGGCGCCCCGGGGCGAGCTTCACAGGGGCGACGAAGGGCGTGGTGTCGTGTCGTTGACCATCGATGAAGACCTCCGCCCAAGGGACGGCGTTGATGAAGAGTGTGCCGCGCTCGACTCCGAGCTGTTTGAAGTCGACCCAGCCAACCCATGTCGCGAAGATCGCGAGGAGCAGCGAGTTGAACGCGAAGGCGGGTCGCGCGAGGACTCGAAACGCGCTGACTACGCCCGTATCGATCGCCTCGGACACCGTCGATTTCAGATCGTCTTCGCGAACATAGGTCTTGGCTTCGTTGTCGCTGAGGAAGCCGCGATTGCGCATGAAGATGACCAGTCGGCCGGCATAATTGATGCGGATCTTCTTGGCGACGTAGTTTTCGAGCGCACGCCTGAGCTCTTCCGTAGAGGCGTATCGGCGCGTGGGGTCTTTTAGCAGACAGCGCTGGATGATTCGACTCAGGCGCCAGGGAATGTCCGGGAAGAGCCTGCGCGGGCGCACGAAGGGCTCGTTGACGATCCGCTGCATGACCGAGTGCGTGTCGTCTTCGGTGAAGGGTTTCTGCCCGGTGAGCATCTGGTAGAGCACGATGCCGAAGGAGAAGATGTCCGAGCGAAAGTCGACACGCTCGCCCATGATCTGTTCGGGCGACATATACGCTGGCGTTCCGATGGCCGTGCCGGGGCGGGTCAGATCGTCATAGGCCTCGTCGCGGGCGATCCCGAAGTCCATCAGCTTCACCTCGCCTTGCTTGGTGAGCATCAGGTTCGAGGGCTTGAAATCACGATGAACCACACCGCGGTAGTGGGCGTGCTCGAGGGCGCGCGCGGCCTGCAGGGCGATGATGGCGGCGATCTCCGCCGGTAGCCTGTCGACCTTCGCCAGGAGGTCGTAGAGGTCGATGCCCTCGACGTACTCCATGATAATGAACATGGAGTTTCCGCGGGTCATGAAGTCGTAGATGTGAACGATGTTGGTGTGCGCCAGGGACGCGACGGACTTGGCTTCGCGGTCAAAGCGCTCGATCAGCGACGGGTCCGCCGCCATTTCCTTGCGGAGCTCCTTGATCGCGACCAATCGGTCCAAGGCGGGCTGCTCCGCCTTGTAGACCACGGCCATGCCTCCCGAGCCGATCTCAGCGAGCACGTTGTAGCCCCCGAGTTTTCGCCCGACCAAGCTCATACCAACGCAGAAGCTAGTCGACCTCTAGGGCGACCGCAATCGGGGCGCGTGTGGGGACGTGCAACCCTCTCAGAATCCCTTCACAATCGGCGATCATGGCGACTCCTCTTCTCCTCGGACGGGCACGCGAGCGACCCCGTTGGGTCCGAGCACTCTCGACGGCGGATCCATCGCTCGACATTCGTGGGCCTGAGCTCGAAGGCACGCTCGACGACATCGAGCTTGCGGTTCTCTGGCGTGCGCCCGCTGGGCTCGAGCGCTGCGCGGCGCTGCGCGTGGTGTTCTCCATCGGTGCGGGCGTCGACCAGCTGGGAGAGGTCCCCGAAGGGGTGACCCTCGTCCGTATGGTCGAGGGAGATCTCACGGCGGGAATGGTCGAGTGGGTCGTCATGAATGCGCTCCTGCACCATCGACGAGCCCTCGACTACGCAGAGTTTCAGCGGAGTACGAGCTGGCAATACGTCCCGGCAGTGGCGGCGAAGAATCGCCGGGTCGGGCTCATGGGGTACGGCGAACTCGGCAGGGCCTGCGCGAGGGCACTCGCGGTCCTAGGCTTTCCGGTTGCGGCTTGGAGCCGGAGTCGCAAGACGGGCATCGAGAGTTATGCTGGGGACGATGAGCTCGACGCATTCCTCGCTCGGAGCGATATCGTCGCCTGTCTCTTACCACTCACAGACGCGACGCGATCTGTGCTCGACGAGGAACGAATGCGCCGATTGCCCAGAGGAGCGGTGGTGCTCGCTGCAGGAAGAGGAGGGCAGGTCGTGGAGGACGACCTCCTATCCTTGCTCGACGAAGGGTACCTGGCCGGTGCCAGCATCGACGTGTTCGAGCGCGAGCCGCTGCCCGAGACTAGCCCCCTCTGGCGTCATCCGCGGGTCGTCCTCACGCCGCACGTAGCGAGCTTGACCACCCCGGAAGGGGCCTCCGAGGTGATCGCGAGAAACATAGAGCGCTTTCGACGCGGCGAGCCACTGCCCCACGTGGTAGATCGCGGCAGAGGCTATTGAGTGTCGATCACCCGCGGGTGTATTCGACCATTTCAAGCCCACTGAAGAAGTGACTGATCTCGAACTTCGCGGTGTCCGGGCCGTCGGAGCCGTGGCAGGCGTTGTTCTCGATGTTAGCGCCGTACTTCTTGCGCAGGGTGCCCTCGTCGGCCTCCGCCGGGTTCGTCGCGCCCATGAGGGTTCGATACTTCTTGATCGCATCGTCGCCCTCGAGAACCGACACGAAGCAGGGGCCGCTGACCATGAAGTCGATCAGGTCGTTGAAGAAAGGTCGCTCCGAGTGAACGGCGTAGAACGCCTTGGCCTTCGGACGCGACAGGTGAATGAGCTTGCCGGCGACGACTTTGAGGCCAGACGCTTCGATGTCGGCGAGGATTTTGCCGAGGTTTCCGGCGGCGACGGCGTCGGGTTTCACGATCGAGAAAGTGCGTTCCATGGTTGTTCCTTGGTAATCGGTCAGATTTGCGCGCGGGTGTAGCGGGTTCGAGCGCCTGGGACAAGAGCGAAGACACCTGCTAAGGGAGAACCATGGACGTGGGGGTTTTCTGGCTCGCGCTCGCGATTTTCGGCGTGTTCGTCACCTTCAAGCTCTGGGGCCTGAAACGCAAGGCACTCAGCGAGCCGGAGGCGCGCGCCCTCGCCGAGCGTGGAGCGGTCTTAGTGGATGTGCGCACGCCCCAGGAGTATTCCGTGGGGCACCTACCCGAGGCCCTCAACCTTCCCGTGGACCGGGTGGTCGATGGTGCAGCGGAGGCGAAGCTCGAAAGGCACACTCCCCTCGTCCTCTACTGTGCGAGCGGAACACGCAGTGCCCTCGCGGCCCGCAAGTTGCGGGCCGCTGGCTACAAAGAGGTCGTGGACATCGGGACGCAGCGGGGGTGGCCGCTCGCCTGAGCCGCCACTGCTGCTCGATGCTCACATCATCGACATCAAGGTCTTTGCCATCTCCGCAGGGTTGCGCGTGGTCTTGATGCCCGCCGCTTCCATGGCGGCGAATTTGTCTTCGGCGGTGCCTTTGCCACCAGAGATGATGGCGCCAGCGTGACCCATGCGCTTGCCCTTCGGGGCGGTCGCTCCGGCGATGAAGCCCGCTACGGGCTTCGTCATGTTCTCCTTGACCCAGGCGGAGGCTTCTTCTTCGGCGCTGCCGCCGATCTCGCCGATCATGATGACTCCATCGGTGTCTGAATCTTCATTGAAGAGCGCGAGGCAGTCGATGAAGTTGGTTCCGTGAATCGGATCACCACCGATACCGATCGCCGTGGATTGTCCGAGGCCCGCGGCGCTCAGCTGCCCGACCGCTTCATAGGTGAGGGTACCGGATTTCGAGACGATGCCGATCCGGCCGGGCTTGTGAATGTGGCCCGGCATGATGCCGATCTTGCACTCGCCGGGAGTGATGATGCCAGGGCAGTTCGGGCCGATCAGCCGCACGTCCGTGCCGTCTAGGGCACGTTTCACCTTCACCATGTCGAGGATTGGGATGCCCTCGGTGATCGCCACGATGAGCTTCACGCCCGCTTCGGCGGCTTCGAGGATCGCGTCGGCGGCGTAGGGGGGCGGCACGTAGACGACCGACGCGTTCGCGCCGGCGGCGACCGCCTCCTCCATCGTGTCAAAAATCGGGACCGTGTCGCGGAACTTCTGACCACCGCGCCCCGGGGTCACTCCCGCCACGACCTGGGTCCCGTACTCCATCATCAGGCCCGCGTGAAAAGAGCCCGCACCGCCGGTGATGCCCTGAACGCAGAGCTTCGTGTGCTTGCCGACCAAGACGCTCATTGTGCACCTCCCGCGGCGGCGACCGCCTTTTGCGCTGCATCGGCCATGTCGTCGGCCGGGGTAATCTTCAGTCCGCTGTTCTCGAGTATCGCTTTGCCTTCTTTGACGTTGGTGCCTTCGAGTCGAACCACGAGCGGGATCGAGAGGCCGACCTCCTTCGCCGCACCAACAACGCCGCTGGCGATGACGTCGCACTTTGCGATGCCGCCAAAGATATTCACCAGGATCGCTTTCACGTTGGGGTCCGCGAGAATGATCTTGAACGCTGTCGTGACCTGTTGTTCCGTTGCGCCACCGCCGACATCGAGGAAGTTCGCGGGCTCGCCGCCAGCGAACTTGATGATGTCCATCGTCGCCATCGCGAGCCCCGCCCCGTTCACCAAACACCCGATGTTCCCGTCCAGGGCGACGTAAGAGAGGCCTGCGTCGTGTGCCTGCGTCTCCTTGGGATCTTCTTCGTCGATGTCGCGGTAGGCGACGACGTCCTCGTGGCGGAACAATGCGTTGTCGTCGAAGTTGAGCTTCGCATCGAGCGCAACGACGTCATTGCTGCCGGTGATCACGAGCGGGTTCACCTCGACCAAGGAGGCGTCGTTCTCCTCGAACACGTGGTAGAGGCCCGCGAACACTTTCATCGCCTTCTTTGCAACGTCGCCTTTAAGGCCCAGGCCGTAGGCGAGGGCGCGCGTGTGAAACGGGCAGAGGCCGGTGACCGGGTCGACGGTGACTGTCTTGATCTTCTCGGGCGTCTTCGCGGCTACTTCTTCGATGTCCATGCCCCCTTCGGTTGAGGCGATCATCGCGATCCGGCCACTGTCGCGGTCGAGCACAACCGCCGCGTAGAGCTCATTGGCGATGTCGCTCGCCTCTTCGATCAGCACCTGCTTGACCTTGCGGCCGTCGGGGCCGGTTTGGTGGGTAACGAGGGTATTGCCGAGAAGTGCCTCGGCGTGCGCCCGCACCTCGTCCGGCGTCTTGCAGACCCGAACCCCGCGAACGTCGCCGTTCTCCTTGAGTGTCCCCTTGCCACGACCGCCGGCGTGGATCTGAGCCTTGACCACTACGGTACCACCCAGTTCCTTCGCCGCATTTTCCGCCTCATCACCGCTCCGAGCGACGATGCCGCGTGGGACGGGAATGCCCCGATTTCGGAAGATCTCTTTGCCTTGAAACTCGTGAATGTTCACGTGCGCCTCGCTCGCCGAGGAAGATTCAACAGGGTCGCCGGCCCTTGGACCGGCGGAATCGGACGAGGTGCGGCCATCAGCCGCTCCCTCCCCCCGCTTCGTGCCCCCGGCTCTAGCGGTTTCGCCGGGGGGAGTCTATGGCCGGAGTGCGCGTTTCGTCGACGGAGGGTCTCGTTTTCACGGGTTGAGTCCTCGCGTTCGTTGTGAATAGCGTAAGCCCATGTCCGACACGTTTCCGTTGACGCCCTCGCAGATGGAGCGTCTGAAGGCCGAGCTCGATCAGCTAAAGAAGGTTGAGCGCCCCAAGATCAGCCAAGAAATCGGGGCCGCCCGCGAGCTCGGAGACCTCTCCGAGAACTTCGAGTACCACGCGGCGAAGGACCGGCAGGGGATGATCGAGGCAAAGATCCGAGTCCTGGAGGACAAGGCGTCGCGCGCTCAGGTGATCGACCCGCGCTCCCTCTCCGGTGACCGGGTGGTTTTTGGTGCGACGGTCACGATCATGGATGTCGATACGGAAGAAGAAGTCACCTACACCATCGTCGGCGAGTATGAAGCGGACCTCAACAAGGGCGAGATCAGCATCACCTCGCCCCTCGCGCGCGCCCTGATCGGCAAAGAGGTTGGGGACGAGGTCAAAGTGCCGGGAAAGGGCGGCCCTCGGGTCGTCGAAATCTCCGACGTGAAGTTCGCCTGAGTTTCCGATGAGCGCCGATGCCCTCGCGGCCGCGCTCGCCGCCTTCGAAAAGCCCCTGCGATTCGCCACGCGCAACGACTTCGCGAATCTGCCGAGGGTCAAGAATCTGGAGCAGACTCTCCAAACCGCCCTCGAGCGGGTGCGCGAGCAGGTGGGCGAACACCCGATGCTCGAGGCGCTCGCCCGAGAGATCCCGAGCGACGGTGCTGGGGAGGCGGAGCGCCGAGCAGGCCTGCTCGAGTGCCTCGGTCTTCTCGCGGAATTCCCTGGCTCCCGCTCCAGCTCCGCGCCCGGGGCAGGACCGGCCTCGGGGGCCGTGACGAGCCCCGGGGCGGGCGACACCGGGACTCGAGCCTCTCCCCCCGCATCGGTCGCACTTCCACCAGACCCAGGGGTCGACCTCGATGGCTCCGTGCAATGGATCAAAGGGGTTGGACCGCGCGTGGCGGAGCTGCTCGCCCAGCGGCAGATCCGCACCGTTCACGATCTGCTCCTGCTCCTGCCCCGGCGCTACGAGGACCGCAGCGGGGCCCGTCGCATCGCGGATGCGACGGTGGGCCGTGGCGTCGTCGTGGAAGGGGAGGTCCTCGCCCAAGGCAGCAAGTTCATCAAGGGCCGCCGGCGCCTCGAGGTAGTTCTGGGGGACGACAGCGGCCACATCCGTCTCGTCTGGTTCCGTGTACCCCGGGGGAGCTTCGCGGATCGCTTCACCAAGGGCCGGCGTTTTCGCGCGGCGGGGACCGTCTCTGATTTTCGCGGCCAAAAGCAGATGGTCCATCCGGAAACCAGCGCAATCGACGCGGGCAATCCCGAGATGGCATCCGAAGGAATCGTCCCGGTCTATCCGGAGATCGAGGGGATCCGTCCCGCGACCCTTCGTACGATTCAGAGCCGAGTCCTTGGCGCGGTGCGCAGGCTCGAGGACTCACTCCCGCTCCGCATTCGCGAGCTGCGTGGGCTGCCGAGCCTCGCCGACTCTGTGGCAGCCTTGCATCAACCGCCGGAAGGAGTGTCCATGGAAGCGCTCGAGCGCGGCGACACTCCGTGGCACCGTCGCTTGATCTACGAGGAGCTCTTCTTGCTGCAGCTCGTGGTGTTGGGCCGCCGAGCCAACGCCGCGCGTCAGACCGGGTACCCCCTATCCCTCGAGCTCTCGCTCGAACGCGTGGCGAGCACGCTCTTTCCTTTCGAGCTGACCGGCGCCCAGGCGCGGGTCCTCGGCCAAATCGAAGCCGATCTGGGTGGAGCCGAGCCGATGCATCGACTGATTCAGGGGGACGTCGGTAGCGGGAAAACGGCTGTCGCACTCACGGCCGCCGCGGCCGCAGCGCACTCCGGAGTTCAAGCGGCGATCATGGCCCCGACGGAGATCCTCGCCGAACAACACGCACGCAATGCGCTGAAGGTGCTCCCGAAGGCCGGCGTGCGAGTCGCCCTGCTGACAGGGAGCATGACCGCGAGCGAAAAGCGTCGGACTCTGAAGGGCCTCGAAAACGGATCGATCGACGTCGTCGTGGGTACGCACGCGGTGATTCAGGAGACAGTCAAGTTCAAGCGCTTGGCCCTCGGCATCGTCGACGAGCAACACCGATTCGGAGTGATGCAACGCGCTCGCTTCATGGAGCAGGGTCGGGAAGGACTCGGCGCCACGCCGCACATCCTCGTGATGACCGCGACGCCGATCCCTCGCACGCTGGCTCTAACCGTCTACGGTGACCTCGATGTCTCGGTCATCGACGAGCTTCCTCCCGGACGAACCCCGATCACGACTTTCCTCCATCGAGACGCGCAGCGATCGCAGGTCTATCGAGAGGTTCGTCGCCAGGTGGAGCTCGGGCGCCAGGCCTACGTCGTGTTTCCTTTGGTGGAGGAGAGCGACGCGGAGGGCATGGAGAATCTGCGTGACGCGACGAGCGCCGCCACGGAGCTCGCCGAAGGGCCACTGGCGGGTCTTCGGCTAGGCCTGTTGCATGGGCGCATGAGTGCGGACGACAAGGACAGGGTCATGCGCGCCTTTTCTGAGCATCAGCTCGACGTGCTGGTTTCGACGACGGTGATCGAAGTCGGCGTGGACGTACCGAACGCTACGGTGATGGTGGTCGAAAATGCCGAGCGGTTCGGCCTGAGCCAGCTGCACCAGCTTCGTGGCCGCGTGGGGCGTGGCGCCTATGAGAGTTTCTGTATGCTGGTGACACGCGGGACGAGCTCCGATGATGCCTGGCGACGACTGAATGTCATGGTGAAGACGAACGACGGCTTCCTCATCGCAGAAGAGGACCTAGAGATCCGGGGGCCTGGCGATTTCATCGGGACCCGTCAGTCCGGATTGCCGCTTCTGTCCTTCGCGAACCTCGCGCGGGATCAGCGTATCCTGGAGCTCGCGCGCGAAGACGCGGGCGCGCTCCTCGCCGAAGACCCGGAGCTGCGGGCGAGCGAGCACCAGGGTCTAGCGCAAGCCCTGCGCCGGAGCTGGTCTGAGCGACTGGAGCTCGCTCGGATCGGATGAAGACCCGCTGCCCGCATTGTCGCTCCAACCGACTGGATCGCGGAACGTGTCTAGTCTGCGGCGGGCGAGTGGACGCCGAGCCCATCGTTGATGCGCCGTTGCCGAATGTCGAGCGGGTGTCCTCACCGCTGCCGTCACCGATCCCCGAGAAGGGCTACGAGCATTGCCCTCGCTGCGGCGTCCTCTGCTCCACGGCGCCGCTCTGTTCGCGTTGCGGCGAAGTGGTGAAACCGATATCCCGCGCGGAAGTGGACCGGTCCGGCCGCGGGCTCATCTGCTTGGAGTGCCGGTTGGAGAATCCACGGGCGCGGGGCTTGTGTCTTCAGTGCGGAGAAAGACTATGAATGGCGGCTCAATTCGACTCGGAATGCTCGGGCTCGGAACCGTAGGACAAGCGGTGGCGGAGATCCTCGCGCGCGACGGTGACCGTCTGAGCGAGCGCGTGGGGGCGAGGCTCGAGCTCGTTCGTGCCGTGGTACGGGACCGGAAGCGCAAGCGGGAAGGTGCCGCGAGCAAGCTCGAAACGGTCACGGATCCGGCGGCCGTGACCGGAGCGGACGACATCGACGTGGTCGTCGAGCTCGCAGGTGGCGTGGACCCGGCGCGCTCTTGGATCCGCGAAGCGCTTCTCCGCGGTCGGCCGGTTGTCACCGCGAACAAGGCGGTCGTCGCCGCGGCCGGGCCGAAGCTGCATGCGGCGAGCGTTCGGGGCCACGCAGGGTTCTACTACGAGGGCGCCGTTGCCGGTGGGATCCCGATCATCAGGACGCTGCGCGACAGCTTGGCCT
>CAYXVF010000025.1:2054-63263 GCA_964468125.1 uncultured Bdellovibrionales bacterium | reverse complement strand
GCGTTCGAAGACGACAAGCCTTGGACTCCCTATGCACCCGATGCTGCGTTGGTGGTCATGGTGCTGCGTCGAGCGGCGTACACGCTAATCACGCTCTATCGCCACGTGACACTCAAAGCCGAGCGTTTCCTCGGCATGAGCTGGCGCGAGTTTCTCCGCTGGCTTTCGGATGCTCGACCCAGCCGTGTGAAGCCTGGCCGACTGAGGGCCAAATCGAGACTCGCACCCCGCGCGAGTCTTCGACGCGTGCACCCTCCGCGGCTTACAAACCGACAATTCCCGCTGTCAGACGGGCGGAAAGCCCGTCTGACAGCCGATTCCGATCGGGAATGGGCTGGAAGCACCCTTTGGGACTTTTGACCCGATATTGAGAGACGGCATGGCGGTCGGCGACGTCACATCACGGCACCACTCGGTGCAGGCCCCGGACCCGTCCGAGGACGAGAGCCGAATCGTACCCTCGAGCCGGGTCGAGCCCACCTACGGCGGCGCTCTCGAGCCCAGCGACTGGCAGCGCTTTCACGTCGATACCGCCCGAAGCCTGGCCATGGGCACCTGCGACGCAGCGGTGAGCTGCAAGAGCGCGCACCTGCACATGGGCCGGCGACTTCTGCGGCGCGCGGAGCTGCCGCGCAGCGACATGACCGTCGACGAGGCGGCTGAGCACCTCGAAAACACCGTCCGCGGCTGGGTCCGCGAGCGCCCGATCTACGGCGTCCCGCTCTACAGCACCGCGCTGGTCGCCGACGGCTTCGATCTCGACGTACGCGAGCGTTGGAGCGGCGGCGAGGTGCGGGTGGGGCTCGACGTCGGGTCCTTCGGGAGCGACTTCGATGTCTTCGCCCGTGTCGCCCACCGCTTCAACGACGAGACCGGGGTAGCGGCACGAACCGAATACGACGTTCAAACGGGGGTCTACGGGGGCGCGCTGGAGCTGATTCACCATCGCCGGGACGGACGTTTGACCTTGGCCTTTCACGCCGGGGCGTCGAGCGAAGACTATCAGATCCGCCGAACGGTCACTCAATGGCCCGCCAACGAATGGACGACCCAGTGGGGCGAGCACCCTCGACTGACGATCGAAGAGACGCGTGACGAGGTGCGTTATCGCATCGGCATGGGCGTTGTGTACCGGTTTGGCGACCCTTGACCGGCAGCCCTCCGGCTGAAATTGCGCCAACCATGGGATGGAAATGGAATAAGATGAGAGGCGGCGTGCTCGTTTGCCTCGCGTGCGTCGCTTGTGGCTCGCCGGAGCTCAGCCGAAACGATTCGCCCCCCGCGGCCCAACTGAGCGCGCCGGAAGGCGCTCCCGAGACAGACGCGACACCAGCGAGCTCGACCGCCTTCGACGCTTTTGAAGCCCCCACGCCGAGCTGCGACGTCGGCGATCGTCCGTACGAAATCGGAAACGAAGTGGCGCTCGAAACCGGCTGGATCCGCGGCGAGCTTCTCGAGGACGTCGTCGCCTTCCGTGGCATTCCCTACGCGTCCCCGCCGGACGGCGAGAATCGCTTTCGTGCGCCGCAGCCCGTCGCGTGCTGGGACGGCGTGCGCGACACGGTGGAGTTCGGACCCCGCTGCCCGCAGCTTCGCTTTTTGGGGGACGAGGATTGTCTCTATGCCAATGTGTGGCAACCGCGAGAGCCCTCGGAGGAGCTCCGGCCGGTCATGGTTTGGATCTATGGAGGGGCCAATATTTTTGGTGCGAGCCAAGAGGCCCTGCCACTGTCCGAGCCACTCTACGATGGGACCTACCTGGCTCGCGACGGCGATGTCATCGTGGTCACCTTCAACTATCGGGTCGGCGCCCTCGGATGGCTCGCCCACGACGCTCTCGACGGCGAGAGCGCTCACGGAGTGAGTGGCAACTACGGATTCCAGGACCAGCTCGCCGCCTTGCACTGGGTGCAGCGCAACATCGAGCGATTCGGTGGCGATCCCAACAACGTCACGATCTTTGGCGAGTCCGCGGGAGCGTTGAACACGTGCATGCTCCTCGCATCGCCTTCGGCGAGCGGCTTGTTTCATCGGGCGGCGATGCAGTCCGGCGATTGCGTGGCCCCGCCGATGGCGTTTCGCAAGAACGTGAGCGCGGAGATCGCCGAGGGGCTCGGCTGCTCCGGGAGTGACGAGGAGGTCGTTGAGTGTCTGCGAACACTCGACAGTGGCGTCTTGTCCGGAGCGATCCCGGTCGATCCAGAAGTACTCGACACCTGGTACCTGCCCTGGGGTCCGGGAGTGGACGGAGCGTTGCTCCCCGATGACCCCCTGAAGATTCTCGAGCGGGGCGAGCACAACGCGGTTCCCTTCATGATCGGCAGCAACGCTCACGAAACGGAGATCTTCATTCCCCCGATGGCGAGCTGTGCGGGAGTCCGAACCTTCTTGGGCGCGGCCTTGCCAGAGCTCGCGGACACGATCCTCGAGCGCTACCCGTGCTCGGACTATAGCTTTGCACGCTGGGCGCTCGTGGCCGCGAGCACCGATCTGATCTTCACCTGCCCCGCGCGGCGCACGGCACGGCTGGTGGCTGCCGCTCAGAGCGAGCCCGTGTTTCGCTACCACTACCGCTATATTCGCTCCGACCCGCTGCTCTTACCCCTTCGCGCGTTCCACATCAGCGAGATCGGGCTCGTGTTCGGGACCTTTGACCGCTTTGGCTATTCACCTCCGGGATTCGAGTCGAACCTCAGTCGCGAAATGCGCCTCGCGTGGGCGCGCTTCGCCCGCGACGGGGCGCCGCAGCTCGGCCCCTGGAGCCCCTACCGCCCCGAGGCGGATAATCTCGTGACCTTCGACGCCGGCCGGGACGGCGTCCTCATCGAGCGCGACGACGCCTTTGACCGCGAAGCCTGCGATTTCTGGGAACCTTACCTTAAGCAGCCCTGAGGGAGAACGACCGGCCCGCGCCCGCCGATATCCCCTGGCACGCGAGCCCGCGTTCACGCATGCTCGCTTCAGGTTGGTGATTCTCATGAGCTGGCTTCCCGTCTCGCGCACCGTCCCCGTCGCCCATCGCGGCTACTCGGCGAAAGCACCCGAAAACACCCTCGTGGCCTACCGCGAAGCGCTCGCGGCGGGCGCGACCCATGTCGAGTGCGACGTGCACATGAGCGCCGACGGTACCCCCTACGTGATCCACGACCCGGACGTAGCCCGGACCACCGGGCAAGGGGGCAAGGTCGCCCAGATGCGAGACACTACGATCGACGCCCTGGAGGCAGGGGCCTGGAAAGGAGCCGCCTACGCGGGAGAGCCCATCCCGAAACTCACGTCGCTCCTCAACCTCTTGAAGGGCAAGGCCTCCCTCGCCCTCGAGGTCAAAGCGAAGGGCATGGAAGAGGCGGTGATGGGAGCCCTGCGCGCCACCGGGTTTCCGAGCTCGATGCTGACCCTGTTTGCTTTCGACTTCGGGACCCTCGTCAACTTTCGCGGCCTGGAACCGGATCTGCACTGCACCTACCTGGTGGACCGGATCGCTGACGAGACTCAGTGGGCGGCGGAGGTGGCCAAAGCACGAGACGCGGGAATGAAAGCGATCGGTCCGGGCGACTATCTGGTTACCGCCCGGCGCGTCGAGATGGCCCACGCCGCCGGCCTCTCGGTCTTTGTTTGGACCGTGGATGACCCGGAGCGCATGCGCGAGCTCTCCGCCTGCGGCGTGGACGCGATCATGACCAACGATCCGCCGCTCGCGCTTCGCACCCTCAAGTGACCGTGTCGAGCGGCTGGGCGCTGTGTGGGAAATGAGCGAGGGGCCGCGGCGCCGGTCCGACCCAACACGCCCGGAAAGCCGCCCCGAGCGTGCGAAGAGTGCCACGTCCCCATCGAATCAAAGGCGCCGCGACCTCGCTCGAACCATGAGGAGAGCAGAAGACGTGCCAAGCGCAGTCGGCCCGTTAGCGCGGATTTGAGCACGCGGCGGCCCTTCACTACGCAAGCGCTTGCGATGTAGGCGAAACTTCTTGCGCGTTCAAAAGCTTGCCTCGGGGGATCGGCATGGACGAGACTTCGGCGGTGGGTTTGGGAACCAAGGTGCTCGTGGCGCACGGCAGCACCCGGGCACTAAAGACGGCCGTTCAAGAGCTGCAGCTCGCGGGCTGCGACGTGATCGCGACCCCTGACGGCGGCGATGCGTTCGCTCGGTTCTTCGAGGACGCGCCGGCCGCGGTGATCTGCAGCGCCAACCTGCCGAGCCTGTCCGGGATCAATTTTGCCCGCATGGTGCGCTCCCAGTCGCCCGAGACGCAGGTGGTGATCCTGGCGAAGGAGTCGATTTACGACGTGCCCAATGGCGCCTTCGTCCTCGGCGAGCCCCTGCACATCGACGAGCTTCGGCGTATTCTGCCAGGCCTCTTTCCGCACGCGGCCGGCGATGCGGTCTCTGGTGATCTGAAGACGCCGGTCTTTGTGCAAGCGGTCTTGCGGCGTTTCGCCCGCGACAGCGACATGCTCAAGGCCTTCGACGACGACGGCATTCGCGACCTCTCAGATATCGCCCAGCACATGAGCTTCGAGGATGGCGATCGCATCATCGCGCAGGGCGAGCCCGGCGACTCGTTCTACTTGGTGGTGGAAGGGCAGGTGCGCGTCACGCTCGCCGAGCGCGACGACGCTCAGGTCGCGCGAATTGGGCCCGGCGGCTTCTTCGGGGAGATGGCGATGTTGAGCGACCAACCGCGCTCCGCGTCGATCTGGTCGGTGGGGCGCTCG
This sequence comes from uncultured Bdellovibrionales bacterium, assembly GCA_964468125.1. Taxonomy (GTDB): domain Bacteria; phylum Myxococcota; class XYA12-FULL-58-9; order XYA12-FULL-58-9; family CAYXVF01; genus CAYXVF01. The sequence continues at coordinate 58,547 of CAYXVF010000025.1, read as the reverse complement.
ACCCTCCTCTACTTTGCGAAAGAAGACGTGAGCCCGCTGTTGGAGCGATACCCCCGCGTGCGCGAGGTTCTGAGTGGCGTCGCTCTGAAACGCACAGAAGACAATCTCTGGAGCGTGCTCTTCGAGGAGAGTGAGGTCGACCAAACCTTGGCCGATCTCGAGTCGAGCTTGACCCAGCCCACGACCGACCCTGACGAGGTCGAGCCGCTCGCCCAAGCCCCAACCACGGCTCGGATCGTCGAGCGCGGAGAAGAGCTGCCGCAGAATGACTACAGCGCGGCAACGGCCCCGGCGACGCCCTTTGAGGACCCGGGGCTTCCCTCGACCGGGATCGGCGCGATCAGCCAGGGCGGGTTCACCCACGAGCCGACGACCGAGATGAGGATGGAAGAGCTCGCTGCCTATGGTGCGGAGTCGGAGCCGGCCGGGGGGGAAATCGAAAGGCGCCGACGGCATGAAGACGTGACCGCGTCTTTTCCGGCGCTTTCGGAAGACACGGACCACGAGGTCTTTCACGAGGAGGAGCTCAAGCGCCGACAACGGCTTCACGATTCCCCCACGTTGGAAGTGGCGGCCTATCGGCCAGAGAACGACGCGACCAAGAGCGAGGACATCTCCCAGGAAGCGCGGGCTCTCCCGCGACCAGCGAAGCGCACAAAACAGACCCTGCCATTTTTGGGCGGAGCGGCGGTGGGCTTTGCTCTCGGTCTCGGTGCGGCCCTCCTGTGGCTTCGGACGGGTGAAGAACGCGAACGTCCGGTGGCCGAGGCTCGAGACGGCGGCGCGCTCGCAGCAGGTGACGATGCGCACGTGCCGGATCCCATACCCGGCGCCGATCCTACGGCGGATAGGATTGACCCGGCCGGCGCAGACGTCGCTGGCGAGGGAGCCGATGCTGATCCCGCGACGGAAACCGCGCCGCAAGCCGGGGAGGAGCCGCCAGAGGAAACTCCTGAGCCCTCTGACGAGCTCGACGAGCTCGACGACGGCGTCGAGACCGGGGAGGACGCGGCAGCTCTGGCCGCGGGGCCGATACCGAGCTTCAGCGTCGAAGAACGGGAGCTCAGCGCCACTCAAGACGAAGAACGCAAGGTCTACCGCAAACGGCTGTTCTCCGCGGTGAAACGCAAGGCGTGGCCGCTCGCGATCCGCCTCGGCACGAAGCTTCGCGACGAGTATCGACTGGATTGGGAGGCGGAGCTGCAGCTCGGCGAGTCCTATCGAATGGCAGGTGAAAACGGCGAAGCCCTCGCCGTCTACCGACACTTTGTCTCGACCTACCCCACGAATCTGTACGCGGACGGTGCGCGCTTTTGGCTCGGCGAGCTCTACCTCGAACGCGGAGACGACGAGCGAGCCAAACGCCTGTTCAACCGCGTCGCCACGGGCGACAGCAAGGACTTCGCGGAGAGCGCCAAGAAGCGTCTCGCCGAGCTCAACTGACGAACCTTTCGACCGGAACGAGCGATCGTTGCGGGCGATGCGTCACAAAAAAATCACCGAGACACCAGGGACCATTGGTTGACCATGCCGATCTCCCAGGGCCAAGATGGCAGCCTGAATATCTCCAGTGGGGGGGACGACGCAGTCATGATTCAGAAGCGCCACTTGAAGTCGCGACCGGTGTGCAAGCTCACGTTCGAGCTGCCCGAGGACTACCGTGCGGAGCACGTCGAGCTGTGTGGAGACTTCAACGGATGGGAGCCGATTCCGTTCAAGCGCTTGAAGAACGGCAAGTGGAAACTCGAGCTCGACGTCGTGCCCGGTACCGAATACCAATTCCGCTACCGTGGCAAGACCGACGACAGTGAGTGGTGGGACAATGATCCGGAAGCCGACCGCTTCGTGTCAAACGGCTTCGGGTCGCAAAATTGCGTCCTGGTCTGCTGATCGCGACTCCCGCCGCTCAGGGGCAGGCGCTCAGACTCTGAATCCACGCGTCTACGGACGTCGTGCCTACGGGATCGACCTCCTCGGTTGCGAGCGGGGGCATGCGCTCGTCGGCGACCGTTGAACGCATGCGCACAGACAGGACCGACCGGCTCGGATCTCCGGGTACGAGAAGCTTCGGGTCGGTCAACGCGGGCCACTCGCCTGATTCCGGGTCGACGTTGCAGATCCCCATCTCCGCGAGCGGCGTATCGTAGGTCAAAACGAGATTCGCGTTTGTTCCGCCCCCGGGTCGATGGCAAATCGAACAGTTCGCGTGCAGGTACGCGCGGGCCTCGGCCGACACATCGACGCCGCTCCCCGGGGAGATGTAGCCCTGCACGGGCGTGTCTCCCAGCGCGGGGGACAGCAGGCCGATCGCGTCGAGCGTGTCGAGCTGCGGCGCGCGTCGGTCGCCGGGATAGACGATCGCACCGGCCAGCTGGCGGGTCTCGAGCCCGAGCGTAATGCCCGCAGCGTCCGTGTGGCACCGCCCGCAGGACGCGACGCCCGGGTAGGCCCACGCGACGCCGGCGACGGTACGAGTGACGGCAGCTTCGAGCAGGGTGGCATCCGTTTGCTCATCGTTCCAAGCGTAGCTGTAGGAGCCCCACCCGCCGTCCGCGTGACGCATGAAGACCCGGGTCTCGACCGCCACGTCTCCGATGGCGAACTCCTTGATCAGAACGCTCCCGATGGGCAGCTCCCAGTCGCCCTGCGCTTCGCAATCGCTCGGCGAGAGGGTGCCACAGTTCGCCGCGCGGTCGATCGTCTCTCCGTCCGGGACCGCGAGAAACCGTCGTTTGCTCGCCCCGTCGCTCCAGAGCTGAGAGGCCGGTTCGTACGGGATCACACCGCTGACCACCTGCCGCGGATCCGTCGACTCAAAACACGGGTGCTGACTGAGGCGCTGGGGAAAGTCTCCGAGACCACCAGGATCGGCGGGCACCAAGCGCTGTGGGCCACTGAGGGACAGGATGATGAGCTCGCGTTCCGCGTCTTCGGCGAAGCCGATGTGCCGGAGATTGATGTTGCTCTCGAGACCGTCGACATCCCGGGTGCCCGGCGCGTACGGATCTTCCATCGCCCAGATTTCGCCGGAGCCAAAATCTCCGTAAATGAACCGGCCGACATAACCGACGCCGAGCGCGATGCCGCGGTAGACATAGCCCGCGACGACGCTCGAACGCGACGACAGGCCGGTGGGGCCGTTGTGTTTGTGGACAAAACGCGGCTCCGTGTAGTCCGTGTCGAGTGGGCCCCGCGCGTCGGCGAGGACGTCGCACGCCGCCGGCACACCCCCGGGTTTGGCCGCGTCACCCTCGCGCACCGGCCAGCCGAGGTTGTAATTCGGTGCGCTCTGGCTCGGGTCCACCGCGCTCACCTCTTCCTGCGCCCCCTGACCCACGTCGCCGATCCAAAGCCAGCCGGTCTCACGATCGACGCTCATGCGAAACGGATTGCGAAGGCCGTAGGCGTAGATCTCCGGGCAAGGATCGGTTCGGGACAGATCGGGCTGGCCAGCGGTGAGCGCGACCTGATGCTCGTTGCACGAGGAGTAGGGTCCGTCGCCATCACCGGTGTAGGGGTTCGTCGGGGGCACCGCGTAGCCCGTGGCCACTGAGTGCACGTCAAAGCGCAGAAGCTTTCCGAGAGGGGTTCCGAGATTCAAGCCGCTGCACCAGGGATCGTTGCCGCTTCCGCCGTCTCCGAGGGTCATGTAGAGATAGCCGTCATTGCCGAAGAGCAAGGCCCCACCGTTGTGATTGCCCTCCGGTTGACGGACCCGGAAGAGCTGCTCCTCCGCACTCAGACTCGCCACCGAGCCATCGCTAGCCATCGTGAGGTCGAAGCGCGACAGAATCGAGCAGAGGTTGCCGGAGCAGGTTCCCGTGTAGTTGATGTAAACGCGCACCCGGTCGTCGTTGACTGCGTCGGGATACTCCGGGTCGATCGCCAAACCGAGCAGGCCCCGCTCACCCCCCGCCTGAAAACCGTCGAGGTCGTCCGTGCTCAACACCTGAAAGGGTGCGCCGACGTGGTCTTCGGGCCAGGTGATGAACGTTCCAAATTGGCCGATGGCAAAGAAGCTCCGGCGGCTGGCGAGGTCGATCGGCGCAAGGTCGAGGTCCGTATAGACCCCGGCGGCCGTCCCTTCGACGCCAGCGAACGGATCGGCGGAGAGCGCGAGGTCACCGGCGACCGGGGGTCGTGGCACCGCGACGCAGCTCGCGTTCGTGGGCCGGGTGTCATAGCCGAAGGGCACATCGGCGACATTATCATTCGTGTTGCCGTTGCCGTTCGTGTTGGCGTTACCGTTCGCGTTGCCGGCGTCGTTGGTGTTGCCGTTAGCGTTCCCGTTAGCGTTCCCGTTGGTGTTGCCGGCCTCGTTGGCGTTGCCGTTGGCGTTGGAGCTGTTCCCGTTGTTGCTGTTCGGGGAGTCGGTGCCATTCTCCGTGCCGAAGCTCGGCGCGTCCACCTCGGCAGGCGCGCATCCGATGGCTGTAGCCCCGAGAAGCGCCCAGACCAGCTCGCGTCTCATTCGCTCAGTCCCTTTGCTTGGCCGCGACACCCCCGAGCCGCGCCGATGCAGAGCCTAGCGGATCGAATGAGCGACGGTAAGACCCTATGCGACCCGGGCGGCACGATTGGCCAGGCGCTCCGCCTCGCGAATGCCGCTCGTGTAGGCGCCATGTACCGTCGCAGGATGCGCCCGGTGCGTCGCCTCGCCCGCAAAGAGGATCCGGTCCGCGTGGGGCCGGCTAAGCCGATCGTAGTCCGACGGATTCGAGTGAATGGATGGGAAGCTATAGGACCCGCGGCTGTAGGGGTCTTCGAGCCAGCGCGTGCGCACGATGCGTGGGCGGGTCGGGACAGGCCCCAGGCGCTCGAGAGTTTGGCACAGGCTGTCGATCACCCGATCGTCGCTCCAGCGATGGAGCTCCGCGGAGGCCGGGCCGCCGGTGAAAGCGACCAAGACCGCTCCGTGGCCGTAGGGTGTGAGTGGATAGAAGGACGCCCAGGGCTCGATCTCGCTCGCCGGAAGGGTCGCAAGGTGGTGCTCTTCGCCCCAGAAGGGGGCGTCGAAACACGCGACCACCTTTTCTAACGCGCCGTACCCCATGCGCTCGATCACCCGACGCTGGGCCCGGGGCAGCTCCGGGTCAAAGCGAACGCTTCCGGCTTTGAGAACCCCGAGAGGTAGGGTGACAATCACCGCCTCGCCCTCCTCGACCCGCCCGTCGACGGCGGTCACCCGAACACCCACTCCGCTGAGCGCAACCTCTGCGACCGGCCAATCGAGCTGTATATCGAGGTCGCGCGCGAACTCGCTCAGGAGCGTCCCGTAACCGTTGACGAGCAAACCATCGCCGCCGGGGAGATCTTCGTCCGCGTTCCAGTCGCGGGCGGAGATCGCATCGGTACCGCCGCCAAGCCATTGCTCCATGAAGCGGCTGAAAAACCGGCGAAGCTCATCCGGACTCTCGACCACGCCTTGCCCGTTGCGCAGCCAGTCCTCGAGGTGCTCGGCCAAAGAGACACCGTCCGGCGCGTCGGCTTCCGCTGCGGCGAGCCAGCGAAAGAAGTGTCGAAAGAGACCCGCCGCGTCGACCGATCGCCCGGCCCCGTCGACGACCCGGGCGCGGCCGTGAGCGGTGCGTTGGACCCGATGCCCGCGCGACCGGGCGATCTGAGCCATCACGTTTCCCCGCGTTCCGTGGATCCAGGCCGCGCCGAGATCGATGGGATTACCCTCGATTTCCGCGGTCCACGCGCGACCTCCGACCCGTCCGCGGGCTTCGAGAATTCGCGCCTCGTAACCGAGCTCTCTCAGCCGCCGGGCCGCAGCAATTCCCGCCGCACCCGCACCGATGATCAGAATCATCTTCCAGTCTCGTTCTCAGATCTATACACCGGTGTCCGGTATGCAGACATGCCTAGAATAGCGAAAAAACCACCAGAAAATCCGAGCTAGCAGTCGGGGGGTGGAATGGCCGGGGGGCTGGTGTCGGAGAGCACGAGGGAACTCAGAGGCCGAAGTACGACCATTGAACACTCAAAGCATAGCCGTCTATCGATCAGGACCCCTGTTGGGTTCTTGCGACCGTCGACGGCAGCCTCCTCGCCGCGCCACCCGCTCGCCTTTCGAGCGGAACCTAGGCGCGAACTCGCGGCGAGTCTGACTCAGCCCGGCCTGAGGAGCAACGAGGAAAGCGCACCGTAAAGCGCTTCGAGACGGATCAAAGTACGTTTTGAGCTCTCGCGAATAGCACGGGAAGTGGTCCGGGCGGGCGGCTCCCGCCATTCGAGGCGCAGCTCAGGCCAGGATGGAACCCGGTGGAGCTCGACTGGGCCAGGCCAGTCACGAGAGCTCAACACCGGCAGGCCGAGCATCCCGTAGCTCAAGAGCTTGTACGGGTAGCCCGCGGCCAACGTCCGCGGGCACACGCCCCACCATGCGCCGGAGGCGAGCTCGAGCGCTTCTGCCGCCGTGCTCGCGTGGTGGACCGCAAAACCCGCGTCGCGCGCGCGAGCCTGGACCGCCCGGGGCGGCGCGTGGTTGACGATCCAGAGGCGTCGAACGAACGCCGGCCAGGGTGCGGCGAAGACCCGATTGAGCTCTTGATAGGAGTCGGCGTTGCCGAGGTAGACGACGGTTGGCTCCCGCGCGGGCGGTTGTCTGTATCTTGCGACATGCGCGATCTCGTAGTCCGGCACGACGGGCCCCAGCGGCTCAATGGAATCCGCAGCGTGAAAACTCAGCTGATACCGACTACTGGTGAGTCCCACGTCCAGCACATGTCCAACAACACGGGCGACGCCGCGCAGAGAGGGCCAATAGTGTTCCATCTCGCGCACCATGTCCGTATGGCGGTGCGCAACCCAGGCCTTCGAGCGCAGAAGGCGACACAGCCACGCGGCGTCGGGGCCGTGCGCATGAATGACCGCCGCTTCAGCGCCCAGTAGGCCCTTTGCCAGCGCCTGGAGGGCGCGCAGTCGTTGAACGCTCGGTCCGCTCGATTCCGACAGCTCCGTCGCCCCGAAACGACGCACGCGCACCAAGGGACGACCGGGGACCGGCGCTGGAGTGCGCCGACGCGCGTCACCGGTCCATATTTCGGCGCGGCCGCCGCGCTCGATCCAAGCTTCGGCAAGCCACCGGATGGCGAGCGGCGTTCCTCTTGGGCCCGGGTACGCGCCGGGCGAGAGGTAGCGGACCAACGTCACCCGAGGATCTTGTCGACCACTGAGTCCAGATGTTCGAGGGAGTGAAAGGCGATCTCGATTCGCCCCTTACCGCCGCGCTCGTGCAGGCGAACCTTCGTTCCGAGAGCCTGCTGCAGCTTCTGCTCCAGCGCGAGCTCCGACTTGGAACGAGCGGGCATCGCGGCTTTCTTTGCAGACGCCTTCATGGTTTTTGCGCGGTGCTCAAGCTCCCGCACCGAGAGTTTGCGCTTCACGGCCTCTTCAGCCATGCGCTCCATGTCCGTCGCACTGTCGAGCATCATCAGTGCCCGTGCGTGTCCCGCCGTGATCCGCCCGGCGCCGAGGTGGTTGAGCACAGGCTCTGGAAGCTTCAGCAACCGCAGCGCATTCGTCACGGTCACCCGGCTCTTGCCCACCGCAGCGGCGACATCGGATTGCGAGAGCTCGTACTCCTCGACCAAGCGACGGTAGGCGTCTGCCTCTTCGAGTGGATCGAGATCGCGGCGCTGAATGTTTTCCACCAAGGCGACTGCGAGGACGGTGGCATCGGAGAACTCCTTGATGAGCGCCGGCACCTCGCGAAGGCCGGCCTTGGCGGCGGCCCGCCAGCGGCGTTCGCCCGCCACGATTTCATAGCCGTCGTCTCTACGGCGTACGACGATCGGTTGGAGCACGCCGTGCTCTTCAATGGACTCAGCGAGCTCGGCCAAGGCCTCCGGCTCAAAGGACTTACGGGGCTGTTCCGGGTTCGGTCGGATCCGCTCGATCGCCAGCGTCCGCAGCCCCGTATCCACCCCCGCGGCCGATGAAACTGAAGACGAGCCCGACGGAGATGATCCGGCGCCAGGGATGAGCGCAGCCAGGCCTCTCCCCAAGGCTTTTCTCGAAGGACCGTTCTCTGTCACCGCCTGCTCCTGTGCGTCACTCATGGAATCTCCCTCAAATTGAACGCGGCGTCTAGGCTGCCGCGGCGGGGGTCATCAGCTCACGGGCCAGGTCGAGATAGCTCTGACATCCGCGGGAACCGATATCGTAGAGCAGGATCGGTTTGCCGAAACTCGGTGCCTCCGAGAGCCGCACGTTGCGCGGAATCACGGCCTCAAAGACCCGGCCGCCGAAATTGGATCGGACGTCCGCGGCGACCTGGCGGGCGAGGTTATTGCGCGCGTCGAACATCGTGAGCAAAACACCCTCAATCTCGAGCACTGGATTGGCGGACTCCTTAACCATCGCGACCGTACGCATCAGCTGGCTCAGGCCCTCGAGCGCATAATACTCGGTCTGAAGCGGGATGATGACCGAGCGCGCGGCGCACAGCGCGTTGACCGTGAGCAAACCCAGCGACGGCGGGCAGTCGATCAGGATCACGTCGTAGTCCGGAGCCAGAACAGCGGTGATCTCCCGCAGCCGGAAGAAACGGTCGTCTCGCTGCGCGAGCTCGAGGTCGATGCCGTAGAGATCCGGGCCAGCAGCGATCAGCCGAAGGGTCGGCAGCTCGGTGTCTCGGACGAGGCTTTCCGGGGCGGCGGTTCCGTCGAGCCCGGCGTAGATCGACGCCTCGAGCTGCGCCGGACGGTGGCCCAAACCGCTGGTGGCGTTGGCTTGCGGATCGATGTCAATGAGCAAGACGCGCAACTCCGCGGCAGCGAGAGATGCAGCAAGATTGACAGCGGTGGTGGTCTTGCCCACCCCACCCTTTTGATTGGCGATTGCAACGATACGAGCCATCTGTGTGCCCTCCTGAGCGCGTGAACCTAGCGCAGGGGCCCGACGAAAAGCCCCGTCGATCCGGCTAGCAGGGTCCAGTGCGCGGTGCAAAAATCCGGCAGGCGATCGCGTGGCTTCGCTCAGTTCGGGGGTAGACGAGTCTCTAGGCGGGGAGGAGGTGGAGGAGTGTTTCACGTGAAACCCGAACGCCATCCCCCGCCATGTTTCACGTGAAACCCGAGTCGACGAGGCTCTTCCCTGCAAAACGGACCAAGATCTGGACGCCCGCCGCCCTGACCCGCACAATAACCGGGATGACCTTCGAGAACTCCCTCCGCTCGGCCCTGCGGGACCATCGCGATCTTTTGACCGAGGAAGCGGTAGCTCGCATGTGCGCCCATTGGCGACTCGTCGAGCAGTGGGGAAGTCGCCTCAACCTCACCTCGATTCGAGAGTCCGACCGCGCTGCCTGGCGCCACTATCGCGACAGCGTTGAGCCCCTGCGGGTCCTGAGCGCTGGTCCATGGGTCGACATGGGCTCGGGTGCCGGATACCCCGGCATTCCGCTCGCGATCATGCGGGCCGACGTTTCCGTGACCCTCGTCGAGCCTCGCCGAAAGCGCGTTTCCTTCCTGAAGACCGTCGTCTCCGAGCTCGCCCTCGAGAACGTCGTCGTGTACGAAGGTCGCTCGACAGACGCACCGCTCCAGCCGTTTGCGGCTGTGGTGACCCGCGCCACCTTCTCAAAGGCCGAAGACCTTCGCCATCTCTTGAGCTGGTGCCGTCCGGGGGGCTTGGTCATCGCGCTCCGAAAGGAACCGAGCGGAACGTCAGGTTCGCGCCTCTACAGCTACGATCTGAACAGCGAGCGGCGCGTGATGGAAGTCTGGACACGCAGCTCTGGCCTTGCCTGACCTTCGAGACGGCCGCCGGATGCGCATGCCATGGGTGCCCTCGAACCCGGCCATGAATGTCCACCTGAACACCCCATAGGCTGGCCTTGAACCCCTAGGCGGCGTTGCTCCGGCGCGTATGCACACGGAGAAGCGCAAGGGCCGCGGGGGTCATGCCCGGAATGCGAGACGCCTGCCCAAGCGTCGTCGGGCGCACTTCGAGCAGCTTTTCCTGCACCTCGCGCGAAAGGCCCGGAGCGCCCTCGAGATCGAGCCCTGCGGGAAGAATGAAGCTCTCGAGCTCCCGGAGCTTCTCGATCTCTTTCGCCTCCCGCGCGATATAGCCCTCGTAGCGCAGCTCCTCCTGCACCATCTCCACCGCCGGCTCCAAGGGGTCGAGGTCCGGCAGCGCGTCGCTCAAGCACACGTTTGGCCGGCGGACGATCTCCGCCACGGTCGTGCCGACCGCGTTCTCGTTCAGCCCGAGTCGCACGACGTCGTCACGCGTCAGCCGGGTCTCGCGACAACGCCGGCGAAGGGCCGCGCGCTTCTCGTGTCTCTCCTGCGCGGCCTTCAGCCGCTCCGCGCTCAGCAACCCGAGCCGTTTCGCAACGGGCAGCAGGCGCTCCTCCGCGTTGCTCTCCCGCAGCGTCAGCCGATGCTCGGCCCGAGACGTGAAGAGTCGATAGGGCTCGTCGACCCCCTTTGTCACGAGGTCGTCCACCAAGACCCCCATGTAGGCCTCGTCGCGCCCCGGGCGCCAAGAGTCCTCACGGGCGAGCCATTGCACCGCGTGAATGCCGGCGAGCAGTCCCTGCGCGGCGGCTTCTTCATAGCCGCTCGTGCCGTTGATCTGGCCGGCAAGGAACAGCCCTTCACATCGTTTGCTCATCAGCTCCGCGGTGAGCTGCGTCGGCGGCGCGTAGTCGTATTCCACGGCGTAGCCGTACTGCAGGATTCGGCAGTCCTCGAGGCCCGGAATCGTCCGAAGAAACGCCTCCTGCACATCCTTCGGGAGGCTCGTCGAGAGCCCGTTCGGGTAAACGCGGTCGGTGGAAAGCCCCTCGGGTTCGAGAAAGACCTGGTGGCGGTCGCGCTCGGCGAAGCGCACGATCTTGTCCTCGAGCGACGGGCAGTAGCGCGGGCCGAGCCCCTCGATGATCCCGCGAAAGAGCGGCGAGCGGTGCAGCCCGTCCCGCACCGCCCGGTGTGTCCTCACATCCGTATAGGTGATGTAGCAGGCGACCTGACGATGAAAATTCTCGACCGGGTCAAAGGAGAAGCGCGGCCGCGGCTCGTCTCCGTCCTGCCGCTCGAGGCCGTCCCAACGAATGCTATTGGCGTCGAGACGCGGCGTCGTGCCGGTCTTGAAGCGACCGAGCTCAATCCCTAAGCGGCGCAGGCTGTCCGACAGGGCGTTCGCCGGCGCATCGCCCACCCGGCCCCCGGCAAAGCGCTCCTCTCCGACGTGGCACAGACCGTTCAAAAAGGTGCCCGTGGTAATGATCACCGCCCGACAGGGAATGGCGCCGCACATTTTGGTCTGCACGCCGGTCAGGACGCCCCGGTCCGAGTCGAGGCCCACCACCTCGTCCTCGACGACGGTCACATTCGCAGCGTTTTGGAGCTCGTTGCTCATCGCCTCGCGGTAGGACTTCGAGTCCGATTGACAGCGAGTCGATTGCACTGCGGGGCCGCGGCTTCGGTTCAGCTTTCGGTACTGTATCCCCGTGGCGTCCGCGACCCGACCCATCGCGCCCCCGAGCGCGTCGATCTCTTTGACCAGATGGCCTTTGCCCACGCCGCCGATCGCCGGATTGCAGCTCATTTGCGCGACGCGATCCGCCCGCAAGGTGACGACGCCGACCCGTGCACCGAGGCGGGCCGCGGCCAACGCCGCCTCGCAGCCCGCATGCCCCGCGCCCACAACCAAGACATCAAAGTTCATCGTTCTTTATTTCCCGATACAGAAATCTCGAAAGATCCGGTCCAGGATCTCGAGCTCCACGTCGCGCCCCAAAACCCGCCCGAGAGCATGTACGCCCCGCTCGAGCTCCGCGGTCAACACATCCAAAGTAATACCCGATCGCAATCCATTCAGGGTCTCTCGGACCGCAGAGGTGGCGTCCTTCAAGGCTTCGATCTGCCGCTCGCGAAGCAACCAGACCGCGTCGCCTACCCCGAGGGCATCATCGACGGCCGCGCGAAGTGCGTTCAGCCCAATCCCCTCCTTGGCGCTGATCGCGAACACGGAGGCGACCCCACGGCGCAAGGCCTCGGTCTTCAGCTGCTCCTGCACCGGATCAGGGACCTCGTCGATTAGGCTCACAACGACCCATCCAGACCAGTCTTCCGCAGGCCAGACCGGCGCCAGAGCGGAGACGAGCCAGAGCGCCAGGTCCGCGTCGCGAATTCGGGCCCAGGCCATTTCGATTCCCTCGGCTTCCACCGCGTCCGGTGCGTCGCGCAGGCCGGCCGTATCCCAGACGGACCAGCGCACCCGGCCGTCGCCCAAGGCGACTTCCACCGGGTCCCGGGTGGTCCCTGGGGCGTCGTGCACGAGTACGCGCTTCTCCCCGGCCCACGCGTTCACCAGAGTCGACTTGCCCGCGTTCGGAGCACCGCAGATCACGACCGAACGCGCCCCTCGCGCGCGAAGCCTGGCCGACGACACGAGCGCCTCCAGCGCCGCTTGCACGCGCTCGAGCGTGGCTTCCCGCGCCCGATCGGCTCCTGCCTCCGTCGGGTACTCCGGGAAATCGAGGGCGGCGCGCCAATCGGACACGATCTTTTCGAGCGGCTCGAGCGCCTCGGCCACCCGGCGCGAGAGCTGCCCCTCGAGCTGCCGCTGGGCGGCCTTCGCCTCACCGAGGCTCGACGCAGCAATGAGATCGGCGACGCCCTCCGCTTGGGCCAGATCGAGGCGCCCGTTCAGGAACGCCCGCTCCGTGAACTCCCCGGGCCCCGCTGGCCGGGCCCCCAGCACGTAGGTCCGCTCCAGGAGCGCCTGGACCACCACCGGCGAGCCGTGCACCTGCAGCTCCACCACGTCCTGTCCGGTGTAGGAATGGGGCCCAGGCATCCGGACCACGAGACCGCGGTCGATCACCTCGCCCCCTTCTTCGCGCATGGACCGAAGCGACAGACGATGGGCCTCCGGAAGCGACGCGCCGGTCAGGGCCTCGGCGATGGAGAACGCCTCCGGGCCCGACAGGCGGATCACCGCGACCGCCGCCTCCCCGGGTCCGGTCGCGCGGGCGGCGATCGTGTCCTCGTGACTCATTCCGTGACTTCGACTCACCGCCGCCTTTGGACACAAACGAGACCCATCCGTCAATCACGACGCAAGCCAATCGCTGGGAGGGCTCTCACGCCCGTGCTACCGTCGCGGGGTGGACGCCCCGAGCCTCAAGCCCAAGGTTTCCCTACGACTGAAGCTGGCGGTCGGGCTCATTCTGATCATCGCGGCCCTCTTCGCGTCCATCAACCTCTACGCCGCACTCGCCCACCGCGATGCGCTGATCGCCGCGAAGAAGCGCGAGTTCAAGAATCTCGCCCGCGTGCTCGGTACCACGGTCTCCCCCTACATCGCCGACGGATCGATCGATCGCGAAGACATCCTGGACCGCGTGGAGGCGATGTTCTCCACCGCAAAGAGCACGCTCGCGGAGGACGGCTCGCTCGCGTACATCGTCTACACCCGCCCGGACCACTCTCTTATCCGAGGGATCGTGAACCTCGACAACACGCGTTTTCCCGATGGCGAGGTCGCAACGGACCCGAAGCGTGCCATGGAGAAGATCGGCGAGCTGCGGGGCTACCTCGGTCGACACAACCGAAACATCACAACCACCCTCGAGAACGGGGGCGAGACCGTCGCCCTCTTGCTCGTGGGTTTCAGCCTGGCCCGCATCGAGGAGTCGAGCCGTCGCGAGCTTCTCTTCAACGGCGCAGCCCTGCTCGCGACGATTCTCTTGATGTCGACCTATCTCAGCCTCGTTCTCGGGCACCTCGTCGTCAATCCCATCCGCCGCGTGATCGATGCGATGCGCGATGTGCAAGACGGCGATCTCGATCGGCAGGTGGACATTCAGCGCAACGACGAGATCGGCGTGCTCGCGAACACCTTCAACTACATGCTCCACGGCCTGCGCGAACGCGAGCACCTGAAGGACGCTTTCAACCGCTACGTCTCCCGCCAGGTCTACGACCAGCTGCAGGGCGGGCAGGTCCAGCTGACCGGCGAAGTCCGGGAGGCAACGATTCTGTTCAGCGACATTCGCAGCTTCACCGCACTGTCCGAAAAGCTCCGCGCCGAACAGGTCGTCGACCTGCTCAACGAATACTTCACCGAAATGGTGGAGATCATTTTCAAGTACGATGGCTTCCTCAACAAGTTCATCGGAGACGCGATCATGGCGGTCTACAACGCCCCCCTCGGCCAGAGCCATCCGGAGCTGCGTGCGGTCCGCACGGCGATCGAAATGCAGCTCGCGCTCGCCCGCTTGAACGAGCGGCGCCAGGAGCGGGGGCAGTTTCCCATTCGCGTCGGGATCGGGATCAACACGGGTCCAGTCGTCGCTGGAAACATCGGTCACGAACAGCGGCTCGAGTACACCGTCATCGGGGACGCCGTGAATCTCGCCCAACGGATCGAGAGCCAAACCAAGGTGACCGGAGCCCAGGTCCTGATCTCCGAGACCACCTATCGCGCCGTAGCCGAGTACGTGAAGGCTGAGGCCCTCCCCCCGGTGAAGGTCAAAGGCAAGCAGGAGCCAGTGACGCTCTACGCCGTCCAGGGCCTCCTGAACCGCCAGCCGCAGGCCGTTGCACGAGGCTAACCCGCGCTCTGGCCTCGCCCTTTGAACGCGTGCTACAGAGCGCGGACCTACGGAGGAAACTACGATGGCAGCAACCCGACGCGAAGCAGGTACGGACATCAACATCAACGACGTGCACACGGTACTCGGCCCGGAGAGCACCTTCGAGGGCAAGCTCGCTTTCGACGGCACCGTCCGCATCGACGGCAAGTTCAAGGGCGAGATTCAGACCGACAACATCCTCGTCGTCGGTCAGGGTGCCCGCGTCGAAGCGACAGTCACTGTCGGTAGCATCATCATCAATGGCGAGGTCCACGGCGACATTCACGCGAAGCAATCCGTCGAGATCCATGCGCCGGGCAAGGTTCGAGGCAACATCAGCACGCCTCAGCTCATGATCGCCAAAGGCGTCGTGTTCGAGGGGTCGTGCAAGATGGAGGACCTGCAAAAGGGCGGCAGCGTGACGCTCCTCGCCAACAAGGACAAGGACGCCCACTCTCCGGAGAAGACCGACAAGTGAGGGCGCGGTGAGCGAGGAGACGCGCGGCGGTGCCGTCCTCGACGCTGGGGCCACGGTGACCGACTACGAAGCGTTCTTTCTCGAGGCACTCGCCGGCGAGGTCGAACGCGCCCCCAAGCCCTTCACCGCTTTGGATTTCTCCTGCGGCCGGGGCTTCACCGCGATGAGCTTGCTGCCGCGACTCCCTCCCGGCTCCCGAATCGTCGCGGTCGGGCAGGATCGCAGCGCGCTCAACGCGTTTCACGCGGCCATCCCGCCGGCGATGCGTCCATCGATCTTCATCCGAAAGGAGAGCGCCCCGAGGCTGCCTTTTGCTGATGGGGCCTTCGACCTCGCCTGGGCCAACCTGGCAACCCAGAGGTTCCACGAGGAGCCCAAACAGCTCCTCCGGCAGATCGTGCGCGCCCTTCGCCCGCCCGGGCAGCTCCTGGTCGCGACGCCTCTTCGCGAAACCGTCACCGAGCTGCGCAGCGCCATCACTCCGTTGGTCAGCTCCGAGAGCGGCACGGCCATTCGCGCCCTCCTTCAAGAGGACACGACCCTCGAATCCGCCGACGGCTGGACCGAGGCGCTCGAAAAGGCCGGCGTCGCCGATGTGGGCATCACCCGCAGCACCCTTCGGGTTCGCCTTCAAAAGCCGGTGGCCTCCCACGCGGTGTTTCTGGAGCACGTGCTGCCGATGTGGCTCGCAGAGGACAACCCCTACCGAAAACAGGTCGTCTCCCAGCTCGAGGACCGCCTCGAAGGAACCCTCGACATACCCGTGCACCTCGGCTGCGTCTACGGACGTCGCGGCCGGGATTGAGCCGCTCTCAGGCCGGCGCCATCGCCTCTTCGTGCTGGCGCGCAAGCTCGAGCCGGCGCTTCCACAAGACGACAAAGAGTGTCACCGCGGTGACCGCAACCGCCAGGGAGATCCATTGAGACGTCGAAAGGCCGTAGTAGAGTCCGCGCTCCTTGTCGCCACGCAGGATCTCGATGAGCGAACGAATGATCGAGTACGACGCGAGCCAGGTGAGGAACAGCTGCCCGTGAAAGCGCTTCCGCGTCCGGAAGACCAA
This sequence comes from uncultured Bdellovibrionales bacterium, assembly GCA_964468125.1. GTDB lineage: Bacteria > Myxococcota > XYA12-FULL-58-9 > XYA12-FULL-58-9 > CAYXVF01 > CAYXVF01. The sequence continues at coordinate 42,409 of CAYXVF010000025.1, read as the reverse complement.
AAGGATCGCGAACAGAAGTATCTCTGCCCCCGCTTCGTAGAGCTGTGTCGGGTGGATCGGGATCGGATGATCGTGCACGGCGATCAACCCATCGGAGACCTGCTGCGAATGGGGCATGGAGTTGACCGGAAAGACGATTCCCCAGGGCAGTTCGGTCGGCTTGCCGAAGCAGCACCCGGCGGCAAGACACCCCAGACGTCCAAAGGCGTGCGCCATGGCGAGATAGGGGATGAGAATGTCGACGATCTTGAAATAATCGAGGCGGTGTTTGCGGCAGAAATAGATCACAAAGAGCGCCGCGCCGATGAAGCCACCGTAAAAGACGAGACCACCGCGCCAGAACATCACCACCTCGAGCGGGTTCGACGCGTACTCATCCAGCTTGGTGAAGATGAACACGATCCGCGCCCCGACGAGTCCCGCGACGAGCGCGAGGAACGCGAGATCGGCGATCTGCTCCGGGTCCTCCCCCTCACGCTCGGACTGGCGACGCGCGAGATTCATGGCCAGAAGGAAACCGCTGGCGATCAACAGTCCGTAGACGTGGATCGGAAAGCCGAAGAGCTCGAACAGAACCGGATGCATGTTACGCCTTTGCCCCGGCGGGCTCTCCACCGTTCTCCGTGGCTTTGCGACTGAAGAGCATTTCGATCACCATGATGATCACCCCGACGGTGATCGCCGAGTCTGCGACGTTAAACGTTGGCCACGTGTATGCGTCGTACCAGTGCCAATCGATGAAATCGATGACGTAGCCCAGGCGGACCCGGTCGATGAAGTTGCCCACCGCGCCGCCGAACACGAGCATGAGGGCGCCGCGGAGCAGCACATTCGATGGGGGCACACGGCGAAAGTAGTAGATGATGAAAGTCATTGCCGCCAGCGACACGAGAATGAAGAAGGGCGCGCGAAACCAATCGGGCGCGGTCGCAAAGAGACTCCAGGCGGCACCGGGATTCTCCGCGTAGCTGAAGCGCCAAAACCCCTCGACGACTTCGACGGGCTCGGCGCGCACTGGAGAGCGCGTCCACAGGAAGCGCGAGAGCTTCTCGCCGAAGGTCGTCGCCGGATCGCCGAAGGCGGGGTTAAACGCGAGAGTGAGATTGGCGACCGCCCAGTACTTGCTGAGCTGGTCGGAGAGGATCACCACGGACGACACCACGATAAACGCGACGGTCCAGCGGTCGAAGATGTTGCGCGTCTCTGTCATGTCCAGCTCTTCACGGGTCCGGGGATAACCGCCCTCGGCAGGCATCGATTCCGCGTGCGCCTATACGGGTTTTCCGTCGGTCCGGCAAATCACGGCGCGCCCTCCACCAGGAGCGGCGCATCTGGGATCGACAGAGGCGACTCCGCCCCGGAGCTCGCCAGAAGATCGGAGCCACCTCCGGGTCGCCAGCGACGCAAAGAGGCGCCCTCAGGGCCGAGCTCCACAAAGGTCATGCCCGTTCCCTCCTCACCCCGGAGGATCTCGCGCGTCACCCAGGAGCCGGTGTTCAGGTAGAAGGCCCGCTCGCCGAAGCGGCTGATGCCATAGGCGGCTTGAAGATCGAGCAAGAGCGGCCGGTGACTGTGGCCAAAGACGACGTAGCGCGCGCCGGTGATCCGAGCGATCTCGGCAGAAGCTCGTTCGAGCGCCAGCCATGCCTTCCCGCTGCGCTGCCCCTTTGCCAAATGGGTCAGGAGCGCCCCGACCGCCCCCGCAGAAATCGCGATCACCCAACCGATCGAACCCCCCAGGCCAAAACCCGCTTCGAGCCCGATCGCGGCCAGCCCGATCACGAGCAGGCGGTCGGCGTGGAAGACGCAGACCATCTTCGTCACCGAGTATTCCGCCGGCATCGCGCGAAGGCCGTCGAGAGCGGTCAAGGTTGCGAGTCCGTAGGGGGTACGCTCGGCGAGCCCACGTAGCTCATCGGCGTGCTGCTCGGCCAGTGCTGCGCGTTCGGCGCGACCGCGCCCGCCTGCCTTTTGCAGCACCTCCCATACCACGTGCAGGTACAGCTTGGTCAGAATCCAGAACATCTTCGGGCCCATTCCGAACATCAGCTTCAGATGCTGCCAGGTGGTCATCGAGTCGATGCCGTGGGTGCTGAAGTCCCCGAGAGCGCGCGTGAAGTAGGGAATCGTCGTGTGGGTGAGCGGAGTCGCGAGCCGGTTGGAGCCCGGCCGGTCGTAGGGCGCGAGGTTGTACTCGAACGCGCAAAACTCGTCGTAGGCGTGTCCGTGCTCGATGTGGTAGCGCCCGGGCTCCGCCTCGAACCAGGTTTGAAAACGAATGCGGTCGACGAACGCGCCCTCATCGAGCGGCTCGTCGCCACCGTTCGCCGCCCGGTGCGCAAACGCCGCGAGGTTGCTCGTGAAGCGCCCGCGTACCTCCGGAAAGAAGGTCTCCGCGTCGTGGTTCCCCTCGACCAGAGTCAGCCGGTGCCCGACCCGAACGAACTCCGCGAGTTCTTTGAAGAGCGGCCGATGGATCTCGAAGATGCGGTCGAGCTTTCGCGCCACCGTGACCGGCGTATTGTCGTCGGCATTCTCGAGATCCGCCTCAGACATGGAGATCTTCACGAAATCGAACATGTCCCCGTTGATGACGAGGTGCCAGTCGGCGTCTACCGAGCGATGGTGAGCGACAAACGCTGCGAGCTCTCGGTTCAACGCGGCGATGTATTCGGAGAAATCGACCTCACCGTGGTCGATGACGTCTTCACCGAGATGAATGTCGCTGATCACCAAGACGCGCTCCTCGCGAAGCGACGAGCACTCTTGCGTTTTTCGGAAGCGGGAGAGCCACCCCATGGGAGCAGCCTACGATCCCCGAGCGCTGTTTGTGGAGCGCTTTAGGAGCCGCTCATTCCTCTTCATCGAGGAACTCATCATCGTCCTCGCCCTCGACCTCAGGAATGATGAGGAGCGGCCGGTAGAGGCCACCACCTTGCGACCGGGTGGAGATCCCATCGAGCTGCTGCAAGGTGATGTGGAAGATCCGGCGATCATGCGCCGACATCGGAGACAGGCGAACCACCTTCCCTTCTTCCTTGGCCCGCTCCGCGAGCTTAGTAGCAAGCTCCGCCAGCGCGCTGCGACGCCGATGCCGGTAGCCCGCCGCGTCGAGCACGATGTGCTGCTCGCCCTCGTCCTCGCTTCGGTCCACCATTCGGTTGACCAGGAACTGCAGCGCCAAAAGCGGCTCCCCCTTCGTTCCGATCAGCTGTGGCAATGCATCGCCGCGGAGGTCGAAGTGGATTTCCTCTTCGTCGTCCTGAACGCGCACCACCTCCATCTCAAAGCCGAGATGGCCCAGCATTTCGCTGGCCACTTTTTGGGCGAGCGCCGCGCGGCCCTCCGCCTCGCCTTCCACCGCGGCGCGGGGTTCATAGTCCGGCGGCGGCATGACTTCGAGGTTGAGCAGGGCGTCGATCCCGTCGCCGTCCGGCGCGCCTCCACGAGGGGGCCCTCGCCGTGAGCGACGTCGGTCGCGGTCACGATCACGGTCGCGATCCCCGCCCCGGCCGCCACGGCCCCGACGGGAACGCCCGCGTTCACCACGTTCACCACGTTCACCGCGTTCACCACGCTCACCACGCTCACCACGTTCACTGCGGCCACGTCCGCCGCGACGCGGTCGACCGCCCCGGCTACGCCGCTCACCGCGCTCGCTCCGTTCGGCACGGTCGGGAACCTCGTCCCTGCGCGGCGGCTCTTCATCTTCGTAGCCATCGTCCATCTCCTCGGCGGTAGGCGTTCGCACCGCTGCGGTCGGTTCCGGCTGCGCGCTCGCATCCACCGCGATCACGACGCGGCGGTCGAGCCCTTCGCCTTCCTGCGAAACCACATCGTATTTCAGCTGCGAACGCGAAACACCGAGACGCTCACAGGCCTTGATCGCCGCTTCTGCGGCGCTGCGACCTTCAAAGGTTTCCCTGGCCATGTTTTCTCCGGATCAGAGGGTGTTCTAGAAAACCGAGTCCCTCGTGCTCGTATGAGCCTGCCCCACAGGGGAGCTCTAGAAGTCGTTGTCGGCGGTAGCACGCGAACGTCTGACGGGGCTTCCCCTACCGCTACCTCTGACGGTTGATAACGAGCTGCTGGACGATGGTCAAGGCGCTGTTCACCAGGATGTAGAGGACGAGGCCGCTCGGCAGCGCAAACATGAAGAAGGTGAACATCACCGGCATGATGTACATCATCGCCTTCATCTGCTGGTTGTCCATCGACATCGGCTGCAAACGCTGTTGCAGGAACGTCATGCCCCCCACCACCAGAGCGAGAATTGGAAAGGGCTCAGCGGCCGTGAGGTCGTCGATCCACAAAAACGGCTGCTGATACAGGTCCACCGACGTCCAAAGCGTGCGGTACAGGGCAAACCAGATGGGCATCTGCAACAGGAGCGGCAGACAGCCGCCGAGCGGGTTCACCCCCTGCTCACGGAACAACTTCATCTGCTCGAGCTGCTGACGCTCCCGGTCGTTCTCGTACTGCTTCTTGATCTTCTCGATCTCCGGACGCAGCTGCTGCATCTTTCGCATCGAGACGGCGCTCCGATAGGTCACCGGAAAAAGAGCGGCTTTGACCACGAAGGTCAGCATGATGATCGCAAAGCCCCAGTTCCCCGTGAGCCCGTGGAACAGGTTGAGCGCCCAAACCATCGGCCGGGCGATGGCGCCGAGAGGAATGCCCCACAGGTTGTATTCGATCGCCTCGGTCAACAGCGGGCTGACCGCCTCGAGCGCGTCGTCGCGCTTGGGCCCGACGAAGAGGACCACCTCCCGCTCCCAGGTGGCCCCGGGCGCCAGATTCTCAAACGGGAGCTTCAGACTGACGAGGGCGGTGTCCTCCACCGCGCTCATCGCACAGCTCTGCTCGCCTTCACCGCGCGGGATCGCCGCCACCACGAAATACTGCCGATCGATTCCGGCCCACTCGACGTTGCTCGTCGCACTGACGCTCTCGTCGACCAAGGCGCTGACCAAGTCGCGATCGACACCGCCGTCGTAGTAGCACAGTCCACTCACCACATCCGCCGCCGGAGAGAACATGCTCCGGCCCCCGCCTGTCTGGCGCAACCCCATGGTAAAACTCGGTGCGCCGGCCAGTGGCGTCTGTCTCTGATTGGCGACGGCGATGCGGTAACGAAGGGTATAGCCAACGGGCTCGATGTCGACCGTGATGCGGACGTCATTGTTGCGCCCCTGAAGATTCAGGCCCTCCCCCGCGACAAAGTCCAGCGGCGGCGCCGTCGCACCTTCGAGCTCGAAGACGAGCTCCGCCTGACGACCGGCCGCAGGTCCCTCCCTCGCCACGAGGTTGACCGGCAGACGCGCTTCTTTCTCACCGGTCTCGCTCTCGGTGTAATCGGCGAGCTCGAGGCGTTCGAGGCGGCCGTCGACGTTGGAGATCCGTCCTCGGAGCGACTCGGTCTCGAACTCCCGTGCCGACCGCTCAACCGCCGAAGGTGGGGCCTCCACCGGGGCCGCGACAGGCGCTGCTCCGGCCGAGGGCGCTCCGGTCGCGCTCCCCATCGAGCTCACTGCGTCGGGCGTAAACGGATCGGGGTCCCCCGCCCCGTCTTGCACCCGTTCGGTCGGCGTCGCTTCCGGCGCCTTCTCGACCGGCGGCGCCGGGGCAAAAAACGCCTGGTAGAGGAGCAGAATGCCGACGCTCAAGGCGACGGCGATCAGAAGTCGTTGCTGCTCGGTCAGGTTTTCCATCAGGACTGCATTTCCTCGTGTCGCGACGGGGCGCGGGGTACCACAACCGCACGGACGATGCGAGGGGCAAGGGGTCTCACCGGCTCTCGCCCTTCACGAGCCGCCCCAGACAGCGACGCAGGTCGTCCTGAAGCGCGAGCGTTCCTACCGATGCCGCAGATGGATAAGCGATGACGACCACGTCTGCTCCCGAGGGCAGTCGCACCGCGCCGGTCCGAACGAGCTCCCGCAACCGCCGCCGCACGCGATTGCGAACCACCGCATTCCCCACGCGCTTACTCACGGTCAGGCCCAAGCGAGAGCCACTCTGCCCATTCGGCAGGGCCAACACGACGACATGCCGACCCTTCGCCCGCCGACCGGTGTTCTGTACGAGAAGAAACTCTGAGCGTTTACGCAGAGTCAAAACGGAACCGTAGCGGCCGGCGACCATCTCAGTCTCGGCGAACGCGTTCCGCGATCGGGGCCTGCCCGCTTACTTCGACGCCGTGCCGACCACGAGGCGCTTGCGACCCTTGGCGCGACGGCGCTTCAACACCGAGCGGCCGCCTTTGGTCGCCTTGCGAGCGCGGAACCCGTGGGTCTTCTTGCGGCGGCGGTTACTCGGCTGATACGTGCGCTTCATCTTGACTCTTCCTTTGCTCTGCCTCTCGGCAGGAGCGTTTCGCAAACGCGAGCGCGGGATAGTACCGACCGCCAGCACGTTGTCAAGGGTTATTCGAGCAGACACCCACTGGCGGTTCCGGTCGAGCTCGCCGGGCGCCAATCGACACCCAATGGCTCCAAATGAAGTGGAGCCAATTACGACGGGCGCGTGACAGCCCCATGAAACTTTTTTGTCCCTAAAACCGGAGAAAAGCCGCGGAACTACCGGCACGAACGGGGTCGGCGGACAGAAGTCTCTTGACCGCGCCCGCGAGCAGGGCTTAAGGCTGTCCGTCCGATTTTCGGCACGCACTCTCAGCGGGAGCTTTCGGGGTTTGTATGCAGACCTCGAGAGCCCTCCGGTGCCAGCGGCGATATCGTCGCGCGAGTGGGGGGCTCGTGGAAGCTGCTTTCGTCCACAGCTATTCCGCACGAAACACCGAAAACTCACGACTTTATCCACAGGGCCATGTGGACAGGCCTGTGGTCGAGGTGTGTGCGTACGCCAGAAAACTCAGTGAATACCGGGGCCTCTGCGTCCCCAGGGCAAGTTGTGGATAAGGGATGAGAACGGCGCCAGACAAGACACCGCAGGAGCTTTGGGAGGGTTTTCTGCACCGCGTCGAAGATCGGCTTTCGGGCCATGTCCTCGAGACGTGGCTGCGACCGGTTCGATGCGTCGAGCACCGGGACGGGATCGTGGTCCTCGAGGTCCGCGATCAGTTCGCTCGAGACTGGCTCGCCGATCACTATCTGGACTTCATTCGCACACATCTGAGCGAGGAAGCGGGGGAAGACGTGGGAATCGACTGGGCCATCAACCCCGCACCGGCACAAAATGAAGACCGTTCAGACCCCGAGCCGATGGCGGACGAGATCCGAAGCCATCGCTCGAATGGCAAATCTCGTCTGGATACGGGCAATCGCCAGCTCAACCCGCGCTACATCTTCGAGACCTTCGTCGCAGGACCATCCAACCAGTTCGCCTTTGCTGCCAGCCAGGCGGTCGCGGACAAACCGGCCACCAGCTACAACCCGCTCTTTCTCTTCGGCGGGGTCGGACTCGGCAAAACGCACCTGCTCTCGGCCATCGGCCACGAAATCCTGCGCACAAAACCCGGAATGCGGATCATTTACACCTCCTCCGAGCAGTTCGTGAACGAGGTGATCAACGCGGTGCGCTTCGGCAAGCTCGACGAGTTTCACGCCAAATACCGCCGAAATTGCGATGTCTTTCTCGTGGACGACATCCAGCTGCTGGCAGGCAAAGACCGCACGCAGCACGAGTTCTTCCATATTTTCAACACGCTCTACGACTCTCAGCGGCAGATCGTGGTCACCTCGGACAAGCTTCCGCACGAGATCCCCGACATCGAAGAACGCCTGCGCAACCGCTTCCAATGGGGCCTGATCGCCGACGTTCAGCCTCCCGAAATCGAAACACGCGTCGCGATCCTCGCGAAAAAGGCTGAAAGCGAGGGGGTCCACCTCGCCGACGACGTCGCTTTCTTCCTCGCCAAGAACATTCGCAGCAATGTTCGCGAGCTCGAGGGTGCCCTGGTCCGCCTGGTCGCACACGCGTCGCTCACCGGCCAGGAGATCACGGTCGACTACGCCAAGCTCGTTCTCGCCGACATCTTGACCACCAAAGCGCAGGCGCTCTCCGTGGAAGCGATTCAGAAGACCGTCGCCGGCTTCTACCAGGTCAAAGTCTCCGACCTGAAGAGCAAGTCCCGGCAGCGCATTCTCGTTCGTCCGCGGCAGGTCGCCATGTACCTGTGCCGCAAGCACGCAGGCGCCTCCTTCCCGGAGCTCGGCAGCCGCTTCGGCGACAAGGACCACACGACGGTCATGAGCGCCTGCAAGAAAATCGACAATCTCCTGAAGAACGACCCGACGCTACGCAAGGAGGTCCACGACCTCGAGCGCAAACTCGACGTCGTCGGCAGCTGAGAACCCGCTCAGCGCTGCGTGTCGCAGCTGTAGCGCAGGGGCTCGAACAGGAAATAGTCGCCCTCAAACCGACAGAGGCGCGCCGCCACCGCGTGCGGGCCAGACGCCCATACAAAAAACGAGGGCGCCGTAAAATGACTTTTAATCATACCATGGAGAGAACGCAGTCGACGACTGTTTTGGGGCCACGTCGGTGCCGATTGCCGATCGGGTTGACCCAAACCAGCAGCTGATCGACGAGGTCCCCGTGGGAGAGAAACGGAGGCTCGCAACTGCCCCGATCGCCCAGCGCGCGGAGCTCCCATTCTTTCGGCGTATGGTCAAAGAGCACTCGAATGCGCTCACCGGGAGGGCTTGCATCAAGACGTGTCCTCAGCACTTTCGTGTCTTTCACGTGGTAGCCCGCAGTGTCCCCGTCGCTCAGGTAAAACACCGGCACGAGCATATCTCCCACCCCATAAAACGCATCGAATCCCTCGCGGCCAGCTTCGAGCATGACCGTCGTGACATTCCGGTGCGCATCGGAAATGCTCGCTGCGGCGAGCAACACGGCGTTCGCCCCCCAAAACCAGCGCACCAACCCGCGACGCCAACCGCCCCGGCGCCAGGCGTCGACGAGCCCGACCGACAACGCGACAAAAAAGATCGGGATCAGCGGAAAGAGAAAGCGCTCCTCTTTGTGGGGGATCGCCGAGTGCACCACCAAAAAGATCGCGAACGGAATGCTCAGAAGCCACTGCTCCTTTGCAGCGCGCCACAGACCGGGCGCCACCGCGAACGTTGCCGGCGGCAAGGTCAACAAGAGGAACATGCCGAAGTAGCTGTACCAAGGACCGACTCCGAAACTCGTCGACTCCTCGAGGTTGTATTGCACGTAAAGCAACGGTGCGGGCGTCCAAGAGCCGAACGCATGTCGGTCGAGCCCGAGCTGGGCCGCGAGACCCAAAAGCCCACCCGCGAAGAAAGCAGCACCCACCGAAACCGAGCGCTTGTCGTACGCGAGGAGAGCTCCGACGAGCACAAACACGATTCCCAGCTGAAACCGAAACAGCGCGCTCGCGCTGATCAGCACACCCGCGAGCACCGCCCACATTTTTGTGCGACCCGGGTCCACTCGCGCCCGCTCAGCGAAAAACAGACCCCAGACGAGGGGCGGAATCGAAAGCATCGAGATCAGCGCGCGGGTACTCAAACGCGGAATCGCCGCTTCTATCGCCATCAGCCAAGCCGCCGTTCGCGCGGAAGATTCATCGAACCGGGTGCGCGTCAACGCGTAGACCCCGGGGATGGCGATGAGAGAATACGCCCCAAGAACCGTATAGAGCATCTTCAGAAGGCCTTCCGGTCCATCGATCCCCACGGAGCGAGCTCCTCTGAACACCACCCAAGCGATCCGTGCGGCGAGCTCCGATCGAATCCGCGAATTGAACGGCAGCGACGCGTCCTCGAGCCAACGCCAGGCCATTTCGATCACGTGTGTGTAGTCGTCACTCGCGAAAATCCCCCAACCCGACCACGCCGCAACCAAACGCACGGCCGCACCCGCGGCCAGCGGTCCAAACAGGGGCGAGCGCAGCGCTCTGGTTAGAGCGCTAACAATATCATTCTCGATGCGCATACTCATAGACGTCGTCATGACGCGAATTGCTGCTCACTTTTCTCCGACTTTTTTTCAGAAACGATCTCGGGACAAGCTGTGCACAACACCGGGAACGACGATGGGGAAAACCCCGTGCGTAACATGTGCGTCACGTTCTTCACGATTCCGACACAAAGGCATCACCACTGTAACGCACAGGGGAAGACTCAGAAATTACGGTCGGTTGGACCCCTTATCCCCATATCCACAGAGCATGATCATCCTTATTTAAATAGAACTATAAGAAGATCCTTAAATCCTAAACTCGGGTTCCGGCGTTTCAGACTTAGCGCTTGCGCCGACGCGCTGGGGAGCGATACGAATCCCGACGCCTGACAACGTGAATCGTTCTCGAGGACACTTCGATGAAAATGACCCTCCGCACCGCCGAGCTCTCCCGTGCGCTCTATCGCGCTCAGGGAGTAGCCGACAAAAAGAGCACGATGCCGATCTTGGCGCACGTTTTGCTCGACGCGACGGAGAACGGGCTGACGGTGAGCGCGACAGACCTCGACGTCGGCCTCTCCGGCACCTACCCCGCAGACGTGCAAGAACCCGGTTCGGTCGCCGTGCACGCAAAGCAGCTCTACGAAGTGATCAAATCGTTGCCGAGTGAGCAGGTCGAGCTCGAGCGACAGGAAAACCATTGGGTGGAGATCCGTTCCGGCTCGGGTCGGTATCGACTCGTAGGCATGTCCGCCGACGAGTTTCCCGCTCTTCCTACCCATTCGGAGACGAAGTCCTTCACCATACCAGCGCCAGTCCTGAGCGAGATGATCGATAAGACGATCTTCTGCGTTTCGACCGACGACAACCGCCACAACCTGAGCGGGATCTACTGCGAAAGCCCAAAAGACAACGTCCTCCGGCTCGTGGCCACCGATGGTCATCGACTCGCGCTGGCGGAGCATACTTTCGATACTCCCATCCCTATCGAGGGCGGGGTCATCGTTCCGCGAAAAGGCTTTCAAGAGCTCAAGCGCGTGCTCGCGGATGGCGATGAGGTCAAAGAGGCGGAGCTCGGTTTCTCCGGCAACAGCGGGTTTCTCAAAGCGGGAACCGTTCAGATCTCGACCCGACTCGTAGAAGGACAGTTTCCGGATTACGCGCAGGTGATTCCAGCGCAAGCGACAAAACGCGCCAAGATCCCTCGAAAACCCTTCAGTGAGGCGCTGAAGCGCGTCTCTCTGCTGTCCCAGTCGCGCTCTTACGGCGTAAAGATGACCTTCGACGATGGAAATCTCGCTCTTCTTGCTGAAGACCCAGAGTTTGGCGAAGCGCACGAGTCCCTCCCGGTGGAGCTCGAGGGGGAAGCGATCACGATAGGCTTCAACGCGCGCTACCTTCTGGACGTCCTCAGCCACATGAGCGACGACGATGTCTTCTTTGACCTCTCGGACGAGCTCTCACCCGGCGTCATTCGGCCCACCGACGACGGCGGCTTTCTCGCGGTCGTCATGCCGATGCGAATCTGAGGATTGAACCCGCTTGCACGTCGAGCACCTCGAAGCGCGGCAGTTCCGCAATCTCGAGCCGGTGAGCCTGCCCATTCACCAAGGCTTCGTGATTCTCCAGGGCCCAAACGCGCAAGGAAAGACCAACGCCCTCGAAGCGCTCTACGTCTGCGCCACGGGGAAGTCTTTTCGCAGCTCGCCCCCACGGGAGCTCGTTCGTCACGGTGAAGAGGCGGCCAAACTGTCAGCGATCTTTTCCCGCCAAGGCGTTCGCCACCAAATTGAGGTCAATCTCACCACGCGCCGCTCGATTCGCGTAGACGGCCGCGCGCTGCGAAAGACCTCCCAGCTCCTCGATCTCGTGAACGTGGTCGCTTTTTTTCCGGACGATCTGCGCATCGTGAAGGGCTCCCCGGAGGAGCGGCGTCGTTTTCTGGACCGGGCGGTGTCGAATTACCGCGCCGAGCTCCTCGACGCCTCCGCGGCCTATGAGAAAGCACTTCGGAGCCGAAATCGCATTCTCCGCGAACATGATGCGCCCCCAAAAGATGTACTGGAAGTATATGATGCTCAGCTGTGCGCACATGGTGCGATCATTAATCGCTGCCGACTCGAGGTCCTGGAGGAGTTGGGTCCCTTGGCCAGTGTCAATTTCTCGGAGCTCATGGGCGAGACCATGTCCCTCGAGCTCGCTTTGGACGCAGGGGTTCCCGGCGCGGCCGCCGGAAGTTTCGCAAGCGACTTCGCACGGGTGTTGCGGGAGAGCTACCGAAAAGACGTCGCCCGCGGCTCTACGTGCTTCGGACCTCACCGGGGAGACCTCGTGCTGTCGATCAACGGAAGAGAGGCGCGAAGCTTCGGCTCGCAAGGGCAGCAACGCGCGGCGGTCCTCGCTCTGAAGCTCGCGGAGGTGCGAACCTTGGGCGAGCGACTCGACTCGCCGCCGATTCTTCTTCTCGACGATGTGTCCAGCGAGCTCGATACGCAGCGCACCGCGATGCTCTTTCGAGCGGTTTCGGCGCTAGAAACGCAGGTTTGGGTGAGCACGACGGGTGCGGCTCCCCTCCCAATTCCAGACGGTGCTCAACGCCTTTTCGTGCGCGCCGGGAACATCTCGGAGAACCCGCCAAGCGCCTGAAACTATTGATGAATAAACACGTCCTGGCACCCCGGAGCGCTTTGATTCCTGTGGATCGACTGTGATATGCGAACTCGTCTTTCCGGCAGGTGGAGAATGCGTTGACCTCGACACCCCAGGGCTCCGAGCCCGAGAAGAATAACGAAGACTACAACGCGGATCGCATCAAGGTCCTCAAAGGCCTCGAAGCGGTTCGCAAGCGCCCCGGGATGTACGTGGGCGACACGGAGGACGGCTCCGGTCTTCACCACCTGGTCTTCGAGGTGGTCGACAACTCCGTAGACGAGGCGCTGGCTGGTCATTGCGATACGATTCACGTGACGATCCACGTCGACAACTCCGTGAGCATCTCTGACAACGGTCGCGGAATCCCTGTGGACATGCACCCCACGGAAAACCGCCCGGCGGCCGAGGTCATCATGACCGTCCTTCACGCCGGCGGTAAGTTTGACAACAGCAACTACAAGGTTTCCGGTGGTCTCCACGGCGTGGGCGTCTCCGTGGTGAATGCTCTCTCCGAGCGCCTCCAGCTCGAAATCTGGCGCGCAGGAAAAGTCTATCGCCAGGACTACTCCCGCGGGGAGCCAGTCAGTGGCCTCGGGGTCGAAGGCGACACGGAGCAGACCGGCACGAAGATCACGTTCCTGCCGGACATCGAGATATTCAAGAACATCAATTTCTCCCACGAGATCTTAGCGAAACGCCTGCGCGAGCTCGCTTTTCTTAATCGCGGGGTCTCCATCGTCTTTACCGACGAGCGCACGAACAAAGTCGACGAGTTCAAATACGACGGCGGCATCCGGCAATTCGTCGAGCTGCTGAACAAGAACAAAACGAACCTGCACCCGGACCCGATCAGCATCGAAGGTGAAGTCGACGGGATCGTCGTCGAGCTGGCGCTGCAGTGGAACGACTCCTACGTCGAGCAGATGTTCTGTTACACAAACAACATCCCCAACCGCGATGGCGGCACGCATCTTTCCGGTTTTCGTGCCTCGATGACCCGCGCGATCAACGCCTATGCCACCGAAGCGAACATGCTGAAGGCGAAAGAGTCTCTCAGTGGCGACGACATGCGCGAGGGTCTCGTCGCGGTTCTTTCGGTAAAGGTGCCAGACCCGAAGTTCAGCTCCCAGACGAAGGAGAAGCTGGTCAGCTCCGAGGTCAAGACCGCGGTCGAAAGCGTGGTGGGCGCGAAGCTCAAGGCCTACCTCGAGGAGACGCCCTCGGTTGCCAAGAACGTCGTCAAAAAGGCCATCGACGCGAGTCGTGCCCGGGAAGCGGCGCGTCGTGCGCGTGAGGCAACGAGGCGCAAAGGTGCGCTCGACTCCGCATCGTTGCCGGGCAAGCTCGCCGATTGTCAGGAGAAAGATCCGGCGCTCTGCGAGCTCTACATCGTCGAGGGTGATTCGGCGGGTGGCTCGGCCAAACAGGGGCGCTCCCGCAAGAACCAGGCCGTTCTGCCACTGCGCGGGAAGATCCTGAATGTGGAGAAGGCCCGCTTCGACCGCATGCTCTCCTCCGATGCGATCTCGACCCTCATCACCGCTCTCGGAACAGGCATTGGAAAAGACGAGTTCGATGTCAGCAAGCTGCGCTACCACAAGATCATCATCATGACGGATGCCGACGTCGACGGGAGTCACATTCGCACCCTGCTTCTGACGTTCTTCTATCGACACATGTCCGAGCTCGTGGAGCGGGGCTATCTCTTCATCGCGCAGCCGCCCCTCTACAAGGTGACCAAGAAGAAGAAAGAACTCTACCTCAAAGACGATCAGGCCCGTTACGACTACCTTCTGAGCATGGCGGTCGACTCGATCAGCCTGCTTTCCGCGGATGAGTCGGCGGAGCGAATCGAAGGCGAAGCGCTCAAACAGCTCTGCATAAACGTGCGAACCTACGTCGAGCTCCTCGAACAGATCGACAAGCGCCGCGACCGCCGAGTCTATGAAGGGGTCTTGAAGGCGACGACACTGAGTGCCGAGGTCTTGCGGGACGGAGACGTGGACGCCGAGGCGGAAGCGCTCGAAGGCTTTCTGAACGATCACTACCCGGAGTCCGCACCGGTGGACGTGGAAGTGGTCGAGGATCGAGAGCACAGCTCCAAGGCGATTCGAGTTCGTCTTCGCCGGATGGGGTCTACGCGTGAAGTCCTGGTGAACAAGGACTTCTTCGAGGGTGCGGACTTCAAGGAGCTCGCGCGTCAGTACGAAGGGCTGAAGATCGCCGGCCCCGGTCCGTACCTCATCTCCTATGACGAGGAAGCGGTGGAAGTGTCCCGCCTCGACGACGCGGTGGATCGGATCTTGGCGGATGCGGAAAAGGGCCTCGACATTCAGCGATACAAAGGTCTCGGTGAGATGAACCCGGAGCAGCTGTGGGAGACCACAATGAATCCCGAGAATCGGACCTTGCTGTCCGTGACGGTCGAGGACGCGGTTGCTGCCGATGAGATCTTTACCGTGCTGATGGGCGACAACGTCGAGCCCCGCCGAGAGTTCATCGAACGAAATGCCCTAAACGTGCGTAACCTGGACATTTAAACGGAGGGGTCCACATGGCGCGTACTGTCTTTCTGGGGACCGGGCACTACGTCCCGGAGCGCGTGGTCACAAACGATGAGCTCGCGAGCCGCTTCCCAACGAGCGACGAGTGGATTCAGCAGCGCACGGGGATCAAGGAACGGCGCCACGTCGACTTTGAGAAACAGCCAGAAGGCTCGAGCGCCATGGGGGCAAAAGCTGCGGCGAGGGCGCTCGAAGACGCAGACGTCTCGAAGGACCAAGTCGACTGCATCGTCTATGCGACCCTGTCGCCAGACCGCATGTTCCCGGGCGACGCGGTGTTCATTCAGTCGGCCCTCGACATCCCCGCGGGTGTGCCCTGCTTTGATCTGCGCAACCAGTGCTCCGGTTTTCTCTACGGTCTGCAAACCGCGGACGCCTTGATCCGCACCGGCCAGTACCGGCGGGTGCTGCTCGTCGGCGCGGAGACCCATTCGACGGGCCTCGATTTTACCGAGCGCGGACGCGATGTTGCGGTGATCTTCGGTGACGGGGCAGCAGCCTGCGTGCTCGCGCCGTCGGACGACGACACGAAAGGCGTGCGTGCGGTCACCGTGCACGCCGATGGGCGCTACGCCGATGAGCTGCACTGCCCCTATCCCTCGAGCGCGATGAACCCACGTTTGACGGTGGAGAGCATCGATCGCGGCCTTCACTATCCGCTCATGAACGGGAAGAACGTTTTCAAGCACGCGGTCACCCGCATGCCTGAGGCGGTGCTCGAGGTGCTCGGTCGAGAGGGACTCACGCCGAAGGACATCGACGTGCTGATCCCGCACCAGGCGAACCTGCGGATCAGCGAGATGGTGCAAAAACGCCTCGAGCTGCGCGACGACCAGGTGTTCAACAACATTCAGAAATACGGCAACACCACCGCCGCCTCGATCCCCCTCGCCCTCGATGAGGCGCGCAAAGAGGGACGCATCAAGGAAGGCTCCACGGTCGTGTTCACCGCCTTTGGCGCGGGGTTCACCTGGGGTGCGGCGCTCGTTCGCTTCTGAGTCGGCGCGTCACAGGCGCGCGGCCTGCGCCGCGAGCTGCTCGCGGAGCCAACGGTGGGCGGGGTCGGGCTGATTGCGCGAGTGCCAGCTCATCGAAACCGTGATCGGTGGCACTACGACCGGCAGCGCCGCGCTCGTGAGCGCGCGCTGAACCGCAAGCGCGCGGGCCAGGCTCTGGGGAGCGCAGAGCAGATGGTCGCTCGCTTCGGCGTACTCGGCTCCGATGAGAAACGAGCTCACCTGCACCGCCACCCGCCGGCGGCGCCCCAGCTCATCGAGGGCGCGGTCCACGGGCGTGTCCGCGGTGCTGATGTGGGTGTAGAAGACAAAGCGCTCGAGGTTTAGGCCCTTCTTCTTCTTGATCCCGGGGTGTCCACGACGGCCCAGGGCCGCCCAGCGGTCGTTGAAGATCTTCTGGCTTTGAATCGGCCCTCGCCCGCCGAGCGGCGGCCCCACGCACAGGTCGAAACGTCCGTCCTCTAGGCCCTCTCGACTCGGCCCATCGCTCACGAGCACCGTCAAGCCCGGGGCCTCCTCGGCGCACTCGGCGATGAAGGCCCGAAGGAGGACGGCCTGCACAAAATCTGGTGCAGCGATGCGGAATCGCCGCTCGGCCAGGGTCGGGTCGAACTCGCCCTTGGCGAGCACTTCGCGTTCGATGCGGCTCAGAATGTCTTGAAGCGGCACCCGAAGCGCATCGCCGTGCTCCGTCGGCTCCATTCCCCGCCCCACCTGCACCAGCAGCTCGTCTTTCAGGTGCTCGCGCAAGCGCTGCAGCGCGCGGCTCATCGCCGACTGCGTGATCCCAGCCCGTCGGGCCGCGAGAGTCACCGAGCGCTCCTGAAGCAGCAGGTCGAGGTACACCAGCAGGTTCAGGTCCAGCCGACTCAGCGAATGCGTTTCACTCATGGGAAGAGTGCTTCTATCAAACCGCGTGAATCACTGCAGCAGCTGGTCCGCTGGGTTGGGACCGGCGAGCTCGATTTCGCCGAAGCGATCTTCGTAGCGGCGAATGTTTTCCTGCAACGCGTTCAGCAGACGCTTGGCGTGCTTCGGCGAGGAGATCAGGCGCGAGCGCACTTTCGCCTTAGGCTGCTGGGGCTGCATGTAGAGCATGTCGAAGGTGAACTCGGTCTCGGTGTGGTTCACCACGGCGAGGTTGACGTACATCCCCTGGGCCGTCTCGTCGTCGATCTGAATCTGGATTTGAACGTTCTTCGGCTGATTCGTCTCGGCCACCGTCGCACCTCCATCCGTGCTGTGCTATGATGCGGGTATCCGTTCCCGTACCGCTCCACAAGGGGCGAAAAGCAAGTGGTTTCCTTAGAGCTTCGGCCGGAAGCCGATAGACTGAAGCTTGGGCACGCGCCACACCGTGCCCCGATCAGAGGATTTACGTTGCGGCGGGAACAGCTCCTCTCTCGGTCCCTGGCAGTGCTGACCGCCGCAGTGGCGCTTTGCTCCGCGTGCAAGGACGACCCGGTCCTGCGCACGGAGGTGCGCGTCGAGATCACGAGCGAGATCTCGGTTGACGAGGTCGAGATCCTCGTCCGAAACGAAAACTACCTCTGGGATCGTCTCGCTTTTCCCCTCGAAAAAGATATCACCCGCGAACCATTCATCCTCCAGCTCGAGCCGGGCGCCATCAACGGCGAGTTCTTGCTCTACGCCAAGGGGTTCGACCAGGGGGTCTACGTCGCCGGTCAGTCGCTGGTTTTGCGCTATCAGAAGGACCAGGTGGTCGAGCGCGAGCTGCGCCTGAACGCGGACTTCGTCGCCACGGACGCGGATGAAGACGGTTTCATTCGTTGCGCGGCTGGAATCGATGCCAGTACCTGCGACTGCGACGACCGCGACGCTTTGGTCAATCCGTTCACGCCGGAGATCTGCGGCGACGACATCGACAACGACTGCTCCGGGGGCTATCCCCCGGACGGCAGCGGCTGCCCCTGCACCGAAGACGTCCCCTGCACCAATCTCGACGCGGAGTTCATTGAGCTCGCCGGCAACGGCGCGTGTACCCTGGGGGTTCTTCGCTGCGTCGACGGGGTCCTGTCCGAGAGCTGCGAAGGGGCGTCACCGATCCGAAACCCCGGCGATACGCCAGAGATCCCGAACAACTTCATCGACGACGACTGCGACGGAGTGGTCGACGAAGGCGGCGCGTGCGATCCATCGCTCTTCCCAGGCGGTCGGGTGTGCCACCGCGGCTTCGTGGACGACACGCGCAACAGCAACGTGGACCCGATCTTCCAGGAGCTGCTCGCGGGCATCGAGCAGCCCGGTCTGCAAGCTTCCTTTCTTGCGCGCGGCGTGTGCGCCCCGGGCGGTGCGGCGCCGGGACGGCAGCAATGCGAACCCACCACCCGAACCTGGGCCCTGACCTGTGACGGCGACATCCGCCCTCAGCGCCCGCCGCTCCCTTCCGAGGTCGACTCGCTCGCCCCCGGCGACACCGTGGATCCGAGCAGCTTCACCGGGGTCGGCTTCGTGGAGCTTCGCCTCCCGGGCGTCGTGGACCCGGACGGCAACCCGGTGGACCAATGCGACGGTGCCGACAACAACTGCGACGGCTCCTTCGACGAAGCCCCGGCTTTCGACTCGGACGGCGATGGCTACACCCGTTGCGGCACGCCGGTGAGCTTCCCGCCGCCGGCCACTCCGGGCGATCCGTTGCTGCCGGTCCGGGACCAGCCGGGGCTGCAAGATGATTTCATCGACTGCAACGACTCGGACAGTGCGATCAACCCGGGAGCGACTGAGCTCTGCGGCGACACGGTGGACAATGACTGTTTCTGTGATCACGGCGGCGCGGCCGTCGTCGGTGAGCCGCGCTTTCGCGTCGACGGCACCTTCAATTGCACCTCCACCCAGGCGTTCCTGAACTGCAGCCTGCCGGCGCCCCGGAGTGATCCCACCGACCCTGGATTCTGCAGCGATCCGGACGACGGCTTCCCGGTCTACTACTGGGGCTACAAGAACAACGCTGCGGGAGAGAAGGCCTGCTACACCTGTCCGTCGCAGTATGGCCTTTCCTGTGCCGCGGACGGCGCCTGCGCCACGAAGGACGCCGACTGCTGCCCCTGTGCGGCCTTTCCTGAGCCCCCGGAGCCGGGAAGCTTCGACCTGTCGCAGATTCGGCCACTCTGTGGCGATGCCGCCCCGGACAGCTGCACCTGCACCACCGCTGCCGTCTGGGAGCCGCTCGAGGTGGGGCAAGACGGCTTTGACGACTGCGCGGGTTTCGCGTGCGCGGGCTTCTACTGGGGCATCGAGAACAACGTCTGCTTCCTCGTGCGCAACGCCATCGACGCGGATGTCGCGTGCGCGGGCAAGCCGTTTTGCGACGGCAGCGGTGGCGACTGCTGCGATCCGAGCGACCCGGCGACCTGCTGCGAGGAGCCGGGCTTTGTCTGTGCTGGTTTCGTGCCGGCGGACCCCTCACCCGCCACCTTGGGCTCCCCCGCAGCGCAGGCGTCCAAGGGCGCAGAAGACGTGGCGCGCCCCGTTTGCAACCTGGCCGCCGGGGGCTGCTTCGACCAAGCCCCGCCGGTCTACAATCCGCAAGGGCTGGGCGTCGACCTCTTCAATGAGTGCAACTCGAGCTTCGTGTGCAGCGACGAGTCCGGCACGGCGTACTACGCGGGGATCTCGGGGTCGCCGGCGCAGTGCTTCACGCGGGCAGACGTGACCAACAACGCCTGCGACGGCACCGGCGACTGCCAGGACCAGGCGGAGGCGTGCGGCGCGCAGCCGCCCGGGAACCCGGTCAGCCGCGATTCGAGCCGGCAGTGCAAAATCCCCACCGGTGGCTGCACCGGCACCACCGCGCCGGTCTACGGTCAAAACGTCACCCGCGGTCAGGACCCCTACGACGACTGCGCCGGGGCTGCGACCTGTTGCGATGGACAGTGCTGCGGTCAGCGTGGCGCGACGTGTTCGTCGACGCAGCAGTGCGAGGTGGGTCTGACGTGCGTCGATGGCGTGTGCTGCGATGGGGCGTGCAACTCCCCGTGCGAAGCCTGCGCGCAAGCGTTGACCGGGGTGGCCGACGGGACCTGCGCTCCGATCAACTCGTTTGCGACGGATACGGTACCGAGCAGCAATCTGTGCACCGCCTCGGCCGGCTGCGCCAACCCGCCCTGCTTGTGTGACGGGGCGGGAAGCTGTCTCGGGGCGACTTCCGCGAGCTGCTCGGCGGATAGCCAGTGCGCGCGGGGGTTCTGTGTCGATGGCTTCTGCTGCGAGAACGCCTGCACCGCCGCCTGCGACGGCTGCTCGAACACGCTGACCGGACTCGCCAACGGCACCTGCGGCCCGTTCGATGACCCGGGCACGGACATCGATCCGCCGAACGCCTGCTCCGGCACCAGCGGTTGCGGCGGGGTCGACTGCGCCTGCGTGCCGGTCTCCGGGCCCGACAGCCAGTGTCGCCGCGGTCAAGGCTCGACCTGTACCGCGGACAATCAGTGCCGCAGCGGCTTTTGCGTCGACGGGTTCTGCTGCAACAACGGCTGCGACGGCCCGTGCCGGGCCTGCTCGGCCGCGCTCTCGGTGGCGGCGAACGGCACCTGCGCGGCGGTCAGCGCCCTGGGCACCGATACGAACGGTGAATCGCCGGCGGTGACCACCTGCGGCGGCGGCACCGGCTGCACCGGCGACGACTGCGTCTGTCAGCCCGGCACCGGCAACTGTCTCGATCGCTCGGGCACCTGCGTCGTGGGCACCGACTGTCCGAGCGGCAACTGCGTCGAAAACCAGTGCTGCAATACCGCCTGCGACGGGGTCTGCGAGTCGTGCGTCGGCACGCTTACCGGCGGCGCCGACGGCACTTGCTTGCCGATTCAGAACAACACGGACACCCAGCCGAGCCTGCTGTGCTCCGGCAATACCGGTTGCAGCGGCAACGCCTGCATTTGCGAGAGTGGCACTTGCAACGGTGACATCGGCAGCACGTGCTCGAGCGCCGCGGACTGTCACGGTGGCAACTGCGTCGACGGGGTGTGCTGCGAGAGCGCCTGCAACGGCGCGTGCCAGGCCTGCAGCGCGGCGGTGAAGGGCTTTGGGCTGGATGGGATCTGCGAAGACCTTCCCGTCGGCTCCGACGACAATTTCCCAGCGGGGATCTGCGTCGGCACGTCGTCGTGCGACGGCAACGGCAATTGTTTGCGTGAGCAGGGCGTTTCCTGCACGGCCGGTAATCAGTGTCTGAGTGGCTTCTGCGTCGACGGGGTCTGCTGCGAGGGGGCCTGCGGGGGTCCGTGCCGGGCCTGCTCGCAGACCCTGAATGGAACCGCGAACGGTCAGTGCTTGCCGCGCACGAGCCCGGGCGTGGACACCGACGGACGCACGGGCACGACTACCTGCGGCGGTGCGATTGGCTGCAACGGCGATTGTTCGTGCGACAACGCGGGTAACTGCGAAGCTGGCAACTCGGTCGCCTGCGCCTCGCCCAGCGATTGCTTGAGCGGCAACTGCGTCGACGGCGTGTGTTGCGCCACCGCCTGCGGCGCTAGCTGCGATCGCTGCGATCTTCCGAGCCTCGAAGGCGTCTGCAGCATCGTCTCCGCGGGCACGCCCGGGGTTCCCGCCTGTACCGACCCCGGCAACGGGGACTATCTCTGCAACGGGGCGGCCGCCTCGTGCCCGGCCACCTGCGCAAGCAACGACGCTCTCTGCGAAACGAATTTTTTCTGCAACGGCTCGGATTGTATCCAAAAGTCTGCTGATGGAGGCACCTGCTCGCGCCCCGGCGAGTGTCAGTCCGGCTTCTGCGTCGAGGGGTTCTGCTGCAACGCTGCCTGCGGGGCACCGTGCGACAGCTGCCGGAACGCACGCACCGGTCTGCTCGATGGCACCTGCGCTCCGGTGACCGACGGCCTCGCCGGCGATCCCGCCTGCAGCGGCAACCTCCTGTGCACCGGCACGTCGGCGAGCTGCCCGGCCACCTGCACCCTCGATGTCGACTGCGTCGCCGGCTATTTCTGCGACTCGGGCAGCTGCGTCCTGAAGGCGGCGCAAGGACAACCGTGCACCTCGGGCAATGAGTGTCAGAGTACCTTCTGCGTAGACAACGTCTGCTGCAATACCGCGTGCAGCGGTGAATGCGATTCGTGCAGCGCGGCGCTGAAAGGCGGCGGGAGCAACGGGGTGTGCGGGGCGACTGCGGCCGGCACCGATCCGGACGGCGACTGCACGGCGGAGCTCGCGTACTGTGTCGGCGGCCCGGGCGTTGCCGCGTCTAACTGCGACACCACCTGCGATCCGAACGACGACGGCCAATGCGTTCCCGGAGCGTTCTGCGACGCAACCCAGAATCCGGACGTTTGCGTCGCGGACCTGCCGAATGGCGATGCGTGCGAGAACGGTGGCGACTGCCAAAGCGGCTTCTGCGTCGACGGCGTCTGCTGCAACGAGGCGTGCGACGGCGCGTGCGAGGGGTGCTCGGACTTCTTTACCGGCATCACGAACGGCGTCTGCGGTAGCTTCGGCTCCGGCACGGATCCGGAGAGCGAATGCGGCAACTACTTCTGCAGCCTCAACGGCTGCAACGACAACTGCGAGTCCAATGACGACCTGCTCTGCAAAATGGACACGTATTGCTTCGAGGTCGGCGGTCCCGCGAATGACCAGTGTCGAGCGACCGAGATCGACGGCGTGGCGTGTGAGAACCTCGGTGATTGTCAGAGCGGCTTTTGTGTCGATGGTGTCTGTTGTGAGGCGCTCTGCGATGGTGAGTGTGAAGCCTGCATCGGCGCGCTCACCGGAGCGGCCGACGGCGACTGCCGCCCGATCACCGACGGCACCGACCCCGAAAGCGAGTGCGGCGGCGGTCTCGCGTGCAACGGCGGTGCCTGCCCGCCGGGGTCGACTTGTATGGGTGCGACCCTGTGCGATGGTGACACGAACGACTGCGAGGACGGCTTCTACTGCGACAGCGGCGGTACCTGCGTCACCAGCATCGGTACCGGGAGCGAGCCCGATCTCACCTGCGTGGGCTTCGAGGGAGAATCCTGCACCAGCACCGTCGCTTTCGAGGAGGCGGGTGCCTTCGTGTGCTGCGACGGCGCCTGCGGCGAGGGCGCCAACGATTGCGAGTCGTGTTTCGGAGCGCGCACCGGCGGGAGCGACGGTACCTGCGCCGTGGTGAGCGACGGTCTCCCCGGTGACCCGGTGTGTGCCGGCGGCGCGTTCCTGTGCGACGGCACCCAAGCGACCTGCCCGACCACCTGCGTGGACGACGGCGACTGTGGCGCCGCGTTCTACTGCGATGGTACGTCCACCTGCGTTCCCGACGAGATCGCCGGAACGACGTGCGACCGACCGGAGATGTGCGCGACCGCTGGCGGTTGCGTCGAGAACGTCTGCTGCAACGGGGCCTGCGATCAAACCTGCGAGTCGTGCCTGGGCGCGCTGACCGGCGGCAGTGACGGCACATGCGCCCCGGTCTCCGCCGGGGGCATTGATGACGTGGTGACGGGGGTAGGTCAGGTTGTGTGCGACAGCACGGGCGTCGGCTGCATCAGCAATGCGTGCCAGTGCACCGGCAACGCAGCGGGGCTAGGGGAGTGCTTGAACGCCACCGGCGAGAGCTGTACCGACAACAGCCAGTGTTGGAGCGACAACTGCGATACGAATCAATGCCAGCCCTGACCCAGCGTCTTCTGGGGCTCTCGACGGTCGCGCTTCTAGCAACGGCCTGCCAGTCCGCTCCTCCTGCCCCCACGCCTCCGGCGGCGGCAGAGGCGCCGGCGCCGGTCCCCGCTCCTGCGGCTCCTGAGGCTTCGGCCGATGAGGAGACATCGACGATCTTGTCTGAGCCCGAGCCCACCCCCGAGCCCGACCCGGCCACCAAAGCGAAAGCCCAGGCCCTTTACGAGGAAGGTCAGGAGCTGTTTCGCCAGGGTCGCTACGACGAAGCGGAGATGGAGCTCAAAGAGGCCCTCAATCTCTATCCGTTCATGGCGAGGGCGAATCTCGCGCTGGGCAAGGTCTTTTTGATCCGCGGGGCGGCGGTTCAAGACGAGGTGATGATCGACAGCGCGCGGCTGATGTTCACGATGGCGCTGTCCATCGACCCGAGCCTGCGAGAAGCGGACGTCCTCCTGAGCCTATTCAAGAATCGGGATGCGCCGCCGGTCAAAGGAAGAGCCGAACCGCCGCGATGAGCTGCCAGTTGCGCGCGCGCTCGAGGGAGCGCCAAAAGCCCAGGTCGATCGCGCCGCGCCCGGTGACGTAGCCGAGCCCGCCGGAGAGAATGCTCTCGTTGTCCTCTTCGCCGTTGCGGCGAATGAAGGGCTCGTAGCGATAGCCCGCGCGGATCGCGTAGATGTCCTGGAGAAAAAACTCGGCGCCAAGGTTGTAGCTCAGATCGGATTCGTTCCCGCCGTTGCGAAAGGTGCTCACGATGTCTCCGGCGAGGACGAGCTGTCCGGTGTTGAAGCTCACCCCGCCGCCGAGCGTGCGCGGTGCGAAAGCCTCTTCGTCGTCATCCAGGTTCAAGACGTTTTGGTAGACGATGCCTACGCCCACGCTTCCGAGCAGTGCGGAGATCCCGATGTCGCCGTTCCAGATCCGCACGCTTCGCTCCGAGCGCGCGCCCTCCTCGTCGAACACATCGGAGAGGCTGCCGCGAACGTGGCGAACGTTGAGGCCGACGACGAGGCTCTCGACCAGGGGCACGGCGACGGCGCCATGGAAGCGCTGAATGCTGGCGTTGAGGCCATCGTCGTCGCCGTTCATGTAGGTGTAGGCCACGCCGCCTGCGACCGGGCCGCTCTTCGAGTCCACGATCGAGGCGTTAAAGCGGTTGAGGTTGTCAAAGGGCGAATAGGCGTAGGCCGCGTCGAAGGAGTAGCGGGTGGAGATGGCCATTCCCGCGGGGTTCAGATAGAGCGTGTCGTTGCTGGTTCCTACGCCGCGGTGCGCGCCGCCCATCGCGGGAGCGCGAACGCCCACGAACTCGTCGTAGACACCGGCCTCGGCGCCTTGACTGACCATGAAGGTTGCGATGGTGGTGGCGAGCACGAGCATGAAGGTCCTCGGTTTGCGTTTAGCGCTATCACGCGATCGTGAAACGAGCCAACTTTGAGCGGGATTCAAAGCAGCAGATGGCCAACAACATCTTCGACACCCTCAAAACACGCGGCTTCATTCAACAGACCACCGACGAGGAGGCGATCCGGGAGGCCCTCGAGGGGGATGACCCGGTAACGATCTACGTCGGATACGATCCAACGGCCAACAGCCTGCACGTGGGGCACCTCTTCACTCTGATGGCACTGACCCACCTCGAGCGCGCGGGGCATCGGCCGGTGGTGGTGCTCGGCGGCGGGACGGCGATGGTGGGCGACCCGTCCGGGAAGAGCGAGCTGCGTCAGATGATCAGCCGCGAGACGATCGTCGCAAACGTGGCGAAGATCGCCGAGCAGATCGAAGGTCTCCTCAACGTGGGCGGAAAGACCCGGGTGGTGGACAACGCCGAGTGGCTCCTCGAGCTCAACTACGTCGACTTTCTGCGCGACATCGGCCGTCACTTTTCGGTCAACAAAATGCTCGCGGCGGAGGCGTACAAGATCCGCCTGGAGAAGGGTCTCTCGTTCATCGAGTTCAACTATCAACTGCTTCAGGCCTACGACTTTCTCGAGCTCTTTCGGCGCTACGGCTGCACGCTTCAGGCGGGCGGGGACGACCAGTGGGGCAACATTCTCGCCGGTGTGGATCTCGTTCGGCGCCTGGAACAAACGCAGGTCCAGGGCATGACATTCCCGCTCCTGACCACCGCCACCGGCGAGAAGATGGGAAAGACCGCCGCCGGTGCGGTCTGGCTCTCCAAGGAACGCCTGCCGGTCTACGACTACTACCAGTACTGGGTGAACACCCACGACGACGACGTGGTGAAGCTCTTGGCGATCTTCACCTACCTGCCGATGGACGAAGTCGAAGCGGTACGAGCCCTCGATGGCGTCGAGCTCAACGCCGCAAAGTCGATCCTCGCCTACGAAGCGACCTGCGTGGTCCACGGCAAGGAGTCGGCGCAGGAGGCGCACGCCGCCGCCATGGGCGCTTTCGGGGGCCGCGTGCTCCCTCCGGGGGTGCTGCCGTCGAGCGACGTGCCGCGTGCCGCCCGTGCCGATGCGGACGCGATCCCTACGACCGACATCCCGACCGCAGAAGCCACTGAGGGTCTTGCGCTCGTGGAGGTGATGGTGCGCGGGGGCCTCGCCGACTCGAAGAGCGCGGCGCGTCGTCTGATCCGTCAGGGGGCGGTGAAGCTCGCCGATGAAAAGGTGAGCGACGAGCGCCTCGAGCTCGTCCCGGAGCAGTTCGCCTCCGGCCCCCTCACCGTGCGGGCGGGCAAGAAGAAGGTGCACCGCTTCCGCCTGGTCTGAGCGCGACACGCTTTTTTGCGCCTGGCGGTCAGCGCGCCGGGGCGGCGTGCCGTTCGACCGGATATACTGGCCCCACGCGAGGGAAGGGAGTCCGCGCAGCATGATGAGATTGTCGATGCTCCTGGTGTGGGTCGTGTGTGTGCTCATGCCTGGAGAGTCCGCAGCGCAACGCCGGGACGGCGGGGGCGGGGGCCGAGCGAAGCTCGAGATCACTCTGGAGCACCCCACCCGTTTTGCGACGACGACGGTCTTGCCGGGCCGCTATCGGCTGAGCCTGGATGGCACGACTTTGACCCTCTTGCAGGCGCGGACGATGGTCACCGCGGCGCGGGTACCGCTCGAGGAGTCGGTGCTCGAAGAAACGGTGGCCGAGGCGACGGCCACGGTGTCGGTGTCGCGCAGGGACGTCGCGATCCGTGTGAAAGTGCGAGATCGGGAATACGTGGCCCGGGGAGAGCGCGTGGCAGGGGAGAATCCCCGGGGGCCATCAGTGGATCTCGCGAGTCGGAAGAACGTGGTGGGGATCACCGGGGGGATTCCGACCGAAAAGACGGAGCGGGAGCTCATCGCCCAGTCACTGAGTCGCTACGAGAAGGACATCGCCCACTGCGCCGACCAGGCCCACAAGCAGCGCTGGACCACCGATCACCCGCGCTTTCGCCGCTGCGTCTGCCCGCTCACGACGAAATGGCGCATGCCAAAAGTCGAAAAGGCCACACGGGTTCATCGGCCCCTCGCAAAACGCCGCAGCGGCTACTCGATTACCGTGACAGAAGCGGGAAAGGTGGCAGACTGTAGAGCGTGGATTGGGGCAAAGCCTCCGGCGGACGAAAAAGTCACCGCGGCGGCGAAGGAAAAGACTACACCCTAGGACGGGGCCGTCGGCGGGGCGCTTCGAGCGCGTTGCCCACCACGTCCCCCCTCGTCATCCGTCACGTGTTAGACAACGGCTTCGGGGTCGTGGTGTGCCCGAGGGCCCAGCTCTCGCAGGCGCACGTCGGTCTCTTCTTTGGCGTCGGATCCCGGCACGAAACGCCGGAGACCAATGGCCTCACCCACATGCTCGAGCACATGTTGTTTCGTGGTACGCGCAGCTATGGCGATGCGACGGCCCTGAACGCGGCCGCGGAGGAGCTCGGCGGCTTTCTCGAGGGGGCCACCTACCGCGACCACATGATGCTCGCCACTGGGTGCCATCCCGCGGCGGTGAGCGAGGCGCTGTCGATCCTTGGTGAAATCTGCCTCGCCCCGCGTTTTCGCGCGATCGAAGTGGAGCGCTCGATCCTCGAGGAGGAGCTCCTCGAGACCCTGGACTCGCGCGGGCGCATGGTGGACCTAGACAACATCGCCCACCGGGCGGTCTTCGGCCCCGAAGGGCTCGGCCTGCCGATCGAAGGCACGCCCGAGAACCTCGCGCGCTTTGCGGTGCACGACCTGCGTCGCCATCGGGACGCGTTCCTCGTCAGCGCAAACGGGGTGCTGAGTGTCGCCGGCGACGTCGAGCCGTCTGCGGTGATCGATGCGGCGGAGCAGATCTTCGGTGCTATCGGCGAAGGCGATCATCCCCGTGACGTGCCGGGTCGCCCGCCGGTGGGCGAGCCCGTCCTGCGCTTCGTCCGGGACGCGTCGAGCCAGGTCGACATTCGCGTGAGCTTTAGGAGCGTGCCCGTGCACCATCCGGACTATCCGGCGCTCGTCCTGCTCGCTCGCCTCCTCGCCGACGGCCTCGCCTCGCGCATGCACGCGGAGCTCGTGGATCGCCGCGGCTTGGCCTACGCCCTCCACGCGGGACTCACGACCTACTCGGACGATGGGCTCTTCGACTTCGACGTCTCGGTCGCTCCGAACCGGGCGGCGGAGGCGGTGCAGGCACTCCTCGAGTTCGCCGAGTCGAGCAAGCGTTTTCGCTTCACCCGCTCGGAGCTCAATCGCGCTCGCAAGCGCTACCGCTACGGGCTCGCGTTCATGGAGGATTCGGCGGCGGAGCTCGCCTCCTGGCACGGCCGCTCCCAGCTCTTTGGACATGCGCGGGACCTCGACGCCCTCGAGAATCGCATCGCGCGGGTCGATGAGTCGCGCCTTCGCCGAGTGGCGTCTACGGTTTTCACCCGCGCCGGGCTCGTCGTCACCGCCGTGGGCGAGCTGGCCCGCGGCCAGCTCCGAGAGATGCGGCGTGTGATCGACACGTTCTAGAACCTCGAGCCATCCTGAGAAAGTGAACGAGCCCGGATGAACATGGAAGCACGAGCACCCTTTGCCACACTAAAGCCGAGAAGCGACCTCGAGGTGCGCTTCGTCCCGAAGCGGGTCACGATCACTCCGGCCACGCGCCTTGGGTTGGCGCTTGCGGGGCTCTTGGTGTGGGGCGGGCTTGCTGCCGGTACGGGTTGGCTCACGGTCCTGTCTCTGCCGCAGGGGGCGAGCCGCGGCGGACCGCTGGCTCTGCTCCTCGGTCTCGCCACGCTCTTCTTCGCCGTGCAAGCCGGCGCGACGGTGGTGAAGACCGTGACCCTGCGCCAGCTGCGTTTCGACTCCCGTGAGCTTCACGTGGATTCGGGGTTCGGCGCCCTCAAATCCCGTGTTCCGATCCCCAGAAACATGATCCGCGACGTCTTCGCCCTGCGAAATACCCTGCCCTACCCGAGCTATTCGATCCTGCTCAGCGACCTGGCGGGAGAGCACCGGGTGATCTTCGACAACGTTCGCCACGAGCAGTCCGCCCGCTGGCTCGTCTCCCAGCTGCGCACGACACTCGGCGTCGGTGACGCCCAAGACGCTTTCGACTCCACCGATTGACAATCAGCACCCGTTGACAATGAGTTCAATCCGCAGCGCTCTCACACCGACGCCGAGCGCGAGGTCGCCTACGATCGCGAATCCCACATCGGGTGCTTGGATGAAGGGCTCAAGCAAGCCGCGGCTCTCGACATGGTCGTCATGGACATGGTCGTCATCGACATGGCCGCCGACTGGGAGCGCATCTTCCCCGAGACAAACTGAGCAGGCGCATCGCGCGGGCGACTCACATTCCGGTGAGCTCGCGGCCGGAGACCATCACGGACATCGTTCCCACGCGGACTTTGACTTTGGCTTTCGCGTCGATGTCCTCGACGCGGCCGGTCTTGCCTTTGAACATTCCGCCAATGATGCGCACCTGCTGGCCGGGCTCGAAGGCCAGGGCTTTGGCCTGCTTCTTCGCTTCGACCTCTCGAAGCTGTTTGCCGACGTCGGTGTGATCGTTCTCCCGGCTCCAGGCACAAAAGCGAAAGATCGGGTCCAAGGCCTCGAGCGCCGCGGCGAGGGGCGAAAGGATCGACGCCCCGGCTTCGACCGCTTCGTCGACGGTCCAGCTTCGGCGGATCTCGAAGTGCCCCGCGCGGTCCGAGAGCAGGGGCGCGAGCGTTGCTGCATCGTCGCCGCCAAAATGCGCGGCGTCCACGACGGACTCGTCAAAGCCCACGACGAAATCGTGGGGCAGATCGTGCACGAGCGCGATGAAGGGCTCGACGTATTGGCCCTTGGCGAGCTTCGCGCCGAGGTTGCGGCAGTCGATCTGTGCGGAGGATGCCACCCGGAACCCCACGCGCAGGTCGTCGTGGTCGACGCGGAGGCCGACGAGCGCGTGTTTGTCGTGCGTCGGAGTACTCATGAGTGCTGAGCCGTCGAGCTTCAGCTTCTCGAACAAGACGGAGAGCGCCTTTTTCTCCTCCGCATTGCGCGTCCAGTAGACCCACTGCGAGTCGACCTTTTTTTGGTTCAGGATGCTCGGGATCTCATCGGAATGGCCGCGCTGGAGATCGTCGTAGTGCGGACCCACGTTCGCCAGGAGCGCGTCGGCCAGCTGTACGAGCGCGTCTTTGCCGCGCATGCGGGCAAGGTTGTGGACGTTCGAGGTCCACTTCTCTTCCGAGTAGGTGTCGAAGAGCTCGCGCTTCAGTCCGTCGAAAGCCATCTCGACGTCCGTACGTTACCCGGTGGTCCGTGGCAAGCCGCTCTCGTGCTCGATCAGTCTTCGGGCAATTCCGGAGCGAGCTCGACGCTCGCATCGACGAGGAGCCAGTCTTCGCCGCGCAGCTCCCAACGCTCGGTGATGACGTGTTTGTGGAGCACGGTGCTCGGGAGCAAATAAGCTTGAGCGGTGACCACCACGTCTGCTGCCGGCGGGTCCGAGTCCGGAACGAAGGTGACCCCGCGAATCTCGATCGTGTCGATGCTCAGATCGTCTTCCACCGCGAGGTAGCGGGCCAGGAAATTCGAGCGCTCCTCCGGAACGCGAAAGGTGGAAGCGTTCGTGAGCCGCTTCCAGCGCAGGCTGTCGTGATAGCCGTCGACGGCTACCTTGAGCCCCTTCGAGCTGGTGCCGCCGGCGCAGGCACCGAGGCCAAGGGTCACGAGAACGGCGAGAGCGCGCAGGAGATTCGATCGATCCATGGCTCCGTGCTACACCGGTCTCGTGAACCTGTCACATTTCCTGAGGGCCGCACTCGTCTCGAGCGTCTTGGGGACCGGGTGCGGTGAGCTGATCAACGAACCCGCGCTGCCGCCGCTCGCGGACGGAGGTCCCGATGTGCTCGTCGCGCCGGGCACCGCTGTGACCCTCGACGCGGGGGCGAGTCAGGACGGCAGTGCCGCGATCGACGGCTACGCTTGGACCCTCTTGGGAGCGCCCGAGGGGAGCACCGCGACGCTGGCCCCGGCCTCGCCAACGGGCGACACGGTTACGCTGACCCCCGATCAGCTCGGCAGCTACCTGGTGAGCCTCGTGGTCAGCTCTGGTGGGCTCAGCTCATCCCCGGACCTCGTCGTCGTCACCGCGGCGAGCGTCAACGCACCACCGACGCTCGTTTTGAGCTGTGCGCCGATGAGCGACTGCGAAGTCCTGCACGGTCAAAGCCAGCAGCTCGATGGCCGTGGGACCTTCGACCCGGAGGGCGAGGCCTTCACGCTGCAGTGGACGCAGATCCGCGACCCCGCCGATTGCATTCAGTGTCCGAGCCTGAACCCCTGTGCCCCGGCGGACGTCGAAGCGCCCATCACGAACGACACGCTCCCGCTCGCGAGCTTTCAGGCGCCACAAGCAAGAGACATTAGCCTGGTCTTCGCCCTGACCGCCAGCGAGGGCTCGAGGAGCGTGTCCGACTGCATCGCCTATGAGGTCACAAACCAGGCACCGACGGTGCTCGTGGACAGCTCAACGCCAACGGTGAACCCGGCGATCGTCGCCGAGGGCGACAGCTTCACCCTTTCTGCGACGAGCTCCTTCGATCCGGACCCCTTGGACACGCTCACCTTCGAGTGGACCCAAACCGCTGGCCCGGCGGCGGTACTCGGCACTCCGAGTGGCGCGACGGTGCCGGTCACCGCGCCGACGATCGCTGAGCCTCCGGGACTCACCCCTACCGTGCAGCTCACCTTCGCAATCACCGCCGACGACGGTGTTGACCAGACGATCGCCGAGCTTACGGTAACGGTCCAAAACAACTAGGCGCTCCCGAGCGCCTCGGGCGGCCGGCTGTGCTCGACGACGCAAAACCCGGGCTCCCCCTCGAGCTCGACCAACTTCCCCCCGCGGGTCTCCCCTACGCCCTCGCTCTTTGGGAGCGGCGGCGTCCCCTCCTCGTGGTGACCGCGGACGACGACCGTGCGGAGCAAATCGTGCGCGATCTGCGGGCCTTCGGAGAGGCGGGCGCCACCTTCTTTCCCGGTGAGGCGCACGTGCCTTTCGAGGACGTGAGCATCGATCCCGCCGTCACCGCGGCCCGCCTCGCTCTGCGCGCCCGCTGGAAACGCGAGGGTCGCCCTCGCATCACCGTCGCCTCGATCGCATCATTGCAGGGCCGCTGGATTTCTGACGCGGTGTTTGACACGGCGAGCCTGCCCTTGCGGGTCGGCGAAGAGGTGGACCGGGAAGCGCTCGCCGGAACGCTCGTTCGCTGCGGCTATCAGCGCGTGAACCTGGTGGAGGACGAAGGCACCTTCTCCGTCCGCGGCGGGATCGTCGACGTCTACCCGCCAGGGGAAGAGCAGCCGATCCGCATCGACCTCTTTGGCGACGAAATCGCCTCGCTCAAGAGCTTCGAGCCCGATTCCCAGCGCACCACCCAGAGCCACGGTGAGCTCTCGATCCACCCGATCCGCGAAGTCGTGTTCGACGACGAGCGCACCGCTCGTGCCACTGAGCGGCTCACCGCTCTCGCCGAGCACATCGCGATCCCGTCGCGAAGGCTTCGTACGACCCTCGAGGACATCGAGCAGCGCAACTACTTCTTCGGCATCGAGGTGCTCTGGCCCGCCTTCTACGATGACGACGCCCCGATGCTGCACGCCCTCGTCGAGGGCTGCGATGTGGTGCTGGACGACCCGGAGACACTCTTTCGCACCCTGGAGTCGCGTTGGTCCCGCGCCGAGGCGGAGCGCGACAAGGCGATCGGGCGCGGCCAGCTCGCCGTGGAGGTCGCCGAGCACCTGAGCGCCCCCGGCGACGTGGAAGCGGCGCTCCAGGAGCGTGCGGTATTGGCGGTCGTCCCCCTCGCCGACGACCGCTCCGCGCGCACCGTTCGTCTTCCCTACGAGCCGTGGTCCGAGCTCGCACGCGAAATGACCGCGAGGCGTGAGGATGCGAGTCGCGGCGAGATCCTCGACCCCCTCGTCGATGCGATCGACCGGGCGGTCCGCAAGAAAGACGATCTCTACATTTGCTGCCAGAGCCGCGGGCAGGCCGAGCGCATGCGCGAGCTCCTGCGAGCTCGGGGGGTCGATCTGCCGCTGTTGCCCAGCACGCCGAGTCTCCGTGGGATGGGCCGAGGCGCCAAACGTCCGGGCTACGGAATCGTCGTCGCACCGCTCGGGACCGGCCTCTACGACCGGGACCGCGGCGTCGCCTTTCTCTCTGACGTCGAGCTCCTGGGTCACGCACCGCGTTCGCTCCGTCGCCGGCGTCAGCGGAAGGCTCCGAGCGATGGTCTCACAACACTCAGAGACCTCCGCGACGGCGACCTGGTCGTGCACGTGGACCACGGAATCGGCCGCTACGAAGGATTGAAGCGTCTGATCCTGAACGGCGTCGACGGCGACTACGTGCATCTCGAGTATGCGGACGGGGACAAGCTCTACCTGCCGGTCTACCGGCTCAATCTGCTCCAGCGTTATCAGGGGTCGAAGGAGTCGGCGAAGCTCGACAAGCTCGGCGGCACACGCTGGGAGCGTGCGAAGCAGCGGGTCAAGGACGCGGTGCTCGCCTTGGCGCACGAGCTGCTCGCGGTGCAGGCGCAGCGCAAGATGCGGCCCGGCTTCAAGCTGCCCCCGCCGGACGATCTCTTCCGCAGCTTCGAGGCGCGCTTTCCCTTCGAGGAAACGCCGGACCAGCAAAGAGCGATCGACGACGTCGTGAACGATCTCACCGCGGGGCCGCCGATGGATCGGCTCATCGTCGGAGACGTCGGCTTCGGCAAGACCGAGGTCGCGATCCGCGCGGCGTTCCTCGCGGCGATTGCGGGCAAGCAGGTCGCGGTCCTCGTCCCCACGACCGTGCTCGCGGAGCAGCACGGGCTGCGATTTCGCGAGCGCTTCGAGGGCTTCCCGGTACGTGTGGAGGTTCTCTCGCGCTTTCGGTCGACGAAGGAGGCGAAGGAAATCGCTCGTCGCCTGCGCACGGGAGAGCTCGACGTGCTCATCGGGACACACCGCATGCTCTCGGCGGACGTGGCGTTCAAAGACCTCGGGCTCTTGATCATCGATGAAGAGCAGCGCTTTGGCGTGCGGCAGAAGGAGCGGATCAAGCAACTGCGGGCCCAGGTCCACGTGCTCGCGATGAGCGCGACTCCCATCCCGCGCACCCTGCACATGGCGAGCATCGGGATCCGTGACCTCTCGATCATTCAGACGCCTCCGGCCGAGCGGACGGGGATCCGCACGGAGGTGACCCGCTTCGACGAAGAGCTCGTGCGCGAGGCGATCGAGCGGGAGCTGAAGCGCGGCGGCCAGGTTTTTGTGGTGCACAACCGGGTGAGCTCGATCGACCCCTTGGCGGACCTGGTCCGCAGCAAGGTGCCCGAGGCGCGCGTCGCGGTCGCGCACGGGCAAATGAGTGGCGCGGAGCTCGAGCGGATCATGGTCGACTTCGTGCGCCGCGACTATAACGTCATGGTCTGCACGGCGATCATCGAGAGTGGCATCGACATTCCGTCGGTCAATACGATGATCGTCGACCGGGCCGATCAGTTCGGCATGAGCCAGCTCTATCAGCTCCGAGGCCGCATCGGCCGCGGTCGTGATCGCGCCTACGCGTACCTGCTCTTGCCCCGGGGCGAGCGCATCCCGCGGGAGGCGGCGGAGCGATTGAACGTGCTCAAGCGATTCAGCGAGTTGGGCAGTGGCTTTCAGATCGCCAGCCAAGACCTCGAGCTGCGCGGAGCCGGGGACCTCTTGGGCAAGAGCCAGTCCGGGCACATCGCGGCAGTCGGCTACGAGCTCTACACGGAGCTTCTGGGTGAGGCGGTGGAGCGCGCGAAGGGCGCGCAGGAGCGCACCGAGAGCGTAGAGCCGGAGATCAAGCTGCCGGTGGCGGCGGTGTTGCCGGAGAAATATCTGCCCGACCCGATGCTCCGCCTCGACTTCTACCAGCGCATGGCGAGTGCACCCTCGGACGAGGCAGTTTTCGACGTGGTGAGCGAGATCGAGGAGCGCTACGGCAAGGCGCCGACCGAGGTCGAAAACCTGGCGGAGGTGATGGTCGTTCGACGGCGCCTCAAGCGCCTCGGAGCGACGAGTCTCTCAGCGGCGTTGGTGGAGGAGCAGGTGAAGATCTCGATGACCTTCATTGCAGATCCGCCTCTGGATGGTGTGGACCTCGCGCGCCGGGCCCAAAGGGAGCCCAACCGCTACGTGCTCCTGCCCTCGGGCAAGGTCGGGGTGATCGTGCCGAGCGAAGGCACGGACGACCGCACCTTCCTCCGCGCGGTCCGCCACGAAGTGGGCCAGCTCCGCGTCGCCAATACATCATAGGTCGAGACCGCCCCGCGCCGCAGTCTCAGTCGTAGAATTGCACGTTCCAGTCCGGATGGCCGTTCACATAGGAGTCGATGCTGTCGTAGCGGGCGTCACCGACCGGGAAGAGTCCGACGTAGCCGAGAGGAAAGTCGCCTACGACGCGCGGCTTCCCGCGGCTCAAGCGAACCTGCTCCGGGACGCCGGTGTCCGGGATCGGCGCGCCGTCGAGCGCCGCCAGCGGGCCGACGCCGAAGTAGCGTCCCAGGGCCCAGTCCGTATCGTGGGCGATCCCAATGCGCGATAGACTCCCTGGGTACTCGCCTCCGAACAGCTCGTCGATCACCTGGTTGCCGCTCTGGAGCACGTTGGGCCCGCCTCCCGCGGCGCCACCGAAGGGGAAGGTTTCCATCCACCAGGAGGCGGGGATCCGACCGCCCGTTCGCGCCTCTGCGGCAGCGGCCCAGGTATGGTGATTGGTTGAGCCATAGAAGCCGAGGTCTTCGGACCATTCCCGCAGGTTCTGATGATTCGTGCCGTTTGCGCGATTGTATTCGCGGAGCGCACCCGCGTGCTCGCGATCGTCCTGTGCCTTTTCTCGCGCCGCACGGTCGAGCTCGGCTTGGGGCACGGTGTCCGGGAGCCCCTCCACCTCGCGCATGCGAATGTTCACTTCCGCCTGCCGAACCGGGTCAAAGCCCGAAACCCCGTTCATCCCCTCCGTGTCGTTCCCCATGTAGATGTTGAAGCTGTCGAAGACGACAGCGCCGGTGTTCTGGAGCAGGTTCCGGAGAGACCGGCGAATGTCGATGTCCTCACCGGAGGGCAAGAGCTGCGCGACCATCTGTCCTTCCGGCAAACCGTCCGCGAGGGTCGAACTGCGCGCATCCTCACCCCGCGGCGGAAGCTCGGGGGTTTCTCCGTCGGCGGAGCGCCTCTCAGAGACGGCCTGACCGACTTCGTCTCCCTCGGGGAGGACGAGCGGCCCCGGAGCACCCATTCGAGCGATGTGCGTCATGTTCTCTCCGGTCCGCGCGGCCATCGGGCGCGCTCGGTTTCGTACCCGCGCGCCAAACAGAATGGTTACACATGTCGCTCTTTTTCGTTTCGCGTCATTCGCCGAACCATCGGCTTCCTGGTCGATCCACTCGGCCGCCCCATTTCTCCGATTTTCTTCGTTTCCACCGGCCCAGATTGCTCGCTCGCCCGTAGGGGGTCTCAGAAGCCTGGAAATCTGCACTCTCGCCCGGTTTTCCGGCGATTTTGAAGGATACGAAGATGTTGAAGCGAATGACCATGATGGCCCTCTTGAGCATCGTCGCTGCCTGCGGCAGCGCCGACGAGCTCCCGGAAGCCCAGAAGAATCAAAACGTTCCGTCGACCCGGGAAGGACCCGCGCCCGATCTCGACGATGATGAAGACAAAGACGGCGACGGTCTCACGAACGGCCAGGAGCGCCTCCTGGGCACCTCGCCCCTCATGCCCGACACCGATGGCGATGCGTTGACCGATTTCGAGGAGTACCAAAACGGCGGATTCAACCCGCTCGTCGCGGACGTGCCGGTCATGAACATTCAGTTCGTGGGCGACGTGGACGTGGTGCTCGACACCACCGAATCGGAGAACTGCAGCAACAGCGCCACCACCTTCGCGTCCACTCTCGAGGCGCAGGAGACGAGCTACAGCAAGAGCGATTCGCGGGCGACGCGGACGACCGTGGAGGCCTCCGTCGAGGTGAGCGCCACCGTTTCGTCCCAGGCTTTTCCGCCGAGCGCATCTTCCGAGGTCAGCGCGACCGCTAGCAGCTCGGTCTCCAACACGCAGGAGCGCTCCACGAGCTTCACCAGCAGCTCGGCGAGTCGGGCCCAGCGCGAGCTGCAGCAGAGCAACACCCGTGAGTGCTTCAGCGGCTCCGAGACCCGGGGCGGGACGATCACCATGGGCTTCAGGATCTCAAACCCCTCGGACATCAGCTACACCCTGAACGACATCTTGCTCACCGTGGTTCAGCGGCGCGGGGATGGCCGCTTCGCAACTCTCGGGACGACCCGTCCGCTCGAGTCTTCGGTTTCTCTGAGCGGCGGGAAGAGCACGGGCACACTCACCGTCGCACTCGACGTGCCCGCGCGGCGAGCCCTCGAGCTGATCGACAATCCCTCCGGCCTCTTCTTCGAGGTCGGCACCTACGATTTGGTCGACGAAGAGGAGCGCAACTACGCCTTCATCACCCAAACGACGCTCACCCAGACCGCGCTCGTGATCGTGGACTACGGGCCCGAGCAAGAGGCGCAGCGCTTTCATGTCGCCACCAATGTCGCTCGCGATGAAGCGGGACGCGCCCTCGGGATCACGATGGCCCGTGCCCTCGAGATCCTCGAGCTGCCCTTCGCGACCGAGCCGGGCTATCGCCGCGACGGGACCCGGGGCCCGAACACCCTCGCGATGCTCGACGGCTACACCTACGACGAAAGCGTTCGCCAGCTCTGGTACGCGTTCGGCTCACCGCGTGGTTTCGGCGACGGCACGACGCACTTCGAAGAGGTCGTGCTCGAAGCGGGCGACGCGGTGCAGCTCGTGTTGGTGCGCGACTCGGACCATGACGGGCTGATCGACCGCGAGGAGCTGCTTCACCGCAGCGATCCCGAGTCCGCCCACAGCGACGACGACGCCCTCACGGACTTCGAGGAAGCGGTTGAGGGCTGGATGGTGCGCACCGCCAGCACCGCCTACCGGGTCTATTCCGACCCCACCGCCTCGGATCGGGACGGGGACGGGCTCGATGATGCGGGTGAGCGACTGAAGGGGACCGACCCCTACGACCCGGACACGGACGATGACGGTCTGACCGACGACATCGATGAAATCGTCGACGGCGCCTACCCGGTGGTGATCGCGGGAGCGAACCTGGAGCAGGGGACGATGGATTGCTTCGACCTCTCGGCCCGGGTGGTCTCCTCCGAGGCGCTCGACACTGTGCGCATCGACTGGGGCGACGGCTCTGTGCCGTACGTGGCGCGGCCGGTCGCTCGGGAGCTGCCCCTCGCCCAGTCGCACTGCTTTGAGAAGGGACGGCACACGGTCGAGATCAGTGCGGTGGACGTCGATGGGTACGAGGCGCGCCGCGTCTTGCGGCTCAACCACTCCGCCGAAGTGCTCTACGAAGACGCGTTCGTCCCGGGCTTTGCCCGGTTGAACGCGCGGACGGCGGGCGACGTGAACGGCGATGGGCGCGAGGACCTCATCGGCTTCGCGGACGACGGGATCTACGTCGGCATCATCGATGAATCGGGCGGCCTGCAGATCTCCCGTTGGAGCTCGGACCTCGGCAACGCCGCCGGTTACGGCGACTACGGTCACGAGCGCTATGTGGTCGACCTGAACGGAGACAACTGCGACGACGTGATCGCGTTCAATGACTACAGCGGCCAGGCGGTGCTCTCGAATTGCTCCTCGGCCTTCGGGGCTGAGCGCCTCTGGGTGAACCACTTCGGAGCGCGCCTCGGCTACGGCGGCGAGAGCAGCCCGCGGATCTTCGCTGACATGAACCTCGACGGCTTGCCGGACATCGTCGGCTTCGAGCGGCGGACCGAGTACGCACGCAACAACGGCAATGGCTGTGACGACTACCGCGTGGCCTCCGAGGACCTCGGCCGCAATCGGGGCTGGTCCGGTCCGCGCCACGTCGTCGACTTCGACGGTGACCAAGTGCCGGACGTCGTCGGCTTCGGAGACGGCGGGACCTGGGTGGCGCTCGGCCACATCGACGGCACCTTCTCCGGGCGCGAGAGAGTTTCGGACGCCTACTCCACGCGCACCGGCTGGTACCGCGATCAGCCGCGACTGCTCGTGGACGTCGACAACGACGGGCGCCTCGACGTGATCGGATTTGCGAATCCGTTCACCGTCGTTTCCCTCAACACCTCTACCGCCGGGCACGCGTCACTGGCGATCGAGCACACCGCGGTGCTCGACTTCAACCGCGACGCCGGTTGGACCTACTACGATTACAGCGAAGAGGCGCAGCGCTCCGAGGTGGATCTGCGCCAGGCGCGCGACGTGACCGGTGACGGGATCGTGGACATCGTCGGCATCGACGACCGCGGTGTGCACGTGGCCAAGGGCCGGGGTGACGGCACCTTCGAGCCTCGCCACCTGCGCTACACGGCGTTTAGCTCGGACGACCCGCGCTTATGGGATTCTGCGATCGACAACGGCGAGACCTACGAGATTCACATGGCGCCGCGTTTGCTCCTGAACCTGAGCACCGAGGGCAACGGCGCGGTGGTCGGCTTCCGTGACGACGGGGTGCTGGTGCAGCCCTTCTCCGAGGTGCGCGAGCTCTACTGAGACGTGGGCAACCGCGTACTCCTTCCATCGCCGGCTCCGTGCCGGCGTTGGTCGTTCGAATGCGGGCACGGGTCGACTTTCGTTGACCGATGGCCCACGATTCGCGCTAGGTTCGCTATCCATGCCCATCGGCTACCTCGACTTCATGCGCGCATTGGCGCCCTACGACCTCAACGAGGACGGGCGCGCGACCCCCGAAGACGGTGTACCCGCCGAACGTCTGGCGCGTGACCTCGGACTTATGGCGGACGACCGATTGCTTTCAACCGACCCCGGGCAGCTCTCGGACGCGATGCGCGCGCGGAGGGGGTACCCCTTGACCCCGCGCGAAGCGAGCTGGACTGCGCACGCGCTCGAGGAGGCGGGAGCGACTCAGGTTGCTGGCGCGTTTCGCAACTTCACAAACGAGAGCAACGTGCAACTCGCGATCGACGTGCTCGAGGGATTCCTCGAAACCCACTCGCGAGAGCCCATTATCGCCAATGGCCTCCGCTTCGAGCGCCAGGCTCTCGAAGAGCTGCTGC
>CAYXVF010000025.1:0-1954 GCA_964468125.1 uncultured Bdellovibrionales bacterium | reverse complement strand
CTCGAAGGAGGCCCAGCCGCCGTCGGGGCGCTCGTCCTGGAGTCGGACCACTCTCTCCAGGGCTCCTTCGACGAGGTCGTGGCACTTCATCGCGCGCTCGCAGATTTTCGGCCCGAAGAGCGGCGGTTGCAGGTATACACGGCGATGCGCCAATTCATCGATACCGCGGATGAGTCCGTGTCGAACATCCTCGGTTCCTTTTCACCGGATTTGCCGTCGCGGCGTCACACCGAGTCACTGGAGATGCTCTGGGCCGCACTCGAGCGCGGCATCCCGATCCGTTTCGTGGATCAGCTGGACCACGATGATGCTCGGTCGCGGGACGCGATCATGTCGGATCGGATCGTCGGTATCCGGCAGCGCGTCGCCGGACCGATCGTCGGGCTCTTCGGTGCTCTTCACGTGACTCGCGGCCCGCTCCCCGAAGGACCGCTCTTTGACGCCATCCTCGATGCGACGGACATCGACCGGAGGTCCCTGGTGATCCGAGCGCGTGAACAGGGGCTCGACGCGCTGGGAATCCTCCTCGGTCCAGCGCCTCTCGTTTCTCCGGAACTCTTCGACCTCTCGATGGGTCAATTCGACGACCCGGCCTGAAGCCCCGGCGTCGTGTCCGCGCTTCTAGGGTTGTGCGGCGCGATGGGCTTCGGCGACGTGGCCCAAGTACGTCTGGGCCTGCTCCATCAACCTCGTGCGCACCGTGTCGCGCAACTCGTCGATGCCTCCCAGCCCTCCCGCAAACGCGAGCAAGATGCCGGTGCGACTGCGTTGCGTCGACAAGCCCTCGAGCGCTTCGAGCTGCTCGTCGGTGAACCCAAAGTCCAGCAATGCGGAGCGAACGACCTCGCGGGTGAGCGCGTAGTTCGGCTCGGCGCTGCCGAAGGTGTCTGCGATCGGGGTTCGGGACAGCTGCACCGACACCGCATCGGACGCGAGCTCATACACCATCGATGGGGTGGGCTCTTCGAGCGCGCCGAAGGCCGGGAAATCGTACTCCCGCTCGCCAAAATCGGGATAGGCCCGATCGAAGGCGGCGTGCGCCATCTCATTCGCGATGATTCGGTCTTCCTCCCAGCGAGCACGCTCGGGATTCGCGTCAGCGCCCAACGCGGCGTGAATGTGGCCGAGGTTCACGAGGGGCACGGAGAAGAAATTCTGTCCGCGCGCCGTATGCGCCGGCTCGTCGGTGACGTAGACCTCGATCTCCGAGGCATCCTGCTCCGGAAAGAGTGTGTTCATGGCAGTCGGAATCGTGTCCGGCAGCGGACGGTCGAGCGGC
This sequence comes from uncultured Bdellovibrionales bacterium, assembly GCA_964468125.1. Lineage (GTDB taxonomy): Bacteria > Myxococcota > XYA12-FULL-58-9 > XYA12-FULL-58-9 > CAYXVF01 > CAYXVF01. The sequence goes on along the minus strand of CAYXVF010000025.1, from coordinate 675 downwards.
GCCACCGGCAGAAAGAAACTCAGGGTCTCGATTTCGCCCCCTCGTCTCGAGCCAAACGGATGGGAGGGATCGCGAATGTCGTCCCAGTTCGAACCGTACTCTGCGATGTCCTCGTTCGCGATGTTCCAGGCCAGACCGAAGTCGCGGGCCAGAACCTGCCAGTTGGCCGTGCCTCCCGGAAACGCCGGATGGCTCGAGAGCTCGACTTCGACGACGTCGAGCATGCGCGCGTTGAGCTCGCCCATCATCGCTTGGCGAAAGACCAGGGCATCGTCCGGGATTTTTGCGACGGTGGTGGCCGTCTCGCTCGCGCGGTCCTGGAGCTCGGCCAAGACGGTCGCGAGCTCATTCGGGCCGAGCGACGAGAGATCCGCCGGCAGTACCCCTTCAACCGCGGCGAGCATCTGGCTTCGGTTGGCCTGGAAGAGCGCCAGAAGAGCGGGGTCTTGCGTGAGTATCGCGTCCAACTCATAGAGATCGCGGGCCGCTTCGAAGCGCTCAAACCCGACCGGTTCGTACGCACGGGGTTCCGTCGCGCGTGTCTCCGGCCTGCCGGACTCGCGGTTCGCTGCCCGCGTCCGAAACGCACCTTCTAGGGGAACGGTGTGCGGGCGGGCGTCCGGCGCCGGACCCGTCGGAGGGTCGGCGGGAAACTCCACCGGGACCGGGACCGGG
>CAYXVF010000024.1:38355-63274 GCA_964468125.1 uncultured Bdellovibrionales bacterium | reverse complement strand
AGAAGGCTGGACCGGTCTCACGCGACGCGGACCTCATCTCCGGTGACGCTGATGATCCCTGTGGCCGTGCTCTTGTCGGCGAAGACCACTCTGTTTTCACGAGCGAGGAAGAGATCGGTGACATCGTCGAAATCCCAGGTGGCGAGCCCGCCTTTGTCCGCATCGAATTCGATCTCATTCTTGCGCAAACTCTCGAAGTCGCCGTTGTACCACTCACCGGAATCGAAGCGCATCCAGTCGACCCGAAGGCCCTGATTGTCAGCCGGAGGTCTGTGAACGTCGCTGCCAATGGTAGGCGATGACGCGTTTGGCATCGTGGATGCGACGAGGATACACGCGGTCAGCATTTGGGGCTCCTCTCGGCGTTCGTGGCGCCGCTTTCCCCGGATCCGCCGGGACCGAGCTCCAGGTCGCGGTGATAGACGGTGCGGTGTGGAAAGGGGATTTCGATCCCGAGCTCATCGAAGCGCAGCTTGATGCGACGCAACAACTCGCGCTTCACGGTCCAACGGTCGAGCGGGCGGGTCTTGAAGAGGAATCGGATCACGATCGCCGAATCAGCGAAGGCGTCGACACCGAGAAGCTCCGGATCGTCGAGCACCATCGGACCGAAGCTCTCGTCCTTGCGGAGCTCATGGGCGAGCTCCATCAGCACTGGCTCACGGCCCTCCAGCGCGAAGCTCTCGTCAGGACGGGGCAGGGCGTAGCTCGGCGCGTTCGGACCCAGATCGCCGTAGACCAAGCCGACGGACACCTGGGTCCAGTCGGTCACCTCGACCTCCGTACGCAACCAACCGGTGGCGACGCGCTCGACGGTTTCGCCCACGCGATTCTCGAGCAAGACGTAGATGTTGGCCGAATCGGAATAGGGCAGTGGCTGCCGATCTTCGTCGAGGTTTTCCGCGCCGGGGGAGTAGCGGTACCACGTCGTCGGCGGTTGGGCTGATCGTGGCGAGAGACGTTATTTCAATGAGTGTCGGGCGCAGCGCGGTGAGGTCTGCGTCGGCGCTCACCACAATCGCAAAGAGCACGACGGCCAGAGCGAAGCGGCGGTTTTCGGCGAGCAACCCGATCGACGCGACGAGCGCGATCTAAAGCATGTAGCGCTGGACCACGATCGCGACTCCGCGCGGGTCGAGAAAGAATGCGAGCACAAACAAGACCGCGCTGACGCCAAGAAGCTGGGTTAGGTGATGCTTCATCGAGTCACTCGAGCGGCGCGCGATCGCATGTGCGGGCCAGTGCCGCGAACGCCCGTCAGGGCACGTCGAAGCTCACCGACGGAATGGCGTCGTCCCAGGTGCACGCCGGCATGGAGCCTTTGGTCGAGAGCGCCAGAGGCACCGGCGAGGCGATGTTAAAGGTCACGTCGGTCAGCTGAACCACCAGGCTGCCGCCGCTTTCGGTCCAGGCTTGGGTCACCTTCGGCGTGGGGACCACGACGGGGCCGACCGCGCCGTTGCCGTCTGGATCCTGGCTGAAGTCGACCGAGCAGGGCACGGTCGCTGGCACGTTGACCGAGGTGGTCGATTCGCCCGAGTCGACGTCCGCCGAAGCCTCGCTGATCACCGACGTGTCCACGAGGGAGCCCAAGGTCGCGATGACGTCTTCGGGGAGGGTCAGCTCGACCTGCACTTCGACGTCGGTCGGAGCGCCCGCGTTGACCGCCCCCACCGGAGCCGCCGCCAGCGTCACATCGAGGGGGACGGTGATCGCACCGAACGCGAGGCAGGTGGCGGTGGCGGTGGCGGTGGTGAAGCTCGAATCGAGCGCTTCGCCTTCGCCGCAGGCGGCCGGCGTCTCGTTGTCGTTGCCGTTCGCGTTGCCGTTGTCGTTCGTGTTCATGTTCGTATTGCTGTTGCCGCTATCGCCGGTGTTGTCACCGTCGCCGTTGTCATCGCCACAGCCGGCGAGAGCCAGCGCACCCACCAAGCTCGCGGTCATCAGTGCACGCGCAAATCTCATTCTCACTGCTCCTCGGTGAAGCGCCCCGTCGTTGAGGCTGCGGCTCTCGAGCCCGATTTCTCGCTGGCGTAGTACACAATGCCGAGCCAGCGCAATGGGTCTGACGGGGCGGGGCACTCAAAGCTTCAGAAGCACCCCCCAGGTTCGCTCCAAGATCCAAAAGGACGCGATCGCGCCGAGCGCGTGAGCCCACAGGGCTCGTGGCGGCCTCAGTCCCTCGCCGCGGCGCAGCACTGCCCGACCGAGCACGTAGACGGCACCGACCGCGGCCACGAGAAGGAGCTGGCCCACCTCGACCCCCAAATTGAAGCCGAGGAGCGCGATCGGGATCTCGTCCGATGGGAGGCCGGCCTCGCGCATCACCGACGCGAAGCCCAGTCCGTGGAGGAGACCGAGACCGCCGGGGAGGGTCCAGGGATGGCGGCTCACCCAGCCGGCTTCGCCCTGATGGATCTCGAGGGCGAGAACGAGCAGGCTCGCGGCGATCAGAATCTCCACCGGCGCGCTCGGAACCCGCACGATGCCCAGAACGGCGAGGGCGAGGGTGATGCTGTGGCCCAGGGTGAAAGAGGTGATCGCGACGACCAGCTTGCGCCGCCAGCCGATCAGCAGCATCAGGCCCAACACGAACGCGATGTGGTCCCAGCCCGTGAGCAGGTGCTCGACTCCGAGCGCGAGGTACGCCGGAAAGGCTCCGGTAGCCCGCTCCTCCGCAAACACGACCGTGGGCGCGCGCGCATCGATGAGTCTCGACGCGGTCGGTCCGTCGCGGGGGACCCAGCGCACCACCACCGACAGACTGCTCTGCTCGATGCCGCGTACACCGATCGTCTTGCCACTCAGTCCACCACCGGAGCAGGAGAGCAGCCAGCTCTGAAGCAGTGCTCCGTCCTCCAGACTTCGCCGCGTCTCGCCGTCCAGTCGGCAGCCTTCGGGAATGCGGGGGCTCAGTTGCTCGCCTACCGGCCGCGCTGCGGGTGAGCGCCAGCGCATGTCGATTCGGTCGCCGTCTTCCTGCACGAAGGACAGGACCGAAGGCGCGAGAGGGTGCGCTGAAATCGGGGCGCAGAAGAGCAGGGCGAAGAGCGCCGGCAGCCAAACCGTGGCCCTCATCGGTTGCGCACCACCCGAATCGCGTAGTGATCGCGCAGTGCCGTCAGACGCTCGCGTCTGATCGCGTTCGAGAGCTCTCGCATCCGATCCTCGCGCACCTCGTCGAGGATGGTCTCGAGCGCCGGGACCCGCGCTTCGATGCGTGCGTTCACCCGCAATAGGTGGCGTCCGTAGACCGAAGCCACCGGTTCCAGCCATTCACCGTCGGGTGCGTTTGTCAACGCCTTGGCGAGGTCCTCGCCATAGCGCTCAGCGAGCTTGCGCAGGGTCGTGCGCTCGCGTCGTCGCAAGTCCGGAAGCGAGTCGCCGAGGGACTCTGGTTGCGCGCCCGCGCGGAGCTCGTGCAGCACCGCGGTGGCGTCTCGCTCGACGTCTTCACCCCGTCGCGTTGCGCTCAAAAAGACGTGATCGAGCTCGAGCTGTGCCGGACGGCGAAAACGCTCCGGGTGAGCGGCGAGATGGGCTTCTAGCGCATCCCGCGTGGGGTAGCGGCTTCGGGGGACCGAGGCGAGCGCCCGGCGTGCGCGGTAGAGCAGGCGCGCACGCACGACCGGGTCGCTTTCGTGCATGCGGAGCTCGACCGCCCGGGCGAGGGCCGCGGCGTCGTCGCCAGCGAGCGCGGGGTCCACGAAGCGCATCGTTTGCACCAGATGACTCGCCGCCACCGGGTCGGTCGCGTCCCATCCGCGTCGGCGCGCCTCCTCCAGGAGAATCGACTCCTCCACTGCTCGTTCGACGGCGCTGTCGCTCGCATCCGCGGCGACGCGGACGACCAGCTCCGGGGGCGCAGCCGTGATCCGGGCCCAGAGGCCCTGCCCCACAAAGAGTAGTCCTCCGAGGGCGAAGTAGATCGCGAGGCGACGGGCGGTCACGGCTGCACCCAGATCGGCGAGGTCCACGCGCGCTCCTGCAGCACGGCCTCCACCCAGGGAATGCAGCAGCGCGCGTCGGATGCGGGCAGCGTGCTCGGGTCCGTGCAGTCTACGGTGTCGCAGGCTGCGACCTCGAGGCCGACGGCGGGGTCGCAGCAGTCGAAGTCGATCGGGCGCGTCGGGGTGTCGCAGTCGTAGTCCGCGGCCACGCATTGTCGCGTCGTCCAGCGGCAGGTGGGGTTCTCGAGCACGCGCGCGTAGTAGAACGCGCGTTCGCTCGGGTCGAAGTCCGGGTCGCTCCATACGGCGCACAGGTCCGCGAAGCCCGCGCCTTCGGGGGTGCAGGTCGTGAGATCCACGCTCGCGCCGTTGTTCGGGTCACCGGCGACCTCGAAGACGGCGGTCTGGTAGCTGTCGCCTTCGAGCCAGCCCTTCACGATCTGAATCCGCTGCAGCGGGGCGCCCGCGACGTCCTGGCTCGCGGACACGACAAAACTCGGCGCGCCGCTGCCCTCCGGCAGAACGCCACCCATGGGCACGCCGTCTTCGTAGCCGCGGGCGGCGAGGTCCGCAGCGTCGCAGATCGACGCACCAAAGCCGAACCCACCAAAGAACCGCACCGCGATCCGCGGCCCGCTCGTGGCAAAGGTCTCCTTGCGTTTGAGCGCGCCGAAGATTGCCTCGCGCGCGTTCTCCTCGGCCCACACCGCGGTCAGCCCACCCGGGCTCAAGAACTCGATGTCCGGGAACCCGTCCGGTGCGGGCAAGAACCGGTTCGGCTGTCCCGCGCCCCCGTGTCCCGGGAAGTCGCCCTCGGCGACCTGACCGGAGGCGGAGATGTGCGTGTCCGTGCCGCCGACAAAGCCGTGCTGAAACGGATTGATCCCAAGGCTCGCTTCGAGACGCAGCCCTTCGCCTAGTGCTTCGCGCACAAAGCCCCGGGCGTCCGGCTCGCCGATGATCTCCTGGTTCGCCGCCGCGAGGTTTGCGAAGGGGATGACCTCGAAGCCGCATTGCTCGTCCGAATGGGTGCTTCCCGGCAAACACTCAGAGGCTCCTTTGTGTTGGTAGATCTCGAGAAGTGGCTCCATGCGGTTTCGGGTGGCGACGTATTCCGCATCAAAGGGGCTGCCGTCGGCCATCGCATTCTCAAAATAGGTGCCGGCGGAGAGATTCGTGTTGTGTGGGATCGTGAGCACGTCGCAGCCGTTTCTCGCGCCGAGGCAGAATTCGTCGAGGCGCGCCCAGAGCCCTTCCACGGTGGGCTCGTCGAGGTAGCTATAGGGAAGCGCTGGCGCGCTGCGGTTCTTGAACATGACGTTGCGGTGCAGGTTGCGGGCGGCGGGCCCCCCGGTCCACTCGTAGCCCGGAAAGGCGGTGAAGGTGCAGCTCTCGCTGCGGTCGTAGGCCGCATCCGCTCCCTCCACCACCCGCTCCCACACATCCATCCCCGCCTTGAGACAGAGAGTGTCATCGGGGCCGCACAGCTCCGGGTAGCCGGCGCTCGCCGGCGGGAATGCGGTGAGCCCGTTGATCTCTACGAAGATGAAATTCACGTCGGTGGGGTCCGCGTCGAAGGCGTTGGCCTCGCGGTAGTCCTGACATTGGCGCGAGTCGGCGGCGGGGGAGCTCGGATCGTTGCAGAGCTCGATCGTACTCAAGAACTCGGCGTGGTCGCTCAGCATGACGAAGTCGAGGGGCCGGTCGATTTGCACGGTGCGCGTCGCGTTGCCTTCTGCGTCGTAGGGCTGCAGGGAGATTGGCGCGCCGCGCGCGAAGGCGTAGGCGTCGGCCTGGGTGGTTCGGGTGCCCTGCATGTTGGCGTCAAAGGACAGCTCGGTGTGTACGTGCAGGTCTCCCCAGAGGAGCTGGCGGTTCTCGTCGAAATCCGCGCAGCGCCCGAGCTCGTCCGGCGGCTCGACCTGCGGGAGCGGCACCGGCTCCCCGTCGTCCTTGCAGGCCCCGGCCAACACCATCAGCGAGAGAAGAAACGCGCGTCTCATCGACCGGCTTCTATCATGCCCCACGCCCGGAGCCACAACCGCGAGACGACAGTCGCACCCGGCAGCCGGAGCTCGCGTTCAGTGCCTGGGCAACTGGACCGTGATCGGGGTTGCGATCGTCGCGGCCTCGATCGCATCCTCGGCGGATGAGTGAACGCTTCACCGTCGACTCCACCGCGGTCATCCTCGGTCTGGAGCGAGGGGACATCGTCGCCGCGGGCACGGAGGTGATCGTGACCGCGGCGAACGCCCAGCTCGCCGGCGGTGGTGGCGTCGACGGCGCGGTGCATCGCGCCGCCGGCCCGGAGCTGCTCGAGTCCCTCCGCGATTTTCACGGCTGCCCCACCGGCGACGCGGTCAGTACGTCGGCCTACGCTCTCGCCGCGCGCGGGACCCAATATGTGGTTCATGCGGTGGGACCGATCTGGCGAGGGGGAGAGCGGGGCGAGGACGCGCTTCTCGCGAGCGCCTACCGCGCGAGCATTAGACGAGCGGTCGAGCTGCATTCGGTGAGTATCGCCCTGCCTTCGATCAGCACCGGCGTCTACGGCTTTCCGATCGATCGGGCCGCCCCGATCGCCATCGACACCGTCTGCGACGAGCTTCGACGCGAGGCGGGCCACCTCGAGCGCGTGCTCTTCTACCTCTTCGATGAGGACACCTACCGACATTTTCAGGCGGCGCTCTAGGCGCTCATTCGATTCCCACCGCCGTGAACCGGCCGCGCCAGGCGCGATATCGCCGCCCGAGTCGAAGGTGAAGTCGATGCAGGTGTTTGCGGATCCCGCGGCTACGCGCACTCGACGGGAGAGCTCGAAGAGGGGCGTTCGGGTCCCGGTGCGGACCTCGTCTCGCAGCCAGCGCAGGCGGATGAGTCCCTGGACGAAACGGCCGTCCTCGTTGCGAGAGAGAATCGACGCCAGGTCGAATCGAAATCCATCCACGTGCATCACCTGCACCCAGTAGTGCAGGCTGTCGCGAACCATGCGTCGGACCACCGCGTGGTTCGCGTTGAGCACGTTGCTGGTGCCCGAGTGGTTGGCGTAGCAACCTCGCGCCCCAGGTTCTTCTCGATCCAGTCGACCATGGCCTGAACTTCTCGAAGCGAGTCGTTCATTCGTGGAATCAGCCTTGCGCTCACCTCCAGCCACACGCCGGTTTCTTTGACCAGATAGGCGAGGGTATCGAGTATCGGCTGGAGCTCGGCGGCGCAGAGCTCGCGGTAGATCCCCTCGGTGAAGCCTTTGAGCTGAATCGAGGTGGCGTCGATGTGTTTGAAGAAATCCGCGCGCGCCTCTGGCGTGACATAGCCATTCGACACTGCAACGGTCTTCAGGCTGAGCTGATGCGCCACTTTCGCGCAGTCGATCGCGAACTCCGCGTAGATGAGTGGCTCTTCGCTTCGTGCTGCGTCGCCCCTCGCGCCTCAGGGCCCGAGGCGGAACTCGATCTCCAAGGTGCCGCGGGTCTCGACGGGAATCCCCTCGACCTCGTGCGGGCGAAAGGTCCAGCTCGACAGCACGTCCCGGACCGCTCGTTTGAAAGCAGGCGAGCCGTCCGTGAACTCGAATGATCGCATCCGACCGTCGCGGTCGAGCTGCACATGGGCCGTCACCGTACCTTCGAGTTGCCGCTCGAGCTCCCGACGCGGGTAGCGTGGGGCTTTGCCCGAAAGGCGACGCGACATCAGCTGCGCGCTCGATTGGGTAACCGGACCTCTCGGAGGCATCACCGGATCCCGCCGTGCTTCGTCGACGGGAGGCGGAGGCGGAGGCGGAGGCAGGGGCGCGGTTTCGACCGAGCGCTTCGGCGCGTCGACGGGCTCGTTGCCGAGGGATTCCGAGGTTGGTGCGCGCTCCGCGCGTCGTTCTCGGCGTCTCGCTTCCCGGCGCTCCGTGCGGGGCTCTGTCCCGAGATCGCCGTCGGTCGCCGGCCGGCTCTCGCGCCCCGCTCTCGTCTTTGTCGTGCGACCCAACTGCTCGTTCTCCGCTTCCCGGCCACGACGGCCCTTTCGTCGCGGGCGCGGATCGTCGCGTGCCAGTGATGCGACCTGCGGAGTCGCCTCAGGCTCGACGAACAGATGCGCATCGATCAGGCGCTGCCCAAAGCTCTCGCCCACCACGCTGATGCGGTAGTCGTAGTAGCCCTCGAGCCGAATCAGCAGATCGTGCTCGACCCCCGGCTCGATTCGAAGGCTAGCCCCTGCAGCGCTGGTGCGTCCGCGCGTCTCACCGTCGATGAAGACCTCCGCCCCAGGCGGCGTCGACGTGACGAGGAGATTGCTACGAGCAGGAGCAGCACGCTTCGGCGTCACCGCCGCGGGCTCGTTCATGCTCGCCCGGATCACGAAGCTCGCAGTGAAGAACAGCACGAAGACCAGAGCTGCCCCCAAGACCCACCGCACGGGTCCGGTTCGGGTCGACGGCATCGCCTCCACCACCACCGGGTCGCTCTTGACAACCTCGCCGATCGGATCGCCACTCCGCTGTGGCTCGTGCTCAAACTGAGTGTCGTCATCGACGAGCGGGCCAACACGGTCGAGTCGGGCCATCGCCTTCGTCTCAAACTGACGTCGTTGCTCGAAGCGCTCCGCGAAAGTCTCCTGAAACCAGCGCTCGACTTCCGCGGTCGATGCAAAGCCACCGAGAGGCCGTGCCACCTCTCTCAGGGCTTCGGCGAGCTCGACGCCGGTCTGAAAGCGCTCGTCTCGGTCGATCTTTGTGGCCCTGCGGATCACTTCATTCAATGCGATGGGTAGGTCGTCTCGGACCGCGGTTACCGGCGGCAAGACGTGGGTGGTGATCCGTTCGTAGACTTCCGCGAGCGTCGCGTCGGACGCGAAAGGATGTGCTTGGTCGAGGGTCACCAACTCGAAGAGCACGAGTCCGAGCGCATAGAGGTCCGCCCGTCCATCTACGTCGTTTCGGGTCAGGGTCTCGGGGGCAAAGTAGCGGATCTTGCCTTTGACCAGCCCGGGCGTCGTCACGTCGACCTGGGTGCTGCTCTTGGCGACGCCAAAGTCGATGATCTTGAGGTAGCCGGTGCGCGTGAGCAGCAGGTTTTGCAGCCCTACGTCGCGATGGATGAGATGGAGCGGCCGGCCGTTGGACGCCGACGCGCTGTGGGCGTAGTGCAACGCTTCCGCTGCTTCCGAGACCAGCTTCAGAATCACCGGCAGGGGAATGTGCTGATTCCGCTTCTTCGCCTCGACGTGAACGTAGTGAAGACTCTCGCCGTCGAGGTACTCCATCGCCATCGCAATGTCTTTGTTGACCCAGCCGAGGTCGAAGACTTTCACGATGTGCGGGTGGTTGAGCGACGCCACCACTCGCGCCTCGTTGAAAAACATCCGGGCGCTTTCTTCCCTGGCGTCCGGCATCGCACGCATGCGCTTGATCACCGCGAGACGGGAAAAGTCCTCCGCTCCGACCTGCATGGCGAGGAAGACATCGGCCATGCCTCCGGAGCCGAGCTTCGCCAGCACGCGATAGCGCTGTTGCAGATCGCTCAGGCCAAAGCCGGTCTCTGAAAGGCCGGCGGCCCGGGCGACCGATCCCGAGTTTTCCAGTGGAAGGGGACTGCTCATCTCATTACGACCGATTTACTACTTTACTACCGACACGGCGCAGTCGCGCCCCGCACCACCCTTATCGGCTCGCGCGCGTTGCAGGTTACGTGTCACCGCTGTGACACCTCGACACCGCTGAAATGTCAACGATTAGAAGCCGTTGCGCTGACGCTTTATTTGTCCCGGGCAACTGGCCTAGCCTAAGCGTTGTGTTTCCGGCCCTCGTGCTTCTGATCGCGGCTCTTCCCGACGCGTCGACCGCTAGCGCCCCGCCCGTAGCCCTCCCCTGCGGCGAGGTCCCCGCGGGTATGAGCTGCGTGCCGGGGGGCTATTTCGAGCGTGGACTGGACGACGACCGTCACCTCTGCAAGCAGCGCTTCGGGGCCAAGAAGAAGCGTCCCAATGCAACGCCCGCGGCGAGAGTGTGGCTCCAGACGTTTTATATCGACCGCATGGAGGTCACCTACGAGAACTACGAAGCATGCATTCGAGCCGGAGAGTGCTCGCCCCGGCCGGAGGATGGGCGCTGGGGACCGCGCTACACCGACTTCAATCGGCCGGACCAGCCGATCACCGGCGTCAACTGGTACCAGGCGCGCGAGTATTGTCGGGCCCGAGGCAAGACGCTTCCCACCGAGGCGCAGTGGGAAAAGGCCGCGCGGGGACCGGACGGGGAGCTCTTTCCCTGGGGCGACGACCCCGTGAGCTGCGAGCATGCGGTGATCAAGGACCGAACGGGGCGCTCCTGCGGCGTGGAGAAGCGCGGAACCGCGAGCGTTGGGCGTGTGATCGCGGTGGGGTCCAAGGGTGCGAAACGCTACGGCGTGAGCGACCTGATCGGCAACGTGGAAGAGTGGGTCGCCGACTGGTACAGCGACGACTATGCCGAGTGCGGCGATGGCTGCTCGGGAATCGAGCCTCGAGGACCGTGCGGCGGTGCCGACGAATGCCCGGGCCATGCGTTCAAGATCGTGCGCGGTGGGAGCTGGTACTACGACGCAGGACATGCCACTAGCTGGCATCGCCGCCCTCACTATCCTGACAATCGTGCGCCCGAACGTTTTCATCACTTCGGATTTCGCTGCGCGAAAGCGGTAAGAAGCTCGACGAACGCTGCCAGTGAGCGAGAATAGACGAAGAACATGCTCGAGACTCTCATACTGACCCTCGCCCTCAGCCAAGCCACCTGGGAAGAGCTCTCCAGGCGAGTGCCAGCGGACCCGCCGCCGGAAGAGATCACCCGGGGTCTGCACTACGTTCGCAGCGACGAGGCACGCCATGCGCTCTTTGAAGATCGGATCGCCGGCAAGGGCGGGGTGTTCCTCGGCGTCGGGACGTCGCAAAATTTCCTCATGGGCGCCTGGGCGCGCGCTTCCCACCTGATCATCGTCGATTTCGATGAAATCATCGTGCACGTGCACGACGCGCACCGAGCGTTTTTTCTCAACGCCGAGACACCGGAAGAGTTTCTCGAGCTTTGGCGCCCGAGGGCGAAGAATCGCCGCGAGGCCTTTCGGCTGATCGACGAGGCCTACGACTCGAAGACGCGTCGCCTCGACGCTCGCCGGGCGCTGCTCGAGTTCGGTCGCCGAGTCTACATCGGGCTGAAAGACACAATCACGCAAACGCGGGAAGACGACACCGAGTCCTTTCTCACGAGCCAAGAGCAGTACGATCATCTGAGGGCGCTCTACCGCGAGGGAAAGGTGCTGACCATTCGCGGTGACTTCACCGCCAATCGGACGATCAAGGGTATCGCCGAGATGCTCGAAACACTGGAGATGCCGATTTCGATTCTCTACCTGAGCAACGTGGAGCAGTACATCGGCTGGAACCGCGCCTTCCGTCGCAACATGGAGCGCTTTCCGCTCAGTGACGACGCCTTGGTCTTGCGTACCTACGGCTGGGGGCGCCATCGTACCGCCGATCACAACTATCGCTACTACGTGCAGCCGGCTGCGGCCTTCAAGAGCTGGATCGCGAGCAAGAAGGCCTACGTTGGTGCTTTCCTAGAAACGGAGACCCCGAGTGACATTGTCGGCTACCACGAAATGACGACCGGCCCTGGCGGCGAGAGCTTCGCGCTACCCGACGCGCATGCTGCGCCAAACGAAGAGAGCGCAGAGTCCGCCGTAGACGGCAAAGCAGCCCGCTAGGCTGGTCGCGGCTCCGACCGCCGGTAGGATCGCGATTGCGCCCAAGGAGCCGGAAATCGCGCCCAGGGTGCTCGCTGCTCCGGTCGTACCAACGGATACGCCGACGGGCGCGCCGCCGTGGGTCGAGATGGCAACGAACAGAGGGAAAAGCGTTCCGCCGGCGACAGTCATGGGCAGAAGCGGCGCAAGGATCATCCAAGCAGAGCTCCCGCCGGGCAGGGACAGCCATGCGATGAGGAGGCTCGCGGCGGTCACGCCGAGCATCGCCGCGACCGTGCGCTGAATGTTCACTATTCGCCGCAGCAGCTGCATCGCAAGAAATCCCCCCGCGGAGAGCCCGGCGATGAAGGCGAGGACCGTGATCGAGAACCCTTCTCCGAGGCCACCGAGGCGTTTCACGGCGAGCTCGGTCCAAGACACCTGCACCACCATCGCCGCACCGCTCGCGAAGGCAGCTCCGAGCAGGACCGAGGGCGGTGGTCGATGCCCTGAGAGCGTGCGAGCAGCGTCCTCCCGGACTGAGCTCGCCTGCGGAAGGCGCCACGCGACGAAGGCGACCAGTAGGACGACCAGGAGCTGAATCGATGCGGCCACCGCGTCGACCGCGGCGGGTCCGAGTCGAGGCAGGCCCCAAAACCCCGCCCAGCTGACACCGAGGGCTGCGCCCGCCGTGTTCACCGCGTAGAGGAACGCCGTCACGCGACCCGAGGTCGTCGATTCGAGGGTGCTCGCCACCAAGGGTAGCCCCATCCCCATCGCGGTGGTGGGGATCATCAGGAGCGCGCCGAGGCCGAGCCAGGAGACGAGTCCGCTGTCGGGACCTACCGGGCTCAACAGCTTCGGCACGAGGAGGGCGGACAGAGCGACCACGGCCTCTGCTGCGCCGTAGAGCCAGAGACGTTCCCGAGTGTGCGAGGAGAGACGCCCGCCGATCCAATTGCCGAGGGCCAGTCCCCCCATGTAGGCGGCGGTGATGACCCCTGCGGCGCCCGCGACCGCCCCGCCCGCGACCCCCAGGCGACGGAACCAGGCAACCTCGAGGATCAACCCTGCGACTCCAGACAGCGCGAAGGCGATCACGAGGAGAGGACGTGTTCGGGAGACAGAAGACTCGGCCCTCGCCGCGCTTGTGATGTCCGCAACGAGCATCGCGGAGATCCTAGTTGTTGCAGTGCGAAGCGCAATTTAATTTGTGGGTGCGATTCGCGCCGAATCCATGAAGATGTCGCGCGTCCATGTTAGAAAATCGGACGTGAATGTGCGTTGCGGTAGGAGAGCGGGATTCGTCTCCTCGCTGCTGTTTCTGTGCTTTGGGAGCGCAGCGGTTGCAGCACCGGCGGACGTGCCTCTCTCACCCCACGTGGGTTTCCCCGAGATGACGGAGTTCGAGTCCAATCTCCTCGTGGGTGAGCCTTCCGCGGTGCGAGGTACCTGGCGTCTCGAAGGCGGTGAGCTCACGCTAGAAACGCCTCACGTATACGGTCCGAATCTCTGGTTTCCCGCCGATGCGACCAAGGTCAGCGAAGGTCTGGTCCGGATGCGCCTTCGCGCCAGTGCGAGCATGCGGGCGACGCTCCTCGTGCGCGCCTCTTTTGTAGAAGAAGATCTCGAGCGCTTCGAAGGCTACGGGGTGACCATCAACGGCACGAGCGTGCGCCTCGTCCGCTTTGATCGCGGCTACGCTCGCTCCATGGGGACCAAAGTCGAGCTCGAGGGCCTGACGCAACGCGGTGAGCTCGAGATCGTTCTGACGATGATAGGCAGCTACTTGTCCGCTCAGCTCTATGACGCTCAGAGTCTCGAGCCCCTGGCGGTTCTCACCGCCGTTGCTAGTCGCGATGTCACCGGTCGTATCGGCGTGAAGGCGGGGCCGGGGGTTCAGATAACCGGCCTCAGCGTGGGCAAGGCAGGCAAGGCCCTAAAGGGCCGCGCGAAAGCCATGGTGGGTACGCGCGTCGTTCGGATAGCGGCAGGGGACCTCAACGCTGCGCCGGAGGACTTCGCCGGTTGGATCGCGGCGCGCGACGGGAAGGACCTCTTTCTTCGGGTGAGCCCGACGGAGCTCGCGCGTCTCGAGCGCGCCGGCATCACGCCTCTATCGGTGACCGACCACATTCCCTGGCGCTTCATCGATCCGGTTTACGCCCGCACGCGCCTCGGTGAGCCGCCGGATTCGAGCTTTTCCTACAAGAACGCAGCGATGGTGGAAGAGGCGCTCCGAACGCTGGTCGAGCGCTATCCGCGCCTCGCACGCATGGAGTCCCTCGGCACGACCGGCTCTGGCCGCGACATCTGGGCGCTCGTGATCTCGGACAACGTCGCCCGTGCTGAGCGCGAGCCCGCTATTCTGATCGACGGAGCGCAGCACGGGGTGGAGCTTTGGGCGACCGAGTACGTGCTCGACGCCGGCCGCGAGATCCTCCGGCGCTACCGCCGGGAGGCGCGGGTTCGGCGCTGGGTCGACGGCCTGGAGATTTGGCTCGTTCCTCTGGTCAACCCGGACGGTCGGGACGCCTTCATGGAGATCACCCACCTCGCCGGTCGAAAGAACTACCGCGACCTCGATGGGGACGGCCACGTAGAGCCCCGCGAGGGTGTCGATCTCAATCGCAACTTTCCCTTCGCCTGGGGCCGCTTTGGCGAGCGCGGCAGCCGCACTCGGCCGACCCACGGCCGTTTTCGCGGCCCGGAGCCCGCCTCCGAGCCCGAATCTCGCGCGCTCATGCGACTGGCCCGAAGCCGGAGCTTTGCTGCAGCGATCTCCGTGCACACCCAGGGCACGGTGGTCCTCCCACCCTATGCGACCCGCGGCGTAAAGCAGCCAAAACGGGACGAAGCCTGGGAGATCGCTCAGGAAATGACCCGCGCGGCGCCGCGACAGATGAACGGGAAGCTCTACCGCATTCGTCGGCGCCTCTACCCGGTGGATGGGGTGTGGAAGGATTGGCTGCGCTACGAGCTCGGCACCGTGGCGATGGTCGTCGAGGGGCCCTTCCACAACCCGATCGATCCGTCAGTGGTGGAACAATCCATCGAACAGTCACGCGCGCTGTGGCAAACTCTTCTCGACCGAACGGTGAAAGGCCCCGTCCTCGCGGGTTGGGTCGAGGACGAATCGGGTCAGCCGCTGGCCGCGCGAGTTGAGGTGCTCGAGAGTGCCCCCCGTGCGGGTGAGCGGTGGCTTGCTCGTCGCTCAGATGGATTCTTTTTGCGCTACCTGATCGACGATACGCCGCAGACCCTGCGGATCACGGCTCCGGGGTTTGAGCCGCTTCAGGTTGGGCTCTCACCGGTGCAGGAGCCCCGGCGCTTCGTCCTCACGCGACAGGTGGCTGGAGCGGCCCACTGATGACGGTGATTGGACTGGTCCTTGCGGCGGCCTTGGGCGCGCCGGACGTTGACACGCTCGATAGCCTGCGTGCGCTCGGTTATCTCGACTCCGTCCCGACGGACAACCCGGAAGACCGAGGTGTGACGCTCCTGCGCGGGGGCGCCTACTACGGCATGAATCTGCTGAGCTCGCGCCACAAAGCCACCGCTCATCTGGTCGACATGGAGGGCGAGATTCACCACAACTGGCGCGATCCGGGCGCTCGGCAATGGATGCACGCGGAGCTGCAGCCCAACGGTGATCTGCTCGCGGTGACCAAGGACACTTTCCTCACGCGACTCGACTCGGATTCAAAGGTCCGTTGGCGACTCCGGCTGCGCGCCCATCACGATTTTGCCGTGGCGCGCGACGGCCGAATTCTCGCTCTGAGCCGTCGACACTCCACCGAGGTCTTTCCGGGCTTCGGTAAGCTACCGGTGTTGGAAGACACGCTCGTTTGGATCTCACCAACTGGAAAGATCCTATCGGAGCGTTCGCTCCTCGACTTGGTGAAACACATGATTCCAGAGGCGCGCCTCGAGGTGCTGCACGGAGCGGTGAAGAAGAAAGCCCCTTGGCGCCGGCTGACCCTGCCCGAGTATCCTGGCGATCTCACCCACGCGAACTCGGTGGAGTTCCTGGACTCGCCCATCGACGGTATTGCGCCCGCCGGCGCGATCATGATCTCGATCCGCGAGCTCAACCGTGTCGTGATCGTCGACGCCTCGCTCCGGAAGCTCCTCTGGGTTTGGGGGGCGGAGCAGCTCGAAGGGCAGCACGATGCGACGCAGCTCGAAAACGGCAACATTCTCGTCTTCGACAACGGCGTGCGTCGAGAGCGCAGCCGCGTCCTCGAGATCGATCCCAAGAGTCGCACGGTCGTTTGGTCTTACGCACACCCGAAGCTGTTCACCCGGCTACGCGGAGCGGCGCAGATGCTGCCGAACGGCAACGTCCTCATCACCGAATCGGACAGTGGCCACGCGATCGAGGTCACCCGTGAGAAGAAGGTCGTTTGGGAGTTCTGGAACCCCGAGGTCAGAACGGATCGGGGACGCGCGGAGCGAGACGCGATCTATCGACTCGTGCGCTACCCGCCTAGTGCTGTGACTTCCCTCCACTGAGCCTCAGCGCTCGTAGCGAAAAAATCCGCGCCACGGATGTCTTTGACTGTCTTTTCGCTCGGCGGAGTGCCGTAGTGAATGGTCGGCTCGCCGAGCTCGCTTCGGTTCGCCATGAGACGAGTATGCGCGAGCCCGGCGAAACGGTCTAGGACTGAGAGGCTCAGCCGCCCGGTGAGGAGCTCGCGCGGTTCGTGGAGACGGAGCCGTTCGTGCCTTCACCCTCGACCGTGCTTTCGCCCGTGGCTTCGGAGGCCTCCTCGAGGGTTTCCTCCACCATGTCGTCGAGGCGCGACGTGCCTGAGGAGCCCTGCTGCTCGACCAAGCGCATAAGGTTGGCCATGTCCTTGCTGCTCTCGTGGAGCTGCTCGTCGAGGCTGCTCATCTGCTCGCGCAAACCGCCGCGGTAGGCGCTGACTGCGTCTTCTCCGATGATCGCGTATTCGGAGAGGGTGCTGAGCGCTGCTCGCTGATTCGCTTCGACCGCCGCGCGGTCGATGGCGCCCATCCCTGACACGGCGAGCGCCTGTGCCTCGCTGACCTCGAGCACGTCTCCAGCGCCGAGCGCATCTCGGGTCTGTAGATAGCCCTGCCAGCTCTCCGTCTCCACGTCTTGGAAACCGTTCTCGCCGAGCTTGGCCCACTGGTCGTCCACGAGCGCAAACACACCGCCGCTCGTGCCTCGTGTGTCCGCATACTGTGCGTCGAACTCCACTCGGTCGTTGGCGACGCCCGCGTTGCGCATGGTGCCATCGAAGCCTTCGCCCGCGAAGGCGCGCTGTGTACCGGACTGAATGTCGATACCCACCGTGAAGTAAATGCCGTTGCCGGGCTGGGTTTCCTTCGTGTTCAAGGACAACTTGGTGCCGTCGGGAAGAATGAAGGTCGAATCTTCGCCGAAGTGCCAATCATCGCCGTTGCCGGTGCCCTTTTCGTCCACATGGGGGTCGCCCCAGATGCGGGTGTTGAGCTTCCAGTCGCCGTTGTCGTCCTTCTCATAGATCCGCGTCTCATGCCCTTGGTAGTCGATGCGGAAGTCCCCTTCGGTCATGAACACGTCGCCGAAGGCTGGCGGCTGCAGCGCGTTGCGCTCGGCGGCGTCGAGGAGGCGAACCCCTCCACCGGAGGTCAACGCGGCCTCCGATTGCTCGAGGAGCGCCGAGGTGCTGGCGTAGGTGAAGGCCGCGTCGTAGGTCTCGGCTGGGAGTCCCGGGATCTTCACCCCAGGCTTCCAGACCGCGTCGTCCAGATAGCCCTGTCCAAACTCGATCCCCGTACTCGCCGTGCGTTCGAGCTCCAGCGCAACTTCAACACGGCGCGCGGCAAGGGCCTCACGCTGCTGCGCCACCGCTTCGAGCGCGGAGCGAAGGTCGTCGAGGTCACCATTCTCCGTCTTCAGACGCGCGAGAACGTCGTCGAGGAGGTTCGGGTCCGACCCGTCGGTGCCGAGACCCGTGTCGAGGACTGCTGCGCCCCGCGTATCCCGGATTCCCTCGTTGTCGAGGGTGTCCACCTCGCCCGCAGCCACTGGAGCGGTTTCCGTGACCGCAGTGTTCGGCTCCGCGCGCGTGCTCGAAGCCGCGTCGGGGTTGTCGTTGATAGAATTAAGCCCTCTGCCCGCGTTAATAGACGGATCGATGGTCGTCATCGCTGAAAATCCCTCAAAAATGCCCAAAAACCAAAGTCGAGCTCTCGTTCACAAGGGCGAGTCCTCGCCCCGCGCACGGGAGCCGTCAAAAACGCAAACAGACGCGTGGTCATACAAGGCTAGCCGCTCGGGCGGTTAGCTGCCTCGAGATTTTTTTTAGAAACGGATTCCCGTCGGATCCGGTGTCTCGAGGGTTTCTGGAAGCGCGAAGACGCCGCCGTAGAGCGCATGGTAGTGGGAAAGGTTCGAGACGATGCGTTTCACGTAGCCGCAGGTCTCCGTGTAGGGAATCTCCTCGATGAACTCATCGGTGTGTAGGCCACTGCGCGCCTCCACCCAGCGGGTCATCGCGACCGGGCCGGCGTTGTAGCCTCCGAGCGCCAAGAGAGGATGCCCTCGATAGGTGTCGAGCAGGGCGCGCAGATACCAGGCCCCGAAGCGAACGTTGATCGAAGGGTCGTTGAGCAGACCCGGATGAAAATCCTCGAACTCGAGAGCGCGGGCGATCTGCTCGGCGGTGGGCGGGATGATCTGCATCAGGCCCCGTGCGCTGACCCAGGAGCGGGCCCGGTCGTTGAACGCACTCTCTTGTCGGATCACCGACAGAAGCAACAGCGGCGAGAGCCCCCATTCCGACTCAGCGGCCTCGACAAGCTCGCGGTGGGCGAGAGGGTAGAGCATCTCGAAGGTTTCCCGGTAACGAGGGGTGTAGCCGTCGCGTGTATCGTCTCGATAGAAGGTCGCCGCGATCTTGAAGGCGCCGTGGAAGTCGCCCAGGGAGTAGAGCAAACGCGCGCGCGCGTGGCGTGCCGTGTCCTCGTCGATCCCGGGGAGCGGATCCAGGAGGCGTACGAGCTCCGTGGCTTCGGCCTCGAAACCCAGTGTCATCAAGCGAAGCGCGCGGCGCCCTTCCTCCGAGGTCCAGTCGAACACCGCAGAGCCAAAGGAGAGTCGGCTTTCGCGCGCGTTGGGTCGAATCGACTCCTCATCGTCTGGGGTCGTGTAGCCGGCCGGTTCCCCTTCGCCGACGGAGGCCACCTGTTTTCGGCTGAGCTCGGCGATGGTCACGTGAACGGGCTGCTCTGGGCGCACCTGCGTGGCGAGCTCTTCGAGTCGAATTCGTGCGTACACCGCGTAATAATCATTTGGGTCGTGCGACACGGCAGCCTGATAGGCCCGAGCGGCTTCCTCATGGCGCCCGGCGCTGGCGAGGATGCGCGCTTCCCAGTAGTGCGTGCGCTGAAGCAATTTCGACCGCGGGTAGTCGCGACGGAGCTGGCGCAGGGTCTGCAAGGCCGTGGGATGATCGCCGAGGCGGTAGGCGTTCCAAGCGATGTACCAGAGGGCGTCGTCGACTTCGTGGTCTGCGCCGAAGGTTTCCACGAACGAGCGGAAGAGTTTGAGGGAGCGCGTATGGTCGCCCCCGTTGTAGGCGAGCCAGGCGGCTCTAAACAGCAGCTCGCGCCCGCGTCGGTCGGTGGCGTATTGGCCCGCGAGGCTTTCGTAGACGTCTACGGCTTCGTCGAATCGCTGCTGCGCCGCGAGGCTGCGCGACAACCACTGCAGGTGACGGATGCGTTGCGCACCCCTGCTTCGGTCCGCGAGCGCCCGGTACTGCGCCTCCGCCGCTTCAAAGCGTTCCTCGCGGTAGGCGAGTTTTGCCCTGCGCTCGGTGAGCGAGTCGCGGCGCGAGTGGCTCGTCGCCCACTTTTCGATCGCGTCGAGCTGTGCTCGCGCCGGTTCGAGAGCGCGTGCGCTCAGGAAGCGATCGGCGCGGCCGAGGTAATCGTAAAAGCCGGCGGGTTCGATGCGGCGCCGCGCACTCAGGCGCTCAAAACGCCGCATCGACTCGTCGGCAAAGTAATCGAGGGGATCGCGAAAACCGATCTCGCGGTAGAGCTCGCCGGCCTTCTCCCAGTCGCGCAAGCGCTCGGCGACCTGGGCGCGAAGAAAACGCGCGGTGCTGAAGCGGTCGTGTCTCGAGTAGCGCTCGAGGACGAGGTCGAGCTGCTCCGCGGCCGCTTCGTAGCGACCGAGAGCGAGCAGCGCATCGGCGATGCTGAACTGTGCGTTTGGAACCAGCGGCGAGCGCCATTCGCGCCCGACCAACCGCCGCCACTCGACCGAGGCGCGCTCCCAATCACCGGCGCCGCGGTAGGCGACGCCGCGCAAATACCAGACGAAGTCGCGAGCTTCGGGCAGAGACGTGTCGACCCCTCCGAGGTGGTCGATCGCTCGTGCATGTAGACCCAGGTTGATCGACGCGCGCGCCGCGAGGAAACGCGCTTGGGCGGTCATTTCTCCCGTCGCCGGAAGTTGTTCGAGCGCATCCTGCAGACTCAAGAGAGCCCGGGCGTCCTCTCCCGCATCGAGTGCTTCTCGCGCCGCGACGATCGCGCGGTCGCCGAAGGGGCCCACCGATGCGTGTGCAGGGAAGGCTCCGACGAGGAGCGCCGCGAAGGGGAGGAGCGTGGCGAAACGCATCCCAAACAGCCTAGTAGCAGTTCTAGAGCCGCGCAAAACTTTGCCCCTCTCACACCTCGAAAAATCGATCCCGCCCGCATTTTCTCCGAGTCGGCGTTGCCCGTGGAGCTAGGCAACGGGACGTTTCGACGTTGGCCCGATCGATGCTCATGGCCGGGCATGTCGCAGACGATCCCACTTCCGCTCATTCCTCTCTGTGTCGCCCTCTCCTTGGGACGTGCGTCCCCATCGGTCTATGCACTGTCCGGTGCGTGCCTTGCGCTCCTGCTCGCATGGCACGCTGAGCGAATCGTCCGCGGTCGATACCTCGCCGCGCTTCTCGTCGCCTTCTGCGCCGGGGCGCTCGTGCCCAAGACCCGTGCGTCTCTCGTGCCGAGCTTTCCTGCGCACATCGTCGCGCGCGTGCTCGATGCACCGGTGGCTGGCACCGACGAGCGTCAGTCGGTCTCTCTGCGGGTGCAAGCAGTGCGTGGTTCACCACGCGAGGGATGGAGCGAATTCTGTGTCGAAGCCCGAGCGAGTCTCTCACCCCGGCCGCCGGTGAGTGTTGGCGACGTCATCGAAGCGGCGGGCCGTTTCCGCGCGGTCGAGGCCCGTGCGAATCCCACCGACCGTTTTGGTCGCTCACCTCGTTTCGTCGTCGAGGGTGCGCATGTGCATCGGTCCTTTGCGCACCCGTTGCAGTTGAAGGTCTCGGCGATGCGGCGCCAGGTCTATGCGGACTTGGGTGCGTTGGCGGAGCCAGGGCGCTCGGTGGCACGCGCATTGTTCCTGGGAGCGCGCGGGGATATGCCAGACGACCTGCGCAGGCGTTGGGCGGCCGCGGGCCTCGCGCACCTGCTCGCGATCAGTGGACTGCACGTCACTCTCGTGGGGGGCGCCGCGTATGGCTTGGTCGCGGCCATCGCGTGGTCGCTCGCGCGTCTTGGGAGAACCCCGCGGGGCTGGCGACAGCTCGCTTCGACGAGCGCCTTCTTCGTTGCCGTACTCTATTGCCTCTGGGTCGGCGCCCCGACCTCGGCGGTCCGTGCGGTGTTGATGGCGGCGGCGATGGCTGTCGCCGCTTTGAGCGGGGAGCGCATGGCGTCGATTCGAGCGCTCGTCCTCGCCTTCACCGCGATCGTCATGCACGACGACCGAGCCTTCGGCGACCTCGGCCTTTGGCTGTCGGTCCTGGCCGTTTCAGCGCTCCTTGCTCCGAACGCCACGCGCTGGCAGCGGTGGCTAGAAGCGTTGGTCGCTCCAGCGATGGCCACGGCTCCCATTGTGGCCGGTGCCTTCGGTTCGGTCGCCTGGGCATCTCCACTCGCGAATGCACTCGCGCTCCCCATTGCGACGTTCGTTCTCACCCCGCTGGTGCTGTGCCATGGTGTCGGTCTCTTCGCTGGCGCATCCTTTCTTTCCTCGCCGGTCGAGTGGGCGACGGCGCTGGTGGATGTGATCGCAACCCATTGCGCTCGAGCCGAAGCAACGAGCGTCGGCTGGTCCACCACGGAAGTCATCTTCTCCAGCGCCGCGGCGACGGGCAGCGCATGGCTTCGAGCGGGACCGCGTTGGCTCCTGCGCAGCGTCGTGATTGCCTCGTTGGCGTTCAACGGTGCGGGGAGCTCGCGGCTCTTGCGCGTGACCCACATCGCGGTGGGCCAGGGCGATGCGACGCTGATTCAGCTGCCCCAGGGCGACGCGTGGTTGATCGACGGTGGCGGTCGGGTGGGACGGGGTCGCTTTGACCCCGGTCGCGCCCAAGTGGTTCCGGCGTTGCTCGGAGCCGGGGTGCGTTCCCTCGACACGGTCGTCGCGACTCACGGTGACGCCGACCATGTACGCGGGCTGCACGCCGTACTCGAGCGCTTTCCCGTTCGTCGGCTCCTCTGGAACGGCTCGACTCGCCCGGTGATGCAGCGTCTCGTCCTCGACGCGCACCGCCGGGGCGTCCGCGTGATCCGTGTGGACACACGCCACCAGGTTCGACTCGGCGCAGTGCAACTGATCGTCGAGCCCGCTTCACGCGCGGACAGCGAAAACGATGCCTCACTGGTCACCCTGTTGCGCTACGGCCGTTTCAGCGCCGCGTTTCCCGGCGACATCAGCAGCGCACGAGAAGCGGACATTCGTTGGCCCGACGTTTCCGTGCTCCTAGCACCCCACCACGGCAGCAAGACCTCCTCCAGCGAGGCGCTCCTGCGCGCGGCAAGGCCCGATTGGGTCGTGGTCTCGGCCGGTCGAGACAATCTCTATCGCATGCCGCACCCGTCGGTGCTC
Organism: uncultured Bdellovibrionales bacterium; assembly: GCA_964468125.1. GTDB lineage: Bacteria > Myxococcota > XYA12-FULL-58-9 > XYA12-FULL-58-9 > CAYXVF01 > CAYXVF01. The sequence goes on along the minus strand of CAYXVF010000024.1, from coordinate 40,712 downwards.
GAGCGCTACCGCTCCGTGAACGCGTTGGTGTGGCGGCTGGACGAGCGCGGCCAGCTTCGCGTGGAAAGCGACGGTGAGCAGTTTTGGGGCTTCGGCCGCTGTGGGGGCCTCAGAGGATGTGACCCTCGTCGGGGATCACTTCGTCCTTGATCGCGTCGCGCACCAGCGCCCGCGCCTCTTCCAAGTGCCCCTCATCCACAGATACGGTGAGGTCAGCCTCCGTCCCCACATTTGTGGGAAAGGAGCTGGATGCGTGATCGTCTATGCGGGTCTCGGCGCCAATCTCCTCGAAGAGCTTGGCGACGCGCTCCGCCACTTGGGCATCATAGCAAACGTAAACCGGAACCATGGTTGGTGTATAACAGCTCCACCGGAATAACTCGATGCTGCGCCTCGGAAAATACCTGCTCGTCGATCGCATCAACCACGGGGGGATGGCGGATATCTTTCTGGCCAAGACGTTCGGCTACGAAGGTGCCGACCGGCTGATGGCGGTGAAGTGCATTCGTTCGGACATCGCCTCGGACGCGAATTTCGTTTCGATGTTCATCGACGAGGCGAAGCTCGCGGTGCAGCTCGATCACGTCAACATCGCCCGCACCTACGATCTCGGCCGAATTCGCGACACGTACTTCATCGCCATGGAGTACGTTCCCGGCCGCGACGTGCGTGGCATCTTGGATCGCGCGAACGCCATGGGCAACGCGATGAGCTATGGGATCGTTTTGGCGATCATGGACCAGATGCTAGAGGCCCTGGACTACGCCCACCGAAAAGCGGACCTGACGGGGGTGCCCCTGCGGATCGTCCATCGCGACGTCAGCCCTCACAACGTGCTGATCAGCTACAGCGGCGAGGTCAAGCTCATCGACTTCGGGATCGCGAAAGCGACCACGCAGGGCAACTCCATCACGGGAGTGCTGCGCGGCAAGTACGGCTACATGTCACCGGAGCAGGTGCGCGGCGAGCGTGTCGATCTCCGTTCAGACATCTACGCCACCGGTGTGCTCCTCTTCGAGCTCCTGACGGGGCAGCGTTTGTTCACGGGAGCGAGTGACCTTTCCATCTTGGACAAAGTTCGTCATTCGGAGGTCTATCCCCCCTCGGTGATCATGACCGACGTCACCCGTGATCTCGAGCGGGTCGTGCTTCGGGCGCTCGACCCGGAGCCGTCCAAGCGTTTCCCCTCGGCTTCGGACATGCGGGACGCGATCGTCGAAGTGATGCTGCGCCGCTACGGCTACCGGTCGCAACGCGACATCGGGGCCTACATGGCTGAGCTCTTTCCGCAGGAGATCGAAGCGGAGCGCTCGCGGATAGAGAAGGCGGACTCGGTCCAGGAGCTCCCGAGGGACGTCGAGGAATACGTCGGCTCTTCCGCCCACCATGCCCGGCTCGAGGGCACCGACACACTCCCGGAACGACCGGCGGAAGAGCTGAGTGTCACGGAGACGGAGCCCGAACCCGGCGGTGCGCGCAGGGTACCGTCCGTCGAGCCCCCTCCCGCCCTCGAAGACGTCGGCAACAACCTGGTGTACGGAGGACCTCCCCCACCTGCAGCGGTGGTCAGTAGCGACCGTTACTCGAGCGATGCTTCCGCCACTGACGGAGAAGGAGAGACGCAGGTCGATTTCCAGCTTCACGAGGAACAGGGCTCGATGACCGCCGTGGTTCGCAGGAAAGACCGCCCGGATTCCGAACGAAGACCGGAGCCTTCTGCCGAGCGGGATACGGAGATCAAGCAGGACCCGCGCTTTCCGCCCCCGGACGACCCTGCGGTCACCACTCTGCCGGACGTGCCGGTGAAACGTGGGTCTCCCTCCGCAACCCCACCGGCTACGGCAGTGCTGACGCAGACGACGCGGATCGCGAAGAACCCTCTGCCTCGTGAACGCCAGATTCGAGACTATCTGATCCTCGGCGCGGCGATTCTGGTCGCTGCAGGGATCATTGTGTTCACCTGGAGCTACACACGGGTCGACCCCAACGCCTACGGCGCGCTCGCCGTTGAGTCGACTCCCGCAGGGGCGAAGGTGCTGATCGATCAGGTGACCCTCGGCTACACGCCCTTTCGAGCGCGCAGGGTGCGTGCCGGTCAGCGCGAGGTGGTGCTCGAGCTGGAAGGCTACGCCCCGAAACGACGTCGCGTCGTGATCTCGCCCAATTCGACGGTCGAAGTGAACGAGGTCTTCGAGCGCTAGCGCTCGCTTGGACCACCGGCACGACTCCCTCTATTCTCGCCGCCATGGGGATCATCGTTCTCGAATTCGCGCTGGCCCTCGGAGCGGGGGAACTGCCGGAGCGCAAGGTCGCGATCATGAACCTTTCCGGCCTCGGTTTGGACAACAAGCTGATCG
>CAYXVF010000024.1:0-38255 GCA_964468125.1 uncultured Bdellovibrionales bacterium | reverse complement strand
TCGCCGCCTTCAAGCTCGTTGCTCCGGACAAGATCGTCGGGACACTAAAAGTCGATATCGAGGTCCCTGGAGTGACCGTCGAGATCGACGGCAAGGAAATCGGAACCACTCCGCTCGCCGAGCCCGCGGTGTCGCTGCCCCCGGGGGCACACGTCATCGTGCTGCGGCGGCCAGGGTTCAGAGAGTTCCAGCGCGAGTTTGAGATCGAGGCCTTTGAGACCTCTCGACTCGAGCTGCAGCTCGAGCTGCAGAAACGCGAATAGCGCCGGCGCGAGAGGTTAGAATCTTTGCAAGGACGCTGTGGGCTGTACGCGCCCTTCCCGTAGCTCGAATCCTTCGAGCTGCACACGAAACAGGAAGCCTTCGAGGTCCGCCTTCTCTTCTGCGACAGTCGCCATCAGCTCCTCGTGCGTGCGCGAGAACACCTCGACCCGGCCGTCCGCGAGTGCGGCGATCTGCTCGTCGGTGCCCGCGCGAACCACGGCTGCGGTTTTCGACTCATCGATCGCATAGATGAAGGCGACGAGACGCCCATCGAGGAGAAGCGTGTGCGTCGGATCGCTCACGAGGCCTCGCCCTGGCGTATGAGCGGTGACTTGCTCTCGAAGAAATCGGCGACGAGCTGCTTCACTCGGGCAATGGAGTCGCTCTCGAGTGCTTCCTGAGCGAGCGCTTCCGTATCGCTGTGTCGGAGCTCGCGGATCAGTCGTTTGACCCGAGGAATCGCGGCGGCGTTCATGGAGAGCTCGTTGAACCCGAGTCCGAGAAGCAAGGGGACTGCGTCGAGGTCACCGGCCATTTCGCCGCAAACGGACACGGGAATCTTCGCACGTGCCGCCGCTTTCGCCACGAGGTCCAAGGTACGCAGGACCGCGGGGTGGCAAGAGTTGTAGAGATAGTCGACACGCTCGTTGTTGCGGTCCACCGCCAGGAGGAATTGCAGCAGGTCGTTCGTCCCCACTGAGAAGAAATCGACGTGACGGGCGAGCTGATCGGCGATGAGCGCGGCGCTCGGGATCTCCACCATGATTCCCAGGGGCACGTTGTCGTTCAGCTCTTTGCCTTCCGCCTGCAGGCGCGCGATCACTCGATGGATCGTTTCTCGGACCGCCTCGATCTCCTCGAGTCCACTCACCATCGGAACCATCAATCGCGCCTTGCCTCGGACGGCCGCCCGAAGCAGGCCCGCGAGCTGCGGCTCAAAGACCGAAGGGTGCTGGAGGCAGTAGCGGATGGCCCTGAGCCCGAGCGCGGGATTGGCCTCGGATTCGTGAGCGAGCGCACCGAAGAGTTTTTCGCCACCCACATCGAGAGTGCGAATCGTGATCGGCCGATCACCCGCCCCGGCGAGCAATTGCGAATAGGTTCGGTAGTGTTCCTCTTCGTCCGGCGGGGTCTGCCGGCCGAGGAACAGGAACTCGGTGCGGTAGAGGCCGATGCCATCGCCCCCGCGCTCCAGAACCGTCGGGATTTCCGTCGGCAGCTCGATGTTTCCAGTGACGAGGAGCTGTTTTCCATCGAGGGTGACCGCGGGAAGCGCTTGAGCCTCCAACAGCTCGAGCTCCGCCAAACGGTACTCATGGCTGCGCCTCCGTGCGGCCTCGATCGCCTTGTTCGACGGGCGCAGCAGGACGTCCGCGGTTGAGCCGTCGACGATGATCGCGTCGCCCGAGCCCACCGCGTCGAGAATACCGCGGACGCCAACGACCGCAGGGACGTCGAGGGACCTGGCGATGATCGCCGTGTGTGAGGTTTTGCCTCCCACCTCCGTGACGAAGCCGGTCACCCGGTGACGCGACAGCAGGGCTGCATCCACCGGGCTGAGGTCATGGGCGACCAGCACCGTGCCTTCGGCGAGCTGTTCGAGATCAGAGAGGTCCGCGGCTTGGCCGGTCAGATTGCGAATGATTCGGTCGCGCACGAAGTCGATGTCGCTGCGTCGTTCTTTGAAGTAGGGGTCAGCGAGACGCTCGAAGGCCGCACGCAGTCGTCCGATCACCTTGGCGACCGCCCATTCCGCGTTGAGCTGCTGGGTCCGGATCATCGTGATCGCCTCGTCCACGATCGTCGGGTCGCGCAGCATCATTTCGTGCGCTTCCAGGATCGCGTCGTGGTCGTGGGACGAGCGGGTCAGCTTGGCGCGGACGGACTCGAGCTGGGTGATGCTCGTGTCCACCGCTCGACGCAAGCGCTCGACCTCGTAGTCTTCCGAGTCCGGCTGGATGTGGTAGCGGCGAAAACGGGCCGCTCGTTGGTCGACCAGAAAGACTCTGCCTACCGCGACGCCCGGTGACGCTGGGATTCCGTGGAAGCGTCTGGTCCGTCCCGTCATGTGGCCTCGAATCCGGCGAGGAAGAGGGCTTCGATCTCTCGGGCGGCGTCGTCTTCATCGGGACCATCTGCGATGAGCTCGAGCTCGGTCCCGGTTGCCGCGGCGAGAGACAGAACGCTCATGATGCTCTTCGCGTTGGCGGTGTGGCTCTCTCGCTTCAGCGAGAGCTCGCACTCGAAGCGCGTGGCCACCCGAGCGAGGACGCCGGCGGCGCGCAGGTGTAGGCCGAGGTCGTTGGATACGAGAAGGACTCGGCTGATCACGTTACCCCTCCACCGGAGAGGACCTCGCTCGCAATCGCGATTGCACGGGTTCCCGCTCCCTTAACGTTCTGAGCAATCGTCGCTAAGTCATCCTCGGAGCCACTCAGTTGCAGAGCCTTGATCAGCATGGGCAAGTTGGCACCGGTGAGTACCTCTACCCTGCCCGATTCATGCAGCGTGAGGCCTACGTTTGACGGAGTCCCTCCAAACATGTCGGTGAGCACCAAGACACCCTGGTCTTCCTTTACCGCAGCGACCGCGGAGCGCAGGCGCTCTTCGTACGAAGCGGACGTGTCGCCATCCGCGACTCCAACAGCCGCAGCCTTTCCGTCGAACCGGGTGACGTTCTTCGCCGTATCGAGCAGTGCGGAAGCCAGATCCGCGTGTGCGGCGATGACGATTCCAATCATGACTTGCTCTCCTGAGTGTCTCGATGCAGGACCGCCACTTCGTGTCCTCGTTGTTCGAGACGCGAAGCGATGGTGATTGCTAGGCTGACGGATCGATGACGTCCGCCCGTGCAGCCGATCGCGAGGGTGAAGTAGCGTTTACCCTCGGCCTGGTATTGGGGGATGAGGAATGTGAGAAAATCCTCCGTGTGCTTCACGAAAGTCTTGGCTTCCGTGGAGCTCAGTACGAAGTCGCGGACCGCGGAGTCGAGGCCGGTGGAATCCCGGAGGGCCGGCTCGAAGTAAGGGTTCGGCAAGAAGCGGACGTCCAGCACCATGTCCGCATCGAGTGGGAGTCCGTGTTTGAATCCAAAGCTCAAGACTTCGATTCGAAGTGGCCGGTCAGCTGGCTCGGAGACGATCTCCCAGAGACGTGCCTTGAGCTGATGCGGTGACATCTCGGTGGTGTCGAAGGTGTCGTCAGCGAGCTCGCGCATGGGGGTGAGCAAGTCGCGTTCTTCGCGCACCGCGGCCCGCAGACCTTGACCGCTGTCGAGCGGATGCAGGCGACGGGTTTCGGAGTAACGGCGCAGCAGGGCGCTCTCACTCGACTCGAGGAAGACGACACGCACCGAGCCGTGCTCTTCGCGCAGCCGCTCGATCAATGTGGGGCTCTCCTGAAGCGAGCGTCGGTTTCGCGCATCGAGGACGAGCACGAGTCGGCGATACTGGTCCTGGTGCTCGAGTACCCGAATGAGCTCCTCCACCATCGACGTCGGAAGATTGTCGACAACGTAATAGCCCTGGTCTTCCAAGGCGCGTACGGCGGTCGTCTTGCCGCTACCGGACTGGCCGGTGACGATGACGATCTCGAGTGTCACTCCACCTTGCCTTTTGAGCTCGCGCGGAGCTGAGCATCGATACGGTCACTGAGAGACCTGGCCGCGTGATGCCCTTGCAGCTTGAGCAGGTGATTTCGGGCCGCGACCTCTACGATCGAAGACACATTGCGGCCGGGGCGGACGGGAATGGTCACCTTGGCAACTTCGGCGCCAAGGACCTGTGTGGTGTACTCGTCGAGTCCGAGTCGCTCGAACGCGACGCTCTCCGAGCCGTCAATCATTTCGACCACGAGCTCGACGCGTTTGCGCTCCCGGACCGACGCGGCGCCGTAGAGATCCTTCACGTTGATCACCCCGAGACCGCGGATCTCCATGTGATGCTTCGTGACCTCGAGGGAAGATGCGTAGATCGAGTTACGTCGACGCGCCAGCCGGACCGCGTCGTCAGCGATCAAACGATGGCCCTTCATGATCAGCTCGAGAGCGCACTCGCTCTTTCCTATTCCGCTCGTGCCGAGCATCAACACCCCGATTCCGAAGACGTCGAGCATCACGCCGTGAACCGTCTCTTCAGGGCTCAGGCGATCCTCTAGGAGCTCCTGGACTTGAGTGATGAAGCGGCTCGAGTCATGGCTCGACAGCAGAACCGGGACTTCGTGCTTATTCCCGCAGTCAACCACACACTCTGGAATCCCTTGATTGGCCGTGATCACCACCGCTGCGACATCCGCACCAAAAAAATGGTCGATGCGCTCTCGGGCTCGTTCCGGCGGAAGGGTGGCGAGGTAGGCGAGCTCGGTCTTGCCAAAGATCTGAAGCCGGTGCGGCCGGACTGACTCGAGAAATCCTGCGAGCGCCAAGCCCGATTTCTGTACTCGGGTGTTTTCGAGGATGCGATCCAATCCCGGCTCACCCGCCAACAGCTCGAGCCGAAGGTCGTAGCCTTCCTCCTCCATGAGCTCGCGTACGGTCATGCGTTTTCGCGTGAGTGAGCTCAATGCTTCCCGTCCTCCTCGATGAAAGCGTCGTAGATCGACGCGCCTTCGACCTCTAACAGACGCTTCCGGAAGGTGGCATTCTTCAGGAGGCGCGACACGCGAGCGAGAGCTTTGAGGTGTATTCCCGCCGAGTTCTCAGGGACGAGGAGCACAAAAACGAGGTAGACCGGTTGATTGTCGATCGCGTCAAACGCGATTCCCTTGTTGCTCCGACCAAATGCTGCCACCAGACGATCGAGCCCCGGAATCTTCGTGTGCGGGATGGCAACGCCTTCGCCCACCCCGGTGGAACCGAGTCGCTCGCGCTCGATGAGCGAGGTGACGATCGCTTCTTCCGCGACGCTGCCCGTCGCGCCAGCGAGGTGGCCACTCATTTCCCGGAGTGTCGAGTCCTTGTCGACCGCTTCTATCTCCGGGACGACGAGCTCTCGGCTGAGGATTTCGGTGATGCGCACGATCCCTCCTTGCGCTGGCGTGCCGGCGTGCCGGCTTCCGGCTTCGATAGCCCTCAGAACACTTTCTTGCGCTTGCTGGAAGGCGGGATCTTCAGCATTTCGCGATACTTGGCGACTGTTCGGCGAGCGATGTTGATGTCGTGACCCTTGAGGATCTTGACGATTTGTTGGTCCGAAACCGGGGAGCTCGGATCCTCCTCCGAGATGATCGTCTTGATGCGATCACGCACCGACTCCGATGCGATCGAATCGCCCCCGGAGCGGGCGATGGACGAGTTGAAGAAATACTTCAGCTCGTAGGTCCCCTGCGGGCAGTGGACATACTTGTTGCTGGTAACCCGAGAGATGGTCGATTCGTGCATGCCCACGTCTTCGGCCACGTCTTTGAGGATCAATGGCTTCAGGTGGGCTACGCCCTTCTCGAAGAAGTCCGCTTGGAACTTCAGGATGCTCTCCACGACCTTGTAGATCGTGCGCTGGCGCATGTGGATCGAACGGATGAGCCACACCGCCCCGCGTAGCTTGTCCTGGATGAAGTTCTTTTCTTTGCCGTTCGAGCTCTGGAGGGCGTCCCGGTAGTAGTTGGAGATCTTGAGCTTGGGTAGGCCGTCTTCATTCAGGAGGATCTCATAGCCGTCACCGACGCGGACTACGTAGATGTCCGGCGTGATGTAGCGCGGCTCCTGATCGCTGTAGAGCCGCCCAGGCCGAGGTTCGAGTTGTGCGATCGCTTTGATCGCTTCTCCCAACTCCGGGAGGGTGGTGTTCAGATCTTTGACGATCGCCTGGTAGTTGCGCTTCTCCACGTTGGGGAGGTGGCGGTCGATGATGTCGACCATCAGTGGCTGCTCTTCGGCGAGGTCCTCCACCTGCAGGAGCAAGCACTCACGGAGGTTGCGCGCTGCGACGCCGCGCGGATCGAACTGCTGCAGCATGCGGAGCACGGAGAGAACCTCGTCTTCCTCCAGCTCCATCTCCTCGGCGACGATCTCGACCGCGTCCGGGCTGAGGTAACCGTCATCGTTGACCTCTTCAATCAACATCGCAGCGATGGCTTTTTCCTTTTCCGAGAAAGCACCCATCTGCACCTGCCAACGCAGGTGGTCGTGAAGCGATTCGGACTTGCTGAGGGACGCCTCGAACGGGGGAAGCTCGTCGTGCCCGCCTGCGGTGGCCGGCAGCGCGTAGGTGTTGCTTTCGAGGTAAGACTCCCAGTCGATCTCGCTTTCCTTCTCCTTGTTCGTAGGCTCCGGGGTGGCGTCCACCGGGCTGTCCATGACACTCTGCAGGTCCGAGGCGGTCTGGCTGTCGCCGTCATCCGCCGAGCTTGCCCTCTCCGGCGTTTCCCCTACGACCGTCTCTTCGATGCCCTCGAGTCGCTCGACTTCCTCGCTGCGCTCCTCGTTTTGGCCATCCTCGAGCATCGGGTTCTCTTCCATCTCTTTAGCGAGAACTTCCGAGAGCTCGAGGTGGTTGAGCTGCAAGAGTTTGATGGCCTGCTGCAGCTGGGGTGTCATCACCAGCTGCTGGGACATCTTTTGTTGGAGTCGAAGATCTAAGGCCATGACGTGATCCGAGAATAGCCGAAAGCAAGCATCGGGCCAACACGGGCTGTGAGGCTTTTCGGCAACGTTTGCATCGTTTGACGCCTGCTAGAGCGTGAAGTCCGCACCGAGATAGCTCTCCCGCGCGCGCCGGTCCGCGACAATCTCCTCCGGTGTTCCCCCGAGAAGAATCTGCCCGCTCGAAATGATGTAGGCCCGGTCACAGATTCGCAGCGTCTCCCGGACGTTGTGGTCCGTGACCAGGACCCCGATCCCGTCATCGCGCATCTTGCGAATGAAACCGTTGATCTCGGCGACCGCGATCGGGTCCACGCCCGCAAAGGGCTCGTCGAGCAAGACGACCTTGGGCTCGTGGAGCTGCGTGCGCGCCATCTCGAGTCGCCGCCGCTCCCCGCCGGAGAGCTCGGAGCCGCGCGAAGCACTGACGTGGCTCAAGTTGTAGCGGTCGAGCACCTGCGCCGCCCGTGCCCTCGCGTCCCGAGGTGCCGTTCCCCGAGCTTCGAGGACGGCGGTGATGTTCTCGGTCACGGTGAGCCCCCGAAAGATCGTCTGGTCTTGGGGGAGATATCCGAGTCCCAGACGGGCTCGCTCGTGCAGGGGCTCGCTCGACAGCTCATTCTCGCCGAGAAACACCGAGCCCGAATCCGGCGGGAGAAGCCCCGCGACCATGTTGAAGCTCGTGGATTTGCCCGCGCCGTTCGGTCCCAGCAAACCGACGATTTCCCCCGGTTGCACGTCAAAGGACACGGAATTGACGACCTTTCGCCGGCGAAAGGATTTGTTGAGCTCTACCGCGCGTAGGATGGCGCTCATTTTCCCTCTCGGCTGGGGAGCGGACATTTCGAGGGGAGCTTTCCCTTTGGGATCGAATAGGCGTCGGGAATGTTCTCCGCGTCAGGGTCGAGCCGTCCCCGCGGCTTGATGACTCGTGCTCGGTCGGTCTCGGTTTCGATCAGGATCTCCGTTCCATCGAGGAGATTCGGACCGCGCCTAAGTCGCGGGCGACCGGTGAGGACGAGCTCACCGCTTTCGAGGTTGAACCGCGCTTCGTCGCTCCACATCAGCTCGCTTCCGCGGACCGCGCGCACGTCGTTTATGCACTTGAAGGAGCGCCACTGCCATTGATCGTCGGCCGCACCCTCGAAGCGCTCGCAGCACACGAGCAGGTCGTCCCTTCGCGCAACGATGTTGCCGGAGCAGCTGACGCGGTTTGGCTTGCTCTCGAGGTTCATTGAGTCGCAGCGAAAGTCGAGGGGGCCCGTGGGCGCCTTCCGGTTGGCGCTCGGTTCTCCCGCTTGGCTCAGGAGCAGGCCCGCAAGAATGGCGACCGCTGTGCTCACACCCATCATGACGTCGTGCTCATTCCACCGATTCTATGGCGAGTCCACCGGCGGGCGTCTCTTCCAACGTTTGTGAAACCATACCCACTGGGCCGGTTCTTCCCGAATCGCACCTTCGATCCGCGCCGTGAGTGCCGCGGTGAGCGCCTCGGGCGTGCTTTCCGGATCGTAGGCGAAGCGCTCGAAGGCAAAGCGATATTCCCCGCCGTGGTGGTAGACGAATCCCACGATGATGGGAGCCCGGAAGCGCAGCGCGAGCTGGGCAGCGGCGACGGGGGTATGGGCGGGTCGGCCAAAGAACGGAACGAAGGCACCCTGGACCTTAGTGTCCTGGTCGATCAGCATCGCGAGGACTTCCTTGCGCTTGAAGATCCGCAGCATGTCTTTGCCGACGGTACGATCGCCTCGCCAGAGCACCTGCGCGCCGTTGCGCGCTCGGAAATCGTGGATCAAGCGGGTCAGACGCGGATCGTAGGTGGGCGAGGCGATCACCGAGAGGGGAAAGCCCGCCGCGGCGATGGACTGCGCACACAGCTCCCAGTTTCCAACGTGCCCGCTCACCGCGACCACGCCGTGTCCTTCCGCGATCGCATCGCGAAACAGCTGCCGCACGGGCTCCGGGAGCGGATTACGCGCGAGAACGCGGTCGAGGATCAGCGCATCGACCGCGGACGCGGCGAGATTCACGAACATCCGGCGGACCAGGCGCCGGACCTCCGAGTCGGACAAGGAGGGGAATGCCGCCGCGAGCTGTTCCGTCGCCCGCTTTCGGTCCTTCAAGGCGACGAGAGGGGCCAGGGAGCCGAGAACGGAGGCGAGCCCACGGAGCAGAAAGCGCGGTGAAAGACGGAGCAGCGCGATCGCGACCCGGATCGCAGCAAAGATCGCCGTATTCTTCGCTCGCTGGAGCGGACCCCAGCGCTCGGGCAGAGCCGCGTTCAGCGCACCGTCGTTGCTCACACCCTAGAGACGCGCACACTCACGCCCTAGTCGCAATCGTCGACTGCTTCGCGCACCGCTCGAGGCAGCTCGGGGCAGAGGTCATCGGCGTCGTCGGCCAAGCGCAGGCATACCGCCTGCACTGAGCACGTACCGGCGGAGTTGACGCAGCTATCGAGATCGTCGAGGACCGCTTCCTCGCAGTCGAAGACCGCGCGGCTCGCGTCTTTGTTGATCTCGTAGGCCGCATCGAGACAGTCCGCGTTCTCCGGACCTTCGATGTTGTCATCGATGCACTCAGGCCAGCGCCTTGCGGATCGCCGCGAGCTGCCGAAGCATCGTGTCGAGCATCTGGAAATCGAGGGCGTTCGGTCCGTCCGAGAGCGCGCGATCGGGGTGTGGGTGGACCTCTGCGAAGATCCCATTCACCCCCACCGCCATTGCGGCGCGGGCGAGAACAGGGGCCATCTCACGATCCCCGGCGGTGACGCCATCGCCGGCGGAAGGTCGTTGCACCGAGTGCGTCGCATCAAAAACTACCGGACACTGAGTGGCTTCGTGCATGGTCACGAGACCTCGCATGTCCACAACCAGGTTGTGGTAGCCAAAGGTGGTTCCGCGCTCGGTCACCGCGACGTGCGTGCAGCCCCCGTCCCGCACTTTCTTCACCGCATGGCGCATGTCTTCCGGCGCCAGGAACTGGCCCTTTTTGATGTTCACCGGCCGGCCGCTCTCGGCGGCGGCGAGGAGGAGGTCCGTTTGGCGGCAGAGGAACGCAGGGATCTGCAGCAGATCGACTACCTCCGCCACCTGCGCCGCTTGCTCCGGTAGATGCACGTCGGTCGTCACCGGAACGTCGAGCGCCTGGGCGACGTCCGCGAGGATTTCGAGCCCTTTTGCCAGTCCCTGGCCACGAAAGGAGTTGATCGACGTGCGGTTGGCTTTGTCGAATGACGCTTTGAAGACGTAGGCAAAGCCGTGCTCCTCGGCACGTTCCTTTGCGTAGTGCCCCACTTCGAGGCAGAGCTCCTTCGACTCAATGACGCAGGGGCCGCTGATCAGCACAGGCTTCGTGCGCTCGAAGAGATAGCGGAGCGGGTCTCTCACGCGGTCGCCTTTGCTTTCGAGCGGTCTCGAGCGGCCCCCACGAAGCCGATGAACAACGGATGCGGCTTGAAGGGCTTACTCTTGAATTCCGGGTGGAATTGGCAGCCCAGGAACCACGGGTGGTCCGGGAGCTCAGCCACCTCGACGAGCGACCCGTCGGGCAGCGTCCCGGAGAAGACGAGGCCAGCCTCACTCAGCTGGTCGCGGTAGTCGTTGTTGACCTCGAAACGATGACGGTGACGCTCGCTGATTTCGAGCTCGCCGTAGGTACGTGCCGCGAGGGTGTCTGGCTTGAGCGTGCACGGATAGGCGCCGAGTCGCATCGTGCCGCCCTTGCGTTTCACGTTCTTCTGGCCTTCCATCAGCGCGATCACCGAGTGTTTTCCTTCCGGATCGAATTCCTGCGAGTGCGCGCCTTCGATTCCGGCCACGTTGCGCGCGTATTCGATCACCGCCGACTGCATACCGAGGCAAATACCAAAGAAGGGGATACCGTTCTCCCGGGCGTAGCGCACCGCGCTGAGCTTGCCTTCGATCCCTCGGTTGCCGAAGCCACCCGGAACGAGGATTCCATCGGCGTTGCCGAGCAGCTCCTCGGGGCTCTCGCCGTTCTCGAGCCGCTCACTGTCGACGTAGTCGAACTCGACGCGCGTTTGGTTGGCGATGCCGGCGTGAACGAGTGCTTCGTGAAGAGACTTGTAGGAATCGGTGAGCTCGACGTACTTGCCGACGATAGCGATGCGCGCCGTATCCTTCGGATTCTGCACCGCGTCGACGATGCGTTTCCAGCGGTCCAGGGCCGGAGCCCGGGACCAGATGTTGAGTTTCTCGGCGATCTTGTTGTCGAGGCCCTCGCGGTGCAGCTCGACTGGGAGCTGGTAAATCACTGGCACGTCCACGGCGGAGAACACTGAGTCGACGTCGACGTTACAAAACAGGGCGATCTTCTGCCGCACGCTCTTCTCGAGCGGTTGCTCGCAGCGGCACAGGAGAATGTCCGCGGAAATACCGATCGCGCGGAGCTCTTTGACGCTGTGTTGCGTGGGCTTCGATTTTACCTCGCCAGCGGACTTGATGAACGGCACGAGAGTGAGGTGAATGAACAGAACGTTTTCGCGACCGACCTCGAAAGGCACCTGCCGGATCGCTTCCAGAAAAGGCAGCGACTCGATGTCACCCACCGTACCGCCGATCTCTACGATGCAGATGTCGCAGTCTGCGGCCGCCTCTTTGATCGCGAGCTTGATCTCGTCAGTGACGTGCGGAATCACCTGCACGGTTCCGCCGAGGTAGTCACCCCGGCGTTCCTTCTCGAGAACTCGGGTGTAGATGCGCCCTGAGGTTTGGTTATTCGCCCGGGCCATGCGAGCGGAGGTGAAGCGCTCGTAGTGTCCCAGGTCGAGATCGGTCTCTGCGCCGTCATCCGTGACGAAGACCTCGCCGTGCTGGAAAGGGCTCATCGTGCCCGGGTCGACGTTGAGATAGGGGTCCAGTTTCAGGAGCTGCACCTTGAGGCCGCGATTCTCCATCAGGGCGCCGATCGACGCCGCCGCCAGCCCTTTGCCGAGCGACGATACGACGCCGCCGGTCACGAAAATAAATTTGGGTCCACGACTCATGACTGCCTCACGGAAAAGCTCGTTCGCCGAGCTCTTCGACTCGTTTTCGTGCCCACGCCAGATCCTCGGGGGTGTCGATCCCGCGACCTCGCGTGTAGGCGTCGACCATAGTGATGGGGATTCCCATCGCCATCGCACGCAGCTGCTCGAGCCGCTCTGCTCTTTCGAGCGCATGCATGGGCGCCTGGGTCCATTGTTTTAGCGCGTCCGCACCGTATCCGTACACCCCAATGTGACGGAACGCGCGACCTTTGATCGTTTCCGCGCTCAAACCGTGCGGAATCGGCGCACGGGAGAAATAGAGCGCATGATCGAGATCATTGCAGACGACCTTGACCACACTCGTGCTCTCGTATTCCTCGAAGTCGTCGATCCCTGCGCGCAACGAGACGATCGGTGCCCCTGCAGCGAGCGAGCGAGAAATCGCTTCAATATCTCGAGGGTCGACGAAGGGCTCGTCTCCCTGAACGTTGATGACCGCCGTCGCTTGGAGCGTTTCCGCCGCTTCGGCGACACGGTCCGTGCCTGAGGGATGGTCGTCGCGGGTGCACACCGCGTCGACCTCGTGGGCACGACAGGCGTTCTCGATTTCAGCGGCGTCCGTCGCGACCACGACACGCTCGATTCCTCGGGCTTTTCGCGCTTGTCGAGCGACGCGAACGATCAGGGGGAGGCCTCCGATCTCGGCGAGGGGTTTGCCGGGCAAGCGCGTCGCCTCGAGGCGGGCTGGAATGATCACTACCGCCACCGTGGCGCTTTAGCGATGCGTTCGACTCCGGTCAAGGCGTACAACACGGTGCATGCGGCAACGCGAATGGCGGCACATGCTGAAAGAGTTCTTTGAGGGCGTGGATGCGGTGCGTGCCCATCTCGACCGCCACATTCAGGATCCTGTGCGTCGTCGCGAACGGCTCCGGCAGATTGTCTCTGAGCTGCCGAAGAAGCTGTCTTCCAACGATTTGGGCCCGTGGTGGGCCGAGCAGGTGGGTTTGGCCCTCGGCGCGGAGACCGCCGCCATCTACGAGGTAGGGAAGGGCTGGATCAGCGTTCTCGGCGCACGCGGCCGTCTGCCTGACGGAGAGTCGCCGCCGGATCGAGGGTGCGTTCGGGTGCCACTGAGTTCAAGTCTGGCGCTCTGGTTGGTCGCGGTGGACGACCTCGACGAAGGCTGCGCGCAGCTTGTCGAGGCGATGGGGGAGACCATTGGCACGGTGCTCGACACCCGACGTCTGCTGGTGGAGTGATCCAAACGGAGAATCCGGGATTTCGCACAACAGATTCCACGAAGCAGCGATAGTCTCGATAGACCAGGCCCCTTTTCCGTTCCTTCGCCCATTTGTCTGCGAGCCGCATGCCGATCGAGCCGAGACCAACCGCCCGTTACTTCAAAGGGTTGCCCTCCGACTCGGAGATTCCGGAGACCAAGCCGACCGCCGAGCGCGGAGCGCTCAAGTCGCTGCCAGACTGGGTTCGGTCGGCCGGAGCAAAGCCGGGGGAGAAGGAGTGGGAGCACCTTCGGGACACGGCGCCGGCGCTCGAGGGACCGCAGCCGGACCAAGGCGCGAGCTCCAAGGATACACCGCCGAAGCGCGTTCTCTCGCCGTTCGCGGTGATCGCCGATCGGCGTCTACGCCCGCGGCCACGCAGTCAGACCCGACTCGAGCACGACCCGGAGGACCCGTCGTCGAACGCCCGGGAGCGCAGTCTCGCCCTTGCGGAGCGCGATGGGGCGCGCAACCCCTTCTTCAAGCGCGAGACCTTCGAGGATGTTCGCGCGACCGACTCGAACTTGCCGAACGTCAGCGGCGCGATCGGTGCCATTCGAGCGTGGCACGCCAAGGACGTGGTCACGAGTGCTTGGGTCCAACAGGACAAGCTGGTCTACGACGGGAATGACGACGGTGTCGGCGGTATGGATTTCGTATCGGCGTCCGGACGGGTTCCGGGAGCGGACGACGAAAGCGTTCCGGTCAAGCGCTTGAACTCGGTGGAAGCGCGCGCCCTCCCACCGGGGAGCCGAGTGCAGATCGCCGTAGAAGACGCCGAGTTCTCGACCCGCGGAATCAAAGGGACGCTCACTCCCTTGCCGGGCATCGGGGGCCTCGTCGCCAATTTCTTCGCCGACGTGGGACCCTACGGTCAGCTCGAGCTCAGCAGCGGGGTTCGAGGCCACGTCTATGGCGACGTGGAAGCGGGCTTTGGCCCTCTGGTGTCGGTGCGGATTGGCGTGCGCCGTCAGAAGTCGGAGAAAGACTGGGCGGTGAAGGGCGGCATCGGGCTTCACATCGACGACAGCATCATCGAGTACGCCGCCAAGAGCGCCAAGGACGAGGTGCGCCGCGCCGCGAAGGCCGCCGAAAAGGGCCGCGATCCAGAGGGCATCATCTCGAGGCTGACCCGTGCCCTTTCTGCCGGAACGGAGGACGAGCTCGAGACCATGCAGGATCGCGCCGAACTCGTGGAGCGTGCGGTTTCACCGCAGATTCGGACATTCAACCGACACGCCAAAGCGCTGATGGGCGGGTATCACGAGCGCGACATCGGTGATCACCTGACACTCTATGACATGACCTTCGACCTGTCGAAACCAGGCGCAGCCGCCGCCTTCGACCGGATGTTCGATGCGCGGGGCGAGTATCGCACGATCGACATCGGTCTTCTGGAACAGCTCGCGCAGGATGAACGCGAGGGAATCGCGGTTCACGACAATCGCGTCCGTACCGCGACTCGGCGAAGTGCCTCCAAGCTGTTCAACGTCTTCGGCTGGGGGATCGACTGGGGGAACACCGTCGAAAACGCGACCGTGGAGACCGGGGGGGAGCAGGACGGCGTGACCATCAACGATCGCAAACACGCTCGTCATCGGGAGGTCTCCACCCCTCGCTCGCAATCGCGCTCGGTCGCGGAGGGACGGGTCCGGACGGTGACCCAGCACGAAGATGGGACCAAAGACACGGGGATTTCGCTCGATTGGAGCTACTCGCTCGAAGATCGCTCGCTCCGGGCGGACACGTTCGCCGGGTTACTCACGTTTGGGGTGGTCGCAAAGGGCTGCGACGACAGCCGGGCTCGCCTAGAACGTCACTGCGAGACGCTCGGTGGCCTCGTGCGATCGCGAGTCCTGGGGCTCCCCATCGGTCCGAAACAGAAAGGCAAGACCGAGTCGAAAATTCGGGTAAAGCTCCGGCCCGCCGCAATCGAGCAGCTTCTAGAGTCGGTGCGGGATCCAGCAAAGCTCGACACTCTCTGGCAGACCTTCGCCGAAGCCCATCGTCTACAACACGACCTCGATGACGCCCCCTTGTGGCCGATCGAGGGCCTGAACGACGACTCGTTGCTCGCGCTCGTGCGACGCAAGCTACCGCTGAGCGCAGAGACCAAGGCGTTTGCGACTGCGCGCAAGAGCGTTGAGCTCCTCAGACGCGCTTCAGACCAAGAGGATCCGGCGAAGGCGTCCGAGCAAATCGCCGGCGCGTTCCACCTTCTCGCGAACCAGCTCCCCCTCGCCGCAGCGCTCGCCCGCACCGCCACCGAGGGCTTGCCGAAAGACGCCTCGGAGATCAGCATCGACATTGAAGGCGAGAACGTCACCCTGCCCGAGTCCGATGAGAAACCAGTTGCCGGCGCGGAGGGTGAAGACCTGGGAGAAATCCTGAACCCACCGCCTGAGCAGGCCGCAGCGCAGCTCGAGCGCGACGAGCCCGAACGGGCCAGCGCCGCTAGAACACCCCCACCGTAAAGTGGAGACTCCAACGCCCTTCGCCCGCTTCCTCTCGGCGGTCGGGGTTGATGCCGACGTCTAGGGCGAGCGGTCCGACCGGCGTGTTGTAGCGCAGGCCGCTGCCGAGGGTCGTCCGGAGGCGCAACTCGCTCCTCGCAGGGAAATCGAACCAGAGATTGCCCGAATCGACGAAGAACCCGATGCTCGCGGCACCTACGACCGGGACGCGAAGCTCGGCCTTCAGCAGGCCGTAGCTGTTGCCGCCAGGGGGCAGCGGAGCCTGGCCTTCCGGGGTCTTGATTCGACAGCCATCGTCGTCCGGGGCGTCTGCGGGGACGATCAGGCAGTCCTCGGGAATGAGTGTCCGCTCCGGGAAACCGCGCAGCGTCGTTCGGCCGCCAAGGAAGAAGCGCTCGAAGATCGGGACCTCGTTTTGCACCGGTCGGATGTAGCCGGCGCGCGCGCCGAGGGCGAGTACGGTCGAGCCGAGGGCGAAGTAGGTGCTGAAGATCGCCTCGCCCCGCCAGAATGACTGGGGAGTGAACTCGCGGTTCTCTTGCGGATTCTCCCGCGAGCGACCGATCGAGTAGTCCAGATTCGCTTGGATCAGGTAGCCAGACGTCGGGAAGAAGGGGTTGTCTCGCGCGTCGTAGGTGATCGCAGGGCCGATCTTGACCGCCTGACGTTCGCCGTTCTGCAGCCGAAAATCACCGGTGACGCCCTGCGCGGTACCTAGACAGTCTGTGTCTACGCTCGCGCAGGTGAGGTCCGTTAAGGAAACCTCCGGCGCGAGGCTGACCCGCAAGCGCTTTGTTGGCTGGAGATCGACACCAAAGACGAAGCGGGCCGAGTCGTAATCGTAAGAGAGGGTGATGTCTCGTTCGGTCACGACCTCCGTGCGCAGCGTGGGTTCCCAGAAGAGGTTGACGTAGCGGGGAGAGCGCAGCCCCACCTGCAAGACGCGCTCAATCTGTTCCGCGGCGGAGAAAGATCGGAACCGGTCGCGCAGCTCGCTCGAGAAATCGCCGTAGAGTCCGAAGAACACCTGGCGATTGAACTTGGCGAGAATGCTCAGCTGTCCCGCGGTCCCGAACAGATTGATGTGCGAGTAGGAGGCCTGGATGCGAGGGCCTTCCGCGGTGGAGATCCCCGGGGCGATCTCGATCGGTTGCCGGTTGCTTTCGACGACCTCCGCCACCAGGTCCTTGCTCTCCGCCGGACGGTTCTCGTCGATGAGCCGAACTCGCACCGTGTTGAACACGCCGAGCTCGCTGATCGAGCGTTGGTCGGAGAGCGCCTGCTCGAGTCGGTAGATGTCGCCGGAGCGGAAGGTGATGCGGGAACGGATCACGCTCTCGTTCGTGTAGCGATTCCCACGCACGAGCACGCGGTTGATGCGCACCTGCGGCCCCTCGTCAAAGCGATAGCGCACCTCCGCCCACTCGCCGCCGTCGGAGTAGGCGATGTCGCTGAAGACCCGGCCGTAGAGGTAGCCTTGGTCGCGATAGGCGCGGACCATGGCGATTCGAGCGTCTTCGACACCGTTGCGCGAGAAGGGACCTCCGGGCTCGACGGGGGTCTGACTCGCTTTCGCCGAGGTTGCTTCGTAGGTCTTCAGTAGGAGGTCCGCAGACTCAAACGCTTGGTTCCCCTCGAAGCTGAGCGATCGGATCCGGGTTTGTGGCCCCTCAACGATGGGAATCGTGATGGCGATCTCCGTGCCGTCTACGTCGAGCTCCGGCGGCCCCACCTGCACCTTCAGGTAGCCGAGGTTCTGGTAGGCGCCGGACACGGAGTCGAGCGCGGAAGCATAGATGGTGGGCACCCATCGCCGTTCCGCGGGCACGGGCTCGCGCTCGCACACCTCGCGGTCCCGGCTTTCCGCCCCCGTGTTCAGGAGACAGCGGCTCGTGCGCCCCAAACGGTCGAGAAGTCCCACGTCATCGAGCTCGTTGCGCAATCGCACCCGGATTTCTTCGAGAATCGTCGCTTCGGAGATCTCCTTCGCACCGGGCACGCGAATGTCGACCACTTCCATGCGAGGACCTTCTTCGATCCGGATGATGTAGCGGGCGATATCGTTTTTTCCGGCGCGGTAGCCGCGGTAGTCGACTCGGGTCGTGTAACGGCCGATGCGGGTGTAGGCTTCGTCGATCCGTTCGACGAACGCGCGTACTTCGCCGTCCGTGAGGGGGGCATCCTTCGGCGGCAAATACCGCTCGAGCTCCCAGTCCTCGAAGACGGTGTTGCCCACGATGTGAAACGCGACCCGCGGGCCAGCTCGGATCTCGAAGGTCACCGTTGCGACGCCCTGCGCCTCGCGCACCTCCGGCTCGGAGACCCGTGCCGTGAGGAAACCTCGGGAGCGATACGCCTCCACCAGTCGCTCCCGGTCGCGTTGAAGGGTGATCCGATTGAGGATCTTCTTCTCTCCGCTCTCGATCGCGTTATCGAGCATCCATCTCTTGGCGCGGACGTCGCCCACAAAGCTCAACCGCTCGATTCGAACCGGATCGCCTTCTTCCACTTCCAGGCGCGCGTCGGCGGGCTCACCGGGATCGCGCGACATCACCTCGATCTGAGCGGTGGCGTTAGGAAAGCCGACACGGTCGAGGTGCTCGAGCGCGCGCTTCACGACCCGTTGTTCCGTAGCCGTATCGATTTCCGCGCCCCGTCGGAAGCGCAGCGCCTCGCGCAGAGCACTCTCGTCCGCGAGCTTCAGTCCTTTGATTTCCAGAGTGCCCAGGCGCTCGATCGGTGTGACGACGAAGCGCAACGAGATCGTCCCGCTTCGGCGGGTCGCGTAGACTTCGACCGCGGAGAAGCGCCCGAGGGCGTAGAGGCGCTTGATGGCGACCTCGAGGTCGTCGTTGTTCAGGAGATAGCCGATCTCGAGACCGAGGAGTTCGACGAGGGTGTCTTCGTTTTCCGTCGGGGGGGCGTCCACCTGAATGTCGACGATGGTCTGGCCGCGGTAGGGACTCAGCGTGTCGCCATAGGTGGCGCCCAGGCCCAGCAAGAACACCAGGAGTGCCATTGGTGGCTAGCGCAGCTCCCATCTGAGTCTCAAATCGAGACCGAGGTCGGTGACCGGAACGTTCGCTTGATACTCCGACAGCCAGGTGCCTTCCAGCGTGGCGTTCTTCGAGAGGGCATATTGCACGCTCAACGCTTGATAGGCTTCTTCCGGGCTCTGCTCGATGATCGACTGCCAGTACTGAAGGCGAACCGCCTCACCGATGTCCTTTCCGAGCACGAGTCGCGGGCGAATGCCTCCCGCCTGCGGTGACCAGGCGTTCGTGATGCGCACCTCATCGATCGGCAGGACCTCGCGCACCCGATCATCGAGTCCGGAAACAGTCCAGAGTGCGTCCAGGCCGCTGGCGGCGGCGGCAAGCTCGTCGTTGACGCCGGTGACCGTCGCGGACGCGACCGGCGATCCGTCCGAGCCGAAGTCTCGGATCCGAGAGCCGAACTGCAAGCAGATGAGAACGTCCTGCGGTGCCACTGGGCCCGTTTCGTCGGTCCCCGTCGGCGAGAGATTGTAGGACTCGGAGTCTCCGAAGACGTCGACTGCGATGTCCATGCCGCACGCCTTAGTCTTTGCGCGAAGATTGAAGCGCGCGAAGAGCTCGTACTCCTCTGTGAAGTCGATGCTGCCGCGCTCCAAGGTGAAGAGATTGCCCGCGTAGCGGGCTTTTGCCTCGAGCGGCGTGACCGTGCCGAGCAACCCGACGCGATTGGTCGTGCCGGTCACGGTCAGATCTGCACGAAACTCAGCGTCCAGGACGTTGTTGTTGATGAAGAGCCCGTCGTCTGCACGTAGCTTGACCGCCAAGTCGATGACCTCGCTCGGCTCGATGGCGGGCACCTGGAGGCCGGAGCTGCGCCGGCGGGGAATGATCGCCGTGAGGTCGACGTTGCGGGTGTAACGGGCGCGATCCGCTCTCACGTCGCCGCGCATGCTGAGATCGTCGAGGGGGCCGGTCATGATGAGATCGCCGGAGAGAGTCGCGTCGATTCCCGGAGAAGGCCGAATCCGAACGCGCTCGAAGTCCGCCCGCAGGCTGACCTCCGTGCCGAGCCTCTGCGAGAAGACGAGCTGACCGCCGAGCCGTACGTTGCCGCCGCCATAGTTGAACCGCGCCAGCTCGAGGTTCGCGGCGGCGCCGTTGAAGACGACGCGCGCGTTGATGTTCGTCGCCTGATCCGTTGCACCGCGAAGAGCGAGCTCGCCGTTTTCGACGGTCAACTCGCCGTTGAACGTGGGCTCAATCAGCGTCCCACCCACCTCGAGGCCGAAGGTGCTCTTGCCGCGGCCTCGATTCACACGGTTTGAGACGAGGGCGAGGGCATTCAATGAACCGTCGCCGTAGACTTTGAGTCGCATCGGGGCGTCGAGGGGCACGGTGCCTGCCACGACGAGCCGAACGTCCGGGCCGGAGAAGGCCGCCTCGGGGACCACGAGGGTTTGATCGATCCACTGCACGTTGACCGTTCGCATCGCTTTGAGCGACTCGCCGGCGATCGTGATGGTCCAGTCGTCGATTCTGAAGTCTGCCATCGCCTTGCTCGGCTCGAAGACCGTGCCTTGGCTGAAGAAGGAGCCGGTCGCGCTGCTCTTCACGCTCGGTCCGAAGGACACAATCCGCGTCGGGTCGAGACCGCGAAAGGTCGACGAGAGATTGTAGGGCCACTTGCCGCTCAGGCGTACGCGGCCGTCGGCGAGGAGATCGCCTTCGAGAAGCGAGCCGGTGACCTCCGCTTCTCCCCCGGTGACCTTGGCGCGGATCTTCGTGGTACCAAAGACACCTCCGAGTGCCGCGAAGCTCTGGATCTGAGCGGTCGCCGTGCCCGTGACCTTCTCCGGTGGCCCTGCGAGATTGAAGCGGCCGCTCAAGGTGCCACTGAGATCCGCTCCGCCGAGCAACTCGCGGAGGTTCTCGATGGCGATGTTGGCGACGTCCCCGCGCACGCTGATGGTGTCGTCCGGGAGGAACGCGGTCCGGATGTCGATCACGCTCGATGGGCGTTTGAGCTCCACCTCGACCCAGAGCTTTTCGGCGCCCGTTCCGAAACCCACCTCGAGGTTCATGGCGCCCATCGCTACTCCGTCAAAGGTCGCGCGTCCCGATTCGACGTGCACCACGCCCTCGGGTTCCGCGAGGCTTCCGCCGAGGACCAGCCGCCCACGTCCGACGGAGCGCACGCGAGATGCGAGCTCAGGGGGGAGCTTCAGGTCTCGCATGGCGGCACCCACCTCCGCGTCGTCGATGTCCGCGGCCGCCTCGACGAGCACTTCGCCGTCGATGAAGCTCAGGCGACCGGCGCCGGAGAGCTTGCCGCCCGTGGGGCGATTGATGGTGACGCGGTCGAGATCGAGGACCGGGTTCTCGAAGATGAGCGTCGCTTTGCTGTCCCCGACGGCGTAGTCGAGAATCGAGAGCTCGGCGATCTCGGTGGTGGCGGAGACCACCGGAGATTTGTACGGTCCCTCGACCGATGCGGCGAGCGGGCCGACGCCCGTGAAGGGCACGCCGGCAATCGGCCCGAACCACGCAAGGTCTGCGCGTTCCGAGCGAACCCGAAGATCTAGCCCATCGTCATAGTGGAGCATGCCTTCGACGTCGAAGCGGTTCTCGGGTGGCCCGAGGGACAGACCGTTCACCATGACCATCGAGTCGGTGATCGCCGCCCTGCCGGTCAGGGGAACGCTCTCCAGGACGAGCATTCGCTGGGCGTCGGTGAAGCGATAGCTCGCGTCCAAAACCTCGAATCGCTCGACTCCGCCGTCGAGGGCGACCTCCACGCCGAAGGGCGAGAGGGTGCCCGTGGCGCGAACGTCGCTGTTGAGCACCATTCGAACCCAGGCGCCTTCGACGCCTGCGCTGTTCAAGATCTCCTCTAGGAGTGCGTCGTGAAGCCTTGCGTCGGCGCTCACCGGGTAGCCGTCGTCGAGTCCGATTCGGCCGCTTCCGGTCACCCTGCCGCCCCGCGGA
Source organism: uncultured Bdellovibrionales bacterium (assembly GCA_964468125.1). Classification (GTDB taxonomy): domain Bacteria; phylum Myxococcota; class XYA12-FULL-58-9; order XYA12-FULL-58-9; family CAYXVF01; genus CAYXVF01. The sequence goes on along the minus strand of CAYXVF010000024.1, from coordinate 16,686 downwards.
TGTCGAACCTCGAAGGACTCGACGATCACCGCCGTGCCCGCGTAGACCGCGTCGACTGACACATCGCCCACGTCGCGGCGTGCGACCCGAACGTCTTCCGATTCGAGCTCGAGGCGGATCTCTGGAGCGGTCACCGGGCCGCTGAGGCGGACCGCCGGTCGGGCGCTCCCGGACAGCTCCGGAAGGCCCGAGACGAGCTCGCGAATGCGTTCGAGCTCGATGCGCGCTCCGACCCGGACGTCGACCTCTGGGATTGCGAGATCGAGCCGACTGCTCCCCTCGGCGATCAAGGCGAGCTGCGGAAGATCGACGCGCGCGTAGGTCAGCTCGAGCGATTCGGGGCGGTCCACCGTGCCCTCGAAGTCCGCGCGCATGCGAGCCTCGAGGTCGATCACATCCTCTTCGAGGGTCAGCACCCCACGGCCTACGCGCAGCTCGACCTCGCGTCCGCCCCGGCTGCGCGGTGTCATCTGCAGGTCCACCTCCCGAAGATTCACGTCGCCGTTCGGCAGGCCCACCACGAGCTGAGCGTTCCACACCCCGACGTCGCGCACGTCCACGCGAAGGTCAGCGGGAGAGGCCCGGTCATCCTCGGTGCCCGCACCCATTTGACGCGCGTCGAAGTAGAGGCCGTCGGCCTGCAAGCTCTCGATCACGATCGAGCCGGCGGAGGAGGGCCAGGGGCGAATTCTCGCCGAGGCGCGATGGAGGCGAATCCAGTCCTCGTTTTGCTCCGGCCGACGGATCCGCACCCCTTCGACATCGACACCCAGTGGCAAAAAGCGCAGGCGCAGGCGCTCCATCTCGAGGTCGAGTCCGTAGGCGCTGCGGGCGGTCAGGATCAGCCGTTGACGCAGATTGTCGGCCACGCGCTCACTGGTGAGCCCGAGCAAGATGCCCGCGACGATCCCGGCGAAAATCGCGACTATGATCAGTGTCTTTCGCCACACAACAGCGGCCTAGGCTAGCGATAATACTACAGAACTCCAAACGGACGACCGAACGACGGCATTCCCCATGCTCCTTTGACGTCCAGGGCCCGCCGCCCTAGTCACTGGGGACCTCACCCCGGGGCGAGGCGGGAAGCGGCCCAGTCCACGATCTTGGCGGCCATCTCACGCTTCGTGCCCATCGCCAGGTGGAGGTCGTCTCCGTTTCGCACAAAGAGGGTCCCTTCGTTGGTCTCGGTAGCAAAACCCGCTCCAGGCGCGCTCACGAGGTTGCCCACGACCGCATCGAGGTTCTTCGCCTCGAGCTTTGCCCGTGCGTGGCGCTCGAGCTTTTCCGTTTCGGCGGCGAACCCGATCACGAGAATACCCCGGCGACGCGGGTCGAGGGTCGCGAGAATGTCCGGGGTGTGGACGAGGGGCAGCGTATTCGGGGCATCAGCCTTTTTGACCTTTTGCTCCGCGACCTCCACTGGGCGCAGGTCCGCGGGGGCGGCGGCCATGATCAGCGCGTCGGCCTCCTCGAGCGCGCCCTGGACCGCCTCGAGCATGTCTACGGTGCTCGTCACGTCGATGCGTTCGACCCCCCAGGGGGGCGGCAGGTTCACGGGGCCGGCGACGAGCGTGACCTGGGCTCCGCGAAACATCGCCTCCTCCGCGAGAGCGAACCCCATCCGGCCGGAGGACGGATTTGAAAGGAATCGCACCGGGTCCAGGTATTCGCGAGTCGGACCGGCGGTGACCACGACACGGCGTCCGGCGAGGGATTGGGGCGTCAGCGCGGCGATGCACGCTGCCACGATGTTCTCTGGCTCCGCGAGGCGACCCGCGCCTTCGCGTCCCGAAGCGAGAGCGCCGACGGCCGGCTCGACAAAACGTGCCCCTCGCTCTGTGAGCGTCCTCACGTGCGCTCGGGTGGCCTCCGCCTGCCACATGTTGTCTTCCATCGCGGGCGCGATCACCACCGGAGCGCGGCTCGCGAGGGCGATGGCGCAGAGGGGATCGTCGGCGCGGCCGAGTGCAACGCGGGCGAGCGTATCGGCACTGGCCGGTGCGATCACCAGCAGCTCGGCCCAGTGGGCCGTCTCCACGTGCCCCACCTCTCCGGCTTCGGCGGCGGACCAGAGGTCCGTGATCGCCCGTCGGCCTGCCAGCGCGGAGAAGCTGAGGCCGCCGACGAAGCGCTGGGCGCCGGCGGTCAACACCGGTGCGACCGACGCTCCCGCGCCGGTCAAGAGGCGGAGCAGATAGATCGCCTTGTACGCGGCAATGCTGCCGCTGACCCCGAGGACGATCCGCCGTTCGTGCAGGTCACGCATTCCGTCGATCCTAGCCTAGAAGGGGACAGAAACGCCATTCTGGTCCGATCTCGCCAACCCCGAGACTCGAGCACCAAAACGCCTTCGCGGATCGATACTAACGTCCCATGGCCACCATCGACGTCCTGATCATTCTCGCATTCGTGGTCTACGCGGTCGTTTCCGGATTTCGGGCGCGTGAGGCCGCCTCTCAAAACCTCGATGAGTACTTTCTTGCGGGACGTTCTCTTCCCGGCTGGAAGGCGGGGCTCTCCATGGCTGCCACTCAGTTCGCCGCGGATACACCCCTCGTGGTGATGGGGACCATCGCCATGCTCGGGATCTTTGGTCTCTGGCAGCTCTGGATCTACGCGATCGCCTTCCTGATGATGGGCTTCGTGCTCGCGCCGAGCTGGCGTCGCGCTACCGTGCTCACGGACGCGGAGCTCACGGAGATCCGCTACGGCAAAGCCCCCGCGGCGGTCCTGCGAGGGGTGAAGGCGGTCTACTTCGGCACGGTCTTCAATTGTGTCGTCCTGGCGATGGTCCTGTTTGCGGCGAGCACCATCGCCGAGCCCTTCTTGCTCTGGCACGAGTGGCTTCCCTCCGGTCTTCACGGCGTGGTGGTCTCGGCGGTGAAGTGGGTCGGGGTCGATTTTGCCAGCGGGCTCCGGACGGATGTGGACAGCTGGGTGCTCAGCGCGAACAATCTGATCTCCGTCCTCGTGATCGTTTCCGTCACGACTCTTTATTCCACCACCGGAGGCCTGCGCAGCGTCGTACAAACGGACGTGATGCAGCTCGGCCTGATGCTCCTGGGTACGCTGGCCTACGCCGTGTGGGTGGTTCACGAGGTCGGCGGACTCGGCCCCATGGTCACGGCGATTCGAGAGCAGTTCGCGAACGGCGGCCCCGGCGGCATCAGCGCCGATCAGATCTTGGCCTTCACGCCGAGCCAGGCCAAGGATGCGAGCTTCGCGGTCATGGCGGCGTTTGCCCTTCAGTGGCTGCTTCAGATCAACGCGGATGGGACGGGTTACCTGGCGCAGCGCTCGATGGCCTGCCGCAGCGACGACGATGCACGGATAGCATCCGTATGGTTCACGGTAACTCAGGTGCTGATGCGCTCCTTGCTCTGGATCCCAATCGGCTTGGGACTGCTGAGCCTGTTCCCCCCCGATCTCGCCCTCGACCCAGAAGCACAGCTGCGCATGCGTGAAGCGACTTTCGTGCAGGGCATGCGCGAGCTCTTGCCGCCGGGGATCATGGGGTTGATGCTAGCGGGGATGCTCGCTGCGCTCGCCTCCACCGTCGATACGCATTTGAACTGGGGAGCATCCTACTGGACGAACGACATCTACAGTCGTTTCATCTGCCGCGGTTGGCTGGAGCGTGAGCCTGGCGGCAAAGAGCTCGTCTGGGTCGCGCGCGCATCGAACCTGCTCATCTTGCTCATTGCGCTGGCAACGATGACCCAATTGAGCTCGATCCGCGACACCTGGCAGGCAAGCCTGCTCCTGGGCGCGGGCATTGGACCGCTGCTGGTCGGGCGTTGGCTCTGGTGGCGATTCAACGCCTGGGGCGAGATCGCGTCGATCCTCGCTTCACTCCTCGCGCTTCCCTTCGTATTGAAAATTCCTGGCGAAGCCTACGCTCTGCGCCTGCTGACCATGGGAGTCTTCGCAACGACAGTGGGTGTCGTGGTCGCACTCCTGGTCGGGCCCGAGTCACCAGAGACCCTGCGAGCATTCTACCAGCGCGTGCGACCGCCGGGGTTTTGGGGACCGGTGGCCGAAGAGATCGGCGCGAGCGCCAAGCTCGGACGGGTGCGCCTCTATCGCGGACTGCGCGCCATGGCGACCTGGACCGTCGCGGTCTTCTCGCTGCTGGTCGGGTTCGGATCCTGGATCGCCGACAGTCCGCCGCCGAGCTGGTTCCCGTCCCAGTCCGCGTGGATCGCGTTGATGATCGTTCTCGGCACGAGCGCGTTCGTCCTCGCCCTGCGCGGGTCGATTTCCGTCGCGCGCGAAGACAGCGTGGTGAGCACGACGTCCTAGTCGGTAACGAACCTGCCCGCCTCGATCATCGCGAGCGCGAGCGTCAGCATGCCCGTCTCGAGAGTTTGCTTTGCGTCCGGGAGCCAACGGTCCGAATGGAGGCCCGGGGGATTCTTTCCGCGAAGCGAGCCGCGAGGGGCTCCGCCGAGCCGATACTGAACCCCGGGGATTTTCAGAGTCTTCGCAAAGCGGCCAAAATCCTCACCGACGGTCTCGAGCGGGACCTCCATCAGGCTCTTCTCGCCGAGGGCCTGCCCGAACACCTCGAGCAGATGGGCGCTCAAGGCCTCGTCGTTGAACGCCGCGGGGGTGTGCTCGTCGCGAACGACCACCTTCGGGCGTTTCGGGGCGTGATGCGCGTCCGCGACAGAGCGTGCCACGTGCTCGATCTCTCGCAGGAGCATTTGCCGGTCCTCGTCGCCGTAGCTGCGAACGGTAAGCTGAAGGTGCGCCTCCGGGGGGATGATGTTGTGCTTCGTCCCCGCGTTGAAGGCACCGACCGTGACCACGGCCGGGGTCCCCGGCGAGATTCGGCGCGACACGATCGTCTGCAGCGCGAGCACGATCTCCGAGCTCATTACGATCGGATCGATCGTCTGGTGAGGTCTCGCCCCGTGGCCGCCGCGTCCGTAGACAAAGAGGTCCACCGAGTCCACGTTTGCAAAGGCCCAACCGCTGCGGATTCCGACCTGCCCCGCTTCTCCATCGGCCGAATCATGAAGTGCCACTGCCACTGAAGGGCGTCCATGCTTTTGCATGATCCGATCGAGCTCGGGATCGGTCAGCATCGCCCGGGCCCCCACGCCGGTCTCTTCGGCCGGTTGGGCGAGGAAGAGCACGGTGCCGCTCCATGTCTCCTCGCGGTCTCGCAGGACCTCGAGGGCTCCGATGGCTGTCGCCATGTGAATGTCGTGCCCGCAGGCGTGCATCACGCCAGGGTTCTTGCTGGCGTAGGACGCCCCGGTGGCTTCGGTGACCGGCAGGGCGTCCATGTCCGCGCGCATGAGGACCACCGGCCCCTTTGCGTTTTTGCGATTCTGAAGAACGGCGACGATGCCGGTGCCGCCTACACCCTCGTAGACGGTCGCACCGAGCTCCCGGAGCTCTTTTGCCATTCGCGCTGCGGTCTTCCCCTCTCTACCGGACAGCTCAGGGTGCTGATGAAACCAGCGGTAGAGCGCTTCGATTTCTGTTTGGTGCTCAGAGACGGCTGCGCGGAGCGAATCGGTCGGCAGCTCCCGCGGGGCTGTCAGGAGGGCGGCGAGGGTCAGCGCAAGCAACATCGGTCGCAGATTGGCCAAGCGGGGCGGCCGTGGCAAGCGGCTGGCCAAGACGCGTTGCGTGATGGTAAGCCCTCCGGCGATCGGAGAACACGCCATGGGTTTGATGGATCTATTCGGCAAAGGGCCGATGTCCGAAAAGAAGGTCGACAAGGTCGCCAAGCTCGCCAGCAATCCATTTGCGCAACCGGACGTGCGCATGCGCGAGATGCAGCGCCTACTTCAGGACGGCTCTGAGTACGCCTATCGCGGCCTCCTCAAGCGCTTCGCCGCGAACGCAAACGGTCAGATCGCAGATGAAGAAGAGAAGCAGTGGTTGGAGGATGCGGTGGTGGACGTCGGCGCCAACATCAAAGGTCCCCTCGAAGACTTCATTCGCCGCAACAAGACGTTGAGCTACGCGCTCCGTGCGTATGATCGGATCTTCGGGGCGAAGGCCGCGGTCGAGCTCTACCTGAGGGTTCTCGACGCTCACGGTCCGGAGGCCTACCGCGAGGCGGAGTCCAAACAGCAGCTCGTTCTCGCCCTGGTGGAACACGTCGATGATGAACGGGTGCCTCCGGGCCTGCTGCCCTTCCTCGAAGATCACAGTGACGATGTGCGCTGGGCCGTCCTCGACGCGCTCGAACGTGCGGTGGAGGACGAGCTCATCCGCGAAGACGTACGGACGAGCTACGCGGAAGCGATGGGCCGAATTCTCCAGGATGACGCCACCGGTCCCCGGGTTCAGCGCCGGGTCGCTGAGTTTTTGAAGGAGCGCGGCTGGTCGGTCCCGCTCGGGGAGGGCGAGGTCTGCCCCCTGCTGGACGAGGCCTATTTCGTCGACAAGAAGGGCTTCGTCCGTCTGCGGGCGAGCTGAAGAACGCACCTTTTGAGCTTGACCCCATGACGGCGGTGTGACATTGCTCCACCGATTCCGCCGGTCACGGCTGATTTCACCCCTTAACCGAGCCGGTCTTTCGCGAAGACGTCGCAAGCCGGCCAGCATCAATTGTACAGCGCAGCGCACCGGCCTTCGAGGTGAAGGTCACGGGCAGCAAGCTCCGGTAACACAAGGTCCGAAGCACCATGGCCAAAGATGCCGTCATCAATCTGAATGAACTGAAGAAGAAGAAACCCCAAGAGCTGAACAAGCTCGCCCAGGAGATGGGTGTCGAGGGTGTCGGCGGGATGCGTAAACAAGACGTCATCTTCGCGATGCTGCAGGCGCACACGGAACAAGGCGGCCCAGTCTACTCCGAGGGCGTCCTCGAAACCCTGCCCGATGGTTACGGCTTCCTTCGAGCACCGGACTACAACTACCTCCCCGGGCCGGACGACATCTATGTCTCGCCGTCGCAGATTCGTCGCTTGAACCTCCGCACCGGCGATACTGTGTCGGGCCAGATTCGGCCGCCGAAAGACAGTGAGCGTTACTACGCGATGCTCAAGGTCGAGAAGGTAAATTTCGAGACTCCGGAAAAGTCGCGGCACAAGGTCATCTTCGACAACCTGACTCCGCTCTACCCGGATGAGAAGTTCAACATGGAGCACGATCCATCGAACTTTTCGACTCGGATCATCGACCTCCTCGTGCCCATCGGGAAGGGCCAGCGCTCGCTCATCGTATCGCCGCCGCGTGCGGGCAAGACGGTGATGCTTCAGACCATCGCGAACGCGATCACGACGAATCATCCGGAAGTGATGATGATCGTCCTGCTGATCGACGAGCGACCGGAAGAAGTTACGGACATGCAGCGCTCCGTCCGCGGCGAGGTCGTCTCGTCGACGTTTGACGAGCCCGCTCAGCGCCACGTGCAGGTCGCGGAAATGGTGATCGAGAAGGCCAAGCGCCTGGTGGAGCACGGCCGTGACGTGGTCATTCTCCTCGACTCGATCACCCGCCTGGCCCGCGCCTACAACACGGTCGTTCCTCCGTCGGGCAAGATCCTCTCCGGTGGTGTGGACTCCAACGCGCTCCACAAACCCAAGCGCTTCTTCGGGGCCGCTCGCAACGTCGAAGAGGGCGGGAGCTTGACTATCATTGGCACGGCACTCGTCGATACGGGAAGCCGGATGGATGAGGTCATCTTCGAGGAGTTCAAGGGAACCGGCAACAGCGAGATCCATCTCGACCGCAAGCTGATGGAGAAGCGCATCTTCCCAACCATGGACATCAACCGCTCCGCTACCCGTAAGGAAGAGCTCCTCCTGCCGGCGGAAGTGCTGAGCCGTTCTTGGATCCTGCGCCAACTGCTGCACCCGTTGAATGTCATCGACTCGATGCAGTTCCTCCTCGACAAGATGAAGAACACCAAGACGAACCAAGAGTTCCTGGATTCGATGGCCTCCTAGACCGTGTCGCCCTCCTCGAGCGAAGCTTCGACCGAGCACTCTCATCTCGTCGGCGCTTTCGCCGCGGGATGGAGCGTCGTGGGATTCACCCTGATCCTATCGGTTGCTCTGCTGCGGCTCGGCTCCATCGCCGTCGAGAGTTTCGCTCAGCCCTGGGGCACGCTGCATTACGCGGTCTTCGCCTTGAACCTCGTGTTCATGGCGTACACCGAGGGCTACAAAGGATTTCAGAACCAGTACTCGCCGCGTTTTGCGGCCCGCGTGCTGTACCTCTACCGCAACGCGAGCTGGGTGCAGGCGCTTCTCGCCCCACTGGTCGCGATGAGCTTCTTTCACGCGACTCGCCGCAGGTTGCTCACCGCCTGGATTCTGACGGCGGGGATCGTCGTCCTGGTTCTGATCTATCGCAGCCTGCCACAACCGTGGCGGGGTATTCTCGACGCTGGAGTGGTGCTCGGCCTCGGTTGGGGCCTGCTCGCGACCCTCTGGTCCGTATTCTCGGCCTTTCGCGTCGGCACGGACGTAGACCCTGAGTTCTCCGAGCAGCCGCGCTGAAACGTCTTCAGGGACGTGAGCTCGTCTGTTGCTCCGGTCGTTGGTCGCTCGTCGGGCCGGTGGGGGTCACGCGAAATCCGACGCGGAGTGGGGCGCGCTTGCTGTGGCTCGGTTTCAAGGTGACCCGGCGCTCGGTGCTAAAGCGTCGACCGTCGGCCGAGACCACGGTGAACTCGAGGGTGTGGCTGCCAAAACTGAGCGCGAGCGGGTCCCGAGGCAGGGTTCGCGCCGCCCCCGAATCGATCGAGACGCGCGCCGGGGCTTTCACGTCGGTTTCGATCAACAGGTAGCCCTCGATTGGAGGTAGGCTGGCCCGCAGCAGGCGGGCCACGAGGTCGTCGAGGCGTGCCCAAGCCAAAGTGATGGCCACGAGACCCAGCACGAGTCCGCTCGCGCGCAGCGCGAAGCGCCAATCCTTCTCCCACCAGGGCAACCGGCGTAGGCCACTGAAGGATCGACTGAGTTCGCTCAGTGACCGCAGGGTATCGTTGAGCACGCTCGTGCGACGGACGCTCGATGGGGGCAGGGCCGGGATTTCCACGGTCGGACGTTTGTAGAACGTCGCCTCAAAGGTCTTGATCACCTCCGTCTGAAGCTCGGTCTGCGGCAAGGATGACGCCTCGCCCTGAGCGCCGCGGCGGTTGGGCTGACCCGGAAAGAGCTCCGCGACCACGCGCGCGGCATCGTCCGCCCCGAAGAGACTTCGTTCCTCGATGGTAAACGCTTCGAGAGCGCGGTTGAAGTCACCGGCCGAATCGTAGCGTCCGGCGGGATCGAGGCAGAGGGCGCGTTTCACCAGGTGGACGAGCTCTTCCGGGAAGCCTTCGAGCGCCCGATCGAGGTCTGGAACTCTGCCGTCGCGGGCCGCGCGGTAGAGCTCGGCGCCGTCCTGACTGTAGAGCCGTGAGCCCGTGAGCAGCTCAAAGAGCACCGCGCCCAAACCGAAAACGTCCGCACGAGCATCCACCGCCTCACCGCGCGCCTGCTCCGGCGGCATGTAGGCGAGCTTTCCTCGAAGCCCTCCCTCCCGCGTCTGTCTGCGCCTTTGAGTGGCTTGCGCGACGCCAAAGTCTATGACCTTGATTTCTCCCTCATAGCTCACGAGGATGTTTTCCGGGCTCACGTCGCGATGAACTACTTTCAGTGGCGTTCCGTCGAGCGCGGTCGCACGATGGGCATAGTCGAGGCCCAGAGCCGCCTGTGAAAGGACGTAGGCGACGAAGGGGAGAGGGAGCGGGGCATTGCGTTGAACGGACTTCTTGTGCAGCTGCGACAGGCTGTGGCCCTCCACGAGCTCCATCGCCATGTACGGAAGGCCACTGACTTTGCCAAGCTCGTAGACCTGAGCAATGTTGGCATGGGTCAGTTGCCCGCTCACCCGCGCCTCGTCGAGGAACATCGCCTGGAACATTCGTGCTTCGCTGTCCGTGAGCTCGTCCGGCGTGCAAACGACCTTCACCGCAATGTGCCGATGAAAGTTTTCGATCCCGATCAGACGACCTTCGTAGAGGTCCGCCATACCTCCGGAGCTGATGTGGCGGATCAGGTGGTACTTCCCGACCCGAATGGGACACTCAAAGGGCATGCGTCGCTCGGCTCACCGTTGGCGAGCAACCTAGCACGGGGGCGACGGACTGTGCTCGCTCAACGTTTTCGGGGCCGGCGGATCCCGTAGCGCTCGAGTCGCCGAAGAAAGCTGGAGCGCGGCATTCCGAGCGCCTGTGCGGCAGCGGTTTGATTTCCGGCGTGCGTGTCGAGGGCGTCGAGGATTCTCTGTCGCTCGAGTTTCTCCACGTCGCTGCGAAGGTCTACACCGCTTGGGGGGCCCGTAGGACGCGGGGCGGCGGGAATCTCGGGGACCGTAGGTTTCTCGCGGGTTCGCCGCATTCGACTCTCCGGCAGATCCGAGGGCTCGATGCGATCGCCGGCGCACAACACGTAGGCACGCTCGATGTAGTTCTTGAGCTCGCGCACGTTGCCGGGCCAGGCGTAGTCGAGAAGGAGGCGTTGGGCGTCCGCGGAAATCGATGGGGGGATCCGCTGGTCCGCGGCGGCGGCTCGGTTCAGAAAGTAGCGGGCGAAGGGAATGATTTCGTCCACGCGCTCCCTGAGGGGCGGAATGTCCACGGTGATTCCATTGAGCCGAAAGTAGAGGTCCTCGCGAAAACGCCCCTCGGCGACCTCGTGGTCGAGGTCGCGGTGCGTGGCGCAGACAAAGCGAACGTCGATGGACCGGGCCTCGTTTGCACCCACCGGATGCACGGTCTTGGTCTCAATCGTGCGCAGAAGCTTGGCCTGGACGTTGAGTGGCATCTCCGCCACTTCATCGAGGAATACGGTGCCCCCGTCTGCAGATTCGAGGAGTCCTAGCTTTCGGTTGGCCGCGCCGGTGAAAGCACCGCGCTCGTGCCCAAAGAGCTCGCTCTCCACCAATGCCTCGGGGATCGCAGCGCAGTTGAGCTCCATCAAGGGGGCGTTCGCTCGCGGTGAGAGCGTGTGAAGCCGTTGCACGAGGACTTCCTTTCCAACGCCGGTCTCGCCATGAAGCACTACGTTCAGCGCGCTGGGAGCGATGCGTCGGAGGAGGTGATGAATGCGCTCCATCTCCGGACTCTCCACCACGATCTTCTCGTCTCGCAAACGCAGGCTGCGCTCGGTTCGCTGCACCAGCGAATCGAAGAGCTCCTCGGCGCTCCGTGCATCGCTCGGAAACTCCACCGCGGCGCCTTCCACCGCGTCCTGACGCTCGTGGGTTCGCTCCGCCAATCGGCGCAGGAGCTCGTGCGCGCGGGGAGCTCCGCTGTCGCTGAGAAGCACGTCCAGATGATCCTCGTCGAAGGCGCCGACCGCATCGGAGACTCGGAGTCGGTTGCGCAGTTCCTCGAAGACGAGCTCCCGCTGTGCCGTCGGCAGCGTGAGTCGGAGGAGCGCGAAGCGTGCGGAGGTCCGGGTGCAGATCTCGATCTCCTTGCGTACGCGCTCGCGCAGCTCCTCGCGGGTGAGCGGATGCCAGTGCGACCGCACGCGCTGCTGGCTCTGAAACACGACGAGCACCGCTCCGAGCTCGATCACGTCGTTGTGGTGCAAGGGGATGGGACTCGTACCCTCGAGACGCTGGTCCCGGAGCCTCGTGCCGTTCGCGCTCCCGAGGTCCTGGAGGGTGGGGTTCGGCCCGAGCGTGAGCCGGGCGTGGCGCCGAGACACGGAGGGATGCTCGAGGGTCAGGTCCGCCTCATTCGAGCGCCCGATCACCACCTCGCCCTTCGATGGGAGTCGGAGCTGGCCCGGCGGGAGACCGTCGATGATGCGCAGCACCAGCTCGGGTTCGTCCCCATCGGGGGCGAAAGGAAGGGTTTGCACCGTGAAGCTCATCTTCGAGCAGCTTGCGCGATCTGCGCCACGGCGGCAACGACTGTCCGGATCGATTTGTACCAACCTGGTACTTCGAAGGCCGCCAGCGGGCAGTTCTGCACGGCGAAAGCACCAAAACAGTGATTCTGAGGCGGTTCTCGCGGTTTCAGCCCCTGGCACTCAAATTGCTCTTCTCCCGGGCACCATCAACTTTCACGAGCAAGGGCGAGGAGGACAGCCATGATTGGAAGCATCCGAGGGGGCACATGGGGCGGAGCGGCGGCCCTGATCGCGGCTCTCTTCTTCACCCCGGCGAGCGCCGAAGCAGGCGAGTGCACCAATGGCTTCTGCGGCACCCCGGACCAGAGCGGCGGGGCCGGAACCTGTGTCGAAGGCAACTGCCAATGCGTCGCGGGCGTTTGCCAAGATGGAAGCATCCTCGTCGCGATGACCGACCGGGGCGATACCTACCAGTTCGCGGACGACTCGGACGGCGACGGGATTGAAGACGAGTTCGACAACTGCCCCTTCCGCTCCAACGAAGAACAGCTCGACGGCGACGGCGATGGCTTCGGCAATGGCTGCGACATGTGCCCAACGGTGGTCGATTCGGTTCAGAGCGATCTCGACGGCGATGGCCTAGGCGATGGCTGTGACAACGACCTCGACGGCGACGGAGTCTTCAACGAGCTCGACAATTGCCGGGCCCTGCCAAACGCGGTGCAGACCGATACGGACGGAAACGGACAGGGCGACGTCTGCGATCTCGACGACGACGGCGACGGCATCGCCGACGACCTCGATGCCTGCCGCCTGCTGCCGGGCGACGACAACAACCCGCTGAGCTGCGACGACGACGTCGATGGGGATGGCGTCTCGACCTCGGTCGATAGCTGCCCGGGCCTCTACAACCCCGCGGACCCGAGCACGGGCAAGCAGCCCGACGCCGACGGCGATGGGGTCGGCGACATCTGTGACCTCGACCTCGACGGCGATGGCTTCGTGAACTATTTCGACAACTGCGTCGACGTCTACAACCCGAGCCAGATCGACCGCGACCTCGACGGTCTCGGCGACGCGGGCAACTGGGATGGCACCGGCGAGACCTGCGATTTCGAGGAGTGCTACGTCGTCGGGGGGGACAGCAGCCGCTGTCTCTCGGCTGAGCGACAGTTTGACGTCGCCCTGCTTCTGCCGCGGGTCGATGGGACGAGCCTGCTCACCGGTGAGCGCGTGGATATCATGCTTCTCACCAATCGGCTCGGTGCACGGCATCAGTGGACCGCGCGCTTCGACGCGATTCCGGACGGCAGCAACGTCAGCCTCTTCAACGCCAAGGGTGAGGGAACGACCCTCGCGCCGCGCAACGTCGTGGCGAGCTGCGGCGCCTTCGACAGTGAAGGGCGTTGTGAAGAGCTAAACAACCTGCACTTTCAGCCCGACGAGCCCGGCCGCTATGTCATTCAGCTCACCGCAACCCTCCCGGACGGTGACGATCTCGGCGTGACCCAAGCCACCGCGCTGGTGGTGGCCGAGGTGGAAGGTGATTCGCAGGGTGGAGGATGTACCGCCACCGGTGCGAGCCCTCTCCTTCTCCTCGCGCTTCTAACCCTTCGCCGTCGTCGTCGATCTTGATCGTCGACGGTGTATGAGCGGGCCCCCGGCGACGACTTTTTTCGGTGGTGAACTGTCGTCGGGGGACCCGTTCCAGGCCCCCGCTCTTCCTCCCCCACGCGCCTCCCGTACAACGACCCTGCTCCGGTGTGTGCGGTTGTAGGAATTCCTCAAATTTCTCGATGTTTTGGACGCGATCGGTCCTTTGAGGGTACACTCTTCCTTCGCGGGGAAGTGCTTCGCGAACCTCATCACTGCGCCGCTGATCCCCGTCGGAGGACTCGCTAAATATGGCCCGTCTCGGAGAGCTTCTCGTCCGCGAGAACATCATCAACATCGAGCAGCTTCAGAAGGCACAGGAAGAGCAGAAGCGCGGAGGTGGACGCCTCGGCTCGCAGCTCGTGAAGATGGGGATGATCGAAGAAAACGATCTCCTCAACTTTCTCTCCAAGCAGTACCACGTGCCGTCGATCAACCTCGACGACTTCCAGATCGAGCCGGACATCATTCGTCTGGTGAGCGAGGAAGTGGCTCACAAGCACCAGGTCCTGCCGGTGCATCGCGCGGGTTCCTCGCTGGTCATCGCGATGGCCGATCCCTCGAACATCTACGCGATCGACGACGTGAAATTCCTCACCGGCTACAACGTCGAGGTGGTGGTCGCCTCCGAGTCGCAGATCGCCGTCGCCCTCGAGCAGTACTACAAGCAGGAAGAGGAAGAGGACGCGGCCACCTACGACGACATCGTCTCCGGCTTTGACGACGGCGATATCGAGTTCGGAATGGAAGAGGACGATGTGAATGTCCTCGACCTCGAGAAGAGCGCGGAAGACGCGCCGGTTGTGAAGCTCGTGAACCTGATCCTCGTCGACGCGATCAAGAAGGGCGCGTCGGACATTCACGTCGAGCCCTACGAGAAGGAATTCCGAGTTCGCTACCGCATCGACGGCGCGCTCTACGAGATGATGCGCCCGCCGACCAAGCTGAAGAACGCGGTCTTGTCGCGTATCAAGATCATGAGCCAGCTCGACATTGCGGAGCGGCGCTTGCCACAGGACGGACGCATCAAGCTCAAGCTCGGTCGAGGCAAGGAGATGGATTTTCGCGTCTCCGTTCTGCCAACCCTCTTCGGCGAGAAGGCGTGCCTCCGACTTCTCGACAAGTCGAACCTCCAGCTCGACATGACGAAGCTCGGTTTCGAGAAAGAGCAGCTCGAGATCTTTCAGCACGGCATTCACCAGCCCTACGGGATGGTTTTGGTGACCGGTCCTACCGGTTCCGGCAAGACGACCACGCTCTACTCGGCGCTCTCCGAGCTGAACAAGACCACCGAGAACATCTCTACCGCCGAAGATCCGGTCGAGTTCAACCTCGCGGGGATCAATCAGTGTCAGATGCACGAAGACATCGGCCTGAACTTCGCAGCGGCCCTGCGTTCCTTCCTTCGCCAAGACCCTGACATCATCATGGTCGGCGAGATCCGTGACTTCGAGACCGGCGAGATCGCGATCAAGGCCGCGCTCACGGGTCACATGGTCCTTTCCACGCTCCACACGAACGACGCGCCGTCTACGATCTCTCGCATGCTCAACATGGGCATCGAGCCGTTCCTGATCACCGCGGCGCTCAACGTAGTTGTAGCGCAACGCCTGGCACGGCGCGTGTGTAAGGACTGCAAGGAGCCGATTGAGCTTCCCGACGCCGCGCTCGAGGAAATCCAAGTTCCGAAGGACCTCATTGGCACCTTCACCCCCTACAAGGGGCGGGGCTGCGCGACCTGCTCGGAGACTGGCTACAAGGGGCGTGTGGCCTGCTACGAGGTGCTCCACGCCAGCGACGATCTCAAAGAGTCGATTCTGAATGGCGCGTCGACCGCCGAGCTCAAGGCCGAAGCTATTCGCCTGGGCATGAAGACGCTTCGCATGTCGGCGATCAACAAGTTCATCGAAGGTACTACCACCCTCGAAGAGGTCACCCGCGTGAGCAGTGCGGATTGACGAAGGACTCGCGATGACGCAAGGGGCACCCGCGGAGCAGCAGCTGAGCTTGCACATGCTCCTCAAGACGATGATCGAGAAGGGCGCGAGCGACCTTCACATCACCACTGGCTCGGCTCCCCAGTTACGCATCGACGGTAACCTCGTCCCACTGCGAACGCGGCCCATGACGCCCGTGGACACCAAGCAGCTCTGCTATTCGGTTCTGACCGACTCGCAAAAGCACATCTTCGAGGAGGAAAACGAGCTCGATCTGTCCTTCGGCGTGAAGAACCTCGCTCGCTTTCGGGCGAACGTCTTCTTGCAACGCGGCGCCGTTGCCGCTGCCTTTCGCCAGATCCCCTATGAGATCCTAACGCTCGAAGAGCTCGGTTTGCCCCAGGTCGTCCGAGACATCGCTCGACGTCCGCGGGGTTTGGTTCTCGTGACCGGACCCACCGGATCAGGGAAATCGACGACGCTCGCGTCGATCATCGACACGATCAACACGGAGAAACACGGACACATCGTCACGATCGAAGACCCCATCGAGTATCTCCATCCGCACAAGAACTGTGTGGTCAATCAGCGCGAGATCGGCGCGGACACCCATTCGTTCAAGAAGGCCTTGAAGTACGTGCTTCGCCAGGATCCAGACGTGGTCCTGATCGGCGAGATGCGAGACCTCGAGACGATTGAAGCCGCCCTGTCGATCGGCGAGACCGGCCACCTGGCGTTCGGTACGTTGCACACGAACAGCGCGATTCAGACCATCAACCGCATTCTCGACGTCTTCCCTCCCTATCAGCAGGAGCAGGTGCGCGCCCAGCTTTCCTTCACCCTCGAAGCGATCCTGTGTCAGACGCTGGTGCCAAAGATTGGCGGTGGGCGGGTGATGGCCCTAGAGCTGATGATCCCGAACGCAGCGATTCGAAACCTCATTCGAGAGAACAAGATCCATCAGCTCTACAGCCAGATGCAGATGGGCCAGGGCAAGTCGGGCATGCTGACGCTCAATCAGTCCTTGGCGCAGCTGATCAATACGCGGAAGATCACACTCGAGGATGGTCTACTCAAGAGCCCGGACCAAGAGGAGCTGCGTCAGATCCTCACCAATGGGCCCCAAGCGCGGCCGCAGGTGCGTGCGCGCCCGGGAGCCTGAGGAGTAGTTGAGCGATGCCGGTTTTCACCTGGGAAGCAAAGACCCGCATTGGTGAGCTCAAGCGGGGCGAAATGGAAGCCGAGACCCGCGAGATGGTCACTCAGCGGCTTCG
>CAYXVF010000023.1:49375-63473 GCA_964468125.1 uncultured Bdellovibrionales bacterium | reverse complement strand
CGGCCCCTTCATCAACTCGGAGCCCGGTTCGCTGCAGCTCAGCGCCACGCTCGTCTCCCAGGGCAATCGCCAGATCGTTGCGGTGGAAAATCTCTCGAACCGACCGGTCAACATCTGGGCCTTCATCTCCGACGCGCCGGGCGTTTATCTATCCCTGGTCGAGAGCGCCGATGACGATGCGCTCGGCCCGGTTTCGCGCCGCATCGGCTCGGCGGAAGAGCCGATCACCCTCTCGCCCTTTGCGAGCCGCTTTCTCGCCGTGAGCTTTGCGCCCCCGAACAGCTTCTTCCTGACCGGTGCCGTGATCCTGAAGGCCCGCGATCCGCGCTCGGGAGTCGAGCAGTCCCAGGAAATCACCCTCGTCGGAAACGCCGACGGACGCCCCCAACCGGTGCCCCCCTCATACGTTCAACCGACGGCCCCGGGGGCCATCGCCGGGTTGTCTACCTCCGTGGTGGCCTTTCCCGCAGACGCCTTGTTCAGCGGCTTCCCGATTTCAAACGTCGACCCGGAGCTTCGCAGCTCGCTGCGATACACCGGTAATCGACTCGGTGAGCTGGGAGCGGACGCAGCGTTCTACATCGAGGTGCCGCCGCGCTACCGCTTCTACTCGTGGATCACCGGTCTCGAGGTCGACGTCGATCTCGCAATCGTGCCACTGAATGGCGGAGGCACACCGGAGCTCGGAAGCGTGGTCGCGGACCGATCGAGCGGCCCGGGCCCGGAGGCGATCCAGCTCAACCCCTCAAACGACACGCGCCGCTTCTTGCTGCTTCTGGGCGTGCAGGCGCCCGAGCTCTCCGAATCGGAGCGCTTGGCGCTCGACGACCTGCCCTTCCAGCTCACCGCGCACGTGGTCACCGGGCCAGACTTTGACCCGGTGGCGCCGGTGGATCCCTCCGCCGGCGAGCTCGCGGGCGGCGAGAGCGTCACGGTTCGAGGGAGCGGATTCTCACCGAACGTGCGGGTCTTCTTTGGCGAGACCGAGGCCCGGGTCACCTCCGTGAGCACGGACGGCGACGCGATCACGCTGGTGGCACCGCCGCGCAGCCGCGCGGTCGGAGTGCAGCGGGTGGACGTTCGGGTGCAGAACCCGTCGGAGATCGGCGAGGTGGTGCAACAGATGCTGCTGCCGGCAGGGTTTGCGTACCTCCCCCCCGGCCCGCGGATCGACGCGATCGAGCCCGCGGTCGCGACCCAGGGCGGGGGAACGGCACTGCGGATCTTGGGCGATGCGTTCACGGACGACAACGAAGCGCCGACGGTCCTGTTGGGTGGGGTGGCCGCGACCGCGGTGAGCCGGGTGAGCGATACGGAGCTCATCGCCTCGAGCCCTCCGCTGGAGCCCGGCACCTACGATCTGGAGGTTCGGGTGAGCTTCGAGGTTACCGGAGCTACGAGCTCGAAGCAGGTCGGGGTCCAAGATGCCGTGTCCGTGCAAAACGCAGAGCTACCGCCGCCGGTGATCCAGAGCGTTTGCGATCAGCTTCTGCCCGCGGATGGCTCCTGCGCTAGCGTACCGCGGATCTCTTCGACCCAACGACCGAGGCTCTACATTCAGGGCACGGGCTTCGTGAGCGGCGCGACGGCACGAGTGGGAACAAAGACCGTCAGCACAGTCAGTTTCATCAACGGCCAACAGCTCGAGATCGTTCCACCGGACAATCCGCTCGGCATTCTCCCGGTCACCGTCTTCAATCCGGACGGCCAGTCGGCGACCTTCGTCGCCGCCGTATCCTATGTGCAAGACTGCGAGCTCACTCCGGAAGGCTGCCCCTTCTGCGGCAACGGACGGGTCGACGCAGGTGAGGACTGCGACGGGACTGACCTCGACGGCCGTAGTTGCCTCGCGATCGGCTTCGCCGACGGGATTCTGAGCTGCGACGCCAATTGCGAGTACGACACTGCTGAGTGTCAGACCTGCGGCAACGGACGGGTCGACGCAGGTGAGCAATGCGACGGGGACACACCGCAAGGCCTGGGTGGGCGTGCCTGCAACGATTTCGGGTTCAGCGGCGGAACCCTCTCTTGCACGACCGGCTGCAACTACGATTTTGGCGGCTGTCGCCTGTGCGGCAATTCATTGGCGGAAGGCACGCCGGGAGAATTCGGCGCAGAGGTCTGCGACCGCAACGATCTACGCGGCGCAACCTGCGCCTCCCAGGGCTTTTTCACCGGTCAGCTCGCCTGCCAGACGAACTGCAGCGGCTTCGATTTCACGAATTGCACGAACTGCGGCAACGGCTTCCGAGAAGCCGGTGAAGAGTGTGATGGCGCGGCGCTCGACGGACAGAGCTGTCAGAGCTTGGTCGGGCTCGGCGGCGACCTCGCCTGCAGCTCGGCCTGCACCTTCGATGTCTCTGGCTGCAACACCTGCGGCGACGGGACGGTCCAGGGCGGGACCGAGGACTGCGACGGTGCCGACCTGCAAGGGGCGACCTGTGAGTCCTTCAACTATTCCGGTGGCGACCTCGGCTGCCGCCCCCAGGACTGCCGCTACGATTTCAACCAATGCTACATCTGCGGCAACGGTCGGCGCGATCCCGGTGAGCCCTGCGAGGGGCCAGACCTCGGCGGCCTCGAGTGCGACGATTTTCAATTCCTCGCCGGAACCCTCGACTGCACCGCTGAGTGTCAGCTCGACTTCAGCAGCTGCAACCGCTGCGGCAATGGCGTCTGCGACCAAGAGGAAACGAACGATACGAGCGGAGTGAGCTGCCCCACCGACTGCCCACTCGCGAGCTGCGGCAACGGAGCCTGTGACGGCGGCGAGCTCCCGGGCACCTGCCCGTACGATTGTCCCTGGCAGCCGCCCTTTGGCGCCACGCTGACTTCCGGCGCCGGGCTCTCTGGTCTGATCTCCCGGGGCGCGGGCGGTTTGATCGAGATCCGAGTGACCGACGGCAGCGGGGCGCCGGTCCCAAACCTGCTCGTCGAGTTTGTGGCGCCACCAGGGGCGCACGTGGTCCCGGCGGTGGTGAGCACGAACTCCGACGGCCGCGCGGCGGCGAACCCCACCCTGGGCCTGACGCCGGGGCTTCAGACATTTACCGTCACCGCGCGAGACTTCGAAGGTCAGGAGATCGCAACCGTGGAAGTCGACCTTCAGGCGAACGACCTGGCCCCGGGAACGGTCATACCCGTCCTGAACCAGAGCGGCCTCGCCGGAGCCACGGTGCCGAGCACCGGCGCCGGGACGGCCTTTCGTCTGAACCAGCCGTACCGCATCGCGGTGGGTCCTCCGGGCAGCCCCTACGAAGACGACCTATTCGTCGCGGACCGCAACAACGACCGCGTATTGCGCATGGAGCCGAGCGGCTACACGACCGTTTTCGCCGGCGGAAATGGGCGCGGAACCCTGGGCGACGGTGGACAGGCGAGCGCCGCGCAGCTGAGTCTTCCCACTGAGGTCGCGGTGGGCCCGGACGGCACGGTCTACATCGTCGAGCAGGGCTCGATTCGCATCCGGCAGGTCGACCCGGACGGCACGGTCGGCACCCTCGCCCAAGGGGGGGCAGGCGCGAGCTGCACGAGCGGACTGAGCGATCCCCCACTCGCGACGCAGCTCTACGTCGATGACCTCGCAGTGCGCAGTGACGGCACTCTCTTCTGGTCCGAGGTGAACTGTCGCTACATCCGCAGCCTGCAGCCGGGTGGCCTCGTTGAGCGCGTCTACTCCAACTCCAGCTCGGCGAGGAACCCGACGACGAGCTGGTACTACGGCATCGACTTCGATTCGAACGGCAACCTAGTGGCCGGCGGCTACGATGGAGCCGGGCCTTCGGCGAATCGCTACACGCTCGCGCGCGAAATCGACGGGGTGCTCACGCGGATCGCCGGCAATCTCGTCAGCGAGACACCGACCTACTTCAGCGCGTCGATCGGCTCGGCGGCCTTCGGACGAGCGGACTCCGTCGTCCCGGAAGAGGCGGGCTCCTTCCTGGTGATGGACTTTGGGACCGGGGCCATCGAAACCCTCTGGCGTGTGGCCCTCGATGGCTACATGGAGCGATTGACCAACGTCAGTGGGGGAGCCACGATCCCATCTTTTTCCCCGGTGAGCCTGGCGGACCAGCAGTTCGGTCAATCGTTCTCGATCGCCAAGGACAGCCAGGGGAACGTCTTCGTTCAGGACCTCGCCTACAACGCGGTGTTCATGGTGCGCGCCCTCGAAGCGACGGCCCGCCCGGTCTTCAACGTTTCGGTCGCCGATCCCGCCTCCACCACGGTCAACGCCCCATCGCCGGTCAACACGGTGGTCACGGTCACCGTCGATGGCGCACCGCCCCGCGGCCGCCTCGACGTGGAGATCCTTCCCCTATCCGAGGGGGCCTTCGCGACGATCACCGGTGGACGCACGTTCCCGGACGGAAGCCTCGTCACCAATCTCTGGGCCGGCCGAGCCCCTGGCTCCTATGGCTACGGCTTTGAGGTCTCCAACATCGAAGGAATTCTCGGAACCGCGGTGGCAAACGCCACCGCCCGGGCACTCGTTTCAGACGAATGGGTCCCAGTGGTCAACAGCAACGGCCAGGTGGGAGCACCGAGCGCGGGCCCGGCGAGCCAGACTTTCCTGGACGCACCGCAGTTCGCCGTGGAAGACGACGATGGCACGATCTACGTGACGAGCTTCAACGGTCGGCGTCTCGTCGCCATTTCTCCCGCGGGTGAAACCCGGATCATCGCCGGCAATGGCAGCCCTGCACGCTCAGGCCTGAGCGGTCCGGCGCGGCTCGCCACCTTCACACAGCCGGCGGGGCTCGCCCGGGACGGCGGGCTTTTGCACATGGCCACCCAATACGAGATCCTGACCATCGACCTCGACGCGACGCCGGAGCCCATCATCTTTCAGAGCGCGGGCGCCTACAGCTTTGGGTGCGACTTCGTGGACAGCATGGGAAATGTCACGACCGGAACCACCGGCGTGGCCCTCAACGCCCAATTCCGGCGAACCCACGCAGTGGAGGTCAATCCTAGCGAGCCCGGCGCGTTCTACATCGTCGACGGCGTGCACCCCTTCGACAGCGGTTGCCGAACGATCTCGCTCGTCGAGGGCACGCAGCTCACCCGGCTGCTCGTCGGCCGAGCGAGCGTAGGCATCTGCGAGGAAAACACGTTCTACTCTCTCACCGGCGCAATCACCTTTGACGACGAAGGCACGATGTACATCGGGGTCACCGACTCATTGTCCGGCAATTGTCCGTCGGTGCTGGGGATCGAAAGCGTGAACCTGGTCTACAAGGTGGTTTCCTACGATCCTGTGGTTTTGGACCGGGTGCTGGGGGGCGGACTCACGACCGCACCCAACGGGATTCCTGGGCGCGACGCGCAGATCGGAGTGCCCTTTGACCTCGACTTCGGCGCCGACGGGGCGCTCTACGTCAGCGACTACGACGTCATCTACCGGGTCGCGAACGTGAAGAGCAGCGACCCGGCGTCGCGCCTGTCGACGGTTTTCTCCGGCGCCGGAGCGAGCACCGTGACCATCGACCCGGTGCCGCGGGCGGACGCGACCCACGCCGAGCCCCGGGGGCTCGAGGTCGGCGCGGACGGCACCTTGTACGTCGTCGAGCACAACCGGGGCATGGTGCGCGCGCTCGCGCCCTAACGCAGCGCGTTGTGTGTGTCACCTTGACGGCGATTGTGCGAAAGTTCCTACTCTAATGGGAATTTTTTCAACCGAAGTGCAGGGCTGCTGGGAAAGTCCCCTGGAGCCTAAAAAGTCGGGCAGCGAGTCCCCAGCGATCCGCCTGCGCCCACACTTTTGACGCTTCGGACTAGAAGACGACATTCGAACGGCTCTTGCCGTTCTTCGACATAGAGCAAGCCTGGAGGTCTCATGGCTGATCCCACCGGAAGCGGTCTCGGCAAAGCAGCGGGCGAATTGATGAAGGAGATGCAGAAGGCGCAAGCCGAGATCTCCAAGCTCGAAAACCAGACCAAGCCAGGGGGAGGTGGCGGCGACTTCGCGCAGAAGCTCGACAGCATGCGCGTGCAAGAGGTCCAAAAGACCGAAAACGTGCAGGCCACGCGTAAGGCGGCGAATGTGCTCGCCCAGGCCAAGATTCAGGCGACGAGCCCCACCATGCGCGTCGGTGAGGCCGCTCAAACCGAGCGGTCGAAGATCGCAAAGATGCTCGAGTCGATGGTCAACGGTCAGGACAAGATGACCGAAATCATGAACATGGCGCTCTCAGGCCGCCAGTTCAGCCCTCCGGAGCTGATCGCGATGCAGGCCGGGGTCTACAAGTTCACCCAGGAGCTCGAGCTCACGTCCAAGGTCATCGAAAAGGCCACCAGCGGCGTGAAGCAGACCATGAACACGCAGGTCTAGCGCCAATTTCCCCCTACCCGGTGCGGGTTTCTTCACCCGCACCGAATCTCTCGCGATCGCCGATAAAACCGGACACAATGGCGCCCATGGGCCTTTGCTCTGTGGCATGATGTGAGACACCATCGCGTCTGTCGTGAACATTTGAGGACCGAGCCAGGATTGACTGTGAGACGAGCCCCGCTTTGTGTCGTGCTGATGTGTGCCACCGCTTGCGCCCAGGAGGTCATCGTTCGCGACCTTACAACGGAGAAACAGGCCAACGAGATCATCGAAGTTTTGGCCTACGACGGCATTACGGGGTCGAAGAACGTCATCGATGACGGTCGCAAGAAGTCGTACCAAATCAAGGTTCCGGGCAGTCGCCGCCTCGATGCGATCACGATCCTGAACCAACACGATCTGCCCCGCGAGCACGGCCTGGGCTACGACGTCTTTGGCGAGGGTGGTCTGATCCCGAGTGCCAGTCAGGAAAAAGCCCGATTCCTTCAGGCGGTCGAGGGCGAGATCGAAAACCAGCTGCGCATCATCAACGGGATCCTCGACGCCCAGGTTCAGATTGTCATGCCCGAAGACTCCGTGCTTCGCGCCAGCGGTGAGGCGCCGCCCCCCACGACGGCGAGTGTCGCGCTGGTCTATCTCCCGGGCGCTGGCGATGCGAAGCCAGTGAGTATTCCGGAGGTCAAGACCCTGGTCGCGCGCGGAGTCGAAAAGCTCACGGAAGAAAACGTCACGGTGCTGATGAGTCCCAAGCAGATCTCGCCGCTCTTCAAGCGCATCATGGACAAGGTCGGCGACGGCACGTCTGTGGCGGGCTGCCAGGGCCTCCAGTGCTGGAGCAACAAGCAGCTCAACACGGGGGTGGCAGCCTTTGCTGCGGTGATCTTGATCCTCGGAGCCTTCATCATTTTCACCCAAGCCCGCCTGCGTTCGGTGCGCGGTCGCCTGATCCGACTGCAAAGCGAGATCGCCAAGGCGCGACGACGCCCCGGCGACAGCGCGAGCGGGGTGGCCTAACTGAATGCACCCGTTCTTCGAACCTCTCGACGATAGGGAGGCGATGCTCCTCCTCACAACCCTCACTGTGGGGGGGAGCGAAGAGATCGGTTTGTTTCAGCACCTGCCGCAGGAATCGCGGGGTCGACTCGAACAGAAGGCTCAGGCGCTCCTCGAAATCCCGACCGAGAAGCGCGTGCCCTTCATGGTCCACGAAATGAAGCAGGCGCTCTCCACGGGCGCCAATCGAGGCGTGGAACGGATCGACCCCACCTGGATCCTCCAGGGGCTCAAAGGCGAGAGCGCGCGCGTCGTAGCCTGCGTCCTCATCACCCTGCCGACGCCCACGGTCCGTTCCGTGCTCAAACGTCTTCCGCCAGGCATTCGTCAGGCGCTCCCTCCAAAGAACGAAATCAAACGCGTTCCTCTGGAGCTCGTGCGCGCGGTTCGGGAAATCTTCGAGAATCGCTTCGACCCGATGCCGAGGCCCACCCGCAAGGGCTTCGCCTTTCGAGACATTCTCCAGCTCGAGCGCAACGACCTCTTCTCGCTGATGCGCGCCCTCGGCTTGGTCGAGCTGAGCCAGGCCTTCGTTTCCGTTGGGCCGATGGCACTCGCGGAGTTTTGCCGGCGTTTGCCCCGGGACAAGGCGGAGGAGCTCATCCTCGCCGTTCGAAGCGCCTCCCATACGGACTTGCCGGACCTGAAGGCGGCCCAGCGTTTTCTCGCGAAGGTGGTGGTCGATTTTCGCGACACGGAGGAGCTGTTTCAGAAATCCGGAATGTGGCGGATCGCTCGAGCGAGCCTCCTCGAGGACGAGAGCTTCGCGAGCGGAATGCGTCAGCGCCTCCCGAAGGGCCCCGGCGAGCTGTTTGTGACCTTCGTAAAAAAGGTGCGGGAGTCCGGCGAATACGACGCGAGCATGCTCCAGCGACTCCAGGATTCGATTCTCGTACGCGTCGTCCGCCTGGCCCGCGACAAGGCCATCGATGCCCGATGGGCGGAAGCCGAAATGAGCTATTTTGATGCGGCGGGTTCGATCGCAGCCCTCGACGAGCGACCGAGCGAGCCCGAGGCGATGGGAGATCCACGCGGGATCGGAATGGACCAGTTTGAGGGCTGAAGCAGCAAAGACTGTCGAAAAACGAATCGCGGTGGCAGAATCGGAGACACCATGCCGAAGGTAATCAAGAGCACACAGGCGCCGGAGCCGACCGAAGACTGGTCTTCTGAGCCGAGTTTCACCCAGGAGATCCGACCGCGCCGCGCCGGCAACATCCAGAAGAAAGACACCATCGAGGCGCGGAGCGAGAAGCACAAGATCCTCGCCGAGGCGCAGTCCGCCCGCGATGAGATCATTCGAGTCGCGAGCGAAGAAGCCGAAGAGATCAAGCGGCAGGCCCAGGCGCAAGGTTACGAGGAAGGCAAGGCCGCCGCGGCGCAGGAGGTGCAGCAGCTCATCGCCAGCATCACGGCAAAGTTCCGCAAGCTCGAAGAACAGGTCGAGCCTCAGCTGCGCGAGCTCGCCATCACCATCGCCCGCAAGATCCTCGGCAAGGAGCTCGAGTTCCACCCGGAAGCAGTGGTGGATATCGTGAAACAGGCGCTCAGTGACAAGGCTCGCCAGCGGCAGGAGATCTACCTGCGCGTCAACCCAGCCGACTACCAGATGATCCGCGAGCACAAACCAGACCTCGTGGAGGTTCTGAGCCGCTGTAAGGAAATCGGCATTCGCGAAGACTCGGACGTCGCCCGACACGGAGTGGTCATCGAAACGGACGCGGGGAGCATCGACGCACAGCTCGAAACTCAGCTCGCAATCTTTGAGCGCGTCTTGATGGACGTGAGCATGGCGGGGCAGTAGCAGAATGGACCTGAATCTCGACGTCCCGGTCATCAACCTCGAGAAGTACATTCGCGCCGTCGAAGAGACGGAGACCATCAACATTCGTGGCCGGGTCACGGAAGTTGCTGGCCTCGTGATCAAGGCGACCGTCCCCGGCGTCCGCATCGGCGAGATGTGTTACATCGACACTGGCTTCGGCAAGCGGATCGTCAGCGAGGTCGTGGGCTTCAAAGACGAGGCAGTGATGTTGATGCCATTGGGTGACGCCTACGGCATCGGACCGGATTGCGAGGTCCTCCCCTCGGGCCGACAATTCTCGATCAAGTGCGGATGGGGGCTCCTGGGCCGCATTCTCGATGGGCTCGGTCGCCCGATCGACGAAGGTCCAGATCTCGCCCACGTGGGCGACCTGCAGGAGTGGGAGGTCGACCGTCCCGCACCCAACGCGATGCGACGCAAACGCGTCACCGAGAGCCTCGCCATGGGGGTGAGAGCGATCGACGGCTTGCTCACCGTCGGCCTCGGGCAGCGCGTCGGCCTCTTCGCCGGTTCGGGTGTCGGAAAATCGACGCTGATGGGGCAGATCGCCCGGAACACGGAAGCGGAGGTCGTCGTCACCTGTCTCGTCGGCGAACGTGGTCGCGAAGTCCGTGACTTCATCGAAGAGTCCCTCGGCGCAGAGGGGGTCAAAAAGTCCGTGACCGTGGTCGCGACATCGGACCAGCCCTCGCTCGTCCGCCTGAAGTCGGCGTTTGTAGCCACCGCCATCGCTGAGTGGTTTCGCGACCAAGGCAAGCGCGTGCTCTTCATGATGGACTCGGCGACCCGTTTCGCGCGAGCGCAGCGCGAGATCGGCCTCGCCATTGGTGAGCCTCCAGCGCGCCAGGGCTATCCGCCGAGCGTGTTCGCGCAGATCCCCCGATTGATGGAGCGCACGGGTAACGACGACACGGGGTCGATCACCGCCCTCTACACGGTCCTCGTGCAGGCCGGCGACATGGACGAGCCCATCGCCGACGAGGTTCGAGGTATTCTCGACGGTCACATCATTCTGAATCGCCAGCTCGGAGCCCGGAACCACTGGCCGGCGATCGACGTCCCAGTATCCCTCTCTCGTGTGATGAATGGGATCGTGGAGCAACAACACAAGCTGGCCGCGGGCAAGCTGCGCGAAGTCCTCGCGACCTATGAAAAGCAGCGCGACCTCATCCTTCTCGGCGCCTACCAATACGGCAGCGACCCGAAGACCGACTACGCGATCGACAAGATCGAAGAGGTCGAGGCGTTTCTAAAGCAGGGACTCGACGAGAAGGACGACATGCAGACGACGATTCGCAACCTGGTCGACATGTTCGCCGACGCCACGTGAGCGAGCCATGAGCCAGTCTCGGCGCACCCGCGCGATCCACGAAGGGGAGCTGAAGCTCCAAGGCTCGGTCACGACCCCGATCTTCCCCGCCACGACCTACAAGTATCGCGGAGAGGGCTACCACGACGTCGGCTACATGCGGCTGTCGAACACGCCGAACCACCGAGTACTCGGTGAGCGCTTGGCCGCCCTCGAAGGGACCGAGGCCGCGCTCATCACCGGGAGCGGAATGGCGGCGATCTCCTCGACCATGCTCACCCTCTTCGGTCCCGGCGATCACATTCTCGTCCAGGACGTGCTCTACGGTGGGACACTCAGTCTCATCGAGCACGTGCTAAAGAAGTTTGGGATCGAAGTTACCCCGATCGACCCACAGGCGCCGGACCACTGGGGCAAGCAGGTGACGGCGCGAACCAAGGGCATCTACGTCGAGACCATCACCAATCCGAAAGTCGATATCGCGGACCACGAAGCGGCGGTCGCGTTCGCGCAGCAGAAGGGCCTGGTTTCGATCATCGACAACACGTACGCGAGCCCGGTCAACTTTCGCCCGGCCGAGCACGGCTTCGATGTGGTGATCGAGAGTTGCACCAAGTACCTGAACGGGCACACGGACGTGATCGCCGGTTGTGTCGCCACCGACGCCAAGCGTCTGCGTTCCATCAAAGAAACGCTCGACCACGTGGGCGGCTCACTCGATACGCACGCGTGCTACCTCCTCGAGCGTGGCTTGAAGACGTTGGATCTGCGAGTACACGCTCAAAACGAGAGCGCGGCACGCATCGCGCAGTGGCTCGAAGGGCACCCCAAAGTCTCGAGTGTCCGACACCCGTCGCTCCCGAGCCATCCTCAGCACCATCGGGCAACAAAGCTCTTCGACGGCTTCGGCGGCATGCTCTCCTTCGAGCTCGCCGGCGGCAAAGCGGCCGCAGACCAACTCTTTGAGCGGGTCGAGATCTTCAGCCACGCGGCGAGTTTTGGAGGGCCCGAGTCCCTGATGGTCTCGCCCAGTGCAACGCACTCGGTGCAAGGCGAAGCGGCGGAAGCGATCGCAAGATCGGCGCTCATCCGCGTATCGATCGGCCTCGAAGACCCGAAAGATCTGATCGCGGATCTGGAGCAGGCTCTTCAGTCCTGACGGGCACGTCGTAGGATCCGCATCCTCCCGCCGACCCAGCACCAACCCGTGTCTCACAGAATCCTACACGACACGTGTCGCAATCTCGGCCCGAGCGGTACACCGAGGCGCGCGATCGTGGTTGGTAAAGTTGTAAAAATCAGGCCCTAGTCTGTCGGAAGATGTGCGACACCGAATGGCATTTTTTTTCGCGACGTGCACTTTTCTATTGAGTGTCAACGCCGTGGCGTACTTCAATGCGCCCTTGCCGTCCCGCGGTTTTGGGGACGGTGGACAAGGGAGAGTATTGAAGAATGCGGTATCGATTCTCGAGATGTTTTGCGGTTGGCCTCCTACTCGGAGCCGTGGGTTGTGGCGGCTCAAACGAGCCGGTGATTGAAGACAGCGGCTCGGAGACCTACAAACTGGGCTGGGAGGAATTTCAGAATCTGGTCTATGAAGAGCCTGGCCACGAGCTCGGCTCGGAGATCTTCATCGTGAACGGCGACGAGCCGGTCCTCGGCCGAAAGAACCTGCGGGCGTTCTACGACCGACTCCAGAAGATCGACGTGCAAGAGCGGGTCCAGCTTCCGCCGATCGAGCGTGAACCTCTGATCGTCAACACCTCGGGTGGTGTCGACACCAAGTGGACCGACACTCAGAAACTGAACCTCACCTACTGCGTGAGCACGGGCTTCGGTAGCAACTACACCGAAACCGTCGCTGCGATGGCGTCCGCTGCCGGAGAGTGGGAAGCGGCCGCGAACGTCGACTTCATTCACGTCACGAGCCAGGACAGCAACTGCACTGCGTCGAACAACAACGTCTTGTTCGACGTCCGCCCGGTGAACGCAGGCGGTCAGTATTTGGCCCGCGCGTTCTTTCCTGACTACCCGCGCTCACAGCGCAATGTCCTGATCGACGGCAGCTCCTACAGCACCTCGCCGCCGCTCACCCTGGAAGGGATCATTCGCCACGAGCTCGGTCACGTCCTCGGCTTCCGCCATGAGCACACCCGACCGGAGGCGGGAACCTGTTTCGAGGACAACAACTGGCGGGCACTCACGGCCTACGACTCGGACTCGGTGATGCACTACCCGCAGTGCAACGGGACGAGCGACTTTTCGCTCCTGATCACCGCGCTCGACGTCGCTGGCGCGCAGGCTCTCTATGGCGCGCCCGGTGCGCCGCCGCCGCCGCCACCGGAGGGCGAAGAGGTGACGGGCACCGCGTCCGGGAGCGTCGCTCAAGGCGAAGAGGACACCTTCTCGCCCCTCGAGGTCGTGCCCGGGACCACCTTCGATGTGGTCATGACCGGCAGCGGCGACCCGGACCTCTACGTCCGGTTTGGCGCGGCGCCCACCACGGGTTCTTACGACTGTCGCCCCTACATCGCGGGTGCAAACGAGCGCTGCACGCTGACCGTGCCCGCCAGTGAATCTCAGGCGTACATCATGGTTCGGGGCTACACCTCCGGGTCCTACACTCTCACCGTGACCTATACCCGGCCGCTCGACGGAGGGGACCCGCCTCCACCCCCGCCGCCGCCGAGTGGTCCGACGGAGGTCACGGAAAACTTCAGCGGCTCGGTCGCTCGCCGCGCGGAGGACGACTACGGTCCACTCTCGGTGGTTTCCGGCACGACCTTCACCGCGGTCATGACCGGCAACAACGACGCGGACCTCTACGTGCGCTTCGGCGCGCCCCCGACGACGCAGAGCTACTCGTGCCGGCCGTATCTGAATGGCTCGAACGAGACCTGCTCGCTCACCGTTCCTGCGGGCGTCAGCGAGGCCTACTTCATGGTCCGCGGCTATTCGCGGAGCCGGTCCTCTTACAACGTCGAGGTGACCTACACGACGCCTTGACCCAGCACTACTGGCGGCGACCTCGGATCTCCCCGAGGTCGCCCCAGCTGTGCTAACCTCCCCCCATGCCTCCTCAACCCGAGTACCGCCTCGCGACCTTGGTCAAGCTGCGCGAGCGCAAGAAAGAGGAGACCGAGCGCTACCTCGCCACCTGCCTCAACGCGCTCCGAGAAGAGCAGAAGCGCCTCCGAGAGATGGAGGAAGAGCTCGACCGCATGATCGCCAAGCGCGAGGCGAAGATGCGCGAATACGCGGAGAAGTCCATGCGGGGCGAGATGAGCGCCCAGAGCGTGGTCGGTGCCAACGTGTACATCGAGCGCCTCAAAGAGCAGGAGGAGGCTCAGAAGGCCGCGATCGACGGACAGAAGGGCGTGATCCGCCAGCGCCAGGAGGACGTCGATGGCGCACGGCAGGATGTCATGGTCGCCACCCAGGACCTCCAGGCCCTCGAGAAACATCGCGAAAAATGGGAGGAAGAGGTGAAGCGGGAGCGCATGGTCCGGGAAGAGAACCGCATGGACGAGATTGCCCAAGCGATCCACCGGGCCAAAAACAGCTGAGAACGCTTTGA
>CAYXVF010000023.1:0-49275 GCA_964468125.1 uncultured Bdellovibrionales bacterium | reverse complement strand
GGGTGAATGCGACTATGTAGGTGAGATGCGCCCTGCGCCGAGCGGGGAGACGACGGGACGAGGACACTATGACGCGCGTCAACGAGAACAATGAAAAGCAGCGCCTGGAGCAAGCCCGCCAGCAAAAGCAGGCTCTGCAGGATTCCCGCAAGAGCTCGGACGAGTTCTCCAAGCTCGTCGGTCAGAAGCAGGAACAGACCTCGAAGGCCAACGCCGCCAAGCAGCGCCAGGAGGGTGAGGCGGTGAAGCACCAGGCCACTCAAACCCGCGCCAAGGCAAGCAACGCGCTCCTCGCGCGCCAGGGCATTCAGGCCAACAAGTTTCAGCAAGCGCTTCAGCAGCAGGGCACTCAGAATCTGCAGCACACCAAGGCCGAGACCACGCACCGAAACACCGAGAACCAAGAGGTCCGCGAGTTCAACACGCAGCAGGAGCAGGTCCGCGAAAAGAAGGACATGGACAAACAGGAGCGCGTGCAAGCGGTGGATCGCGACGAAGGGCGCGGCAGCGGGTCCGGCACCGGCGGTGGTGACATGGGCGGAGGCGCGTCGCATGACGGAGACGGGCACCAAAACCAGCTCGCGGGGGTCGGCGCCATCGGTGAAGTCGACGGCGCAGCCGCCACCGCGGAGGCGCAGGGCGCCGGTTCCGCCCCACGCATTCCGCCGGAGATCATTCAGAAGATCGTGCGCCAGGTTCTCGTGGGGGTAAACCAGAAGGGCCTTTCGGAAGTGCACATCGACTTCAAAGGCAGCGAGCTCGAAGGCACGTCGATGGTGCTGACCGCTGAGGGCAACAAGATCTACGCCCGCGTCTTCACCGACAACCGCAACTTCGGCCGCATGTTCAAGGCGAGCCACACCGAGCTCGCAAAGACCCTGAAGAGCGCCGCAAATCTGTCGCTCGAGAGCCTCGAGATCACCGGAGCGGTTTGAGCGCCGACGCGGTGCGCCGCGGAGTCGCTCCGAAAGCCTCGAAGTCACGCCTGTTTCGGAGGGGCCGTGTACGCGGCCTCCGCACTCGTGATAGCACTCTCGGGCCATGGGTCAGGTTCATCAGACATTCTGTCGCATTTGCGAATGCCTCTGTGGGCTCAACGTCGAGGTGGAGAACGGACGGGTCGTTCGGATCCGCCCCAACGCCGATCACGTCGCCACCCGCGGCTTCGCGTGCAAGAAAGGCCTCGAGCAGCACCGGCTCTACGACTCGGAAGACCGGCTCCAATACCCGATCGAGCGGCGCGGCGACGACTATGCACGCGTGAGCTGGGATCACGCGCTCGGCAAGATCGGCGCGAAGGTGCGTCAGCTTCGCGAGGAGCACGGCCCCGATTCGATCGCGATGTACGTCGGAACCGCCGCGGGCTTTGCCATGCTCCACCCGATCTTCGCCCACGGATTTATGCAAGGCGTAGGCTCGCGCTCGTTCTATTCATCCGCCACCCAAGACTGCAGCAACAAGTTCGCCGTAGCGACCCACCTCTACGGTTTTCCGTTTCTGCAGCCCTTTGCGGACGTCGAGAACATCGAGTGTCTCCTCATCGTCGGCGCAAACCCGGCCGTCTCCAAGTGGAGCTTCGGTCAGGTTTCCAACCCAATCGACCGCATTCGCTCGATCAAGAAACGTGGCGGCCGCGTGCTGGTCGTCGATCCACGCCGCACAGAGACCGCCAAGGTCGCGGGTGAGCACGTGTTCATTCGGCCGGGTACGGACCCGTTCTTCTACCTCGCCTTCCTGAACGAGCTCATCCGACGCGATCTCGTCGACCGAGCCCGAGTCGAGGAGCACTCCACGGGCTGGGAGGAAATCCAGGCGCTCGTTGCCCCGTGGACGCCCCAACGCTGCTTTGAGGCAACGGGCATCGCCCCTTCGACGCTCGAAGAGCTCGTCGAGGTCTACGGCAACGCAAACGGCGCCGCCCTCTACTCCTCAACCGGCGTCAACATGGGCGGACACGGGGCCATCGGCTTCTGGCTCCAGGAAGTGATCAATTTCGCTTCCGGCAACCTCGACCGCCCCGGTGGGACACTGGTGGGCAACGGCCTCTTCGACTTTCCGAAGATGATGAAGAAGTCGGGGCAGCTCGTCGGCGGCACACGCTCGCGCGTCGGCGGCTTGCCATCGGTCAACGACGCATTTCCAGGAGGTCTCCTGGCGGACGAAATCCTCACCCCCGGCGAGGGACAGGTGCGCGCCCTGTTCGTCACCGGCGGCAACCCGCTCATCACCATGGCAAACTCGGGTCGCCTCCGCGAGGCGTTCGACGAGCTGGAGCTCCTGGTCAGCCTCGACATCTTGCAGGGCGAGACCGCATCCATGGCGCACTACGTGCTTCCCTGCACCTCGCCGCTGCAGCGGCCGGACATGCCCTTCTCTTTCCCGTCATTCCTTGGGATGCAGAGTCGACCGTACGTGCAGGCGACAACGGCGGTGATCCCACCGGCGCCGGAGCAGCGCGACGAGGCCACAATCTACGTCGAGCTCGCCAAGGCGTCCGGGGTGAACATCTTCGATTCGCGCATCGCGCAGAAGCTCTTGCAGCTCGCTATGCGCTGGCACGGAGCGGACGTAGAAGGCGGACTCCCAGCGGTTCCCCAGGAGGCGATCTTGAGTCTGATGCTGCGCCTCACCGGGAACGGCAGCTTCAAGAAACTCGCAAAGGAAGGCGACGGCCGCTCGCGACCGGGAGCCAACCCTGGGAACGATTTTCTCGGCAAGCGCGTGCTCACGGAGGACGGCAAGCTACACCTCGCGGCCCCGGCCCTTCTGGAGGAGGCCCGAGTGCTCGAAACCTGGTTCGCGGAAGAATCGGCGCACGCTGGCGAGCTCCGCCTGATCACTAAGCGCGTGCACACGACCCACAACTCCTGGACCCACAACCACGACGGCTTGGTCGGCGGCTCACGCAACACGAACTTCCTCTACCTTCATCCAGAGGACGCTGCGGCTCGATCGATCGAGGAAGGAGACGTCGTCGACGTCACCTCGGCTACCGCTACGGTTCGGATCCCTTGCCGCTTTTCCGACGACCTGATGCGTGGTGTCGTGGCGCTACCGCACGGTTGGGGCCACCAGAAGTCGCGCGGACTTTCAGTGGCGAAGAAAACGGAGGGGGTCAATGCGAACCTGCTCGCGGGCGACGGGCCCGGCGCGCTCGAGTTCATCTCGGGCATGGCACGCTTGACCGGGATTCCGGTCGTGGTGACACCAGCGGCCGGCGAGCGGGCCACGGACGATTGGTCCGGGATTTCGCCGGAAGAGCGCCGGGCCGGCAGCGGGTCACCGCTCGAGCGCGTGGCTCTCAGTAAACGCCAGGAATGATCCGACGGGGCACGCGCTTCCGGTACTCGTCCCAGAGCGCGCCATACTTCGCCGCGCAGCGCTCGTCGTCGTCGCGCTCGCGCGGAAACAAGAGCGCGACATAGTAGATCGGGTAGAGCCAGGGCCAGAGAGCGCCAGGGTAGCCGAGGGAGAGGGCGAGGCCTGTGGCCATCAAGACCTCGCCCAGGTAGTTCACGTGCCGGGACACGCCCCAAAAGCCGTTCACGAGGAGTGTGCGCTCACCGTCGCTGACCGTCTCCGGTCGAATGCGCAGGAAAGACCGCGTCGGGTCGAGCTTGAAGTAGAACTTCTGCATGTTCGCTCCGCGCGAAAGCGACCAGCCGGTGAAGAAAACTATCGCCGAGCCCACGAGCCAAAGGGTGGACGAGCCTGGATTGGGGCGATCGGACGCGTACCAGAGACCGACGGTGTAGAAGTACGGGTAAAAGGCCATGCACCCCCAACCGAGCTTGAAGCCGACGCGCTCGGCGAAGAGATCGTAGGTGTAGAGGTGAACGCGCTCGAAGTAGAGGTAGTCTAGGACGAACCAGGAGAAGAGTCCCAAGTAGAGAAACACCCCTGGCGAAGGATCCGCCGGATAGCGATTCAGGTGATGTGCGGTGAAGCTCAAGAGGTTGAGCTCGAGCAAGACCGCACCGACGAGATAGAGGTACATCTTCGCGTCGACCCGTCGGCCGAGCCACTGCGGGTTCTCGTAACGCCCGAGGTAGAGGTCGGCGAGGAAGGATTTGCCGGTGGGCGGGGCGGGCAGAACGACCGCGAAGGTGAAGAGCAGACCCAGGGTGACCGCGCCGAGCAGGCTCTCCCAGCGGTGCACGTATAGCCAATC
Source organism: uncultured Bdellovibrionales bacterium (assembly GCA_964468125.1). Classification (GTDB taxonomy): domain Bacteria; phylum Myxococcota; class XYA12-FULL-58-9; order XYA12-FULL-58-9; family CAYXVF01; genus CAYXVF01. The sequence continues at coordinate 45,104 of CAYXVF010000023.1, read as the reverse complement.
GTACGGTACGAGCTCCGCCCGTCCCAGGCTGTAGAAGATGGCGATGGAGGCCAACAGGACGAGCAAGCCGTTGAGGCGGTAGGTCAAGAGCTCGCCGCTGTGCTCGTCGCGAACGTAGCCGGTGACTCTTCGTGCCGGAAGCACGAGATGCAGCACGAGCATCCCGAGATAGACGATCCAAGACGAAAAAAATCCCAATACGGTTTCGACCGACACCACCGCTCCTCGATTCCGTTCCTTGCTCGCTCAGCCTTACGGCGAAAGGGGGCCGCGTGCCAAGTCTGTGGCGTCACACCGCGTGAGTGCGTCCTTGCGGTAGCTCCAGGCGCTGGGATAGCGTTCTGAAGAACCCGGGTCCTTCTCGCCCGATAAGACGTACATGACCTCCGTCCGGCCCTTTCGCTTCACAAATCTTCCTCGCTACACCGCCGAGCAGGCTTCCCTGCAAGCGGCGCTCGCCGGCTATTTGACCCACCGACCCTTTCGGGCAGATTTTCTGACGCGCCTGGCGAGCATGATCGAGAGCTACCTCAAGGTCTCGTGCAAGTTCTCCGAGCCCCAGCTCCAGCCGATGACCCGGGGCGACCTCGCAGCTCTCTTTCCCTCCACCGGCTGCCTACTCGTCCTGGGCGCTTCCCCCACGGAGCACAAAATCCTCGTGGATCTGGACACGGGGTTGGTGGGGTTCGTGATCGACCGCCTCCTCGGCGGAACGGGTGAGGCGGGGCGCATTCTGCGGCCACTCACTGAAATCGAGCAGGGAGTGCTGTCCTTTCTCCTCCTGAAAGTCATCCACTTCGTGCACGACGGCTGGCAGAGCGGCCGAGAAATCGCTCTGAGCCTCGACCGCTTCGCCTCCAAGGTGGACGAGATCAGCGACATCACGGACAGCGAAACGAGCTATTACCTGGTGGGAGCGAGCTTTGCTGCGGGCAAGCGCGTCGGCTACGCGCGGATCCTCATCCCGCACAGCCTGGTGCGGTCGAGCTTTCGTTCTCCTCTCCCCCAGAGCGATCCCACCGGGCCGGAGCTCGACTACATGCGCAGCGTGTTTCAGAGCCTGCCGGTCACCGCCGTTCCGGCGGTCGTGGAGGGCGCGCGCCTCGACCTGGGCCCAGACGATATTGCGCAGCTCGAGCCCGGGGATATAATCGTGCTCGAAAACCACGAGATCGGACTCGAGATGGGCTTTGTGGCCGGATTTGCCCGCGTACACGTTGGCACCGGTCAAAATGGAGGCCTGCGCGTTCGGCTCACCCATGATGGTGACCAGTCCCGCGTTGAAATCGTCGACATCGTCGTGCAAGAGCAACCTCAGGAGGACGTGATGGTAGACGAGAACGCAGAGATGGAAAGCGAAGGCGCAGCCGTTGGCCCGGGAGACAACATGGGCGGCACCGAAAACCTTCTGCGTGACGTCCCCGCTCCCGTAGTCGTCGAGCTCGGTCGCATCAACATGAACACCGCGCAGGTGGTCCGCTTGCGACAGGGGCAGATCCTGCGCTTGCCCCGCGGGGCGAATGATCCAGTCGATTTGACGGTCAATGGCAAGCTCTTCGCCCGCGGGGAGCTGATCGAAGTGGACGGCGAGCTCGGCGTGCGACTCCTCAAGGTGGTGGGGGCACCGAGGCCCTCATCTTGATGCGAAAGACGCGCAGCTCAGTGATCGGTGCTGTCCTCTTGGGGACGGTGCTCCTGAGTGGGCTCTCGCGTGCACAGGCGCCCCTTCGAGACGCGGCTGAGGCTGCTCCTCAGAACGAACGGCCGACCGCGACGCCCGCGGACGCTGCTCCTCAGGCTGAGCCATCTACGGCGACCCCGGCGGACGCCGCTCTTCAGGGTGAGGAACCCGTGGAGACCGGCGAGTTGGCACCGGATCGTCCTCCCCTGTCCACCTACGACCGCGTGCGCCAGGAGAATAACGAGCCGCTGGAGGAAGAGCGCTCGCTCACGAGTCAGCTGATCCGCACGGTCTTTGCACTCGCCATCGTCGTAGGGCTCATCTACCTGATCTTTAAACTCGGTCTCGGCCGCCTGCTGCAAGGCGGTGGCGTGCCCGGGCTCACGGGCAAGAGCAGCCGTGAGATCAAGGTGGTCGAGCGGACCATGCTCGACGGAAAGAACGCCGTCATCATGCTCGAGCTCGGCGGACAGCGACGGATTCTCGTCGGCACGGGCGAGCGCGGCGTCAGCTACCTCTGCGACATCGATCCCGGCATCAACGGACATGCCCCCCCAGGAGACGACAGCAACACCGCCCGACCGTCATTCAGTGACGTTCTGGAAGCCACCGCAAAGGAGTCCCATGAAGCCTGAAGTCAAAGCTAGCGGATCGCCGAGCCCTCGAGAGGCTCGCGGGACTCCGGTGCGTTGGGCCCGGCGCCTCAGCGTCGTCGCGGCCAGCGCGTTCGTTCTGCTCGCGGCTTCGGCCGCTTGGGCACAGAAGATCGGCGACGTGATGGGTAAGGAGTCGATCACCAATCGACCTCTGATCCTGGTCGTGACACTGGCGGGTCTCGCGCTCGTCCCTTTCGTGCTCATCATGATCACGTCCTTCGTCAAGATCGCGGTGGTGCTCTCGATTGTGCGCCAGGCGATCGGGACGCAACAGATCCCGCCCACGCAGGTGATTACGGGCCTCGCCATCGTCCTGACGATTTACATCATGACGCCAGTAGGTCTGGAGATTTACCAGCAGTCGAAGGACATCTTCCTGGCGCAGAAGACACCGACGAAGACCTTGGCCGAGGCGACGGTGGACCAGATCATCGAGGTCTCCTCGAACGCACAACATCCGCTGCGCACCTTCCTCATCAAGCACGCGCACCTCAAAGACCGAGACATGTTCTACAAGCTCGCCTGGCGCATGCGAAAACCCCAGGACCGGGCGACCCTGACGGACGAGGACTTCACGGTGGTGGTTCCGGCCTTCGTCATCAGCGAGCTCAAGGAGGCGTTTCAAATCGGCTTCATCCTGTTTGTGCCCTTCCTCGTGATCGACATGGTGGTGTCGAACATCCTGATGGCGCTCGGCATGCAGATGCTCTCACCCACCACGATCTCGCTGCCCTTCAAGATTCTACTCTTCGTCCTGGTGGACGGCTGGTATCTCATCACCAAGGGGCTCGTGATCGGCTACGCCTGATCGGAGGTTCATCATGGACACGAAAGTCATCGAGTTCATTCTCCGCATCACGAACGAGGGCCTGTTGATGGTCATCGTCGTGTGCGGTCCACCGATCATCCTGTCGATGGTGGTCGGTCTGTCGATCTCGCTGTTCCAGGCGGTGACGCAGCTGCAGGAGGCGACGCTCACCTTCGTTCCCAAGATGATCGTCATCTTTGGGACGCTGGCGGCGCTCGGGCCTTGGCTCGGCGGCGTGCTTCTGCAGTTTACCCAGCTCTGCTTCGAGCAGTTCCCCAACTACGTCTACTGACACCCAGTGCCTGAGATTCTACAACAGCTCCAGGAGGCCCTGCGTCAGAACCAGCAGCTCCTGGTTGGTGTCATGATCCTCGCGCGCACCGCGTCGATGATCGCGATGACGCCCTTTTTCGGCTCGAAGGCCGCACCCTTCGAGATCAAGATGGGTCTTTCCATCGGGCTGACACTGGTCGTCTACACCTTTGCTTTTGACGCTGCGCGGGCCTATGGGCCCATCCCGATCTCGCCGATCCCCTTTCTCCTGTTGATGCTGAAGGAAGTGTTCATCGGCGTAACGCTCGGCTTCGTGATCTCGAAGATCTTCTGGTCGATGGAGGTCGCCGGACGCCTGATCGACACGGTGCGGGGCAGCTCGATGGCAGAGGTCATGGTGCCGCAGTCCGGCCAACGGGCGACGCCGTTTGGCGACATGCTCTATCAGCTCCTGATCGTTTTCTTCATGGCACTCGGCGGCCATCGCTGGTTCATCGAGTACTACGCGCTGAGCTTTGAGAAGCTACCCCTCAACTACGCGCTCAAGCTCTCGGACGACGCGATGGTGCCGTTCTTCGAGCACATCATTCGACTCACCGCGGAGCTCATCATGCTGGGAGTTCTCGTCGCCACGCCGATCGTCGCCGCCACCTTCATCAGCGACGTGGTCTTCGGGATTCTGAACCGCGTCGCCCCGCAGCTCAACGCCTACTTCATGTCGATGCCGGTGAAAGCGATCGCCGGCGTGATCATGATGTTCATCCTCCTCGAGCCCCTGGCGATTCGCATTCAAGACTACGTCGTGTGGCAGCTCAAAGAGGTGGAAACGACCCTCGATCTCCTCGATCTCGGCCGCCAGAACGCGTCCCAGTGATTCAGTCCGCTTCCGTGGACGCGACCTGCGGTGCTGCGTCTGGATCGAGGAGGTTTGGGAGCGTCGAGACCACGCGCGCGAGCACCGACTCGAGGCCCGAGACCGAAAGCTCCTGGATCACCACCGAACCGTCGTGCGCCGTGCCCAGACGGTAGACCGTATCTTGCGTGGGATAGAGATTGACCTCGCGCATCAGCCACTGATCGTCCAGGAAATCGAAGCGATGGACCGCCGAGTGAACGTCGGCGGTGAGCTCCCGGGCGAGGGGGTGGAGCGTTGGGTGGAGCTCGTAGCCGTGCTCCCGCTCGACCAAGACACGCAGACGCGCGAGGTTCGCGACGGACTTCACCCAGGCGTCTTCGTCTGGAGACTTTACGAAGGGCGTCTCTGGCTCTTCGAAATAGGCGAGCACCTCCTCGATGCTCATCGTGTCGACCGGCGCCTCTTCGTCCTTGCCGCGCACGTCTCGGGCAAACACGGCAAAGGCGAGATAGTCGCCGGCAGAGAGGCGAAGCTCGCGATTGCTGCCCTCGGGCGCGGTCTCAAACATCGACGCGAGTCGACGCGCGAGGTCCACTTCGCTCGTAGGGGCGCCAAAAGCATGTCCTTCGTCGGTGAGGGCGTACTCCACCGCACCGCTCTCGGTGACGAAGAACTCGTGAAATTCCTCGAGCCCCCTTCCGTCGCCACGCAGATGGAGGGACACGCGCGCCCGGCATTCGCTCACGGGACCGAGCCGTGCACGCAGCGCTTCGGTCGCCCCGGCGCCAGAGCCATCGAAGAGTCCACGTTCCACCAGCGACTCGAAGGTGGCGGATGGGTCTTCGGGCTCGCGCTCTTCATCGTCGAGAAAGCGCAGGGGCGACTCGGGGACCGGGAACACTTCGAGGACCATCCGCAGGAAAGCGAGGTCCTCTTCGCTCAACAGCAAGAGCTCGTCATTCATCGTTCTTGAGAGGGTCGCGTTTCAGCGAGTCTTCCATGATCTCGGAGAGGAACGCATAGTTCTGAATCGATTCGCCGTACTCGCCGCGCTTGGCGGCGGTCTGGCTTTCACGCTCGACCACGCGGGTGGTTCCGTCGATGCTCCGAGCGATGAGCTCGGAAATCACTTTTCGCGGCGACAAGTCTTCGAACGCTTCGCCGAGCTCCCGGGCGCGACCCACAGGGTGAACGTTGGCTTTGACCACCTCCTGCAGGTGCTCCGGTGTGTCCGGCAGGTCACCGTAGAGGCTCTGCCCCATGGCGAGGGCGTTGTAGCGACGGCCCCAGTCGGTCTTGTGCTTGCGATATTGCAGCAAGAGCTTGTCGATCTCGTCGTCGAGCCGGGGATCTCCGAGCTTACCGGCGATCTGTTGCAAGAGCGCCATCTTCCGTGATGCCATTTGGTGGCGAAGCTTGAGGGAGGAAAGCTTCTCGCGCTGTTTCTTGAGCTCTTCAGCTTGCTTCTTCATCGCCTCTTTCGTGAAGCGCTCCTTCGCGAGCTTTTCCAGAACCGCCTGTGCCGCAACGCGCGCCGCCTCGAGCTCGTTGAGGGCGGTGGTGGCCTGCGCGGTGAGACTCGCGACGAGCTGCTTTGCGGCCTGGGGATTCGTGCGGGCGAGCTGAAACAGGTTGGAGGCTCCGGTGACCTCGCGGGCGAAGCCCGTCGCCTGGGCGGGCACATTGGGCGCCTGGGCTCGGGCCCCGCGGGTGAAGCTGTCCCGCGTATCCGTCGCGCTCTTTTTCTGGGCGGGCAACCCGGTGGAGGACTCGCCGCTGACCACCGTGGGCCCGCCTGGACCGCCGACTTTACCACTCTTCCCGACCATGGGATTCCACTGTAGACCCACCCTGCTGTGGAGTCGAGCCGCTTGCCAAGGTCCGGCGGCACGGCCATCATCGCGGCTGCGAGGAGCAAGAGCGCGTGTCCGACGGGAGTACCGGCGAAAAAACCGAGGAGCCTACCCCGGAGCGGCTGAGAAAGCTGCGCAAGGAAGGCAATGTCGCGAAGAGCCAGGACATCTCAAGCGCCATCGGTTTCCTCGTGGTGTTCTCGGTCCTCGCGCTCTCCATGCCCTACATCGGCGGCAAGCTGTTCGGGCTGTTCCATAACGCGCTGCTCGTCGCCTCGAAGATCGGACCGGATCCCAACGTCACCGGCATCGAAATCCTCTACGACGCTCTGGTCGTCATGCTTCTGTGCGCCGCGCCCCCGCTCGCTGCGGAGCTCGTGATCAAACCCGCGATGACGCTCGCGCAGATTGGCTTTCTATTCACGCTCAAGCCGATCACCCCAGACCTCAAGAAGATCAATCCGATCAACGGTCTGAAGAATCTCTTCAACATGAAGAAGGTGGTCGAGCTCCTGAAGACCACCGTGAAGTTCGTGATCATCAGCTACATCGCCTACCTCGCCCTGCGCGACGCGATCGGGGACGTGGTGATGATGATCCGCAGCGACCTCGGCATCGGCCTTTCGGTGATCGCGAGCATCATCGTGGAGTTCTGCTTCAAAATTGGCGTGGCATTCGTGATCATCGCCGCCGCGGACGCGATTTATCAGAAGCGGCGCTACATCAAAGACAACATGATGTCGAAGTACGACGTGAAGCAGGAGTACAAACAGTCCGAAGGGGACCCTCATCAAAAGGCGGAGCGAAAACGCGTGCACCAAGAAATCGTCAACTCCGCCTCCCCCTCCGCGGTCAAAGGCGCAACCACAGTCGTCACGAACCCAGACCACATCGCCGTCGCCCTGCGCTACGATCGGGAAGACGGGTCTGCTCCGACCATCGTGGCGAAGGGAACGCGGATATGGGCGGACAAGATCAAGGCGGCGGCCAAGGAATACGGGATCCCGATCGTACGCAATGTGCCGCTCGCCCAAGCCCTCAACCAGCTCGAGGTGGGCGACGAAATCCCAGAAGAGCTCTACGAAGCGGTGGCGGAGGTCCTGAACTTCGTCTACGGGCTCGCCGAAGAACAGAAGAAGAAGAAAAAGTGAGCGAAATCGCTCGAAATTCTCCAACCGCGGGCCGCTCGAGCGGTGTAAGATTCAATCATGGCTGACGGCGGAATCGGAAAAAACAACTTCTCCCGCTTCCAGGTGTTCACCGGCGGGGTCCCCGCGAACATCGCAAACTACGGCTACACCGCGGACGAAGTCCAATCCGACCGCGGCAAGCCCGAAACGGACGTTCGAATCGCACCCATGGCGTCCCCGGCGGTGACCGAGGCGCGGCTCGCCCTCGTGCGCGGAGGCTCGGACCTGAGCCGCCTCGCAAGCCCATCGGACCCGGGCTTCAACCCCTTCGAGGGCCCGCCAAAGATGCTCGACATGACTCGCCGTGTCCTCGCCAAGCTGAACAGCCCGGCGGTGCGTGAGCTCGTTTCGGTGATCGAGGACATGCAGTCACGCAACGTCGCGAACGCCTCCTTGATGCAGGATTCGCTCAGACGCCTCGTCGCCGCGGAGCGCGTGGAGCGCAACCTCTACGACATGGCGACCTTCGTTCAGGCGCACCAGGCTACGGGAGTTTCCTGAGCCGCTCCAAGGCTTCGCGCACGCCGAGTTGATTTCGCCCCGACCCCTCGGTCACACTAGCGTGCGAGCGTTCTCCAACCGAGAGCCGCCGCTCTACGCGCGAGGCGACCCACGTGGCCGAAGATCGACGCCAACAAGGCCAGCAAATGAAGAAGCGGCTCGAGTCGCTCGTCACGCGCTGGTCGCAAGGCAAAGTCACCCTGCAGGAGATCCTCGGACTCACCGACGAGGAGCTCTACTCGGTGGCCTCCCAGGGCTACTTGTTGTTCTTGCAGGGTAAGACCGAGGCCTCGCGCATTCTCTTCGAGGGCTGCGTCACCTGCGACCCGAAGAACGCCTACTACTACCGCGCCCTCGGCTGCATCTACTGGCGCGCCAGGGAGCCGCAGAAGGCGCTCAAGCAGTTTACCTACGCCATCCGAGTCGCTCCCCGGGAGGTCTCAGCCTACATCAATCGCGCGGAGATCTACGTGTCGGCGCAACAATGGGGAAAAGCGCGGTCGGATCTGGAGCAAGCCCTGCGGCTGGCCGGTCGCAATGATGGCGCCCTCATCAAGAAGGCCCGGGCGATCATGGCGATGCTCCCGCGCCGCTAGCCGAGGCGCCCCGCAGGCTCCGCACCAATGGAGAAAAAAGATCAACCAGCGCGGCCCGCGCTGGGTATGGATTGAGGCTCTATAGAACGGCGCGTGCCCACCTGTTTAGCGCGCTCGCTTCGGCGAAAAAAAGATCGAAAAATCGAGCAACTCTCCTCCGCCCCTCCCGATAACGAAGACGAACCCGGTTGGTCGCTCAGGCACAGGTGTGTCTGGTCGTGACCCTCAGTTTCCGAGGAGTAGGAAGAGAATGGCAGAACGAGTCAGTAACGGGTCGATGGCACCCGGCAACGTTGGCGGGTTGGATTTCCAGGCGATTCTAGCCCAGCTCGGATCGTTTACGGGCCAACCGGAACTGCTCACCCGCCAAGCGCAACAGGTGCAGGCTCCCGCCGCGGACAACTTCGTTCAGCCCACCAGCAACAACCTGCGGGACTACAACTTCTCCGGCGAGGTCGCCGTGGAAGGGGATCAGGGACTCCTCGGCCAAGGCGCACAAATGCTCACCGGCGCGATGGGACCTGCCTCCGGCTTCTCGGCGATTCAGGCGAACCGGCGAGAAACCTGGCGCATGAGCATGACCGAGCTCGATCCTTCCTTGGCGGAAGGCGAGCGCTACTCCCACGAACAGCTCGACCGCGTGACCTTCAACATGTCCGACAACCTCGGCGAGCAGTACACCTACACCTTGCCGAACGGAAACGAGCGACGCGTCGGCGGCCGCGGTGACCGAGAGATGACCCTCGCGGACATTCGCGCCGGTTGGTACCACCCGGACCCGAGGGTGCGCGACGACGTTCGCTCGGCGATGCGCAGCCACTTCCGTGAAGAGAGCCAAGATCACGGCGCTCAGGTTCGGGTCAATGACGAGTTCAATGCCGACGGAGAGAACGTCGGCGACATCGAGTTCGAGCTCACCCTCGATACCGCCCTCCGCGAAGACGTCACCGTCGATCCAGACGCTCAGGGTCAGGGTGGACAACAGCAACAGCCACGGGACGAACGTCAGCGGCAGGGGCTCGTGAACGAGACCGGCTCGCCAAACGAACAAGCGCAGATGGACATCAGCGCCGCCTTCGCGTCGCTGTTTGCGGGCGGGGCCGCCGGCGGCTTCCTCGCGAACTTCGGTGATCGAAACTACGTGAGCCCGTCGGGGGAGTTGAGCCTCGGTAACCTCGGGGACATCGCGTCCGTCGGAGCCGCGGGCATTGGCGTCACCACAGGCCTGATGAGCATGATGCCGTCCACACGCGTGGCGCCGCTGCTCCCGGGCCTACCCACGGGCGGAACCTTTGCCACGATGCTTGCCGTCGAAGGCGGCTCGCGTCTCATCGGCGCCCCCGGCATGGCCTTCCGCGCCCGCGAAGTGCGCGAGACGATGATCCAGATTCAAAAAGACGAATACATGATTTCGAACATTCGGAACTCGAGCATTCCGATCGAGTATCTGCTGATGGTGGTCATGGGGCACGTCTACGACAGCGCCGAAAAGCGCATGCGCCTCAAGCTCGAAGAGATCATGGTCGCCGAGCAGCTCGAGCGCCGACGCGAAATGCGTGAGGGCATGGGCAGCATGCTCAAGGGTGTCGTGAACTTCTTCACCGGCGGTATGGGCGGCGCGCTCGTAGACGGCGCACAGTCGGTCCTGAATCACCTCGACGGTTCGCTCAACGGCGAGATGAAGAGCCAGACGGTCCTGATCCAGGAGCTGCAGTTCATGACTCAGATTCTGAAGCAGCTGATGGAGCTCATCTCGAACATGAGCAAGAACTTCCACGACATGGCGATGGTGCCGGTCCGTAACATCCGCTGAGAGGAGCACAAACGATGCAAGACACACCCATCGACCTCACGGGCGACTCGAAGGAGGAGCTCTCTCTGGAGGAGATCGAAAAGCGCTTGCCGAAGTACATCGGCATGGGCGGCTTCGATCCGGAAGAGGCAGAGGAAGGCGAGGTCTGGTACTTCGCCCCGTCGCTCACGCAGTCGCTCACCGCGGAGAACATGTTGGCGTACCTGTCCGGCGAAAAAACGCTCGCCGAGCTCTACGGCCTCACCGCACCCGACCTCTACGCCCTGGCTGAGGTAGGATGCGGCCAGTTCCGCGCGGGCAAGTACCACGACGCGCGCAAGGTCTTCGAGCTGCTCGTGTCGTTGAACCCTCGGCACGCGTGGTTTCGCAATCTGCTCGGTACCGCATTTCTGCGGCTCGACATGCAGGAGCAAGCCGCGATTCAGTATCAGAAGGCCATCGAGATCGACCCGAAGATGGTCGAGCCCTGGGTCAACGTTTCGGAGCTCGCGCTCCAGCAAGAGGACTGGTCCGCGGCGTTCGTCTCCGCGCAGCACGCGCTGGACATCGCAGTGGACGGGCAGAGCGAAGAGGCGGTGGCCCGAGCCAAGGTCATCGTCGAGGCTCTGAACCGTGCTCGCAGCGGCGAGGGTTCGGCGACGCACTGATTTTTCGTTCAACGTCAAAGCAAGCGCGAAGGCCACGATCCGCGATCACCCCCGCGGGTCGTGGCCCTTGACGTGTTTGTGCTATTCTCGCCAGACGTGGCGAACGACGAGAACATCCCCTTCCCCCCGAGCATTCCTTCCGGCCTACCTCCGTCGCCGGCGCGCGGGGGAATCGACGCGGCGGTCCCGTCGATCGCACGCGTTCCTCAGGAGCCGATCGACCGCTTTCTCGTCGGTGAGATCAGCTTTGACGACCTCCAGGCGATGAGTGTCTTCGACGCCTATGGCGTGGCCGCGGCGGGACACCGTCTCTACGAACGCGGTCGCTACCGCGACGCGCACAGCCTCTTCGAGGGGCTGGCGATGGCAAACCCCTACGACGCCTATTTTCAGAGCATGCTCGGCGCCGTGGCCCATGCCCTCGGCGAGGACGACGACGCACAGAGCCACTACGACCGGGCGATCGACCTCAACCCAGACGGCCTCTATGCCCGGGTCAACCGGGCACAGCTGCGCCTGAAGGGCGGTGCCCTCGAGGCGGCGATGGACGACCTCGAGGACGCAATTCGCCGCGCCGGTCTGCGTGCCCTCTCCGAAGCGGAGGAGAAGCTCATCACCCGTGCGCGGATTCTCCTGCGTGGGACCGCGCAGACCCTCCGGGTGCTCGCCGATTCGCAGAATGACGCGACGCGCAGGTAGCGTCCTGAGCCCCGACGGGCGCAGCTAAGGAAAAAACAGGTCGCGTGTCGCATTTTCACGCACCACCTCGGGCCCTCACCCGATAACCCGAATAAGCAACTCGAGGTTTGGAGAGGCCGGAGATGAAGGAAACCGCGACAGGTAAGCAGGCATCGACCTATCAAGTGTGTAAGCCGCTGAGCCCGGAACACCGACGAGGCGTTCGCTGGTTCTCCGCCCTGACCCACGCGGTCGAGCATCGCAACACCGACCAAGCTCCGCTCCAGCACTGCATTCAGTTCTACAGCTGCTACGCAGAGAGCGGCGATGGTCGCTACCTCACGCTGTGCGAGGACTTCCTCAAATACGCCATTCGGGCGATGGACCGCGCCAGCACCGCTCGTTGACGTCTCGAGCGGCCCCTGTTACCCCACGATCGTCTTGACACGATCGGGCGCGTGGGGACGCGAAGAGGGACTCGACAGATGAGCGTTGCGCCTCGGACCGGGGCTGAATTGGCCCGCCTCGAAAAGGCCTATCGCGACGAGCCCGAAGAGTACGCAGACCGTCTCGCCCTCCTCTACCTGAAGGAGGGTCGCGCCAAGGACGCGATTCAGACGATCGAAAACCTCGGCGCCCCGACCACCGCCGACCGCTTCGTGCTCCTGGCCCAGGGCTATTTTGACGACTTCGATAACGCGAAGGCCGCGCGCCTGCTCGATCAGGCCGCCACCGCCGGCACTCTCGAGCGCAACCCGCGCGCGCAGCTGCTCTTGGGAGAGCTCGCCTTTGAGTCCGGACGGAGCGAAGACGCGCGACGACACCTCCGGGCAGTGATCACCTCGGAGCGCGACCATCCGCGCGCCGCTCAACTGTTGCGCAACCTCGGAGAAGACATCGAGGTCCCGGAGTCCGATGCGCAGGACACGCTCGTGGGGTTTCAAACCGAGGATCCGGACCGCGAGACCCCCCAGCGGGCGCTCCTACATGTGGGGCTCGGCTTCCTGGTACTCGCGGCGGTTTTTGCGGTCTATCTTTGGAACGCAAACCGCGCCCATGAAGCGAAAGCGCTCGCCTTTGAGGCGATGAGCTTCCTCGCTGCCGGAGACTACCCGGCACTGGTGAAGGCGACAGAGATCTTCGAGCAGTCCTTGGCCGTCGTTCCCGACAACGCCTTCGCCCTCTCGGGGGCGGCGGAGGCCCAGGCACTCCTCTGGGCCGACCATGGCGACGCGTCGGCCATGCCGAAGGCGAAGGACTACACCCACCGGGCGGTCGACGAAGGTGTGGAGAAGCCGGAACGCTTCTCCGCGGAGCTTCTCGTGGCTCTCGCGGAGAGCGACTACGAGCGGGTCGAGGGGATCGCGAGCGAGCTGACGGCGAAGGGGGCGACGTCGGAGAAGATCTATTTTCCTCTGGGGTTGGCGCAGCGCGCGCTCGGCAAGACGGCAGCAGGCTCGGAAAATCTGCGTCGCGCGCAGGAGCTCAGTGGCGGACAGCCCACTTACGCGACCGCCCTTGGCGACGCCTACGATGACGACGGAGACGCGCGCAACGCGCGCCTGTTCTGGGAGAAGGCACGCAAGGCCAACGGAAGATATGTCAAAGGCGCGGCTCGAGACCTGTGGGGTCGCTTGCTTCGGGGAGAGCGCATCGAAACGGTCGCGCTCGAGCTCGAACGCCTGCGCAATTCTACCCCCGTCGCCCCCCGTGCGCGCGCAGCGCTTCAACTCGCGCTCGCGGAGCTGGCCCATCGCACGGGTGCGCGGAGCGAAGCCCTCGCCGCAATCGACGAGGCGATTCAGCTGCGCGGACAAAGTCCACGCCTACTCGCAGCCCGGGGGCGCTACCGGTTGATGACGGGCAAGGTGAAGGAAGGATTGAGCGACTTTGAGGCGGCCTACGAGATTACCCCGGGCAACGTCGGTTATCTCTACCGCTGGGTCGACGCCTTGCTCGTCACCGGCAAAGAAGAGCAAGCGGTGGCCGCGATCAACAGCAAGCAGAAGGACCTGGAGGAGGATGCGCGATATCGTCTCATCCGTTCGGAGGCGTTGCTCCTCGCCGGAAAGCTCGGCGCTGCGCAAAAGATCTACAACGGGATACTCACGAATCAGAAAGAGAACGCGGACGCGCTCTACGGGCTCGGCCAGGTCGAACGACGCAAGAAGAACTACGAGAGAGCACGCGCCCTGTTCGAGCGCGCGATCAACGCACGCGATCGATTTCCCGAGGCACTCGAGGCCGTGGGCACGATGTTCGCGGACATGGGCGCACCGGAGGACGGACACAAACAGCTCCTCGAAGCGGAGAAGCTCTACGTTGCACGCGGCGAAGACCCACTGCACCTCCGGCGCTTTTACCGCGAGGCTGTGAAGACCTTGGGGTCGAGCTCTTTCGGAAGCGCGTGGAGCAAGAAGCTCGAGGATCAATTCGGCGATTGATCCGTGCCCCGACCCGACTCGATCTCATCCACCGCGGCGGCAAGCGTCCCGATCCGTGCAACGGCATCGTCCACCGCGCTTGCGAGTACCCTTGCGCTCTCGCGATTTCGCGCCGAGACCTGCCCCAGGGTAGCCACTGACTGTACAACGAGCGTTTCGCTCGACTCGGTCACGCGCTCGGCCTCCTCGCGAACCACGCCTAGGCTGCTCTCGGCGACCTCGATCGTGCGCGCTGCGCGACGACGAACCTCCGAGATCACCGCCGCAATCTCCCGTGTCGAACCCGCGGTCTTCGCAGAAAGCGCTTTGATCTCCTCCGCCACCACCAAGAAGCCCGCGCCGTGCTCACCCGCCTGAGCCGCGATGATGCTGGCCATTTGGCTCATCGACGCGGCGGTGTTCTGAGCCGTGTCGGTGAGCATGTGGATCGCGGACTTCGCCTGATGCATGTTCGTTTCAGCCCGCTGCACGGCTGTCTTCGACGGCGCGGGCGAGCTCTTCGACGACACGGCCGATCGAACGGACCTCACCGGCGATCTCGCCCATCTCGCGATGGGATCGTTCGGCGACGGAGATGAGCGCGGAGAGGGCCTCGTCCACCTGACTCGAGCCGTCGGCGAGCTTCGACATCGCACTCGACGCGGTCTCGCGGGACAGCGATTGGGTCCCGGCGTCGCCTGCGATTCGACGGGCCGTCGACGGGCTCCCAGGCGATATCGACGAGTCCACCGGTCGAGGTCCACACCCCCAGATAGAGGTAGTCGAGCTCCGCGTCCGACGCGACGAGCTGCGTGAGAACGGAGCGGGCGTTCGCAATACTGGGCTCGAGGGTTGGCGCTACACCCGTGGCCACGAGCGTCGCGGCTCCACGCACGTCGCGAGACGCCGACAACGCCTCGGCAACGACCGTACTCCGGTCCTCGAGGTTGTTCTCTACCGCGCCGCGAAGAGCGTAATCAGCGATGGCGACCGCGATCAACGCCGTGGTGACGACAGTGACCGTCACCAACAGCGTCAGCTGGCCGCGCAGCCGCAACTCATTCGCTCCCGGGAGGCGCGTCTTCCTCCAGCGTCGGCGGTACTTCCATCAGATCGGGCTCCCAACTGCCCGAGCGTTTTCTCAGGCCCTTGCCGACTGCGGCACCGGCCAAATCCTGCGACCAGAGCGAGACGTCGATGGTGGAACCGTCCGTGAGTGTAACGATTGCGACGTTTGGAGCACCCGGCACCTCCGGCGGGCGGATCTCTTTGATCACGCCTTCGTATTCATTGGTCCATCGGCGGTAGTAGGTGAGGAGGGCCTGGTCCAAAGGCTCTCCTTCCACCGGCATCGGCTCCCAGGCGCCGGCGCTCTTCTCGACGATCGCCCCGGGCTCCACCGAAATTTCGCGGACCCATCGCGGCGGCGGTGGCGGCGTTTTCCCCTCGATGAGGAGCATCTGACCGTCACGGATCTCCAGCACCACCGCCCGGTAGCTCGACAACAGGCGGGAGACCGCCGGCGCCGCAAGGAGCACGACGATCACGGCGACGATCAGGGGAAGATTGCGCCGCAGAGGGCCTCGTACGGCTCTTGCCTCCAGCGCGTCGGGCTCGAAGATCTCCGTGGGCTCACGGGAGCCACTCGAGATCGGAATGGTCACTTCGCCGCTCAATCGTCGCTTGGGACGATCGATAGGGATCGTCTTTTCCGCATCGAGCTGATTGGCTTCCTTGGGCTCGTCGTTGCCGCTCATGACGGAAATTCTATCACGGACCCAATTGCGCGGTCACACCCGGGCAAAGAGGGGGCCGCGCAGGCGAAAGCTACGCGGTTCTTCCAAGGGCGTGCCCCCCAGGCGCGGGACCGAGAGAAGCAGGCGCTCGTCCGATTGGTGCGCCAGCACCACCGTCGAGGCGAGCTGCGCCACACGGCCCCGATCCGGGAGCTCCGCAACACGCGGCGCCGCCAAGCTCTGGGGGAGCGTATGCAGCAAAACCATGGCCACGTGATGGCGCCGGGCGAGAGAGGCGAGCCGGAGAAGCCCCTCGCGGTAGGAGTCGAGACGGTGCGGCTGACTTGCTTCCGGCGCACGGGGCCTGAGCTCTCCGACCACCATCAGCGGTCGGTAGCTGAAAACGAGCTCGTCGATCTCCGGGGGGGCGATCGCACGCCCGGCGAGAATGGCGAGGCGCGACCACGGCACTTTCTTGCGCGTGACGATCATTTCCATCCGGTCGTCCGCGCTCGAGAGTCCCGCAACTGCGCGGGCGGGATTCACCTGGGCGGCGAGGGCGGTGATGCGTGCCTGTACTTCCTGCTCTTCCCGGCGTTCGGTGATCCACGCTACGGGCCAGCGACGTCGCATCGCTCGGAGAACCGCTCCGGACAGAAGATCGAGGACGCCGCTTTCCGGTCGTTGCGCGATCAGGGTCAGCTCGCCGACGGGGAAGCCGCCATCCAAGCGTTCATCCAGTCCGCGCAATCCGGTCGAGACCCGGGCCGGGCGGCCCTCTACACGGGCGAGGTCTTCGGCGACGGTTTGCGTGCTCATCGCCCGCGCAAAGAGCGGGAGCGTCGCGTTCTGTCGCGCTTTGCGCTTGGGCACCATCGAGAGGCAGCATGGATCGCGGCTCTGACAGATCGCGAACAGGTCGCCACCGACGAGCCCCGAAATGCTCGCCTTCGATCGCACGCAGATCATTGCGATGGCGTGCATGGAGTTGCACGAGCGTCCGTCGCGAAACCCGCAAGATGGGGCCGGGGCCACGACGGGCAAACTCGATTCGCCGCGTCACGATCGCCTCCAACCGGTCGAGTGAAACATCTGGAATCGGCCAACGCTGTACCTCGACACCGAGGCGGCTACTCATGGGCAAATGCGTCCCCATCAGAAGAGTCGTTCCCCGGCGAAGCAATCGGAGCAAGTGGCGAGGCGCCAAACGCTGCGCTTCGTCGATACACGTGAAGCCGCCGCCCGGAAAGCGCGCCGGCAGTCGCGTCTCGCCCTCCGGAATGTAGGCGTAGGGGCAACCCGGATGCGCCCGCACGAAGGCGAGCAGATGGGTCGTCTTGCCATGTCCCGCGGGCGCGAGAAGCTCCCAATGGGTCCCAGGGCGCACCGGCGGGAGCTCGACCACGGCGACCTCCGCCCTCGTCCTCGCTGCTGCGCCTGTGAGCGCAGCGAGCACCGGCTCGGGCGGCACCGAGCGCGTCTCTGACGTCGTCGTGATCGAGCAGGCCAGGCGTACGCTCGACTCATTGGTCGAGCGAACCGTTTCGATTTTGACCGCGCCTGAGCACCATTTCGCGTGGCGTTGCGATCGCTCTTGCTCGCGCATCATCTGAGGATCGTCAGCTCGCTGAGCGGCCCGGAAATCGTCGGGGTGCTCGGAGCTCAGCGCGACAGCGACTCGCAGCTCTGGGGCACGGTCAAGATTCGTACGCCGCCGGGCGTTCCGGGACTCGTGAGCTACCGCTTCGACGACCGCGGCCGGATCGTCGATATGCGGGTCGCTGCGGTCCGCGTCACCGGCTACGTGCAGGATGCGTGGAGAAGACGGGTCGAAGAGGCCGGGATCGATGCGGCGCTTGCAACCCTCGAGACCCGCGCTCTGCTCGGTTGGTGACCCGGCGCCCGAGTCAGCCGCACCCCAAGGGTTGTGGACCGCCTCGGCGTCGCATACGACACCGCGATGGCTGAAGAAAAGCAGAGCCTCTCGCTTCGTTTGCTGGCGGTCGTAGAGCGGGTCGGAAATCGACTGCCCGACCCGGCGATCTTGTTCATCGCGCTGTTGTTCGGGGTCTGCGTGCTCTCCTGGCTGCTCTCCTATGTCAGCTTCGATCTGATCGACCCCCGAACCGACGCTCCGATCGTTGTGCGCAACATGATGTCGGGCACGGCGCTCACCGAGTTTGCCTCGAAGTTGGTCACGAATTTCGCGGGATTCGGGCCCGTGGGCACGGTGCTCGTCGCCATGCTGGGAATCGGCGTTGCCGAGCATTCCGGATTCATCAACGCGAGCCTCCGCGCCCTCCTCCGCGTGACGGCCGATTGGCTGCTGACGCCGATGGTGATCTTCGTCGGGATCGTCAGCCACTCCGCGGTCGACGCCGGCTACGTGTTGGTGATCCCGCTCGGAGGCGTCATCTTCTACGCCGCCGGACGGCATCCGCTCGCCGGCATCGCCGCGGCCTTCGCCGGTGTCTCCGGAGGATTCTCCGCAAACCCGGCGCCGTCGGCGCTCGATCCGCTGCTGCAGTCTCTGACGCAGGCCGGCGCGCAGATCCTCGACCCCAAAATCGAGATCAATCCGCTCAACAACTACTTCTTCACCGCGAGCTCTTCCCTGCTCATCGTCCTGCTCGGGTGGTGGCTGACGGACAAGGTCGTCGAGCCACGACTCAACGACACGGAGCTCGACGGCGACCTCACGGACCTGCCGAAGATGGAGCCACTCGAGCCGGCGGAAAAGAAGGGCTTGGTCGCGGCGCTCTTAACCATGGTGATCGGGCTTCTGATCTTGGCCGCGACCGCTTGGCCCAGCGGATCACCCTGGCGCGACTCCGCCGGTGAAATCACGACCTTCGCCGCGCCGCTCATGCGCTCGATCGTGGCGTTCATTTTCCTGCTCTTTCTCTTGCCCGGCATCGTCTACGGCAAGGTCGCAGGAACACTCGAAAGCTCGAAGGACGTGATCACGGGCATGACCAAAGCCATGAACGAGATGGCCTACTACTTGGTGATCATGTTCTTCATCGCGCAGTTCGTCTACGCCTTCAACAACTCGAATCTAGGCGCGCTTCTCGCACTTCAGGGAGCTTCCGCTCTCAAAGCACTCGCACTGCCCTCTTTCGTGACCATCGTTGGCATCATCCTGTTGACCGGGGTCGTGAATATCTTCGTGGGCTCGGCGAGCGGAAAGTGGGGACTCCTGGCACCGGTGTTCGTGCCCATGCTCATGACCCTGGGCATCTCTCCCGACCTCACCCAAGCCGCCTACCGTGTGGGTGACTCCACGACGAACATCATCACACCCTTGATGCCGTATTTTCCCCTCGTCGTCATTTACTGTCAGCGCTACGTACGAGGCACCGGAATCGGAACGTTAGCGGCAACCATGCTGCCCTACTCGATCACGTTCATCGTCGTGTGGACGATCTACTTGCTCTTCTACGCCGCACTGGGGATCCCCCTCGGCGTGCTGTCGAGCTACGAGTACGTGCCCGGGTGAGGTTGGGCGAGGCTCCACGGCACATACGACGCGGCCGCATGGACGCCACGGCGATCAGACAAAAAACAGCGCCACGTTGCAGCCGATGCCGCCGGCCCAGGCGAGGCTTCGGAGCTTGTCGAGGTCTGCGACATAGGTGGCGGTATAGACGACGCGAAAGGCGATGAACGCGACCGCGAGCGCGTTGACGGTGGCCGGTGCCGCCTCCTGGAGCCCTGCGATGATCACGCCCGCCGCGAAGAGCGGAAACCAGTCCCACCCGTTTTGCGCGGCCCAGGCCGCGCGCTGACGCCAGCCTTCGAGCCCCTCGAGGTAGGCGCGCGGGGCCTTGTTCGCCCGCAAGGGCATGCGACTCTTTGCGAGGACCGTCCCGGCGAGGGGCAGGAGACCGGCCACGAGAACCAAGGTGTACGCGAGTTCCATGCGAAAGAAATGGGCACGACCGTGGTCGCAGTCCAGTGCGCGGTCCCCGAGCCGGGCCCGCAGCATTTGATGCTTTTGCATCAGCACCTTGACGATTGCGCATCAAGAAAGCGAGGCGCTCGAGAATGCGGTCCAGCTCGCGTTCGCCGAGGGGCAAGAATTCCGGTGATCCTCGTCGATGCGCAGCCTGGGAGCAAGTTCGCGCATGGCTCGCCCTCGACGTCACTTGGTGTCCGACGGCGACCGAAGAACACGAGAGAGTCCTGGCGAGTCTCTTGGCCCCGGGAGGCATCACCCCGAAGCTCGTCATGGACGCGCATCTGGCAGCGCTTGGGATTGAGCACGGGTTGGCGTTGTGCTCGGCCGACGGCGACTTTGGTCGTTTCTCGTCGCTTCGATGGACGAATCCGCTCGACGCTCGAGCGCATCGACGACCCGAGAAGGCCTGTGGCACCTCGCGCGAAGAGGATGCATCTTTCCCGCTATGGAAAAGTCCGTCCATGCGCCGAAGAGCTGTGCCCGCTGCGGTCGCACCATCGAATGGCGAAAGAAGTGGGAGCGCGACTGGGAGATCGTTCGCTACTGCAGCGACGCCTGTCGGCGACGCAAAGTGAGAGCGCAGGATGAGGCTCTCGAACGGGAAATTCTCGATCTGCTGACCGAACGAGGCCGGGGAAAGTCGATCTGTCCGTCGGAGGCCGCCCGCCGGGTCGATCCGGACGACTGGCGCAATCACATGGAGGATGCGAGGTCGGCGGCCCGTCGTCTGGTCGCGCGTGGCGAAATCGAGATCACCCAAGGCGGGCGTGTCGTCGATCCCTCGAGCGCGAAAGGCCCAATCCGTTTGCGACTGGCCTAACCGGGTCTCAACGCCCTCTCCGACTCTTGCTGTCGTAATCGGCCGTTTCCATTTCATCGATGAGCTTGTGGTAGGCGACGAGTCGCCCGGATGAGATCTCGCCCTCTCGTACCGCAGCCTGGACGGCGCAGCCCGGCTCCTTCTGGTGCTTGCAGTCGCGGAATTTGCAGTAGGCCGCGAGCTCGACGATATCCGCAAAGGCTTCGTCCACACCCCGCTCACCTTCCCAGACGTGCAGCTCACGCATGCCGGGGGTGTCGAGGATCAAGCCGCCGCTCGGGAGCTGAAAGAGAGAGCGGTTGGTCGTGGTGTGGCGGCCTTTGCCGTCCGCGCGGATCGCCCGGGTCTTTTGAACCTCATCGCCCATGAGACGGTTCGTCAGCGTGGACTTGCCCACGCCCGACGAGCCGAGGAGCGCCACCGTCGACTGCCCCTCGAAATACCGCCGAAGCGCTTCGATGCCCTCGCCTGGCTTGGCGCTGATCACGTGCGCCGGCGTGTCTCCCCGGTAGCCGTCGACTTCGGCCCGGATCGCGTCCACGTCATCGCAGAGATCCGCCTTGTTGAGGACAATGACCGGCTTCGCGCCGCTCTCGTGGGCCATCGCGATGTAGCGCTCCATGCGCCGCGGGTTGTAGTCCTCGTTGAGCGAGGTCACCAGGAACACCCAATCGACGTTGGCGGCGACCACCTGCGCTTCGTCCGGTCGACCGGCGGCTTTGCGAATGAAGGCGGTACGACGGGGGAGCAGCGCCCGAATGATCGGCGTGCCGCGATTTGAGAGGTCGACGCCGACCCAGTCGCCCACCGCCGGAAAAGCGAGTGCCCCCTCGTCTTCGTGGTCGTGTTTGTATTTGCCCGCGACGCGCGCTGCCGGGACCGGACCGCCGGCGGTTGCGAGGTCGTAGAGCGCCCGGTAGCCGACGGTCACCCGGGCCGGCTCGAGACCTTCGGTGGGCAGCGCCTCGAAGGCCGCGCGAAACTCCGCGTCAAACCCCCAGGACTCGAGCTCATCCACCGTTTGCGCCATGCGCACTCGGATGTAAGCGGCAGCCGCGCAAAGTTCAAGGATTCCGGTGGTTTCTTGCCCCCAAAGACGCACCGCTGGAACCGCGCGCGGCATGGCAACGACCGCCCCGCAAT
The DNA here is from genome assembly GCA_964468125.1 of uncultured Bdellovibrionales bacterium. GTDB lineage: Bacteria > Myxococcota > XYA12-FULL-58-9 > XYA12-FULL-58-9 > CAYXVF01 > CAYXVF01. Next base: position 23,469 of record CAYXVF010000023.1, on the reverse strand, counting down.
GCTATAGGCACCCGTCGATCGGGGAGGGAGCACATCCTGATCGCAGCGACCGCTTCCGACCGGGGCACACCCCGCGGGAGTAAAACGAACAACCGACAGCCTCGTTCAAGGAAGCACCACATGGCCGACAGCTTTGGCACCAAAGACACCCTCAAGGCCGGGGGCGAGACCCTCACCTTCTTTAGTCTCAAAAAGCTCGCAGAGACTTTCCCGAGCGTGAAAACGCTCCCCTACTCGCTGCGGGTTCTCGCCGAGAACCTCCTTCGCCACGAAGACGGGCGCGTGGTGAGCAAGGGCGACATCGAAGCGATCGCCAACTGGGACGCGAAAGCGAAACCTTCGCAAGAGATCGCCTACCACCCGGCGCGCGTCCTCCTACAGGACTTCACCGGCGTGCCTGCGGTCGTCGACCTCGCAGCGATGCGCGACGCGATGAATGAGCTCGGCGGCGATCCGAACAAGATCAATCCACTCCAGCCAGCGGACCTGGTCATCGACCACTCGGTCATGGTGGACCGGTTCGCGTCGGTGAAGAGCTTCGCCCTCAACACCGCGATCGAGTACGAGCGCAACAAGGAGCGCTACCAGTTCCTGCGTTGGGGACAGCAGGCCTTTGAGAACTTTTCCGTGGTGCCGCCTGGCACCGGCATCTGCCACCAGGTGAATCTCGAGTACCTCGCGAAGGTAGCGTTCGTGAACGGGAAGACAAACACGGTCTATCCGGACACGCTCGTCGGCACCGACTCGCACACCACGATGATCAACGGCCTCGGAGTTCTAGGCTGGGGGGTCGGCGGTATCGAAGCAGAAGCGGCGATGCTCGGACAACCTGTTTCCATGCTCATCCCGCAGGTGGTGGGCTTCAAGCTGAAGGGCAAGCTGGCCGCCGGCGCGACCGCCACCGATCTCGTCTTGCGGGTGGTGGAGCTGCTGCGCGAAAAGGGCGTCGTCGGCAAGTTCGTCGAGTTCTATGGCGATGGCCTCGAGGCGCTGACCCTCGCGGACCGAGCCACCATCGCGAACATGGCACCGGAGTACGGCGCCACGATGGGCTTCTTCCCGGTCGATGAGGAAACGATCAACTACCTGCGCTTCACGAATCGCAGTGACGAACAGGTGCAGATCGCCGAGGCCTTTACGAAGGCGACCGGCCTGTTCCACGAGGCGAGCAGCCCAGACCCGGTCTACAGCGACACGCTCGAGCTCGACCTCGGCAGCATCGTTCCCGCCATTGCGGGGCCGAAGCGTCCTCAGGACCGCATCCCTCTCAGCGAGTCCAAGACGAAGATCGACGAGATCATCGCGAGTATGGCGAAGCAAGAGGACATCGACCCCGGAAAGACCGTCGAGCTCGAGCAAAACGGCGTGAAGTACAGCATCGGGCACGGCTCGGTGGTGATCGCCGCGATCACGAGCTGCACGAACACCTCGAACCCGGCGGTGATGCTCGGGGCCGGCCTTCTGGCGAAGAACGCGGTGGAAGCGGGCCTGCGGGTGAAGCCCTGGGTGAAGACCTCCCTCGCGCCTGGCTCGAAGGTGGTCACCGAATACCTCGAGGCGTCGCACCTGATGCCGTACCTGCAGGCGCTCGGCTTCCACCTGGTGGGCTACGGTTGCACCACCTGCATCGGCAACTCGGGTCCTCTCCCCGAGCACATCTCCAAGGCGATCAATGACAACGATCTGCTCGCGGCGTCGGTTCTCAGTGGCAACCGCAACTTCGAGGGGCGGATCGGTCCGGACGTTCGCATGAACTACCTGGCCTCGCCGCCGCTGGTCGTGGCCTACGCCCTCGCCGGGCATGCCAACATCGACTTCGAGAACGATCCGATCGGTTACGACTCGGCCGGTGAGAAGGTCATGCTGGCGGATATCTGGCCGAGCGCCGAGCAGGTCTCGGAAGCGATCCGCTCGTCACTGAGCCCGGAGCAGTTTGCGCGCCAATACGCGTCCGTCTTCGACGGCGACGAGACCTGGAAGTCGCTTCCGAGCCCGGCGGGCAAAGCCTACGACTGGGCCGATTCGACTTACGTCCGCAAGCCGCCGTTCTTCCAGGACGTTCAGCCGGAACCGGTGCCGACGGAGGACATCAAAGGGGCGCGCGTGCTCGCGCTCTTGGGCGATTCGGTCACGACGGATCACATCTCGCCGGCTGGATCGATCGCGAAAGACTCGCCGGCGGCGAAGTACCTGATGGACAACGGGGTCGAGCCCGCGGACTTCAACTCCTACGGCTCACGCCGCGGCAATCACGAGGTGATGATGCGCGGCACCTTCGCCAACATTCGTTTGCGCAACCTGCTCGTGCCCGGGGTGGAAGGCGGCTACACCAAGCACTTTCCTGACGGCGAGCAGATGACGATCTACCACGCGGCGATGAAGTACCAGAAGGAAGGCACGCCACTGGTAGTCGTCGCCGGCGCCGAGTACGGCACCGGCTCGTCCCGCGACTGGGCCGCCAAAGGCACCCAGCTCCTCGGGGTGAAGGCGGTGATCGCTAAGAGTTTCGAGCGCATTCACCGCTCCAATCTCATCGGCATGGGCGTGCTGCCACTGCAGTTCCCCGAGGGCACGGACGCCGACTCCCTCGGCTTGAAGGGCGATGAGACCTTCGACATCGAGGGCCTCAGTGGCGACGTCACCCCGCAGATGACCATGAAAGTCACGGTCCATACGGAGAGCGGTCCCAAGAGCTTCGACGCCCTATGCCGCCTCGACACACCGAACGAGGTAGACTACTGGAAGCACGGCGGCATCCTGGTCTACGTACTTCGGCGCATGGCCTCGGAAGCCAAGGCGGCTTGACTCCGCGGGCGGTGCTCTTCGAGTCGCCCGTGGTTGTGGCTCACGCCGCTTTCTTCTCTTCGCTGTTGCGGAGGCCCTCCGCGTCTAGAACGTGGTCGAAGAGGTCGACGATGGTCTCTTTGAGGGGCGTGTCGCACCGAGGCACGGCCCGCTCCTTGGGACCCCTGGCCAAAGTCGATTTCCCAGTTCGGGACACGTGACCCTTCTCAAAACTCCCGGCGCTCGTTATGCGGATGAGCTTCGGGCTGAAAAAGCCCCCGGGCCGCCCCCGGCATTGGAATGGGATGGAAATGACGAAGCTGTACCGCGCCTTTCTCGCTCTCACTCTCGTTGTGTCCTTTGGCGCCTGCGCCAAGCGCACGAAGCAGGCCCCGGCCATCAAGGTCGCAGAACGGGCCCCGAAGGTGAGGCACCTGACCAAGACCGAAGCGAAGCGCTGGAAGCTGTCCGAGCTCGCCGAGCTAAACGACGTGCTCGAGCCCCTCTGGCAGGACGCCGTCCTGCAGCGCGACGACCGCGACCTCGCCTGCAAAGAAGCGCTCGAGCTCGACGAAATCGCGACCGATCTTTCGAGCGCCGATCTTCCGAAAGGACTTCGCAGCAAGCGCGTCGACTTCGATGCACGTGTCGGTGAGCTCCGCGCGGCGATCATCATCTTCGCCGCCGAGTGCCAGCGTGCCCCGGAGCGCTCGCTCGCCGAAGCCTTCGCGCCGATCCCCGGCGCCTTCGATGCGGTGAAGCAGGTGGTCGGTGTCGACGAGACGCCGGAGGTTTGGGCGAAGCTCTCGCCCGCCCCTCCCGCAACCGCCTCCGCCCGCGCCGGCGGACGCTGATCCGCGAGCGCGGGCGCTCCCCGCGTCAGCGAACGGTCGACAGCACGTGCACGTTCTCTCCGGCGAGAGAGCCATGAAGTTGTTTGTGACAATCACTTGCGTGCCATCGGGATGGACGAAGATCTCCCGAGGACCAAAGAAATCACCGTTTTCAAAGTCGATCTGATCGAGCTTGTCCGGCTGGTCCGTGCTGTTGATGGAATAGCTTCGCACGCCATCCTGATCCGGACCTTCGTCCGCGAGGTAGACGAACCGCCCGTTCGGGTGCACCGCAATCGCGCGGTAGTTGGAGAGGCCACTGCCGTCTGCGACCTGTTCAAAGGGATTTAGAGTCGGAATGCCCGTGGCAGGATCGACGAACAGCACGAGTCAGTCGCGCACGGACACGGAGTCGTCGAGAACTCTTCGCCGTAGGTCACCTCGGTCGTCGTCTCAGCCGAAGCCCTGCTCGTCGACCACGACCTCCCAGCCCTGCGCTTCTTCCACGTCGCGCAGGCCGTCGCCGTCCGTATCCGAGTCTTCGAGGATCCCCTCGACGCACTCAAAGGCGACACAGGCAAAGCCCTGCGAGCAATCGGCCGGCGCATTCCACGCTTGCTTCATGTCCGTATCGAGGCCACCGCAGGCGCCCAGCAAGAAGGCCAAAGTCGCGGCCAGCAAGGCATTGGATCTCATCAGGAGCTCTCTCTTTCGTGTTCGGTCTCCGGCATCCTGCGCCGGGGGTACGCCTGCCCCTACGAATGAGCCCGGCCTTTGGGTCGCTCGCTCGCAAAAAGTGATCCTAAAATCGTCCGCCGATCCCGAGCGTCACGCTCTGGCCACCGGCCGGGTCAGGGAGGGTCGCGCCGGTGGGGTAAAAATACCAACCGACCGCGGCACCGACGGCACCGATCCCGAGTCCGACCCATGCGAGCGCGACTTGACGGTCGTAGGTGTCTGAAAGCTCGATCGCCTCGCGTTGGATCTCCGTGGCGTTGAGGTCGCTCCGGGTTTGGGCGGCGAGCACCGCAACGACCCCCGCCATCACGAGACCCGCTCCTCCGACCCCCCAGGCGCTGTAGGCAATGACCTCGTCGCGACTGAGGCCCGGTTCGAGAATGGCCGCACGAACCCCGTCGAGCTCCACAGGGACGAGGGACTGACTGTCGACATAGCCCTGGTAGTAGGTCAGCCCGTAGGGCACGGCGAAGAGGTCGCGGCGATAGGTTTCATCGGCGGCGCCGCGCGAAGCGAGGGTACGGGCCCGGAGCTCGAGATCATCGAAATCCACGACCGAGCCCGACGACGCAGCAACGCTCGCCTCCTGGTCTCGGGTCCGGAGATAGAGCGGGGTATCCGCCGGGAGCGCGATCGCCGCGAGCGCGCCCGGGCTCAGGTTCGCATCGAGGTAGCGACGCCCGTTACCAAGCTCGACGTAAAAGCGCCCCGGGGCCTTGCCACGCAGGAATCCGGTGTCGCGCAGCTCGCCCAAGGCGAGCAAGGGGCTTCGCCGGTCGGCCCGGGGTGCGTGGGCAACGATGGTCGGCTTGACCTTTGGGTCCCGGACCGCCGAGTTCGCCGCCGCGATGAAGGCCTGCAGCTCCGAGTACTCGATCGCGAGATCACCGTTGATGTCCGCGGGTCCCATCAAGGCCGAGAGCACTTCGTGCGTGAAGACGCCGGATTCAATCCGCTCCCACTCGTGCGCTTCCTGCCCCGCGCTCGCCGCAGCGACGACCCCGACATGAGGATAGCGCTCGAGCGCTCCGGTCTTGGCGAGAGCAGTCAGACCAGCGCGGGAGACCTCAACTTTTTCCCCCTCGATCTCCTGGTCGAAACGTCCGCGCATTCCCACGAGTGCCCCTGCGTTGCACGCATCGATGATCAGGTGCACGCGATCCGCTGGAAGCTTCGCGACGACCCGGGAAAAGAGTTCATCCCCGGTCAACTCCCCGTCCAGGAACGCGAGATACGGCTCGCCATCCTCACGGCTCGAGCCATGGCCACTGAACGTCACATAGGCACGGGTCTGAGCACCGCGTGCGGCGGCTTCCGCGAGACTGAGCGCCAGGCGCTCGACGGCCGCGTCGAGCTGGGTCAGGGTCGGAGGTTTGGCGACGGCAGCGACGCCCGAATGACGCGATTGCGTGCGGTCATCTAGCACCGAAAGAAGCTCGACGCGCGTCGCAGCACGCTCGAACAGCTCGTAGAAGCGCAGTGCATCATCGTCGGCGAAGCGAAGCGGGGCGAGATCGGGCTCATCGACCGGACTCGCGTTGTTGCCGATCACCAAGGCAACACTCTCCGGCGGGGCGCTCGCCGCAGGCGCCGCGAGAAGAGGCCCCGCAAGAAGAACGATGAAGCTCAGTGGCATGATTCCCGCCCATTTCATTCCCGACGCTCCTCCACAACCACGAATCCACGCTCGATGAGGGCCCAGTCGTCCGGCGTCTCACCTTCGAGGCGTTGCTTGACGAGCTCACGCGATACGGGGGTGGGCGTGAAGAGCAGCACGGCAAGGGTCTCCCCTTCCGGGTGGTCCTCGCCCAGACGAATGCCGATGGTCTTCGATTCGTCGAGCGTCGCACTGCGCTCGCCCGACGCAGGACTCACCCATTCGATGACGCCGTCGGGACGTTCCAGAAACGCCGCAACGTAGGGCTTCGACTCCGGAGTCCCCACCAGGAGCACCAGCGTCGCCCCCGGAGCGCAGGGTGCGGGAGTGTCGGCGCGGAGGCAGGAGACTTCGAGGGTTGCGCGATCGCCGCCGCGGATCCCGAGCTCAGGGTCGGGCGAATAGAGCAGAAAGAGCGCCGCGGTGGCTGCTGCCATCAGGGCGAAGCCACCAAACCAGAGGCGCCTCGGGCGGGGGGGCCGCACGCTGCCCTCGATCCGGGCCCAGAGTGCTTCCCGCTCGACCACGCTCGGCTCGTCACGGCCCGCGAGCAGTCGATTCAAGAGGATATCGCGTTCGTCGTCGTTCATCTGTTGGCCCCTACGAGCGGGCGTGTGATTTGGGTCACACTCACAGCATCTTTTTTTCTTCGAGAAAGGCCCGAAGCCCGTCGCGAGCACGCTTCTCCAGCGTTCTCGCCCGGCGACGGGTGATCCCCATCTCGCGTACGACATCGTATTGCGACGTCTTCCCCTCGAAGCGCAGGCGCACGAAGCGCTGCATCTCCTCGTCGCAGCCCTCGAGATAGTCGACGGTGGCCGCCCGGAGCCGCTCGAAGTGCAGTTGCTCTTCACGCGAGTGCTCATCCTCCGGGGCGCCGATCGAGTCGTCGTCGAGGTCCACGTCGTCCAGACCGACTTCTCGCCCTTTCTTTCGCCCGCGGTCGATCAACAGGTTCTTGCCGATCCGCATCAGAAAGGGCCGGTAGGGGCGCAGGCCGTCGTACCTCATCCGCGCCTTCGGGGCGAAGGCTTTGGCAAAAACATCGTGCGCGAGATCGAGCTGTTTACCCCGCTCCGGCTCACCCTGCACCCGGGCCGCGCCGCTCACGAATCCAAACCGTGCGAGTCGCACGACGTCGTCGAGGTAGAACTCATAGACCCGGCGCAGGGCGTCTGCGGCTCCGGTGCGAAAACGGTCGAGAAGCGGGCGGTCGTTCAGGAAGATCGGCACGTTCTTCATGCCATGCCCGACCGCGACGGTGACGGTCAAATCGTCAGAGTACCAGCACCGCCGCACCGGTGAACCGACCGGCGCGGAGGTCGTCGAGCGCGCGGTTCGCGTCTTCGAGAGAATAGGGATGAACGGTCGTATCGATGGCGATCCGACCGATACGGTCGAAGAACTCGACGCCGTCTCCGGGGCGCGTGAAGGCGTAAACCATCCGCCCCTGGGCGATCGCGAGCTGGGCCAAGATGTGAGCGGCCGCACCAAAGCCATAGAGTCCGAGACGCTGAGCGTCATCGACTTTCCGGTAGGAGCGGTAGCCGATGAGTCCGGCGCACATGAGAGGCGCCGCATGGGCATCGTCATAGCGTTCGGGAATCCTGAATGCGTAGCGCGCGTCGGCGAGGGTGTAGTCTGCGAAACCGCCGTCGCGGGTGTAGCCAGTGAATTTGGCGTGGGCGCAGAGATTCTCCCGGCCCAGGCGACAGGGATCGCAGTTCCCGCAGGTGTAGGCGAGCCAGGGGATGCCGACCCGCTCGCCGCGTACGAAGCCCTCAACCTCGTCCCCAATCGATGCGACCGTGCCGACGATTTCATGCCCCGCGATGACGTGCGCTTTGGGGTGCGGGAGGTCACCGTCGACGACGTGAAGATCCGTGCGACAGACCCCACAGGTACGCACCTGCACGAGAAGCTCGCCATGGGAAGGCTACGGTATATCGAGCTCGTCGCGGCTCAAGGGTCGCCCCGCACCTTGGAAACGCATCGCCCTCATGAGTGGATGATGGCGAAAGAGAGCGCGTCGGTCAGTCGGTTTTGAGCACCTCGGCGAGGCCCTCATCCATGCCGGTCATCTGATACTGAATGAGCGACATCGGGATCACGCCGGCTTCGTTGAACTCGCGAAAGAACTCCTTCAGCACAAAGGGCTCACCCGCGTCTTCTTTTTGCTTGGCGTAGATCGCGAGGAGCTCCTCCAGGAGGTACTTGCCTGTGACGTAGCTCGTGCCGTAGCCCGGCTGCCGCAGGTAGAGGTGTTGCTCGAAGATCAGAAGCTCGGGCTCGGTCTTCATCCAGCCGCGCGGCGTCCACTGCGTATGGATCTTCCCAGCCTCCTCCATCGTCATTTGATTCGCGTGCGCGTAGAGCGAGCCCAAACCGCGGGCCGCGCGCTGAGCGAGTAGGATCCAAACAATCTCCCGGGAACGCGGGGTCTCATCGTAGAGCCCCGCGTGCATGAACATCTCTTCGACGCCCGTTGCAGTCCCCTCGGCCCGGCTGTCGAAGATGTTGTAGAGCAGCGCCCCGCGACGGATCGCGCTGTCGTGCGGCTCGTCGCGGATCTGAGCGAGATCCCACCAATGATAAAAGTGCGTGTAGAGCGGAATCGGGTCGTAGTGCGCGGTGATCCAGAAGAAGTTGCGGGTCTCTTCGGGCACGAAGGCGCCTAGGTGCTCCCGCAACGCGGGCTCCATATTATCCTTCATGGGCATGACGTCGTTGTCCCGCAGATAGCTGATCAAACGTGAGGCCGCCCGGTCGGCCTGCGCGTCGTATTTTTCCGGGCTCGCCGCGGCCTTCATGGGCGGCAGATCGCGATTCCGGTGCTCCTCGAGCTTCAGGTTGGCCCACGCGCGGTTGAGCTCCCGCTTCAAGAGGTGCACCTCGTCTTCCCACGTCAGTGGCACGAGATGAACGTTTTGCAGGTACCAGGTGTAGTTCTCCTGACCCACGCCCGAGGGCCCGGTCTTGCTCGAAGACTGCTGGCGAAGCCACGCCGCAAACTCCTCGGTCGCGGTCTGAGCTTGCACGATCGCGTCCTTCAGCTCCGCGGGCGCGTCCTCGCCTACCTTTTCGAGCAAGGTGGCGAGCTCGACGCTTTGATCTTCGATGTTCCGAATCCCCGCGACCCAAAGATCGCGCGCGTTCCCCACCAGGTTGCCCCGTGCCTGCCGCAGGAGCGGCGGGATCACCTTCAGGTCACCGATCATGCGCCCTGTCTCGGACTCGCTCAGCGGGAACTCATAGGTCCACAGCTCGAGGAGCGCGTGGTGGGTCGGCCCCTCGTGGGCTGGAACGTCCGATTGATAGGTCCACACCGACGCATAGAATGCCGGATCGCGGGCCCAGGGCTTAAACACCCGGTGATTGAAGTCGAATCCGTTCATCTCTGCCCGAACGATGTGCCAGTCGACCTGCTGCTCGACGGGCCAGCCGCTGATATCGAAGGCGTAGAGGAGGGCCTGGAGCTTCTTCACCTCGGCGTGGGTCTTCTCCATTCGCGCCGGCGTGTAGTCCGGCGCACCGTCCTTCATCGGCGCGGCTTCGAGAGCGCGCCACTGCTCGAAGAGCTGCACCAGATCGTCGTAGCTTCCGTCTCCCGGGGGTTTCTCCGCGGGCCGTACCTCCGATTGTGTTTCCTCGTCTTGCACACGATTCCCCTGCGGCTTTGGCACGCGCTCCTCCATGGGCTTCGTCACGGGACAGGCGGCGACGGCGGTCGCTAGGGCAAGAAGAGTCGCTCTCTCTACATTCATGGTCATCCTCAATAACGCCAGCTCTTCAAGTCCGCCCCCTCGGGCGCGGTCTCTTCCATTCGCTTCAGCATCTTGGGCAGGTACTGCGTGTTGTAGCGCAGCCTCGAGATGTGGTTCGGCTCGTTGGGATCACCGTTCCAGCAGTGCTCTGCACGGTCTCCGTAGGTGACCTCACCCTCATAGGGAGGATCGGCCTTCTCGAGGAATTCCTCGAGCAGGTAGACCGCGTTGTTCAGGTAATAGTTGTCCATGTCGCCGCAGTAGACGTGAATCTTGCCCTGCAGTTTGGGGCCGAGATTCGCCCAGTCGCGCTCGAGGATGTAGCGGAGGTCGTAGTTCTCGCGCCAGTACTCCGCCACTGATTTGTCGATCACCCCGGTCTTCTTGTCGAAGAGCCGTTTGGGGTAGCCGTCGGGCGCCATCGGCGAGTAGGTCGCTTCCCAGATGTCGTACTGCTGACCGGATCGGGACTTCTCACCGAGTACGAGCTCGAGGTGGTTTTCGTCGCGCTGGGTCCGCCCAATGTGCCCGAGATAGTTTCGGTGCGCGGGCCGGGGCGTTCGATTGAAGGGCCCTTCGGCATAGTAGAAGTTCTCGTCCTCGTAGATGTTGACGCTGGTGTAGGCGCGAAAATCCACCGGGTCTGGGCACGCAGCGAAGCAGCCGTTGTACTCGTCCGGATAGAAAACCTGCACCGCCAGCGCCTCCCAGCCTCCGGTGGAGCCGCCGTAGACGAAACGCGCCCAGCCCTCGCCGATGCCGCGAAACTGCTCCTCGATGAAGGGGATCAGCTCGTAGGTGATGGCGTCTCCGTACGGACCCTGATTGGCTGAATTCACCGCGTAGGAGTCGTCGTAGTAGGGCGTGGGGTGCTGGATCTCGATGATGAGAAAGCGCGGAAAGTCGTCGCTCATCCACTTCTGATGGAAAGCGTAGGCCTCCTCCTGCTGAATCCGGTTGTAGCCCTTCACGTCAAAGCGCTCGCTGTAGTCGGGCTCGAGGTTCGGGTCCGGCGGCTCAGCGCGAATGCCGCCAAAGTCCTTGGGGAAGTGCCCGTGAAAAATCATCAACGGATAGCGCGCCTCTGGGTGGTCATCGAAACCCTTCGGGACGAGTACGTGGGCCCCGAGGAACACGTCGCGCCCCCAGAACTCGCTCAGCCGCTCGCTCCTCATCCGGACGTGACGGATGAGCTCGCTGTCCTTCGGTGCCTCGATTTCTGGCATCACCTGGTCGAGGGTGATCTGCACCGGCGCCGCCTTCGACGGGTCCAGGTACACCGAGCGCGGCGTGCTGTAGAGGTTGCCGGGCTTTTCGTGCCACTGCTGCCCCTCGCCCCGGTCCGGCGGAAGCTTCACCGTGTGGCCGGTGGCGAGGTTGAAGGTCTCATATTCGTTGATCACCGCCTGCACCGCGTACTCGCCCGGTGGCAATGTGCGGAGGCTCTCGTGCGGGTAGCCGAAGACCTGCTCGTCGATCCGCACGCTCTCCCCGGGCTTCAGGCCGTCGACATCGGTCCCGAAGAGCTGGATCGCCTGGGTCCCGGGCTTTACGCGCTTGCGAGGCTCTTCCGCGGAGCCGTCGTTCGGGGCGATGAGCACGATCAGACGGCCATCGACCGGTTGGTCGCGGACTGACGCAGCAAAGGAGACCTCGAATTGCATCGTTGAGCTCCCTGTCGCCTCGGGGGGCGGTGATTTCGGGGTCGGGCAGCCGATGAGGAGGCTCACTGCTGCCGTCGAGAGAATCGCAGATCGTCGCATCGGCGGACTGTATCCGAGAACGGGACACCGCTTCAAAGACGAGCTCTACCCCGCCAGGATCTCGCGTGCGGTCGGGAGGTGCTCGGGCTTGCAGTAGATCCGCTCCACCGCCACCGCCTCCTGGAATCGCCGGTAGAGGGGCGTGTAGTCCTCGATCCGCCGGAAACGGCCACGTTCGCGCTCGATCACCATCAGCGGGAAGACCTTTTCGCGCTTGGCGAAGTACTTCGAGAGCACGCCCCTACTGGTCGTGCGGAAGAAATCGACACCCGCCTCGCGCAGTCGATTGTCGATGAGCTCGCGCTCGGCATCCGTACCAAACTCATGGGTCTCGAGCGCCAAGCGGTACGCCCGCCGGCGCACCACCGCCTTCGCCCACGGGTTTTCGCTCTGGCGCAACACATTCATCAGGGCGACATCATCCGTTTTGAGATAACTTTCAGTGTCAGCAGGGAGCTCGTAGGCACCCGACTCGTAGTAGCGGCCGAGGAGATGGTCGAAGCAGATTGCCGTGTGGTGGTAGTAGACACTCAGAAACATGTGGTAGCGGGCGAGAAGGAAGTTTTCGAAAGCCCACACGCCCTTGTGGTGGAGCGCCATCGTGAGCTTGCCTTCCCACTCGGCGCAGCTCAGGTTCTGAGTGAGCCAAACGTGGTCGTAATTGCCGTAGGAGACACCGCAGTAGTAGGCGTCACGACGTAGGTAGTCCATCCGGTCTGCGTCCATCTCACTCGACACGATCTGATGAAGGAGAGGCAGGAGGTCGTGCTTTCCAACCCGGAAGGCCGCATCGTCGCCGGGAGGAGTGCGCCCCATGACCAAGCCCGCGAGGCGGGGACCGGTGATGCCGCTGTCCGGAAAGTGCTCTCCGAGAAGCTCGGTCAGCTCCGAGTCGATCAGCAGCTTCACCGTGTAGTCCTCGTGCGTAGCCTGCCGCTGCGGGTCATCGGCCCACTCGCCGAGATTCAGCTTGCTCAAGGGGGGCATCACGCGCTCGGAGACGTGGCTCATCGGCGGGTGCCCGACGTCGTGAAAGAGCACCGCGAGCCGAACGGTCTGGCGCATGCGCTCCCGGTCCGGCGTGGGCAGGTCGAGTCCCGCGAGAATGTGATCGACCATGAAGGTGGCCATCTGCATCGCGCCGAGGGAGTGCGCGTAGCGCGAGTGGGTGGCCCCCGGAAAGGCCAGCTCAGAGAACCCGAGCTGCTTGATGTGGCGCAATCGCTGGAACGGCCAGGAATCGATTAAACGCAGCTCGGGGACAGACACCTCGATGGTTCCGTGAATCGGGTCGTGGATCGCGGGCATGCGGCGCTCGTACCTCCTGAGAAATGGGGACACAAACGAATTCGTGCCCTCTCATGACGCCGTCGAAGCCGAAAGAGGGTCCGTGTCCCAGTTTATGCGCTGCTTTTTCGCCGCTTTAGGCAACGGATCGGCAATCGCACCGACACAAGACACTCGGAGGTTGATTCCCGAATGGCGGACAGAACGCAGGCGGCGCAGAGCTCGATCGCGCGTTTTTGGCGCTCTCCCCTCGCACCACACATTCCTGACCAGGGGACGCGGCACCTTTCCGAGTGGCTGGCGCAAAACGGCTATTCAGATGTCGCCGAGGATCTCGACCGGTTCGCCGGCGCGAGCGTCGGGGGCCTGCTCGATTCGTCCCAGTCGATCTCCAAGAACCCGATCATCTTTTTCAACGGCTGGGGTGACCGGGTCCAACACAGCAACAGCGCCAATCCGTTTTCAGCAGCCCTCCCTGGGTCTCACGGCATGGAGGTGGTCCTCTCCGAGCTCGGCCGCCTCGGCTACCAATCGCGCGCGCTGTTCGGCATGACCGTTGGTCCCGGGAATTGGGTGGCTTCCCAGGTGACCAAGCTCGACAAGCCCCTCATTCTGCGCGCCCGGCGTCGCCTCGAGGCGATCATGGCCTACGCGGACGCCAACGCGGAACCGGGAAGATCCCTTCGCTTCGTCACCGTCGCTCACTCCGGCGGCAACCTCGTACGCGATGCAGCGATCAAAGGCGGCAAGCAGGTCGACGAGAACGGGAAGGAATACGACATCGGGCCGAGTCTCGCGCACCGTTTCGAGCGCGCGGTGATGATCGCAACGCCGCGCAACGGCATTCCCACCTCCCTGCTCACCCCGGTGCACCCACTCTATTTGGGACCCACAGGATTTCAGCCGGGGGCCGAGTTCATTCGACGATTGAACGAACACCCGATGCGCGTAGCAGATGAGATCATCACGGTCTGGCCCGTTTTGGACGAAGTCATGGGTCCGTCCTTGGGCCCCTACGTCCACCCGACGAGCTCGATCCTCTCGGGCGCGGACAAAGAGGACGGGCACGTCGCCCTGCTCGCGCCCTTCCCCGCGCACACGACCATCAAAGACGTGATGGCCGAGGTGATCGCGAAGATCGCCGTTGACGGTGAGTTGCCCTGGAGTCCCGTCAGCTCCTGGGCGCCGACGGTTTCCTTCCTGGTGCCAAACCCGCTCGGGATCGGCTACTCGCCGCTCCCCTACGTCGCCTCGGGCAAACTCTTCGACCCCGGCCGACTCCTCTCACCTGCTGCGGGCTTCCTCCCAATGCAGCAGGCGTACACCCGCGGCTTCAGCGCGATGACCACCGGCGCTTTGCACGCCCTGCCGAACACTCCTGAGCTTTCCGGAGAGAAGACCCCATGATGATTTCAATGGATCCGAGCCGCCGCCTCGAAGCGGCCCTCGAAACCCTGCGCTCGCGTAACCCCGCACGGACCGGGCGAAACAACAGCTTCGCGAACCCGGAGGCGCTGGCGCTTCAGATTCTGGGCCGTACGAACAGCGCGTTCAACAGCACCCTACGCCCTTCTCCGGGACCCGACGTTCTCGACATTCCGCGCAAGCTCCCAAACCTCCTCGAGAAGAATGGCTACGGCGTCGTCGACATTCGAGACGCGTTTGCGGGGCAGTTCGCGGGCCTCGTCGTGGAGACCTGGAACAACCGTCCGGGGGAGATACCCAAGCACGTGATCCTCGACTGCGCAGGAGTGACCGACTTTGGCGATCGAGGTGACTCGGCCAATGCCTTGCGCTCGGAGCTGGCCCCGCCGAACACGCTCGTGATCAAGGTGACCCAGCCGCTCCAGGGCGCGAATCTCATCCTGGAAAGGGAAGCAGGGCTTTCTCCAGCGGACCGGCGGGTCTCCCCGGACGTGATCGCAGCGGCGCTCACCCATGGGATCGAAAAGCTCCTCCGTGCTCAGCTCGGCGACGCGGGGCCGTCGCTCCTGGACCGCGGCAAGCCGCCGGTGCACCTGACCGGGTTGTCCTACGCGACCCTGCCCATCCTGACGATCGCCGCGGAGCACAACGTCGGCAATGTCTCGATCTTCGAGCCGCACGTGCCTGCGGTGACCCTCGGGGCCGCGGAGCAGGCCGACCTCTTCAAGGCTTTCGACATGGTCCCCGAGCTGATGGGCGCGGGGCGACAGTGGGCGAAATCGGCGCAGCTCACCCCCGAGATGCGTGGTGCGCTTTGGACCTTTCTCAACAGCTTCGGCAACGCGCCGGGCCGCGCCATGACGACCGCCTTCGGGCCGCTCGTGCGCGCCTCGCTGCAGAGCGCCGGTGCGGACCCACAGATGGCCGAGCTTCTCGCATCGTTCGCGCACCTACGGCTCGACCCATTCATGCCCGCGATGACCCAACAGATGGCTCAGACCTTTGCCAATCCACCGTGGGTCGAAAAAGGTGGCTATGACCCCGACTACCCGGCGGGCATTGCCGCACGGGTCGCCGGCGCATTCCCGAGCGAGTTCGAGCTCAAGAAGGTCCTTCAGCGCCTACCCGAGGACGTCGCCAAAAGAACCACCGTGGTGCTCCAAGCGGGCTCCGCCGCAGCGCAAACAGCGATCGAGCAAGAATTTGCCGAGGCGATGCCCTCCCTGCACATCAAGCAGGTGCTCACTCCCGAGCACGACATGTACACCTTCGACCCGGCGCTCTCGGCGATCGAATCCCTGAACGCGCTGTTCCCGACGCACGCGAAGGCCATCAACCAGCGCTACCTCGAGAAGATGCAGAATGAGACGCAGGGCTTCGACGTCGCGGCGAGTCTGATCGCGCAAGTCGAGCCGCGTCTCGAGACTCCCATGACCGGCCAAGAGCGGGCAGGGGCGTGGCTGATGATCGGCAAGCTCGCCGCCGAGCGGCAATTCGCCGCCGAGAAGAACCTGGGGCTCGCCGAGGACCCGGAGAATAAGCGCCTGTTTGTCGCCCAGTCGATCTACCCGTTCGTCTTCGCGTTCACGAACGCCGAAGGGGAGCCAGTCGTGGACGAGAAGTCCGCTGTGCCCATCGTAAAACGGGCCGTAGAGTCGATCGCCTGAGCCAAAAGGGGACAACGGTCCGCACCGATTCGGCGATAAGCTGAGAAACCACTACGTAAGAGCCCCGCATGAGCCTCGGTTTCACTGGTGTCCGGCCAACGATGTCGCCGATCGCCGACGTCGACCCCCTTCTCCGAAAAGCCTTCGAGCTCGGACAGACCTCTCTGGTCCGTGGAGGATTGCCGCCTCCGGTCCGCGAGATCCCAGGACCCAAAGTGCGTCCAGCGCGCAAGGACCTGAAGTCCGGCGTCGTCGAGCAGCTCTTCACCGACGACGCATCGAATCGCGGCGCCGACAGCACGCGGCTCTTCGATTACTCCGTGCGCCTCCGAGCGACCCACGGCTCCAAGAAGACCCCTACACCGAACTATTTCACCGCCTGGCGCCAATCGGTGGCGGAGCCGACGCAGGCGGCGCTCTTTGGCACGCCCACGCCTGGAAACGACGTCTGCCTCCTTCAGCGAGTCTCGAGTGCTCATCCGGTGGATCCCAACAAGCCGCCCGTTCTGCTCGCCGCCGGTACCGGCGACAACCCGATCCGAGCGTTCAGCGCGGCAGCCGAGGACTTCGCGTCCCGTGGCTTTCCGGTCTATTTCTTCACACCGAACAACCCCAATAACTCCGCAACGGTCGTAGCCGAACAACTGAGTGTGGCCGCCGAATTCATTGCGCACGAGCACGGCGGCACCCTTCCGATCTTCGATGGCCATTCAGCGGCGAACGGCCCCGTCGAAGTACTCGTTCGTCTCAGAGAGCCTGGATTCAAGGAAGAGCTCGCGAAGCGCGGTCTCTTCGTGCCGAGCACGCCGCTTCCGCCTGGAAAGGTGAAGATCTTGCACCGCGGCCACCCGGGCCTCGGAGAAGATCTCACCCACGCCTACTCGGGCCTGGTGGCAGGGAGCTTGATCCCTTCCTTTGCCACCAACGCGAGCGGCTTCTCGCGCCTCGGTTTCGCAAACCTGCGCTCCGTCGACACGTTGCCCAACAATTCCAGCGCCGATGTCTTTCCCGGCTCTTCGAGCCTGCTCGCGCGCCAGAGCGCGCTGCCGCCCGCGGTGGCCGCTGCCATCGACGCTGCATTTCATCCCTTCGACGTCACACGTGCGGCCGCCGCTGGCGCCCTCGCGCTGCAACCGCTGAAGGGTATCGCCTATGAAGGCGGCCCTGGGTTTTTCGCTTTCAGCCGAGGAATCGACGCGGCTGCGAAGGACGGCGGCAATCTCATCGAGCTTTTTCAGAAGTTCCCGACCAAGGGCGATCAGGTTGAGCGCCACGCGATCTACGGCACCAATCCCTACAACTTCAACGGCTCACGCCTGCTCCTCGAGGAGACCTTGGGCGAGTCGCTCGTTGATGCCTTCACCGCGCCCCTCGACTACACGGCGAGTGCTCTCGCCTTTTCGCCCTGGGGCTTCGGAGCCGCGCTCACCCTCGGCGTCAGTCAGCATCAGCTCCAGGGCATGCTCGCGGGCCAGTTCGTCGCAGGCGACCTTCGCGGCGGTCGTTTCGGAGGCGACGGTGTGGTCAGCGCGAAGAGCGCCCGGGGCGTCGAGACGCTGGGCGAGGTAGAGAATCTGATCGAGCTCGATGTCGCCCACCTCGACCTCATTCGCCTAGACGAAGGCTCGGTCGAACGAGCGGAGCAGGTCTACCGCGAGAACCCCTGGCGAAACGCATGGGCGAAGGAAGTGGCGGCGCGAAGCCGTTCCTTCAACGTCGCGGAATACATGGCAAACCACATGGTCGACTGAGCGAGCACCGCAAGCCATCTGCATCTGCGAGGAAGCGACGGCGCTGAGCGCCTAGAACTCCGCGAGCCTCTTCTCTAAACTCGCAGCTCCATGAGCGCCGCCCTCAGAGCCATCGCACTCAGTCTCACGCTCCATTCTGACTAGTCTAGATCTCACCGGTACGGAGCTCGTCGTCTCGTCCGCCTGCGAGACGGCGGTCGGAACGAGCTACGACGGCCAGGGGATCGCCGGGCTTCGCAGCGCTTTTCAGCAGGCAGGCGCCCGCTCTGTCCTCGCCACGCTCTGGTCCGTAGACGACCGCGCGACGGAGCGCTTCATGCGCGAAGCGCGCGAGTTCTACCGGCGCTATCTCGACGGGACCGCCCCCGCCGAAACCGTCCGGCAGGTGCAACGAGCCTTCATCAAAGAGGCGCAGCTCGGTCACCCGTTCTACTGGGCGCCCTTTGTCCTGGTTGGGAGCAATTGAGATGTTCAGTGTCGTACCTGAACGGTCAGTTGCGAGCGCTCTCGACCAAGCGCTCGAGCCGCGCACGCGTCGCCTCGTCGAGATTCGAGAACGCCACGGAGCCAAAAAACCGGTCGAGCTGCGCGGGCTCGAGCTGCTCGATCGCCCGCGTGAAGCGAGAGTCAGCCCGCGGATCGGTGCGGCTGATCGCGAGGGCGGCGGCCCCGTGTCGGTCGGGGTCCGCGAGCTGCTCGGCCAGGATTGCGCCACCGCGGTCCGCGTTGAGCAAGCCCGCGGTCACAGCCGGCGCCGGCAGCGGATCGCGCAGCTCACCTTCGTTCACGTCGCCCATGCGCGTGGTGAAGACGCCTCTCATGAAGTCGTCGAAGTCGGCCGGCGAGAGCGCGTCGTGGGCCTGCGCGATCAGGGCGCCCATGCGCGCCTGGTTCATGTGGAAGGAGCGCACCGCGCCAGCGCCGAGTGCTTCGGCGTTGGCGATGCTCGAAGCGTTGTTGATGCCTGCATCGCTCGCCAGCGATGAAAAGACACGTTGCGCAACCCCGGCTCCAACTTCGTCGAGCGCCGTCTGCGCGGCGTCCAGGCGTCCCGACGCGTCGTCCAAACCACGGCGGATCTCGGACAAGCGAGCTTGGAGGGCCGCGACGTCCGGGTTTTCACCGGCGAGCGCTTCGCGGATTTCGGCCAGGGCATTGGCCGCGGGGCCGATCGCGGTCCCGGCCGTCGAAAGCTGATCGACGGCTGCCTCCAGAGTGCTCTCCGCCGAGTCCTGCTCGACTCCGTCCCAAAGCTCCGCATTTCTGCGCGCGAGCTCCTCGTGTCGACCGAGCAGCGCTTGCTGAAGAGTCTCCGCTTCCGCGAGTCCCGCCTCGAGCTCAGCAGTCGCGTTCGCGGCGTCCACGGACTCCAACACGTCGGCGATCCCATCGAGCTCGGTGTTCGCCGCCGCAAGGGCTTCCCCGTCGGCGCTCAACGCCTCCGCTGCGGTGCCGATGGCTGCCGCATCGTTGCCCTCGAGTGCGGCCTGACCTGCCGCGAGGCGTTCGCCGATCGGCTCAATCGTTTCCTCCACCGAGCTCAGCCGTCCGATCGCTTCATCGAGCGTCGCCATCCGCTGCGTGCGCGCATCGCCTTCGGGCATCGCCTCCGCGGCCTGGTATTCGGACATCAAGCTGCTCCGGATTTGATCGAAGCGAGTCGTGGCCACTTCGAGGGCGGTCGCAACGTCGTTCAGCTCGACTTCGAGTCCGCCGCGCGCTGCGTCGAGCTCCGCCGCTTCGCTCTCGGTCGGGCCAGGCTCACCGATGATCGAATGCACGAAGGCTGTAAGGTCCTGGTCTCCGCGCGCTTCGTCGATCCTCCCAAACGTTCGGTTGCCAGGTTTGCCGTCGGGGGTAGCCCCCACTTCACGCTGGATCCTCTGCCAGGTCTGCTCCAAGCTCGCGGGGAGCGTGTCGAGCACTTCGGCGACCCCAAGGCGGTCCATGCCCCGGAGCTCGTCCGCAGAGCGCCCGGTAACCGTGCTCAAGGCCTGAAAGAAGTGCTCCCCCGCCGGCTCGCCGCGGGTCAGCCAACCGACGTATTCGGCGCTCGTGCCACGGTTCTTTTCGGAATCGACGATGGCGCCTCGGATCGCGCGTACCGGCGACGCAGTTTCGGAAGGACGAGGGGCGACCGCCTCGATGCGCTCGGAGAGTGTGTTGAGCCAGGCCGCGTCCCGCCGTCCCCCGTGGGCAGCGGCGATATCACGCAGATCTCTCTGAATCTGATCGACATTGACGTGGCGGTTGTCCGCGGTGGTGTTGCGGGCGATGACCGCCTCGAGCAACCGAGACTCCTCCTCGCCGAGCCCGTCGTTTCCGTCAATCTGCGCCGCAAGGGCGCGAAGGCTATCGATCGTCGTCATGGCCAGCTCCTCGCCGTTTGAGCGTCCTGAGGAGGTCTACCCGTTTCACCGGGACACGGTTAGTGGACCCGGCCGAAAAATCGGAGACCCGAGGGGCCTTCGAGCCCCCCCGGAGGGGTCTCGATCACGGATTTGCGGTGGTTTTGCCGCGTTTGCGGCGCTCGCGCTTCTTTTTGTTCTTGGACACGTCCCGGGCGACTGCCTTCGCGACGTCTTTCTTCGGCGCCGCGGTCTTGTCGGACTGCGCCGCCTGCGCTTCCCGCTGGCGCTGCATCAGCTGCCGCTGCTTTTCACGCTGCGCCTGCAGGCGCGCCTCGTACTGCTCCTCGGTCTCGCTCGTGATCATCACGCGGAAGACTTTCTCGAGCACCGAGGCAGTGATGGTCCCCATCATGTTGACAAAGAGATTATAGCCTTCCTTTTTGTACTCTTGCTTTGGGTCCTTCTGTGCATAGCCGCGCAGAGAAATCCCCTCACGGAGCGAATCCATTTCCCGCAGGTGTCCCTTCCAAAGATCGTCGATGGTTTGCAGGTAGATGATTCGGCTCACGTGGTAGAGCGCTTCGGAGCTGAAACGTCCTTCCCGAGCAAGCAGTGCCGCCTCCGCTTGTTTGTAGACGACCTCCTCGAGCTCCTCGCGATGCATGGAGTCGAGCTCGCCGCTCAATTGAAGGTCCACATCGAAAACCGCCTTGCCGAACTCCTGCAGCGCATCGAAATCCCAGTCTTCTGGATGCGACTTTGGCGGAGCCACCCGCGCAACGACGTTGATGATCGACTCTTCCACTAGGTCCAAGACGAGCTCTTTCGTCTGTGCCTCGTCCGCTCCCAGCACTTCGCGGCGCAGCTTGTAGACCGCCTTGCGCTGGTCGTTCATGACGTCGTCGTACTCAAGGAGGTGTTTGCGAATGTCGAAGTTGTGGCCTTCCACTCGACGCTGAGCGCTCTCCACCGACTTGTTCACCCAGCGGTGCTCGATGACTTCGCCTTCCTTCATGCCGAGGCGCTCCATCAAGCCCTTCATCTTCTCGCCGCCGAAGATGCGCATGAGGTCGTCGTCGAGCGACAGATAGAAGCGAGTGGCACCGGGGTCGCCCTGGCGACCAGAGCGGCCACGGAGCTGATTGTCGATTCGTCGTGACTCGTGGCGCTCGGAGCCAACGACCTTCAAGCCGCCCGCGTCGAGGACCTCTCTCTTCTGAATTTCACACTGCGATTTCCATTTCTTCAGCGTCTGCTCGTAGCCTTGCGGATCGACGAGGGGATCCACCTCAGCCGCGGCCAATGCTTCCGCATTGCCGCCGAGAACGATGTCCGTCCCGCGCCCGGCCATGTTCGTGGCGATGGTCACCGAGCCTTTGGCACCGGCCTGTGCCACGATCTGCGCTTCCATTTCGTGGTACTTCGCGTTGAGAACACTGTGTGGCACCTTCAAGCGCTTGAGGAGGCGGGAGAGTACCTCGGATTTTTCGACGCTCGTCGTACCCACGAGCACGGGTTGGCCGCGTGTGTGGCTATCTTGAATGTCTTCCGCGATCGCCTCGAACTTCTCGTTTTCAGTCCGGAAGATGAGGTCGTCCATGTCGTGGCGGATCACCGGCTTGTTCGTCGGCACGACGATGACGTCGAGGTCGTAGATCTTCGCGAACTCCTCCGCCTCAGTCTCGGCGGTTCCGGTCATGCCTGCGAGCTTTAGATACTGGCGGAAGTAGTTCTGATAGGTGATGGTCGCGAGGGTCTGGTTCTCGTTTTGAATCTTGACGCCTTCTTTTGCTTCTACCGCCTGGTGCAAACCGTCAGACCAGCGCCGGCCGTCGAGAACGCGGCCCGTGAACTCGTCGATGATTTTGATCTTCCCGTCGTCGATCATGTAGTCGACGTCGCGTCGGAAGAGTGTGTGCGCCTTGAGCGCCTGGTTCACGTGGTGGAGCAGCTCGATGTTGTCCGGGTCGTAGAGGTTGTCGACGCCGAGGCGCTCTTCCACTCGAGAGATGCCACTCTCCGTCAACAGCACACTGCGCGCCTTCTCGTCGATCGTGTAGTCCTGCTCGCGCTTCAGCCCCGGAATGATCGCGTTTACTCGAACATACTTGTCTGTAGACTCTTCGGCGGGACCGCTGATGATGAGCGGAGTCCGCGCTTCATCGATCAAGATCGAGTCGACTTCGTCAACAATCGCGAAGTGATGACCGCGCTGCACGTAGTCCTGGAGGAACAGCTTCATGTTGTCCCGCAGGTAGTCAAAACCGAACTCTGAGTTGGTGCCGTAGGTGATGTCTGCGTTGTAGGCGGCCTTTCGCTCCTCCTGGCCCATCGAGTTTTCGATCACGCCGACTTCGAGGCCAAGGAAGCGATAAACCTGCCCCATCCACTCCGCATCGCGCGATGCGAGATACTCGTTGACGGTGACGACGTGCACGCCGCGCCCTGCGAGGGCGTTGAGAAACACAGGAAGGGTCGCGACGAGGGTCTTTCCCTCACCGGTCTTCATCTCGGCGATCTTGCCTTCATGTAGGACGATGCCACCGATGATCTGAACGTCATAGTGGCGCATGCCCATCACGCGGCGCGCGGACTCGCGCACGAGGGCGAATGCGTCGGGGATGATGGTCTCGAGCGCGGCGTTCACTTTTTTACGCTCTGCATCGAGTTCTTCTTTCGACCCCTCCGTGCGCCGGAGGTCGCGGTTGCCGCCGCGCTTCTCGAATTCGTCCAGATAGCGGTTTTTTAGCTCGGAGGTCTTCGCGACCAGCTGCTCGTCGGGGACGGCTTTGTAGCGCTGCTCCAGGGACCCGACCATGTCGACATATTTTTCGATCCGTTTGAGCTCTCGCTCGTTTTTGGTCGGGATGATCGCATTCCACCAAGCCATGGTGTCTCCGCTTACGAGGGCGTATGAACGCGACCACACTGACAGGCCGCGCACTCCTTGTCGAAAAGTAATGGCTGCGTACGACGCGCAACAGCGTGTTCACGACAGGATCGCGCGGAACTTACGGCCCAACCTTCGAGGGGTCAAGCGGATGGCGCATTGCGTCATCCGCGATGTCTAGAGTTGCGCGGCGATAAAAAACTGTCACAGCCCCGGGAACATGTCGGAGCGTCTCGTCAGCCGCTTTGGGGCACCAAGAGAACAGTACGAGGAATCGAGCATCAACGGCGGATTCTGGCTGGTGGACGAGCGAATCCTCCTGCTGCGTGGGGAAGGGCGTGCCACCTCGGCCGCCGCCGATTGGGCCGCAACCATCATGAGCGCGTACTGCTGAGACGCGGTAGCGTCTCATGGGCGGCGTATGTACCTTGCGCGGTCGTTTTGCGACCTCAGCTACAGTCCGACTGTCGGCACTCAATTCGTTCGTTGGCTGCACGAGCACCGGGAGGAGCAGCTCCGGACAGCGATCTACACCGCGCTGCAGATCGGCTGCAGATCG
>CAYXVF010000022.1:24062-65310 GCA_964468125.1 uncultured Bdellovibrionales bacterium | reverse complement strand
AAATCCACTGCTCGTGACTGAGCTTCTTGGCCGGCAGGCTCGAAATGAACACGCGTCCGTCGCAGGCGCCGCGCCCCGCGAAAGCCGTTTTCGTCGAGGAAGCGGTCGATCGCCTGCCACATGGGCCGTTGGATCGCGTCGGTTTCCTGCGGGATGTCGTGCATCGCCTCCGGCAGGTGAACGTGTCTCGCGCGAGGCATGCGCTCGGCGTAGCTCTCGGCGAGCTCGTTTTTGACCACCGCGTCTTTGCCGGCGGTGAAAATCAGGGCCGGCGCATCGATCGACTCGGGCACCCCGTCATCCAGCGCTGCGTCCATCGACGCGAGAGCCGCACGGAGCCACCCCCAGGTGGGACCGCCGGTGACCAAGCTGCGGTTTTCAATCATGACCTTCATGGTCCGATGCCACTTGAAGAAGTCCTGGCTTTGCGTCGGGGCGCCCACGTCCAAGTCCTTCTGGAACGCGTTCTTCGCACCGGGTGCGGGCTTCTTGGCCATATTCGCGAAGTCCGCGGTCTTCACCAGCGCCTTCGTTACGTTCACGGGAAGCGGTTTCGTCTGAATGCCCAGCATCGGGGCGGTGGCGATCACCCCGGCGACCAACGATGGATTCATCGCCGCCTGCCGCAGGCAGTTGTGGCCGCCCATCGAATGTCCGAAGAGGAGTGGCTTTTCCCCGCGGAACACGGTCTCGATCAGGTGCGCTTGGTCTTTCAGAAAGGTCGTGAAATCGTCGATGTGGCCGTTCTCGGTCTCCACCACGCGGCTCGAGCCGCCCTGGCCGCGCCAGTCCGCGGCGAAGACGCGCAGGCTACGCTCGCGCAAGCCTTCGATGATCTCGTGCATCGCCTCGATCGGCTGCCCGCGTCCGGGCATGACAAGAATCGGGTAGCCGTCGTTACCCTCGCTGAAGTCGGCGAGTCTAATCTCGGCACCGTCCGGCGTACGTATCCGGTACGTCTGGTTTTCAGCGATCAGGGGCATCGATCCCGTCCCGGGCGCTAGCGCCGCTTCGGTCTTATCGCGAGACCGCCTCGTCCGTTGCGTAGGCGATGCCCGTCGCGTGCAAAAACTCGTCTATCGCTCCCCACACTTTCCTCAGGCGGGCATCGGTTTCCTGAAGAAGCTCGTGTTTTGCCCCTTGGATCACCACCTGCTGACCTGTCGGCATGCGCTCCGCGTATCGCCGCTGAGCAGCGATGCGCACCACGGTGTCGGCGCCGGCGCTCAAGAAGAGAGTGGGGGTCGTGATCGCCTCCGCGTAGCCTGCCCCTTGGGCGACGCCCATCGAACGGATCGCCTCCGCCAGCCAGCCAAAGGTGGCGCCGCCGGTGACGAGCTCCGGGTGGGTCTCGAGCAGCGCGTGGTTGCGCTCAAAGCGAGAGCGGTCGTGGGTCAGCACGTTGCCCTCGAAGCGTTTCGAGCGCTCGAGGAGATTCCGGTGTCCCGGAATATAGGCCTCTGCCCCGGCGAGGCGGCTGCCGGTGCGCGCGACCCAACCCACGAGAGAAGCGGGGAGAGGACCGGTTTCGATTTCGATCATCGGTGCCGAGAGAATGAGCGCCCGAAAGGCCGCCGGATTATCGTGGGCGAAGCGCAGCGAAAGATGCCCGCCCATCGAGTGGGCGAGAACGACCGGGGCCTCTCCCTTGAGGGGGCCGTCCAGAATCACGCGCAAGTCCTGCAGATAGCTCTCGAAAGACTTCACGTGTCCGCGGTCGGGGCTTCGGGTCTCGCGGCCCGAGCCTCCTTGCCCCCGCCAGTCGAAACACCAGGGCGCGAACCCCCGCTGCGCGAATCCCCGCGCCATCTCCTCGTAGCGCTCGAGGGATTCATTGCGACCGGTACACATCAACGCGGGGCCGGCCGGGGCATCATTCACAGGCCAGCGTGCGGTACGCAATCGAAGACCGTCCGTTGCGCTATGCCACTGGATGTCAAAGGTTTCGTGCATCAGAAAGCGGTTGGGGCGAGCCCGACTGGCTCATTCGCGATCGATCGCGGGGAGCGTTTTGGTCGCGCGTCGAAAATACTGCGACGAGCTCCCGGCGCGTGAACGGAGGTTGGCTGCGAGATCGCGCACTCTCTGCTCGAAGTTTTCGCATACCCGCTCTGTGGGGCCGCTCGACTCGAGCTCGGCCAGCAGCTTGGCCGGGAGCTGCACACGCAGCCCCCGTTCACGGTCGACGTAGGCATAGAGCCAAGCGCCGCCCGCAGGTGGCACCTTGACGACCAGTGGCGATAACACTTCGACGTCGGCGAGGTGCTGCTCCACCAGGGGCGTTAGGATTTTCACCAGATCTTCCCGGTCGACGGGCCGGCCTGTCTGGTCGACGATGCGAATGGCCACTCGTCGTTCCTCCGGTCCGCCGCACGGTACCACATCAGACCACGAAAGTTGCACTGAAACCGCGAGCTTACGAGCCTGGAAGCTAAAGTCCGACGGCCCCCGGACCGTAGCTTTCCCGGGGGGTAAGAACAACGTGGTGAGCAGGAGCGCATGGTGACGACTCATTTCAACGCGACCGTCGTGGATCGACGGGATCTGACGCCGACGCTCGGAGTATTCCGGGTTCGCCCGGACAGCGGGACCGTTCCGGCCTTCCGACCGGGCCAGTACGCGACTCTGGGGCTTCCCGAGGGTGGGAAGCTCGTCAAGCGACCTTACTCGATCACCTCCACACCAGAGGTTCGGGGATACCTGGAATTCTTCGTGGCCAAGGTAGAGAAGGGTGAATTCACCGAGCCGCTCTGGCGCCTGCCGATCGGCGGCCGCGTGTGGATGAGCGAGCGCGCGAAGGGGGACTTCACCATCGAGGATGTCCCCGCGGACAAAAACCTCGTCTTGGTCTCCACGGGCACGGGGATCGGGCCTTACGTGTCGATCCTCCGGACCTACCTCGGCAAGAGCCGCTGGCGCCGCGTCGTCATGATCAACGGGTGCCGCTACGCCGCGGACCTCGGCTACGTCGACGAGCTCACGCAGATGTCCGCCAAGGACCCGTCGCTGGTCTACATCGGATGTGCGTCCCGTGAGCCCAGCCACTCACCCTGGCGAGGGATTCGCGGGCGCGTCCAGACCGTGCTCCAGAGCCCAAACTACGAGCGCCTCGTCGGCTCGGTCCTCGACCCGAGGAGCAGCCACGTGTTTCTTTGCGGTAACCCGGACATGATCGTCGATACGGTCGAGCTTCTCGAGAGCCAGGGCTTCCGCGTCGGCAACAAGACCGACCCGGGGAATGTGCATTTCGAGAGGTACTGGTGATGGAGCCGCCGCGTGATGCGCGGCTCTCTTGGCGTGTGGCATCGGGCCTGCCATCATGGGCGCGCGCATGGCGGGGTTTCGATTCATTCTCCTCACGGCAGCGTTGGCATGCGAGCTCGCGCGTCCAGGACCGCTCCGAGCCGCGGTCGTGGAAGAGGTCCCTCGGCAAGCGTTCCGCGCTCTAGAGACCGTCACTCCACGGGCGCTCGAGCGCTATCGGCACACCGTCGATCCGCTCGGGCAGCTCGATCCCTATCTGTCCGTCGAAGGCGATGCGGTTCGCATCCGTTACGACGCGGATTCTCCCTGGCGTGACCTCGAGCCACTCGAGGAGCCGGCGGTCGCAGGCCCGATTGCGCCGGTGTCGACGAATGCCGACGGCTCCCTCGCAGGGCTGCGCGTGGCCCTGGATCCGGGGCATCGCGGGGGGGCCTGGTCCATCGACGAGCGTCGGCACATTACCGTCGGACCTGGCCCCGCGGTGCGCGAAGGTGATCTGACCTACGCGGTGGCGTTGCAGCTCGCGCAGATGCTGCGTGACCGGGGTGCCGAGGTTCTCCTCACGCGCGGTCCACCGCCCGACCGTCGGTTTCCGCGCGGTGGCTTCCCAGAGTACGACCCGCTCACGGAGGCTCGACAGTGGGCGTCCGAGCTCCAACATCTGAGTGCGCTCGAATCGGTCACTCAATGGCTCGGCAGTCCCTTGGGGGCGCTCGCCCTGCCGTTCTTTGTCCGACAGCTGCCGCTGATGAGCCCCTTCAAACTGTACAATCGCTACGAGCTTCGCCGCCGGTCGCAGCTGGCCGAGGCTTTCGCACCGCACGTCACCCTTTCGCTGCACTTCAATGTGGCCCGAGACCCGCTGACCAACGGGGTGATCGTCTTCTTGCTCGGCAACTTCGTTCGAGACGAGCTCGCCACCCCGTCCCAGCGCTATTACGCGCTGCGCGCACTGAGCTCCGGTGCCCTCGAACGCGCGCGCCCCTTGGCCATCTCTCTCGGTCGCGCGCTGCAGGAGGAGCTCGCCTTGGGGCCCCTGAGTGAGCCGTCCGAGCATCCCTTGGGCGTCGCCAAGAAGATCCCGGTCGCGCCCGAAGACGGTGTATTCGCCCGGAATCTCGCCCTCCTTCGGCGAACCCCGGGCGTGGTGCTGTTGGTGGAGGGGCCGTGCATGAACGCGGTGGGGGAGTTCGAGCGTTTGCAGGCCCGGGACGTGAAGCTGCCGGACGGCCGCTGGAGCTCGAGTCGTACCACGCAGTACGCACGGGCCGTGTTCCGAGCACTGCTGACGCACCGGGAGAGCTTGATGCAGGGCAGTTTGAGGAGCGAAACGAGCGTGACCCGGGCTCCGTGATCACCCGACGAGCTGATCCCGAAGCGAGACGCGACTTTGACTCGCCCGAGTCCGAAAGAATTCGGGCGTTCTCGGGGGCCAAAAGCCCCAAGAGGGGATCTTCTGGAGGCGCATTGCGTCGTTTGCGCCGGTTTTTTGCGATGTACGCGCCCGCCTGGTCTCTTCGGGGTCGGAGGAGATCAGATGAAGCTGTTCATCATCGCGACACTGATGGCGATCGTCGGCATGCTGGCCACGAGCGGGGTGCTCGCCCTCGCCGGGGTTGAAGACTACGAGACCGATACGAACACCGCCGTGGCCTTGAGCGACGAGGAGCTCGACGCCTACATCAGCGAGCTCATCGACCAGCAGTTCGCAGAAGTCCTACGCCAGCGCCTCGACGGCGAGCGCAGCGGTGTGGCGACGGCCAGCACGAACTGAGCCGCAGTCGAAGCGAGACGTCGCCTCGAATGCAACGCGCTACTCTCGAAGCGGTTAAGCCCGGGTCAGTGGCGAACGAGCCCGCCATCCACCGCGAGGGTCTGACCGGTCACGAAGCTGCCCTCGTCGGAAACGAGGAACATCATCGCGCCAACGAGATCTTCGGGCTCTTGCCGCCGCTTGATCGCCTGCATTGCCACGATCTGATCGAACATGCCCGCGAGCGGCCCGTCTTTCACCGTGTCCGTGGCGGTCAGCCCGGGGGCGATCGCGTTGACGGTGATCCCGTGCTCTCCGACTTCACCGGCGAGTGAGCGTGTGAACCCGATCACCCCAGCCTTCGTGGTCACGTAGTGTGAGAAGTTAGGGGTTCCTAGCATCACCGTCCCCGAGCTGATGTTGACGATCCGGCCGAAGCCGCGCTCCTTCATGAACGGGTAGACGGCCTTTGTGCACAGGAAGATACCGTCGAGGTTGATCGACAGGACCCGACGCCAATCCTCGAAGCTTACCTCTTCGAAGGGCTGCGGCGGATAGATCCCCGCGTTGTTGATCAGAATGTCGATGCGCCCGAATCTTTCCATGACGTTCTCGGCCATCTTCGCTGTGGCCTCGGGCTGGGTCACGTCGACCTCCAAGGCCATCGCCTTTGCGCCCGCTTCTTCAACTCGTGCCACGGTCTCCCGGCCGTCGTCGACGTCGGCGACCACTACCGTGGCTCCCTCGCGCGCCAAGCCGACGCAAAAGGCTCGTCCGATCCCCTTCGCACCACCGGTGACGATCGCGACCCGATCTTTGAGACGATTCATGGTGTCCTCCCTCGTAGACGTTTGAATTTAGACTAGCCATTTCGCGCGCCGGGCCGCAGTCGCGTGGGACGATTGAATCCCGTTCAATTCAGGCCGTGCGGTGTGTGAACGGGTTTCAGGGAAGGAGGCCGTGGGACTGCAAGGCGCGGCGCAATTGACCGCTGCTCTCGAAACGAACCGCGGCCATGCCGGTGCTCCGCGCCCCATCGCAGTTGTCCTCGCGGTCGTCGACGAAGAGCGCGCGCGACGTGGGCAGGCCGAGTCGTTCGCACGCTGCGGTGAAGATCGCTGCGTCCGGTTTGCGCACGCCCATCTCGCAGGACACGAAGCTCCACTCGAGGAAACGACTGAGCTGCAGCTCCTGCTCGATCATCCGGTACCACGGCGGATAGTTCGAGAGCGCATGCATCTCGCATCCCTCGTCGCGGAGCTCTTGGAGCAGCGGCTCCATGTCGTCGTCGATGAAGCGGTAGGCGCCGCGAACGGTCGCCTTGAAGGCGTCGACGTCGAAGGTGCGACCGTCGCGAAAGAACTCCGACATCGCTGCGGGTTCGGACTTGCGACCGAGCTCAAAGTCGATCCACGTGCCCGGCCTCGCGGCGTGAAAAAACTCATTCAGGGTCATGCCGAAGAACGACGGAATCTCGTGGAAGATGGGGTCGTAGACGACCGTGCTCATGATGTCCAAGAAGAGGACGCTGCGGCTCATGGCGTTCTTTCGACCGAGGCGAGGGGATCTTCCACCGGGGTTGCAGGCTCGGGACCAGAGGTCAGCAACACGATCAGGCTTCCGGCCAGAGCGAGGGCGACGGCGCTCGCCCGGCGCCGTGTCAGCGTTTCGCCGAGGAAGAGGGTCGCCGCCGCGACGATGAAGAGCGTGCTGGTCTGGTTGAGGAGCGATGCGACGGTCGCGCTCGTGTACTTGTAGCCGCCGATCCACGCAAAGAGCGCAATATAGGTGCCAAAGAAAGCGCCGGGCATCGCGAAGCGCCACCCGGCATGGGGCAAGAGCGCCTGGAGAGACTCGCGGCGGAGAATGGGCGCGAAGGGCAGGGCCACCACCATGATGAGCAACCCGCCGGCGAGGCGCATGGTCGTGGCCCACAACACAGAGTGTTGCTCGATGATCGGTTTGACCGCGACGATGGAGATCGCCATCGCCACCACCGAAACGACACCGGTGATCACCCCGTCGACGAGCTCTGGACGACTGAGCTGAGTGGCGTCTCCATCCGCGCTGCTTTTTTCCTTGGCCGTGACGACGAGCACGATGCCGACCAGGATCAAAGCACCGCCGATCGCGTTGAAGACGCTCATGGTCTCGCCTAGGAGTATGAAGGCGCTGAGCAAAACGGAAGGCGAATAGAGCGTTTCGATCACCGCCGAGCGGCTCGCTCCGACCAGGTGCAGCGAGCGAAAGAAGAGCACGTCACCAATGCCGATCCCGATGACGCCACTCACCATCAGCCAGAACAGGTCCTCGCCCCAGCCCGGCGCCCAGAGGGGCTCCTGGACCACGAGGAACGTCACCGCGAAGAGTGCCACGGCGACAGCGTTTTTGAAGAAGTTCAGCGCGAAGGGCGACATCGATTCGCCGCTCTTCTTGAAGAAAATCACCCCCGCGGCCCAGCTCATGGCGGTGAGGAGTGCGAGGCTCGAGCCGACGACGTGGTCTGACATGGTCCGTTTGCGGTTTTTGCGGCTCGAATCTGAAGGTCGAGCACGGTCTCAACGCGTTGTAGTAATGGATTCTCGGTGGAGCGACGACAGAAAAAGAGCCCGGAGCTGTCGAAAAGCAGCGGTTGGCGCGCGGTGCTCGGGACCGTCGTGCTCTTCACCGCGGGCGCGGCGGTGTGTCATCTGGTGCTCTATCCGCGCTCAATCATCGGCGTGGAGCGACCGTCTCTCTATCGTTGGCTCGTCACCGTCTCCCCGCTTCTCGGCGGAGCCCTCGGCGCGGGGGTCCTCGAGCTCGTGTTTGCCCTCAGGCGAAGAAACCCCGAATGAAATCGCGGTAGATCGCGGTCAAGGTGTCGAGGGTTGCGAGGGAGACATGCTCGTCGGCCTTGTGCATGGTCTGCCCGATGAGCCCGAACTCGACCACCGGGCAGGCGTCCTTGATGAAGCGCGCATCCGAGGTGCCACCGCTGGTGGATAGCTCCGGTGTCCGTCCCGTATGGCGCTCCACCGCCGCGCGAAGGACACCGATGAGACGCGAATCCTCGGTCAGGAAAGACTCACCACTCACCGTCACGTCGAGCGCGTAGGTGTGGCCGGTTTGATCGAGGCGGCGTCGGAGCTCCGCCTCGAGGGATTCGCCGCTCCAGTGTGGATTGAAGCGCACGTTGAATCGGCCCTCCGCCCGGGCCGGGATCACGTTGGTCGCCGCGTTGCCCACATCGACGCTCGTGACCTCGAGGTTCGAGGGCGGGAAGCGTGGGTAGCCGTCGTCGAGGGCGTCGTTCAGCGCGCGCAGGCAGTCGAGAAGCGGCGGGATCGGATTGTGGGCGCGCTCGGGATAGGCGACGTGCCCCTGAGCTCCTTGGAGCACCAAGCGACCGTTTAGGCTGCCTCGGCGCCCCACCTTGATCATTTCGCCGAGGCGCGTCGGGTTGGTGGGCTCGCCCACCAAGCATGCGTCGAGCACCTCACCACGCTCGCGCAGCCATTCGAGCACCTTGACCGTGCCGTCGATCGCGGGCCCCTCTTCATCGCCGGTGATGAGGAGAGACAGGCTGCCGGGGATATCGTCGATCTGCTCGATCGCGGCGACGTAGGCGGCGATGGCGCCCTTCATGTCGACGGCGCCGCGCCCGAAGAGTCGTCCGTCGTGCACCCGGCCGACAAAGGGGGGCTCGGTCCATCCCTCGCCCACGGGGACGACGTCCGTGTGACCCGCAAAGCACAGATTCGGCCCCATCTGCCCACGCCGGGCATAGAGATTCCGGATCGGTGGCTCGCCTTCGCTCTGAAAGGTGAGGTCGTGGCACTCGAAGCCCAGGTCCCGGAGCGCGGCGATCAGGACGTCCAAGGCCCCCGCATCCTCCGGTGTGACCGAAGGTTTCTGGATCAGGGCGGCGGCGAGAGCGTAGCTCGAAGACATGCAAGGCATCGTAATCATTGCTGAATCAAAAAGAGTAGGTCGTCCTGCTCTTTTTCGAATCCGTACCCCCCTCCCCTCGGGTCTCAGGAGTGTCCCACCGATGAGCGGTGGATCGAATCGAGGAGAACACGATGTTTGCACACAATACTTCGAAGCCCGTTCACGAAGTCCTCCATTGGGTGGAGCAGGCGTTTTTCGCCTTCGTCCTCCTGGTGGGTCTCGGCATCGCTTTCTACGCGGTGGTCAGCACCGACGGCCCGCGGATCGCGGCCGACTCATCCGTCCGTTTGGTCGAGGTCGAATCGGAGCCAGGCGCAGCGCGGCTGGCTCAGCTCCCGAGCTTCGACTTCCATCCGGCGTCCTGAAGACGCGCATACCGTGGAGAATGCGATGAGATTGCCCCTGCTCTTGCCCCTGTTGCCCGTCCTCTTGCTGCCCGCGCTCAGCGCCTCGGCGCAGGAGTCGGACGCCGCACTCCAAGTGAAGGTCGACGGAGGAGCTTCGGATGCGGATGGCGCAAAAGCGGATCCGGTCGCCCGCGCGGTTCGGCGCCTTCAGGAGAAGCTGACCGAGCGCAATCTGAGCGACGACGAGATCGAAATGATCTTGAACGCCGCGAGCTCTCTGAAGCGCTCGATCGACCGACGCCCCGCCGAGATCGACAGCGCGGTGCTGCAGACGCTGAATGGCGAACAGCTCAGCCGCGTGCTCGTGGCGCAGGAACAGGCGCGTCAAGCGCGCTACGAGTCGGACGGTGAACCTCCGGCGGTTGCGATCGTCGTGCCGGTGGCGTCCTTCGTTTTCGTGATCGGCTTGGTCTGGGTCTACTTGTACATGCGCAACCGCGCGCAAGCGGAGCGTCAGCAGACCTTGCGCATGATGGTCGAAAAGGGGACGGAGATTCCCCCTGGCCTCGTAGCCACGGAGCAGAAACAGGGATCAGACCTACGCCGCGGTGTGATTTTGGTGGCCACGAGTATCGGTGTTGCCGCGTTCCTTTGGATGGTCGACGAACGCCGCGAGGCATGGAGTTTGAGCCTCATCCCGTTCATGCTCGGACTCGGTTATCTCGTCGCCTATCGGCTCGAAGACGGTGCAAAGGATCTCCCATGACGTGGGCACGGGGCAGGGGGGCGACTTGGAGCTCGAGGATTCAAAGCTCATCGCGCGGGTCCTCGCCGATGACGACCGGCACGCCTTCGCCCAGCTGGTGCGTCGCCACCAATCGCAGGTACGGGCGGTGCTTCGCCGCCTCACCGGAGGCGACGAAGCGCGCGCCGACGACCTGGCCCAAGAGACGTTTCTGCGTGCCTATCGGGGGATCTCGCGCTATCGCGGCGACTCGAAGTTTTCCTCCTGGCTCTATCGCATCGCGACCAACGTTTACCTCTCGGATCGACGCAAACGCCGACCGGAGCCGAGCGACGAGCTCGAGGCGGTGGCCCCGCCCGCGCCAACGGTGGACGGAAGAAGCGAGTTTCGGCACGATTTGGAGCGTGCGATGAGCGCGCTGCCGGAACAGGAGCGCGTTGCCCTCGCGCTCGCCTATGCGGAAGATGCGACCCACGAGGATATCGCGGCGACGCTGGGTGTGCCCTTGGGCACAGTGAAGAGCGCGATCCTGCGGGGCAAAGAGAAGCTCCGAAAGAAGCTGCAGGCCTGGGCGCCGGCAGGAGCATGACATGAGCGACGAACGAAAAGACGACTGGCTGGACGCGATGATGTGGGAAGAGGGCTACATCGAAGACGCGGGCTTTACCGAGCGCTTGATGGAGCAGCTCCCAGCCCCCGCACCCGTCCGTCGTCGCCGTCGCTACGTGGTCCTGTTTGGGAGCGCGGTCATCGGCTCGCTCCTGGCGCTCTTCGTGTTGCCTGGTGGGCAGGTCGTGACCGACGCCTTCATGGAGACCCTGCGCGCGGGATTGGGCGATGCGGGGGGCGTGTCCATGGTGACCATTGCCGTACTCGGCTTGTTTGCGTCGGGCACCGCCGCGGTCATGCGCACCGCTGAGACCTAGCGCACCTCGTCCTTCAGCAGCGTTCCATCCAGATCCCATTCGCGCCAGCGCCCTCGGGGCGTGCCGTCCACGAACGAGCCCACCTGCGAAATCTGACCGGTGCTGTACCAAAACTGCCACTCGCCCACCTCGCGGCCGGCCGCAAAGGCCCCGCGCGATTGCGGGTTTCCGTTGTCAAACCAGCTGACCCAGCGGCCATGCTCGACACCGTTGCGATAGTGCGCGATCACCGAAAGCTGTCCGTTCGGATGCCACGACATCGACTCGCCTTGGCGCCCGCCGTCACTGATCGTCACCGTCGCTTTCTTCACGGCATTCGGATGCCAGAGGGTGAAGGCTCCTCGCAGGTTGCCGTTCTCGTAGACGCCGGTCGCTTCGATGTCGCCATTCTCGTGCCAGGATACAAAAGGTCCGTCGTTGTATCGCTTCCCGTCCGCGCTCGTTCTCTGGCACCAGC
This sequence comes from uncultured Bdellovibrionales bacterium, assembly GCA_964468125.1. Classification (GTDB taxonomy): domain Bacteria; phylum Myxococcota; class XYA12-FULL-58-9; order XYA12-FULL-58-9; family CAYXVF01; genus CAYXVF01. The sequence continues at coordinate 53,885 of CAYXVF010000022.1, read as the reverse complement.
GCGCTCGTCCTTTCGGATAGATCTCGCCGTACCAGCTCGAGCCGTCCGGGCACGATGACCCTATCCACTCGCGACTCAAGGCCAGTCCTCGATGCCACTGGGTTCTCTCAATGAGGTAGCCGTTTTCGTCGAACACCTCCCAGTTCCCGTTGCGCCGTCCCGCCTCGTAGTCGCCGCGACGTTGAAGCGTTCCGTCGAAATGGAACACCTCCCAAGGACCTTCGCTTTCACCGTCACGGTAGGCGCCCTGACGAAGCACCGTCCCGTCAGGGAAGAACTGGGCGGCGGGTCCGTCCACTTGACCGCGCTGGTAGGAACGCTCGTTGATCAAGGCACCGCGCATGTTCCATTCGCGCCATACACCCTCTCGTTCACCTTCGAGTTTTTGCCCTTCCGAAGCGCGCACGCCGTTTGGGTGGTAGGTGACCCACGCCCCCACGTCCTGTCCATGGTAGCGCTCGCCGCGCCAAGCCGTCACCCCGTTTGAGAAGAAGCCGGTCCACTCACCGCTCGCGAGCCCTGCTTCGTAGCTGCCCTGCTCGTAGGGCGTGCCATCCAGAGTCCAGGAGGCGTAGGGGCCGTGACGCTCGAAGGTGCCCGCCACCGTGGGGCGCTCGCACCACCGTCCGACTCCGCGAGCCCCGTGGCGCAACGCGAGAGCACGCTCGATGAATTCGGTCCCCTCTGGACAGTCAAAAGCGGAGAGGAGGGAGAAGATCAGAAGCGGGTTCATGGCGTCTCGTTGAAGCGTACATCGAACGGCTGAGCGACTGCGCCCCATTCCCGAGTAGGTGCGTGCAGGTTATCGCCTTCCTCGTGCTATACTCTCTATGAGCGGCGAAGATTTACGTTTTCGTTGAGTTTTTACTGGTAGCGGCGGCGCTCGGGGGTGCAGGGTCGAGAACACCCGCCGCGGAGGAGAAGATCGATGACGCGATTGTTCGTTGTCGCCACGTTGATGCTCTCGAGCTCGTTTGCCCAGGCGCAGCTCAAAGAGGGTCAGCTGCCCATGGAGGTCCCGGAGCTCGGGTCTCGCCGGCGGGTCGTGATGAGCGCGATGCGGCGGGCGGGCTTTGAGCTCATGTCGAGCGAGAACGATACGCTCGTATTTCGGGGCTCCCCTCGCGGATGGCCCGAGGCGACGACCACGACCTACGTGTTTCGCCATCTCATCGCCGAGGAAATCCGACTCGACTACATCGACATGCCGTCGGCGAATGGGGCGAAACGGCTCTACGCGGGCTTGAAGAAGCGCCTCACCGAACAATTCGGGGCACCGTGGCTCGAACGCAGACCCGACGTGGACTCGACCGCGTCGCCCCCCCCGCTCAGAACCACCTGGGAAGACGAAGCGCTCTACGCCGAGCTCGTCTCCACGCACACTCCGCTCCACTCCCTGTCCTTGTCGATCAAACGCTCCGCGCACCTCAACGCCAAGCGCGAGGTCGAGGCGGTCAAGGGGGACGAGGTCAGCTACGAGCTCGCCTACGTCGGCTTGTCCACCCTCGCGAAGGAAGCGGCGGAGACGCTCTTCGACGACTTCGGCGAAATGCGTGAAATCCTCGATGCCGCAAAGTCGAAGGGTAAGCCGCTCACTGTCAAGCTCTCGGAGGTCAAGGTTCCGGAGGACGCAAAGGGCGTCGATCGGGACCTGATCGAGCGCCGCTTCATACAGCTCGCCGCCGGCAACTGGAACCTGGAGCTCAAGGACGGAAAGACGGATATCGAGCTGTCCGTTTCGCTCGTACCGACGACGGTAGCGGGAAAGAAGACTTTCTCGATGCGCCTCGAAGCCTATGTCGATGAAGGGCGCTCGCAGCGGCGACGAAAGGTCGCCGGACGTAAGCTCTACTCCGCGAGCCACCGGCTCCGGTGACTCAGCGTTCGGGAAGCTCGAGCCGCGGCTCTTCGGGGTGCGGTCGGTAGAGGATCACCACGTGCCCGACCGTTCCGCACAGCGCCGAAGCGGTGTCGTCGGCTAGCTGCTGGGCCATCGCCTTCTTGTCCTCGGGCTCGCGCATTTTGACTTTGACCAGCTCGTGCTCGAGCAGCGCGCTGTTGACCGCCTGAATCACGGACTCGGTGACTCCGTTTTGACCCACCTGCACCACGGGTCTCAGGTGGTGGGCGAGGCCGCGCAGGAACTTCTTTTGATAGCTCGGTAGCTCGAGCTGGCTCATTTACGTCTCCTCGAGCTCGTGCGAGCTCTTCCTATTCGACCGGGTTTGCCTGTATCACAGGAATCCGAAATGTCCCCACTAGGATACGCCCGATTCATGGTCTACTCGCTGTACGTCCTCCTGACGGTGGCGGCAGCGGTCGCGCTCGCCTTTCTGCCGGAGAGTTGGCACCCGATTGTTCGCGTGGGCGTGGTCGACGTCCTCGCCACCGTCGCGGTGTTTGCCGCGAGTGCGGCCTTTTCCAATGCGAGCTTTTACGACCTCTATTGGAGCTGGGTGCCCCCGTTCATCGCCTTCTTTTTCATGGCGGTCGGGGCGACCTTCGTGTTTCTGCCGGACGTCTTCGTCTTCGGCCATCGCGCATTCATCGTGCTCGGGCTCGTCTCGTTCTGGGCTGTGCGGCTGTCCTGGAACTGGACCGTGGGATGGCAGGGACTGCGTCACGAAGACTGGCGCTACGTGTCATTGCGACACAAAACCGGCGCGCTCTACCCCTTGGTGAACTTCAGTGGCATTCACCTGTTTCCCACAATCCTCGTCTTCATGGGCTGCCTGCCGCTCTGGTATGTCGGTACCTCGCAGCGTGAGCTCGGCTGGCTCGATGCGATCGCAGCATTGGTCACCTTTGGTGCAGTGCTCATCGAGGCGGTGGCGGACGCGCAGAAACGCGCTTTTCAGCGAGAGAGCTCCAGTCCGCAAGAGGTGTGCGAGCGCGGCCTCTGGTCCTGGTCGCGTCATCCGAACTATCTCGGGGAAATCGGCTTCTGGTTGGGGCTGTTTCTCTTTGGCTTGGCCGCCGATCCGACGGCCTGGTGGACCGGCGTCGGTGCGGCAGCAATGCTGCTCCTGTTCGTCTTCATCAGCATCCCGATGCTGGAAAAGCGTCAGATCGAGCGGCGTGCGGGCTACCGCGACTATACGCGGCGGGTGGGTATGCTGCTCCCGAAGCTAGGAGCATGACCCACGAGCCTTTGCGCGGAACCATCCCGCTTCTCGAGGACCGGAGCCGTCGCGACATCGAAAACGACCGGATCGTCGTCGAAGGGCGCATTGCCCTGGATCGTGCTCTCGCCTCTGGCGCCCCGATTGAGGACATCGTCAGCAATGAGTCCCAGCTTGAGACTTTGAGTGTCCCGGATACGACCCGTGTTTGGGTCACGGACCGCGCGGGGTTCGAGGCACTGATGGGCTACCCGTTTCACCGGGGCATCGTCGGGGTCATCCGGCGTTCGCGCTGGCGCCCGACGCTCCCCGATTGGAGCGCGGGGCGGATTCTTCTACCGATCCTTTCGCGCCTCGCCGATCCGGTGAACGTTGGCGCGATCATTCGCAACGCCGTGGCCTTCGGTGCGAGCGCGGTGGTGGCAGACCCGAAAGGTGCGGATCCCTACTCGCGCCGAGCGATGCGCGCTTCGATGGGTTCCGTCTTCACCCTACCGGTGTGGGTCGTAGATCCAGAGGAGGCGATCGCGCGACTCCGCGGGCAGCGCGCCGCCGTTCGGGTCTTGGCGGCGACTCCACGCGGCGAGCATTCGCTCGATTCGCTCGAGCCCAGTCGCTGCGACGTCGTGCTCTTTGGCCAGGAGGGCGGGGGGCTCGACGCGAGTCTTCTCGATCGGGCCGATCTCCGCGTCTCGATCCCCATCGACCCGCGGGTCGACTCGTTGAACGTCAGCGCTTCCGCCGCGATTCTGCTTCATTCCTTGCGCGCGCTCTGAGCAAAAAATGATGCCAAGGCCTCCCGGTGTTCGTCCGTGTGGTGCGCGATCGCCTGAGCCCGAGCGGCAGACTCGAGCGCCGTCGCGAGCGAATCGGCTTGCGCCTCCCGGAGCAGCTTCTTCGATGCGCGAACTGCCCTCGGCGGGTTTTGGGCGATGCGTTCGGCGAGCGCGAACGCTTCCTCCATCAGCGTATCGCCCTCGCACAGCCGGCTGACCATGCCCCAGCTCAGGGCGGTGTGCGCGTCGATTGTATCGCCGGTGAACAGCATCTCCGCGGCCCGTTGCCAGCCAACCGTGCGCGGCAAGAACCACGCACCGCCATCGCCGGGGACGATGCCGAGCTTGACGAAGCTTTCGGCAAACTTCGCATGCGGGCCCGCGAGGCGAATGTCGCACATCATCGCGAGATCGCACCCCGCGCCGACGGCCGCGCCGTTGACCGCGGCGATCGTCGGCACTTCGAGCTCGTAAACCGCCCGAGGAATGCGCTGAATCCCGTGACGGTAATTCGCAACGATCTGTGCGGGGTCCCCAGCGAACATCCCCGTCTGCTCGCGCATGTGTTTGATGTTTCCGCCGGCCGAGAAACCCTTGCCCGCGCCGGTAACGATCACCGCGCGAATCGAGAGATCGCGATTGATCGCGTCGCATGCGTCGACGATCGCGTTCACCATGTCGTCGTCGGAGATCGGGTTGCGGCTCTCTGGGCGGTTCAGTGTCAAAGTTCGTATGTGCCCCTGGGTGTCAGTAATCAGCGGTGAGGTCATGGGAGACTCCCGGATCGAGCCGCGGTGAGCAGGAGCTCGCTCGCGACGAAAGCAAAAGGTTGTGGTTCATTCTCGAGGAAGTCGCGAATGTACCAAGACAGCTTGGACGCGAAGGGCGCAGCAAGCTCTCTTTGGTTGAGCGCTGCCGCGAGACGGGTGAGACAGCCAAAGGTCTCCACGCCCGGGCGACCGTTGGGGTGGACCTCGCCGGTTGTCACATCGTAGATCAACCGGAGGTCCTCGGCCCGCGCATGGGCGAAACGCAAGAGCTTCTCCGCTGCCAGGCGCTCGCTCTCGAGCGAACGCTCGAGCACCGCGCAGCTGTTCGAGAGCTGCGCGCGATTGTTTGGCGAGAAGACCGCCGTCCCGAGACGCGGCATGGCGGTGAGCACCTCCGGTTGAACGAGCTCATGCACGAAGCCGGAGTCGGTCACAGCCCCACGGACGAGCGCCTCGACCTTCGTCGCAAGGGGGAGGAAGGTGGGCTCGCTCGTCGCGACCGTACGCACGAAGTCCGGGTCGTAGTCGACTAGGTACGAGTTGGTCGCGAAGGCGTCGGTGCCGAGGTTGTAGTAGTTGCGGATGAGCCATACGCCTTGGTCCACGTACTGATGTCGCTCGTAGCCCTCGAGAATTTCGAGGGCCTCCCGCCGGTCCTCCGCCCTTCCGAAGCGGTCCGCACCGAGCCACAGAGCCCGCGCGAGGCGCAGAGCTTCGGTGGTTCCGGTTGCGTCAGGAGGCTCGCCCGCTCTGCTGCGCCACGCGACAAAGCCTCGTAGAAAGGGGTTCGTGCTGGCGTCCACCCGGGCGGCCCCGGCCACTGAAATGAGTGCGAGGTAGGCCTCTTCGTCCTCGAGGAGTGCTGCCGCCTCGAGCGCCTGGGCGACGTCGACGGTGTAGACCCAGCCGTCGTCACGGGCGAGTGCCCCCTCTCGGGCCTTCTCGAGCAAGCGGTCCCGAATGAGCGGGGTGACGGTCTTCCAATCGATGGCGGGCGGCGCGGGAGGCGCGGGAGGCGTCTTCCGAGCGGTGCAGGCGACCATCAGGATCAGGACGCCGAAAATCTTGCCGCGCTGCATCGAACTCATTAGCCTGCGCTCCATGGCTCAGTTGGTGTCCTTCGACAACGCCCCCATTCGCATCACCGCGCGTGGGGAGTGGGTGCAGAACGACGAGCCGCTTCACCCTAGGGTCGTCGCGCTTTTCGCACAGCATCTCGTGCCGACCTTGGACGGTCGCTACTTCATTCAGCTCGGCTTTCAACGCTACCAGCTCGAGGTGGACGATACCGCCTACTTCGTCACCTCAATCGAGCTGGTGCACGACGCCAGTGGCGCGCTCGAGCGCGTCGACCTTAGCATCTCCGACGGCAAGACCGAGTCGCTTCGACCGAGCTCGATGATGCAAGGCCCCAACAACGAGTTTTACTGCCGCGTGATCCGTCGCGAGCTCGGGGTACCCTGCCGCTTTCCTCCTGCCCACTATCATACCCTCGGTTTGGCGATGGAGATCGATGAGCAAGGCCCCTATCTCGAGCTCGGCGGGGAGCGACACCGGGTGGCGGCCTATGACGCCACGCCGGTCGCGATGGCCTGAACCTCAATGCGACTCACCTGAGCACGACTCAGCGTCGCCTCTGACTCGGCGCAGCGAATCCGGACCGGCCCGTCGAAGGGCAGGACTTCCACCACCTCTACCGCTGCTCCCGGCATCAGCCCGAGCGTTTCGAGATAACGCAGAAAATCCGGACTTTGGTCGTGAATGCGCAGGACGCGGGCGGGCCGACCAGCCTCGAGCTCAGAGAGGCGTGCGCCGTCCGGACGCTCCATCACACCCTCGGCATTGGGGATCGGATCGCCGTGCGGATCCACCTTCGGGAACCCCAGGTAGCGCTCGATGGCGGCCGCGAGCTTCGGACTCACGGCGTGTTCGAGCACCTCGGCCTCGTCGTGCACCTCGTCCCAGCGATAGCCGAGGGCGTCGACCAGAAAGCTCTCGATCAGGCGGTGGTTTCGGATCACTCGGAGAGCAATGCGTCGCCCACGCTCGGTCAGCTCCACGCCCTTGTACGGCTGATAGTCCACCAGCCGCTCCTCCGCGAGGGAGCGCAGCATGCCGGTCACCGAGGGAAGGGAGACCTCGAGGTGCTGGGCGAGATCCTTGGTTTTCACGCGACTCTTCGTGCGCAAGCCGAGCTGGTAGATCCCTTTGAGATAGTTCTCGAGGGAGACGTCGGTCAGGTAGCGCTCCCGTTCACGGCGAGATGTCGAGGTGCTCATCCCATCGCCTCCTCGGTGGTGCGTCGAAGCGACTGGGCCAGGAGGCCGTGCCGGGGGGCGAAAAGCAAGGCCACGGTGTAGAGGGCACCGCCGGCGACGACCATTGCGCCCGCGGTGGAGACGTTGAGCCACACGGACGCGTACATTCCGATCCAGGCGGATGCCAATCCGTGTCCAATCGCTAGAAACATCATCGTGTGGAGTCGATCGGTGAGAAGGTGGGCGGTCGCCGCCGGCACGACGATCATCGCGATCACCAAAATCGCTCCGACGGCCTCAAAGGACGCCATGGTGGTCGCAGCCACCGACGACATGATGCCATAGTGAATGATCCCCGCAGGAATCCCGATGGTCCGCGCGAAGTCCGGGTCGAGGGTGGCTACGGACAGCCAACGCCAAAACGTCACGGTCAACAGGACGACGGTCGCGGCGACGAGTGAGAGAGTAAGGAGCGCCCGGTCGGGGACCCCCAGGACGTCTCCAAAGAGCAGGCAATGGGTATCGATGTGCGCGTCTGTAACCATCGTCGAGAGCAGAATGACGCCGAGCGCGAAGAGCGGGGTGAAGGCGATCCCGATCGCCGCATCGGAGCGAATGGTGCGGCGGGCGGAGAGGAATTCGATCAGCCAACTCGCGCCGAGTCCCACCACGAGAGCCCCTGCGAGCAGGACGGGCAGCGAAAGGGAGCCGGTGAGCAAGAATGCGATCACCACGCCGGGGAGGGCGAGGTGAGCATGCGCGTCGGCCACCAAGCTTCGGCGTCGCAAGTACAAGAAGACGCCGAGCACGGCGGTGGGGATGGCCACCAACGTGGCACCGAGCATGCCGCGGGCCATCCAATCGCCCCAGGTCCAGGGCTCGAGCAAGAATCCGCTCATGCGAGCGCCTCCAGGCGAGCCCGCGTGCCCCGCCAGAGCGCCAGCGCAAAGAGCCCGGCGGCCGCGAGGACCATCGTCGGTCCGGTCCCAAAGCCCTCGAAGAGAAATGAGCCATAGGCACCGAGCGCTCCGCTCAACGCGCCGATCGCACTCGAGAGCGCGAGCGTGCGAGGCAGTCGCTGGGTGAGCAACAATGCGGCCGAGGGCGGAAGAATGAGCATTGCGGTGACGAGGATCGCCCCCACCGCCTGAACCGAGACCACGACCGTGACCGACACGGCGACGACCAGCGCGGCCTGAATGCGGCTGACGGGAACTCCCAAGGTGTTGGCGTAGGTCGGGTCGAAGATCGAGACACTCAAAGGGCGATAGAACAGCAGCGCGAGCGACACGAGTACGACCCCGGCTGCCGTGATGATCGCGATCTGGATCGGACTCACCGCCGCCGCATTCCCGATGAGAAACGCCGTGAGCCCCGCCTGCGCCGCGCTCTCTGTCGACTGAAGGTGCGAGAGCAGGACGATCCCCAAGCCGAAGAACGTCGCCAGAACTACGCCGATCGCCGCGTCCGGCCTCGAGCGACCCGCATGAAGAATCACGCTGACACTCAGTGCCGCGAGCAAGGCGGAGCCGAGGGCGCCGAGCAGGAGCCAACCGGAGCTCACGGTACCCGCGAGCATGTAGGCGACCGCAACACCGGGCAGAGTCGCGTGGCCGGCGGCGTCACCGAGGAGCGCGAGGCGGCGCAGCACCAGAAACACCCCGACGAAACCGCAGAGCGCGCCGACCACCATCGACACGAAGAGGGCATCCCGTGCGAAGGCGTACTCGAAGGTCACGAATTGGACCGTTCGCAGCCAAAGGTCCTCAGCCATCGCTCAAGGCCGCGCCATCGACGATCGCCAGGCGGTCGCCGTAGGTCGCTTGCAGGTTTTTGCGGGTGAACACCGTTGGCGTCGGGCCGCTCGCGATCACGCGCTGATTGAGGAGCACGAGATGATCAAAAGCTCGATGCACGGTGCCGAGGTCGTGGTGCACGACGACAATCGAACGTCCCTCGTCGCGCAGCTCGCGCAGGAGCCGCAGCAGCTCCTCCTCGGTGGCCGCATCGATTCCCGCGAAAGGCTCATCGAGCAAGAGGAGCTCGCCACCCTGCGCCAGGGCGCGAGCCAGAAAGACCCGTTGCTGCTGGCCGCCGGAGAGCTCTCCGATCTGACGTTTGGCAAAGCCCGTGACCCCGGTTCGCTCCATCGCCGTGTTGATTTGCTCTCGGTCTTCCGAGGAGAGGCGCCGAAACAGCCCCAAGTGGCCGTAGCGTCCCTGTTGCACCACATCGTGAACGGTCACCGGAAAGTCCCAGTCGATGCTGCGACGCTGCGGCACATAAACGATACGTCGATCGCCGGGGCGATAGCGATGGCCGAGCAGGGTGATGTCACCGCTCGATTTCACGAGGCCGAGACTCGCCTTGATGAAGGTAGACTTACCGGCGCCGTTTGGACCGACGATCCCAGCGAGTGTTGCGCGTGGAATCGACAGGGTGACGCCATCCAGGGCGAGGGTGCGGTCGTAGCGCACGGTGAGAGCCGAGGCGTGAATGGCGCTCTCGGGCCGCGCGTTTGGCAGGCTGTGGGCATTTGCGACGTTCATGGGGCCTCCGCCACCGGGGAGGGGACCGGCGCTAGAGCTCCGCCGAGGCCCTCAACGACGATGCGTACGTTCTCCTTGAACATTCCCGTGTAGGTACTGGCAGGACCCTGAGGGTCGCCCAAGGAATCGGAGTAGAGCGGTCCGCGCTTGGTGGCGCCCGTTTCCCGAGCCACCCGCTCGATCAGCGCTGGGTTCACGGAGCTCTCGACGAAGACCGCCGGGACTTTGCGTTCCCGCACGAGGTCGATCACCCGCGCTATGTCGCGTTGGCTCGCCTCGCTCTCGGTGCTGAGCCCCTGAATTCCCACCACCTCGAGCTCGAAAGCGCGTCCGAAATAATTGAAGGCGTCGTGGCTCGTGACGAGGACCCTCTGGTCCTCGGGAATCGTGGCGAGCTGCGCTCGGGTCCAGGCGTTCAGGGACTCGAGCTCGTTGAGGTAGCGCTCGAGATTCTTTGCGATCTCCGTCTGCGCAGCGCCGCTGTCCGTGAAGAGCTGGTCGAGACCGCTGGCCACGTTGGTGGCGGCGACCGCCCACAGCGTAGGGTCGAACCAGAAGTGCGGATCGATTCCGGCCTTGAAGCCCTCCATACGGATCGGCTCAACCCCGGTGCTCGCCACCACCACCGGCCTCTCGCCGCCGGCGTTCGCGATCAGGTCGTCGATCCAGCCTTCGAGGCCGAGGCCGTTCGTGATCACGAGCTCACTTCCCGCCACGGCCCTCGCCGAGCTCGGTTTCGGCTGGAAGATGTGCGGATCGGCCCCCACCCCCACCAGGCTCTCGACCCGAACGTAGTCGCCACCGAGGGTGGCCGCGAGATCGCGCAGCATCGTGGTGCTCGTCACCACCGACTTGACTTTCGAGCGTGGTCGCGGTCCGTCGCTTTGACACGCGGCCAGAGACACAAACGCAAGGAGCAGAAAACCTCTCATATTAGGTAAGCCTAATTCTTGGATTAGGAGGAGGCAAGCTCTGGCCTGAGGGGCGGGGACGGGACCGGCGTTACCAGTGCAGGGCGATTTTGCCGAAATGGCCGCCTCGCTCCATTAGACGCAGGGCGTCACGGACCTCCGAGACGGGCAAGCTGTGGCTCACCACCGGCTCGATCCGGTGTTGGGCGATGCACCGATTCATCGCCTCGAAGCTCTGCCGGTGCCCGACGAACACCCCTTGCACCCGAACGTTGCCCATCAGCACCGGCAGGAGGCTCGTGTCCGCCTGGTTGCCGGCCAACACACCGATGAGACTCACCGTGCCGTTGACCCGCACCGCCCGGAGGGACTGTGCCAGCGTGCCCACGCCGCCCACCTCGACCACGTGGTCCACGCCGCGCCCGCCGGTGCGGTCACGAACGGTCTTTCCCCAATTCGGGTCCTCGCGGTAGTTGACCACTTCGTCCGCGCCGAGCTCCTTGGCGCGTGCGAGCTTCTCATCCGAGCTCGACGTGACGATCACCCTGGCGCCGAGTGCCTTTGCGAGCTGCAGGGCCATGATCGAAACGCCGCCCGTGCCGAGGAGGAGCACGTCGTCGCCCGCTTTCAATGCACCGAGCGTGACGAGCGCGCTCCAGGCCGTGACCCCAGCGCAGGGAAGACTCGCCGCCTGCACATCCGTCAGGTGTTCGGGCACCGCTACCGCCGACTCCGCCTCGATCACCATCTCCTCGCGCAGGGTTCCGTCGAGGGGACCGCCGTGGGTTCGTTTGCGAACCTCCGCCTCCATTTCTCCGCCGAGCCAACCCCGGGCAAAGAGTGGGCAGACGCGGTCGCCGACCTTCAGCCGCGTGACTCCATCGCCCACCTCGATGACCTCACCCACGCCGTCGCTCAGTGGCACGAGTGGAAGGGGCTGCTTCGGGTTGTAGCGTCCCGTTACCATCAACAAGTCGCGGTAATTGAGTGTCGCCGCCTTCATCTTCAGACGAACGCTGCCTGGAAGTAAGGGCTCCGGATCGAGACTCGCTTCGACGATCGAGTCGATGCCGAACTCCCCGTCTACACGGTACGCTTCCATGGGCCGATCTCCTGAAGTGTAGGTGGCAAAAAGTTCCTCGAATGTGACAGGTTTAACATTCGTTAGCGACAAACTCGGCTACGGATCAAAGTGCACCACCAAACGAATAGGGTAATCGCGATGCCATCGAGTACCAGCTATCACTTGAAAGATCCGAAGCGCGGCGTGATGGGGCCACTCGGCTTTGACGCCATCCGCGACCTGCTCCGGGCTGGGGCCATCACCGTCGAGGCCCAGGTTGCGCGCGAAGACGAGCCTTTTCTCGAGCTTCAGAAGCTCGAGGAGTTTGCGTCGTTGTTTGAGCGCATGAGCATGCGCGGCTCGGGTTCGCTCCGGAAGATGGGCTTTGCGCTGCTCCTGTTTCGCCTCCACCGCCAGGGCGCTACGGGCCGTCTCGAGCTCACCCGCGATCAGGAACGCAAGATCATTTACCTCGAAGAGGGCAGACCGGTGTTTGTTTCCTCAAACCAGCCGAAGGAGCGCTTCGGACAGTACCTTCTCGGGCAGGGGCTTCTCGATCAGCACGAGCTGCGCGTGGCGCTCGAGTCGATGCACGTCGACCAGAATCGTCTGATGTCCACGCTGCTCCGTCTCGGCCTGCTCGACCCGAACGAGCTCGCAAACGCCCTGCGAGATCAGCAGGTCGCGCGCTTGGTGGACCTCTGTCGCTGGACGGATGGTGCCTACGAGTGGATTCCTGACGAGCTTCACGAGCACGATCGGGTTCCGCTCGGCATCGACGTTACGGGCCTTCTGGTCACCGCGGCTCGCGCCATGAGCGACCAGGAGCTGCACGACCGCGTGAAGGGGCGGCTCGAACGCCGTCTCCGGGTGCGAGAGCCCTCGGCGCTCGGCGCATTGGGGCTCGGGCCGATGGAGCAGCGCGTGATCGTCCACTTGAGCACGGGGCCTAAAGGGACCGAGCTGCTAAACGAGCTGGGAGTGGACGATGACCGCCGCATGGCGGTTCTCCGTGTCTTGTTCCTGTTGGCCCAGACCGACAACCTCGCCGCGAATTGACTGCGCTGCGGCGCAAAGCGTCGCCCCACCCTTGGCGTTCCTCGACTCTCGGCATAAAAGGTCTCGCGTGAGACTCTTGCTGATCTTTGTTCTCGCATTCGTGCCGGGCTGCACGCGCCGTAGCTTCGACTCGGTTTGCCAGCTCGCCAAGGACATCCTCGCCGAGCCACGGATCTCTCCTGCCAAGCGCCTCGAGAGCTTCGAGAACCAGATCAGCCACTTCGCGACAGGACCGGCGCTCGATGCGTCCAAGGCGGCGCTCGCTGCGGAAGACGGAAAGCGCACCGCCGCGTTCATGGCCATTGCCCATGAAGCGGTCCCCGACTGGAAATGCGCGGCACTTCAGCCGGTGCTCGACGCCAAGAAAGACTAAGGAACCACATGAGCGACGCTCCGAAGAGACAGATCACCGTCATCCCCGGTGATGGCATTGGCTCCGAAGTGTGCGCGGCCACGCAGCGCATGGTGGAGGCGGCGGGCGCCGAGGTCGAGTGGGACATTCAGGAGGCCGGCAAGAAGGTCTTCGAGCGCGGTCTTGCTACGGGCGTGCCCGCGGAGACCATCGCCTCCGTGAAGCGCACCGGAGTGGTCCTCAAGGGACCGCTCGCCACTCCCGTGGGGCATGGCGGCAAGAGCGCCAATGTCACCCTGCGCAAGATGTTCGAGATGTACGCCAACGTGCGGCCCGTGCGCGAGCTGCCAGGGATTGTCACTCCGTTTCATGGTCGCAAGATCGACATGGTCGTGGTGCGCGAAAACGTCGAGGACCTCTACGCCGGCATCGAGTACATGGCGAGCCCTGGTGTGAGTCAGGCCCTCAAGCTCGTGACAGACAAAGGCAGCGAGAAGATCTGCCGATTCGCCTTCGAGCTCGCCCGCTCCCAGGGACGAAAGAGGGTTCATTGCGCCACCAAGGCCAACATCCTCAAGCTCACTGAAGGCATGATGAAGCGCACCTTCGAGCGCGTGGCGAAGGATTATCCAGACATTGAAGCCGAGCACATCATCGTCGACAACTGTGCCTATCAGCTCGTGCGTGCGCCGGAGTCCTTTGAGGTTCTGGTGACGACGAACATGAACGGCGACATCTTGAGCGATCTCACCTCCGGCTTGGTGGGGGGACTCGGCATTGCCGCCTCGTCGAACATTGGCAACGACGTCTCGATGTTCGAGGCGGTGCACGGCTCTGCTCCGGACATCGCGGGACAGGACAAGGCGAACCCCACCGCGCTGGCGCTCTCGGCGGTCATGATGTTGCGTCACATCGGCGAGTTCGACGCCGCCAATCGCCTGGAAGGCTCCATCTTCTATACGCTGGAGCGGCAGCTCTTCACCGCGGACCTCGCGAAGTTCTCGGAGGCGAAAGGCACCCTGGAGTTCACCGATCTCGTGATCGATCACATCGGCAAGGGCCCGACCGACTGGGAGCCGCGGGAGTATAAGGCCATCGAGTTGCCAAAGGTCGATTCGCGACCGGATTCGGTCCGGGTCGAAAACCGCGTGACGCTCGGAATGGACGTCTTCATTGAAGAAGCGACGACTCCAGAAGAGCTCGGCCGGAGCCTCGAGGTGCTCTCCACCAGCACCGCGCTCAAGCTCAAGATGATCTCCAACCGTGGCCAGCGGGTCTACCCGCCCATGGGGGCGCTGACGGACAATACGGACCATTGGCGCTGTCGCTTCCTCGGGCGGGAGCAGGGCCAGGACATCTCGGATGATGAGATCTACGCGGTCCTCCTGAAGATCTCGCGCAAACACCGCTGGGTCAGCATCGAAAAGCTTCACGCCTTCGACGGCGAGCTCGCCTACACCTTGGCCCAGGGCGAGGAGTAGCCCAGCGCACACGTCCGCTCCGGCGAGGTTTTCACTTGCGCATACAATCGACCGATCGGTAGATTCGGACGATGGGGGCCTACGCACGTTACGCACTCGGTCTGACGCTCGTCTTTCTCACTTCGATCGGCTTCTTTCTGGGCGGAGCCTGGGCGTGGCTCGGATTTCTAGAGCTCGTGATCGTGGCGATCGGCCTCGACCTGATCGCGGGCGATGAGCTCGACGAGTCCGCCTTTCGCCGTCCGTGGGTCTTGGACGGGATGCTCTACGCGACGCTCCCGCTGATGCTCGCCGTGACGGTCGCCTTCGCCTGGATGCTCGCTCCCGAGGATCTCTTCGGTCTCGGCGGAGCCTTCGAGCGGCTGACCGGTTACGATGCGCTCGCGGCCCGTGAGGCCAATCAGTGGTATCACGTCCTCGGCGGCGTCGCGACGCTCGGGCTCGACTATGCGCTCGCCACCGTCGTCGCACACGAGCTCACCCACCGGACCTGGTCGAAGCCGGCGCAAGTGGTTGGGCGCTGGTTGCTCGCGCTCACCGGCGATGCGTCCTTTGCGATCGAGCACGTGTACGGTCATCATCGCAACGTCGGTACCCGCAAGGACCCCGCCACCGCGCGCCGAGGCGAGAATGCCTACCACTTCGTGCTGCGATCCACCGTCATGAGCTATCTCGGCGCGTGGAAGATCGAACGGGACCGCTTGGCCAAGCGAGGGAGCTCCCCCTGGAGCTGGCGCAACCGAATGCACCGCGGAAATCTCATGTTCCTGAGCTACGTTGCGTTCTTCGCCTGGGCTGCCGGCACGACCGGCGCTCTCCTGTTTCTCGCCACAGCCGCCTACGGCAAGGCCTATCTCGAGCTCGTGAATTTCATCGAGCACTACGGTCTGGTTCGCGACCCGGAGCAGGCCGTGCAACCGTGGCATTCCTGGAACTGCAATCGGCGTATGAGCACCTGGCTGACGTTTAATCTCCCGCGCCACTCGCATCACCACGCCATGGGGCAAAAACCATTCTACGAGCTTCGGGCCTACCCGGACGCTCCGAGCCTGCCCGTTGGCTATTTGACGATGATGATGATCGCGCTCGTTCCACCGCTCTTCAACGCGCTGATGGTTCCGCGGGTTCTAGAATGGGATCGCGTCTACGCGGGAGAAGCGGAGCGACCGCACATCGAAGAGGCGAATCGACTGAGTGGTATGCGCGCGCTCGCCGGGAGTGAGATGCTGGAGGTCTCGTGCTGAGCAAGCTCTTCGGGCGCCGCCCAGCTGCGAGCTACGTCGCCACGATTCAATCCCACGCGCTATCGTTTCCGGTGAGCCAGAAACAGCGGATTCTCGATGCGGCTCTCGACCGAGGGCTCGATTTTCCCCATAGCTGTCGCGTGGGGGGCTGCGGCACGTGCCGCTGCCGCTTGCTGTCGGGCCGAGTCAAGGAGCATTCGGACAGCAGCTATCTCCTGAGCGCGGAAGAGATCGACCGCGGATTCATCCTCGCGTGTCAGAGCTCACCCGAATCGGACCTGACCCTCGAAGTGACGGGCTTGCGCGTCGAGAGCTCGCTCCCGCCGGTCGTCAGTGCCAAGGCGACCGTATCGGCGATGGAGCGTCTCACCCACGACATCATTCGGCTGACCCTCGAAGTCGACGCGCCGTTCTCCTATCTCGCCGGACAGTACGCGGAGCTCACGGCCCCAGGCGTTGCCACGCGCTCTTATTCGTTTAGCTGCGCTCCCTCCAGGCGTCCGACGGAGCGCCACGCGCAGCTCGACATTCGAGTCCTGCCCGGCGGAGCGTTTTCCGGGTGGCTCGACCAGGAGGCGATGGTTGGGACTCAGCTCGGTTTCGAGGGCCCGCGCGGCAGCTTTCATTTGCGCTCCTCGGGCGCACCGATCGTAGCTGTCGCGGGCGGTACGGGGCTCGGTCCCATCCTCGCTTTGTGTCAGGAGCTCCAGCAGGCCGCGGTGGCTCGGGAGGTTGCGGCGCTCGTCGGCGCGCGCACGGAGAAAGACCTCTACGGCATGGACGAGCTTCGTGCGCTTCAAAAACGCTTCCCCGCGCGGCTCGACGTTTGGCCGGTGCTCTCCGCCGAGCCCAGCGCCGAATGGCAGGGGCGCAGAGGCATGGTCACCGAGCAGCTGCGCAGGGTTCCGCGTCTCGAGGAGCACGACGCCTATCTGTGCGGGCCGCCACCAATGGTCGACGCCGCGCTCGAGATCCTCGGCGCGGCTGGCGTTACACGCACCTATTACGACAAGTTCCTCGACGGAAGCTCCGGTCAATGAGCGACTTTGTGCGGCGGTGGGGCGTTCCTTATCACCGCCCTCACCTGCGCGAGCAACTCGGAGACGGTGAAGGGCTTCCGCAGTAGGTTGTCGTCGGTGATGGACACCGAGCCTTCCACTTCCGCCGCAGGGTCGAAGTAGCCACTCACGAAGAGGACCGGCAGGTGCGGCGCGCGTTCGCGGATCCGCTTGGCGAGCTCGGGACCGCTCATTCCTGGCATCACGACGTCGGTCAGGAGAAGGTCGAAGGGCCCATCATTCTCGAATACTGCGAGGGCGGTCGCGCCATCGGACGCGTGGGCGACGCGCCTCCGCCCCGAATGGCCGCCTCGACGATCCGCCTGCCGTCGAGGCGACGGGCGACGGGAGCGCCGGTGTGAAACTCGTCGGTGATGATCGGTCCGTGCGACTCGAGCAAGACCGATTCATATTCGTCGAGTGAGCGTTTGCTGACGAGGGCCATCACGACAATCGATAGAAAAGAGATCAGTACTCCGTGCCAATAAGGGTCGTAGATCGGCGTGAGCTGCTCGCGGAAGAGCATGGAAACTCCAGTCACCGACGGCCAGCGCGTTCAGAGCGACCGTCGCGTAGCACAGCGCTCCCATCGCGAGGGCGAAACGGACCCAGCGAGGCTGCGCCTGGTGCATCGTAGCCTGGTATTGCGTGCTCGATTGCGACATGGGTCACCGGGAGTATGCCACGTACAACTCTGCAACAAAGGCTGACTTGCTCCGGCGGGAGGCGGATGTTTTTCTTCCGCTATGGCGAGGCGTCCTGCATCGGAACAGGGAGACACCGTCGGCGACATCCTCAACGCTGCCTTCGGCCTGTTTGGTCGCTACGGCTACGATGGTGTCTCCATGGCGGACGTCGCCAAGCGCTCGGGTGTCAAAAAGGCGTCGCTCTATTACCACTTTCCGAGCAAGGAAGCGCTCTATGTCGGGTGCCACAGCCGGCTCCATGCGCTCTTCGACGAGATCGTCTTCGCCCCGTCGCGTGAAATTTCTGGCACGACCGCGCGATTTTTGACGCTCTTCGCCGGCGTTCAAACCCTCATTCGCCATCCGTTGCTCAGTCACGGGATCGCTGGCTATTGGCTCGTGCCGAGCACCGCGGACCTGCCGGAGGTGGAGTCAGAGCAAGAGGCGTTCACCGCCAGGGCCACCGCGGAAATCGCCTCGATCATGCGCGCCGGGCTCGAGGCGGGTGAGATGGATTACGATGGCGACGTCGACGCGATGGCGCGCTCGGTCTGGGCGGTCATCGAAGTGTTGGCTCTTCCGCTGCAGGGCAGCAATCCGGACGAAGTGCGCTCCGTCGTCGACCATCTAGGAGGCACTTTCATTCGTGCCTATCTTCGCCACTGAATGAGATACGCGGCCTACGGTTCAAATCTGCACCCGGTGCGCCTGCGCGACCGGATCCCATCCGCGCGTTTCCTCCACGCGACTGCGGCCTTTGGGTACGAGCTGTGTTTCGACAAACGCGGGAGCGACGGCTCGGCGAAAGCGAACATTCGACCAACGCGCGGTGGGGTGGCGTTCGTCGCGGTTTTCGAGATCGACCCGCTGGACCGCCCGGCCCTCGATGCCTTTGAGGGGCCAGGCTATCGCGCCGCCGAGCTCGTCTTGGCCGACGGGTGGTCGGCCTTCACCTACTTCGCGGTGCACGCGGGCGCGCAACCTCTGCCGTTCGCCTGGTACCGCGACCTGGTCGCGCTCGGAGCGGCCTTCCATCGCTTTCCCGAGCTCTACCGGCAACGCGTGAGCGCGTTGCCCGGACTCGATGACCCTGATCCGGAGCGTCGACGTCGTCACGAGGCGTTGCTCGCTCGTATGAAAGAGCCTCAGGCGCTCGCAGCTTTGAGTGGACGCTGATTGGCGGCGAGCACGCGCTTGCGAATTCGGATCGCCTCTGGAGTCACCTCGACCATTTCGTCGTCACGGATCCACTCGAGGCATCGTTCGAGCGTCATGTCCCGAGGCGGCGCGAGGATCGTCGCGTCGTCTTTGCCTGCCGCACGAACGTTCGTGAGCTTTTTCTCGCGGATCACGTTGACGTTGAGGTCGTTGTCGCGCGCATGTTCGCCCACGACCATGCCTTCGTACACCGTCACCCCCGAGCCAATGAAGAGCTCGCCACGCGGCTGCAGGTTGAACAAGGAGTAGGGCGTGGTCGTGCCCGACCGGTCCGCAACCAGCGCGCCGCGGGAGCGCTTCTCGATGGGGCCGGACCAATCGGTCCAATCCTCGAAGCTGCTCGACATGATCGCCGTTCCGCGTGTCGCGGTCAGCATGATGTTGCGCAGCCCGAAGAGGCCGCGGGTGGGGACCAGGTACTGAAGCTGGGCCCGCTCGCCTTCCATTTTCTGGTCGAGCATTTGACCCCGGCGCGGGCCGAGAAGCTGCGACACCGCGCCCATGTGCTCCTGCGGGACGTCGATCACGAGGCGTTCGAGCGGCTCCTGCTTCCTTCCGTCGACCTCGCGGGTGACGACCTCCGGCGTGCGGACGCACAGCTCGAAGTGCTCCCGGCGCAGGGTCTCGATCAACACCGCGAGCTGCAGCTCACCGCGGCCGAGCACGCGGAACTGCTCGGGGGTTTCACCGGGTTCCACGCGGATCGAAACGTTGGCGTAGGACTCCTTCTCGAGTCGTTCCTTGATGTGGCGACTGGTCAGAAACTTGCCGCCGGACCGACCTGCGAGGGGACCGTCGTTGACTTGGAAGACCATGGCAACCGTCGGCTCTTCCACTTCGATGCGCTCGAGGACCTTGGGCTGCTCCGGATTGCTCAAGGTGTCGCCGATGGTGGTTTCCGAGAAACCGGCGATGGCGATGATGTCGCTGCTCGCCGCACGCTCGATCGGGAGGCGTTTGACCCCTTGGAAGCGGAACAAGCCCGTGGCACGGGCTCGGTAATTTCCGTCGGGTCCGGCCACCTGAACCATGTCGTTCGGTTTGATCGTCCCGGAGAGGACCCGCCCCACGGCGAGACGCCCGACGTACTCGTCGTAGCCGATGCTGTTGACCTGCATGCAAAACGGCTCGGCGTCGTCATCTTCCGGGGGGGGGACGGTCTGGAGGATCGCGTCGACGAGTGGTCGGAGGTCGGTCCCCGCTTGCGCGAGGTCGGTTGTCGCCGTACCTGCGCGCCCGTTGGTGTAGAGGACCGGAAACTCGATCTGGCTGTCGTCAGCGCCGAGCTCTATGAACAGGTCGTACACTTCGTTGAGCACTTCTTCGGGCCGAGCGTCCGAGCGATCGATTTTGTTGATCGCGAGAATGGTCGGCAGTCGCTTTGCCAATGATTTTCGCAGGACGAAGCGGGTCTGCGGGAGCGGGCCTTCCGCTGCGTCGACCAGCAAGAGAATCCCGTCGACCATTCCGAGGCTGCGCTCGACTTCACCGCCGAAGTCCGCGTGCCCGGGGGTGTCGACGAGCTGGAGCGTGTGCTCACCGAACTGCACCGACGTCGCCTTCGCAAGGATCGTGATGCCGCGCTCTCGCTCCTGATCGTTCGAGTCCATGACCCGTTCGACCGTTGCCTCGTTGTCGCGGTACATGCCGCCTTGCTTGAAGAGCGAATCGACGAGGGTGGTCTTCCCGTGATCGACGTGCGCGACGATGGCGATGTTTCGGACGTGAATCTTCTTGGGCACGGGGACCTCAAATGGTTGAATCTGTGCCCGCTAAGGAGGCTTTTTTCTGCCTCGCGTCAAGGGCGCAAATGCGTGAAGGGGTCGGGCCGCTAAACGCCGCCCTAGGGGCTAGCCGTCGCCCTCCACGGGGGCGGTTTCGGTTTTGGGCGCGGCTTCGGGCTCCGCGGTTTTGGTGGACGGCGGAGGTTGGGGCTTTTCCTTCGGCTGGGCCTTCGTAGGCGGAGGCTCGGTTTTGGGCGCCGGCTCAGCGGTAGGCTCGAGCGCTTCGCTCGGTGGCGGCTCGGGCTCGGGCTCGGGAGTCGCTTGGGGCGAGGGCTTCTTCGACGGCGCGTCCGTTGACGGGGTTTTCGGGGCTTTCTGGGCGTTGTCCACGGTTGTCGTGGCGGTGGCGGTGGCGGTGGCGGGGCTCGGCGCCGGCGCCACCTTGGCCGTCCCGGTAGAGGCGGCACGGGGCGGCGGGCTCTTCTTCTCTTCGGTCGTGACACCGAACGGCAGAGCGCGAACCGCCTCCAGGCGACTCTTCAGGTAACCCGGAATGTGAATGCTGTCCGCGGGGCGTGCACGCCCGATGCGTTTGCGGAGGCGCTTGATTTTGCGCTGAACGAGGAGCGGATCCGGATGGTCCGCCAGACACCCGTAATAATACGCCAAGGCGCGATCGTTTTCGCCGAGCTCCTGAAAGCAGTTGCCGAGCTCGAAGAGCACGAGAGAGGTGAGCTCCGGGTCGACCTCGTCCTGGAGCAGCCGCTCGTAGGTGGCGACCGCTTCCGCGTAGCGTCCCTCGAGGTAGTAGGAGTTCGCGATTTGAAAGCGCGCCTGAGCGGACTCGCTCGACTCCGGCCAGCGATCGATCAGCTTTTCCGCTTCCGCCCGGGCCTGCTCGAAGTTCTTGAGCGCGAAATAGGCGTTGGCGATCCGAAGCTGGGCGCGGGTCTGCTCCTTTCGACGCAGCTCCGCTTCTTGCTCGCTCAGATTCGAGCTCTCGGGAAAGTCCGTAACCATCTTTTGGTACGCCTCGATCGCCGCTTCGTGTTTGCCGAGCTTGTGCTGCAGAATGTCGGCAATGGTGGCGAGTCCCGCGAAGGCTTGGTCGCTGCGCGGGTACTGCATCACGAGCTGCTTGTAGTAGCGGATCGCCCGGTCGTAGTCGTGCAGGTAGAGCGCGTTGAGCTTGCCCAAACGGTCCAAGACCAAAAGCCGTTGCTGCTCCTCTTCTTCGTCGAGATTGGGTGCTTCGCTCTCGAGGCGCCGGAGAAGCTTGCGGTAGAGGCGCTCCGATTCGACGTACTGCTCGCTGTAGAGCAGATCGTTGGCGCTCTCGATGCCCGAGGCGATGTCGTTACCGCAGCCGGCGGCGCTGGCGAGACAGATCGCAAGAAAGACGCGCTTCATCACCCGGGCGCTATAGCGCAGTCGAATGCAGATGACGAGAGGGCTGCGGGCTCTGCGTAAACGACGCTATTCATCGCGTTCTTGCGACGGAATGCCACAGTCGAGCTTCAATTCGTGCAGCGCCTGTTGGTTTGGGATGGCGTCGCCGATCAGCCCGTCCGTGGCCTCCGCGATGCGCGGATCGATCCGATCGCGAATGTGCTCCAGGGCGAAGCTCATGCCGGCGAGCGCGCACCTCTTCACGTTTGGCTGATTAAACTGAGCGCCGAGGCGGTGCTGCATGCGCCAGTCGTAGAACCACGCCTCGAGGCCAATGCGGCCGACTTCGTCGGACTCCGCACGCTCCTCCGGTGTGAGCGCGTTGAGCTCCTCCAGGGTGCTCACGCCGAGGTCGCTGAGTATTCGTTTGCTCTCGGCGTCGAGTAGGACCCGCGCCTGGTCGAACTGCCGCTTCGCCGCGTCGCTCAGCTGCACCTGCCGGAGCGCACCATCGTCCTCCGCCGCGACCGCTTCGTTGTCGAGGGTGTGTCCGAGATTGACAAAGCCGCGGGCGGCCACCTGACGGTAGTGCGCGCTGCCAAGGGTCGCGATGCTGTAGTAGGCGCGCCCCGCAACGCGCATGCGAGCCGGATCGATTCGGCCGTCCGGTCGAAGGCCACTCTCAAACGCGTTCGCCGCGACTGCCTCGATCGTTTGAAGCGCCGCGCGGTGGCCAGGGCCGACGCGGTCGGTCTGCGGGTCGAGCACGCCGTCCGCCTCGGAGCCGTCGGCGGTGTCGAGGGCATCGAAGGCCTGCCCGATCAACTCGCGATCGACGTCGTCGATCGTATTGTCCTCGTTGATGTCCGCTGCATAGCGCAGCGCCTCATCCCGCGTGAGGCGTGCTCGACCGCTGTCGTCACCATAAATGCTGTCCACCGACCGATAGACGTCTTCTGCCGTTACGCGTCCCATCTCGTCACCTCGTGTGTGCCCAGGAATATCGGCGTTGGGCCCGGGGAGTTTCTCGAAATCCAGCCTTCGGGTGCAATCGAGCCAAGAATCGGTCCTTGGGGTAGGTTAGGCGATGGAGAGAAAGCGATGACTGTCCGCCTGACACCTCATTTCGGGGTGCCGACTCCGGGGCTCTCTGAGGCGCCGGTGCAGCCCGTCACCGCCGAAGGCGAGCGGGCCGCAGCGGAGCTTCCGCCGCCCGCGACGGGGGAGCAGCGCTCATTTCGGCCCGAACCGGGTCCGCCGGGGACGCAGGGTGCGCGGGAGAGGCCGCGGATCGAAGATCTCCCGGTGATCCGGGTCGAGAGTCCGTACGTCCGCGATGAGCCCGGCGAGCTCCCCCTGATCCAGATTCTCCAGACTCAGCTCGGCATGCCGAGAGAGGAGCGGGACGGCGTTTTTGGTCCGGACACCTCCTCCTGGCTCTGGCGCTGGCAGGAGGCGTGGAACGCGGAGAATCCACACGATCCGGTCTTTGTGGACGGCGTGATGGGGCCGCAGGTGTACCGCCGTTTGCTCTTCCCGGAACGACCCGCTCCCGCGGCGGAGCCGGCCCTCGACGCTTCCCGCGATGTTTCGCGCGCGGCCGAGGAGCAGGCGCCGGTCGAGCGCACGGAGATCGCTGCTGCAGAGGTGGGGGACGATGCGGGAATCGACCGGGAAGCGGAAGCCGTGCGTCCGGAAGGGACGGTCGAGGTCGACGACAGCGCGCCCGCCATCCGGTCCGGGGAAGTGCGTCTCGACCCGCCGACTTTGTCCGTCGGCTCGCGCGACGCGCCTGGAGAAATCGCCTGGGTGCACGAGCTGCAACGGCGCCTGGAAATCGGGGTCGATGGCATCTTCGGGGGCGGCGAGACCCAGCCCGCGGTGATCGCGTTTCAGCAGGGCTACAACGCAGAGAATCGCGAACGGGAGGGCTTCGTGCCGCTGCGGGAGGACGGGACCGTCGACCCCGCGACCTGGGCAGCGCTTCCGGAGCGGCCCCGAGCGCCGGATACGCTGACCTTGCCGCCCGCCGAGTCGATCGAATTTCCCGCGCCGTACGCCGGCGACACGTCCTTGGCCATCGGTTTCGAGGATCGAGCGGCGGGCGCGGCGACGGGCGGCGCCTTCATCGGCGATCTCGGCGAGCGTCCCGCGGGCTCGCGCGAGGCGCGCATCGTCAACGAGATCGCCGCGGGCAACCTCCCGGATCATTTGCGCGAGTACGTGCCGATCGCCTTCACCCGTGGCGGCATGGAGGTCGAGCTCTACATGACCTCCGACGTGCTGAGCATCGGGTCCAACGACGATTACATGCCGATCCCCATGCACGGACCCTCCGCCGAGGCGGTCGCGGAGAGCGTCGGTGCGCTCCTGCCCACCAACGCCATGGTTCGCCTGCGCTGGGAGAATGCGGACTACCGTTTCAGGCCCGCGCCCCAGGGGGCGAGCGCCCGTATGACCCATCCGAGCGTCTACGCCGACCACGGGCGCGCCTATGACCGCGAAGGAACCGAAGGTGCTCTGGTCGCCGGTGTGGCCAAGCTCGTGTTGATCGACCCGACCATGAGTGGCGGCCGATTGGGCTACGGCGGGTGGACGGAGCCCAACGGGCATCAGATCCAAGACCCGGGCCGCGCCCACGGCGAA
This sequence comes from uncultured Bdellovibrionales bacterium, assembly GCA_964468125.1. Lineage (GTDB taxonomy): Bacteria > Myxococcota > XYA12-FULL-58-9 > XYA12-FULL-58-9 > CAYXVF01 > CAYXVF01. The sequence continues at coordinate 29,579 of CAYXVF010000022.1, read as the reverse complement.
ACCTACGCCGACTACTCCCACGGCGTCGCCCTGACCGCACCGTTCGTGCGTATCAACGGCACCTTTTACGCGACCGAGGACATTTTGGCGCACCCGGTCCTTTACCGTTTGATCAGCGAGCACCGCTTCGAGACGATCCCCCGCTACCGCGACTAAAGGGACAAACGACTAAAGGGACAAACAACGCCGAGCTCCCTCATCCCCTCGTTCGCCGGGGATGCCCGGGGCAAAGACGCCGCCATCCCTGCACGGACGCGGACCTGCGGCCCGCTCTGCGATTCCCTTTCCTTCGCGTTCCGACCGGTCAGCGGCCAAAATATCCGATCGCGACGTTGACGCGAGCAACCGGGGCCACTCCAAACAGGTTCGACGCCATGGCGCCGACTTCGGGGCTGAGCTCCAAGAAGCGCCCAAAGGTCACGCTCAAACCCGCGGAACCTTCCACGATCGGACCGGATTCGGGAGATCCGGAACAGAAGATACAGAATTCCTCGACCACGCCGGCCCCGCCGCTCAGAGTCCAAGCGGCGTCGATGAATTTCCGGTCCGCCGCCACATAGCGGCGGGTCGCGCCGAACATGATGCCCACGCCACCGCCGTCCTCGTTTCCGGCGCCCGCAAGCCGACCGTCGATCGTCCAGCGCTCGTTGAGCCAATAGCTCGCGTCGAGCGACGCGGTGGTGAGACCCAGGCTCATTCCGACCGAGAAACCGGGGCGGTCCTTCTTTGCAGGCACCTCCGCCTGCGCTTCGGATTCAATGGCCTCCGTAGTGCCGAGACCGGATAAAAGAACCAACGCGACCAACGAATGCATCACCATGACGACCTCCTGAATGACGGCGGTCAGACACAGAGCATCCGGCGTGCCAACGGAGCATGGGGCGTATTGCGCGGGTCTCGCAGGATGAGCTCAGCGATCTGTGCAGCCCGCAGCGGGTCCTGAGCAAACGGCTGCACATCTTGCGCCGAACCTCCGGCCGAGGTTCACCCGCTCATTCGTCGTCCGATTCGGCGATGCGGGCGACGCTTGCGACCTTTTCTTCTTCGTCGCTCATCGTGATGACCCGCACGCCTTGAGTGGAGCGACTCATCGACGAAATCTGGTTGACCGCAGTGCGGATCATCATGCCCCGGTTCGTGACCACCATGATCTCGTCGTTCTCTGTGACGGCGCGCGCGCTCGCGACCTCGCCCGTACGACTCGACAGCTTCATGTTGATGATCCCGGAGCCGCCGCGTCCCTGGACCCGGTAGTCGTCGAGCGGTGTGCGCTTACCGTAGCCGCGCTCGCTCAGGGTCAAGATCTGCAGCTCCTCGTCGTCGAGGATCGCCATGCCCACGACCGCGTCGCCGTCCTTCTTGAGGTTGAGCGCGCGCACCCCGCGAGCGGTGCGGCCCATGGGGCGCACATCCTCTTCTTTGAAACGGATCGCCATGCCCATGCGCGTTGCGATGAGCAACTCATTGTCACCACTGGTCAGCCCCACGCGGATGAGCGAGTCTCCGTCGTCGATCGTGAGTGCGATGAGCCCTGACGGGCGCGGATTGCTGAAGGCCTGAAGCTCGGTCTTCTTGATGTAGCCGTTGGTGGTGACGAAGACGACGTAGCCCTCTTCGTCGAAGGTGCGCACGGGTAGAACGGCGGCGACCTTCTCGCCCTTTTCGATATTGATCAGGTTCACGATCGGTTTGCCCCGAGCGGCCCGCGAGGCCTGTGGAATCTCGTGGACCTTGAGCCAGTAGATCCGCCCGGTGTCCGTGAACACCAACACGTAGCTGTGGGTCGAAGCGACAAAGATGCTCTCCACAAAATCTTCGTCACGGGTCGATGCCGCGGTTTTGCCGCGTCCACCGCGCCGCTGCGCCCGGTACATGGTGGTGGGGTTGCGCTTGACGTAGCCGTTGTGGCTGACCGTGACGACCATCTCTTCGTCAGCGATCAAATCCTCGACGGACATCTCTTTCGCATCGTGGGTGATTTCGGTGCGACGTGGATCTGCGTAGCGCTCTTTGACCTCTTCGAGCTCCTCTATGATGACGTTGAGGAGCAGCTCGTCGGAGGCGAGGATCGCGAGCAAACGCTCGATCGTTTGACGCAGCTCGTCCGCTTCGCCTTCGAGCTCCTCCCGGGCGAGGCCGGTCAGGCGGGCCAAGCGCATATCCAAAATCGCCTGCGCTTGTGCTTCGTTGAGCTTGACGAAGCCCTGCTTCATCGCCGTGGCGCCGACGTCGTAGTCGAAGGTGACGAGCCGCTCGCAGAACGCCTTGAAGGGCGCGCTCATCGGCAGCTCTTCTTCCATCAAGCGTTGCTTCGCGGTGGGGGAGTCCGGGGCCCCGCGAATGATCTCGATCACCCGGTCGATCGAGTCGATCGCCGCGAGCAAGCCGAAGACGACATTGAAGCGCTTGTTGGCCTCGCGTAGCTCGTAGCGGCTGCGACGGGTGACCACTTCGCGCCGGTGGTCGATGAAGTTCTCGAGCAGCTCCTTGAGGCCCAGCACCCGTGGCTGTCCTTTGACGATGGCGACCATGTTGATGCCGAAGGAGCTCTGCAGCGCGGTGTTTCGGTAGAGCTGGTTGAGGATGATCTCACCGCTCACGTCGCGCTTCAGCTCGATCACCACGCGCATGCCTTCGCGGGAGGACTCGTCGCGAATGTCGCTGATGCCTTCGTATTTCTTGTCGCGCACCCCGTCGGCGATCCTCTCGATCAGCGCCTGTTTGTTCACCTGGTAAGGGAGCTCGGTGATGATGATCCGCTCCCGGTCGCGTTTCCACTCTTCGACCTCGGCCTTGCCGCGGATCTTGATGACTCCGCGACCGGTCTCATAGGCCTGCTGCAGCTGTCCCGTGCCGTAGATGATGCCCGCGGTGGGGAAGTCCGGCGCGGGAATGTGCTGCATCAGGTCCTTGACGGTGAGTGACGCGTCGCGGGCGAGAGCGATGGTCGCGTCGATGACTTCGCCGAGGTTGTGCGGCGGAATGTTCGTGGCCATGCCCACCGCGATCCCGGCGGAGCCGTTGATCAGCAGATTGGGGAAGCGCGTCGGAAGAACGCTCGGCTCGAGCTCATTGCCGTCGTAGTTTGGTACGAAGTCGACGGTCTCTTTGTCGATGTCCGCAAGCATCTCGCCGGCGAGGCGAGTCATGCGGATCTCGGTGTAGCGCATGGCCGCCGGTGGGTCGCCGTCGACCGAGCCAAAGTTGCCCTGGCCGTCGATCAGGAGGTGGCGCATTGAGAAGTCCTGCGCCATGCGAACGATAGTCTCGTAGACCGCGGCGTCACCGTGCGGGTGGAACTTTCCGATCACGTCGCCCACCACACGGGCCGACTTCTTGTAGGGACGGTTGAAGGTGTTCGACAGCTGGTGCATCGCGTAGAGCACGCGGCGGTGCACCGGCTTCAGCCCGTCGCGAACATCGGGCAGCGCCCGCCCGATGATGACCGACATCGCGTAGTCGAGATACGCATTGCGCATCTCGTCCTCGATGTTGATGGGCTCGTGCTCTTCGTTGGGCCCCTCGGGCCCTCCGCTTCCTGGGGGATCGACGACGTCTGTCATGGGCCTGCGGCTATAGCGAAAAACCGGGGCGCATCAAAGCATCCGGAAGACGCGCATTTTTTGCGATATCCGGCGATTTCCCCCCAGAATTCGTCCATGAGCCAAGACCGCCGGACCACACCACGCGCCGACACCCTGTTTCGCGTCGAGCCCCTCGACGGCAGCCCGAACCTCTACGCCCAGGACATTTCTCTGGGAGGACTCTACGTCACGAGCGCCCGTCCCCGCTGGCCGGGGGAGCTCCTACCGGTGCGTTTCACGCTCCCGGACAGCGACCGGGCGATCCGCGTGACCTGCCGAGTCGTGAGTCTCGACGATGCGCCCGCGGGCTGCGGATTGTGTCTGAGGTTTCTACGCCTGAGTGCGGAGGCGAGCCTGGCGATCCACGACTACATCGACGCGCGTCCGATCGTCGCCCGGGATGATACCCTGCGCGCTCGTGTGCAGGCGTGGATCGACCGGATCAACGACGATTGCTCCGAGCTCCTCACCCTCGCGCGGAGCTAGGGCGCATTTCACTGATAGGCGGGGTTGTAGAAACGCCAGGAATAGGGTGGCCCCTTGAACGCGCTCATGCGTGAATCGTCCGTGTCCGTGAAGACCAACACTTCCGCGCCGGGGCCGAGTCGCTCGAGCGCACGGCCCACCCGTTGCGCGACACCCCGATACTCCCCGAGGCTCGTGTCCAAGCCCACCCGCTGACCGCGCCCGGCCAGCTCGCGAATTCCGTTCATGTTCGGCTCCTTCATCGTGTCGCCTAACACGTTTCTCCGGCCGGCGAGATCGAGTACGACGTCCTCGGGAGCTCCCCTCAAGCGGATCGAGTCGCTGTAGCCTTCTGCGTCCATCATCACGACCTCGAAGGCGACTTCGTCGTAACCGCGCTCGACGAGCGCGTCGTGCACCCGCTCCAAGAAGAGCGCCTTCTCGCCTTCGCTGATGCTCGAGCTCACATCGAAAACGATGGCGAGGTCGGAAGGGAGATCGCGGGTAGGCTCGTAGCGCCCGAGAGTGAGCTGGCTCTCACTTTCGCTCTGCGGGGTGCGCTCCACCGTGTCGCGACTGCGCTCGAAGTCGAGCGCCACGTGGCGGGCCTGGGCGTTTCGCGCAGCCCCATTCTCCCCGGCCACAGACGGTCGCACCACCGGCGTGGCGAAGGCCTCCGGGGTCAGCCCCAGATTCGGATTGTCGAGCAGCGCTTCTCGCACGCGCGCATTGCGGGCGAAGCCCAAGAGGATGTTACCCTCGTAGGGCGCATCCCCACCGAAGCGATCAGCGAGATCTGCGCGTGGCGGGTTTGATGCTTCGAGCTCTCTGAGTCGCTCGACGACCGCTTCCCGGTTTCCGGCGGCGAGCTCGGCGTAGATCGCCTCGAACCCCGGCTCGTGGCCGTAGGGAGACTCAAAGCCCAACCGCTCGAGCCTACTCCGCCCGTCTTCGCCGGGGGTGAGAAACTCGTCGAACATCTGGCCGTAGAGCACGGCGCTCACCGGCTCCGCGTCGGTCCCTGAGTGAACCTTGAGCTCCGAGAGCTCGAAGCCCGCTGCCTTCATCGCCTCCAGAGAACGGGTCACCTCGCCGAGTGCCGCAGGATCTGGCGAGTAGGCGCCGGTTGGGAAGAGGTCACCAAAGCTCGCGCTCATTTCCTCGGTTCGGATCTCTTCGACGGCTTCCCCCGGGACCTCGCTTGTCTCGCGGCCGACGACCCGGTAGCCGTTTGAGAGCGCCTCCGCGAGCGCGCTCTCGTTTCCTTCGGGGACGCTGAGTGTTTCGCAGCAGTCGGGGTCGCTCGCGTAGTATTGGCGAACGCTCGTGCCGCCTCGCGCGTCGTGGCGTGCCTCGATCGCCGCTGCTTCGGCCTCGGAGAGCGAGGTCGCGACACTGCGCTCGGGCAGCTCGATCGCTCGAACGTTGCCGCTCCGATAGCGTCGAATGGTCACCCCCGCATCCTCGG
>CAYXVF010000022.1:0-23962 GCA_964468125.1 uncultured Bdellovibrionales bacterium | reverse complement strand
AGACACTCTCAAACCCTCCCGTCGCGGGCGAAGCTGGAAAAGTTAATAACGGTTCGCATTTTTACTTGCAATGAATCAGGACGACGAAGTACGGTTCGTCGCAGTTGAGAACGGTTCGCATTGACATCGGTGCCCGGGGGGCTCAATGTGGGAGGAAAGCCCAGTGAATCCACGCGTTTTCGGAATTTGTAGCCTGTGTATCACGCTCGTAGCCTGTGGCGACGAGAGCGCACCCGACACTGAAGAGGTCGGTCGCTCCAGCGCGCCTCTGTGCACCGAGGCCGCGGAAGTTGCCTGTACGGACCAGGCGGAATCGACCCTCTCGCTCAATCCGGACGGCGCCGTCGCTCCGGATGCGATCGTCAACACGTCCGTGGCAGGTGTCTTCACCTCGACCATCGACGCGACCGCCGGTGGTGCCCGCGCCACCCCTCCGGGGGCCTACGTCTACGCCCGTTTCACGGACGAGGGCCTCGAGCAGGTGGCCTTGAGCGACGACGAAGCGCTCGGCTCGATGGACTGGGACATCGCCTTTCAGCGCTTTAGAATTCGTCTGAACAGCGGCGACTCCGGTCCTTCGTGCACGGCGGCAGCGATGCTCCCGGACGGCGAAGACTTCGTTGCCGTGCGCGAGCTCGACGAGAGCCTGAGCTTTGCCACGGAGAGCTTCTACGACGACAGCTGCGCGGTCGCGGGCGAGCCTGGGTTCGGCGGAGTCGTCACACCGAGCTTCGTCCTCGACGACTACTACGAGTACACGAGCTGCGTCTCCATGACCGGCCGCCTCTTCGGTGTACAGCTCGCCAACGGTCGTCAGGTGAAACTCACCGTCAATCGCTACTACGAGCCGAGTGCCCAAGAAGGTTGTGACTCAGGAGTCGAGAGCTTCGCGCCGGTAGGCTCGGCGAATCTCGAGCTGACTTGGGCCTTCCTGAATTGATCGAGCGAGGACCTCGTGCTCCACAGATTCCTCCCTGCTCATCGCGCCTCAGGCCGATGGCACTGCCCCTCCGCTCTGGTTGTGCTCATGTTCGCGGTCTGCCAGTGGGCCCCGGACGCCAGAGCGGAGGCGGCACCAAACGAGGAAACGCCGGAGACGGATGTCGCGGCGTCCGCCGAAGAGACCCTCAATGAAGAAGAGCTGCGCTACCTCGAAATCATCGAGGACGGCCCCGAGCTCGGCACGGTCGTGACCGGTACGCGCACCAAGCGCTCCTTGAACGAAACTCCGGTGCCCACCGAGCTCATCCGACGCGAAGAGCTCGTCGACATGGGGCAGCAAGACCTCTCCGGCGTGATGCGCGAGCAGCCCGGGGTCGAGCTCGAACCGAGCTTCAACGCGGTTGGGATTCGGCTTCAGGGTCTGGACCCGAGCTATGTTCTGATTTTAGTCGACGGACAGCGGGCTATTGGTCGCATCGGTGGCGCCATCGACCTGCGGCGCTTCCGCCTCGAGAACATCGAGCGCGTCGAGATCGTTCGAGGCGCGGCTTCCGCGCTCTACGGCTCGGACGGGCTCGGTGGCGTCGTCAACATCATCACCCGGGACGTCACTCATCCGCTCGAGAGTGAGGCGTCGATGCAGCTCTCCGCCTACGACGGCGCCGTGGATTCGCTCGGAGTCCTAAACCTGAGTGGCAGCGTGGCGAGCGGCGACGAAGACAGCGGCTACCGCATCACCGCGGGACTGCACGAAAACGAGGCCTACGACCTCGATCCGAACGATGCGGCCACCACCGGCGGGTTCAACCGGTTTTACGACGTGTCCGGAATGGCCCGACGGAAGCTCTCGGATCGCTTCACCCTTCGCCTCCAGGCCGGCTACGAGCGACGGGACCTCGAAGCGGTCGACAGCAGCCTCGGCGGCGGGGGCGCGGTCTATGACCGGTTCAACATCACCGAGACCAGTCAGCTCGCTCTCCACGCGGACTACGAGATCAGCGACGACGTTCAGTGGCGGACGCGACTGAACTATGGTCTCTTTCGCGACCAGTTTGTGCTCGACCAACGCGGCTCGGCGCTCGGCGATCAGGACCAGGAAACGCGTGAGCAGCTCGGGCAGCTCGAGAGTTTTGTCACCTTCAACTGGGGAGAGGACCATACGGTCACCACCGGGGTCGATGTCCTCGTCCAAGACCTCACGGGGGAGCGCATTCGCGAGGAAGACGCCCGCGTGCGTCAGCGGGTTGCCGCTTACGCTCAGGATGAGTGGTCCGTGGCGGAGGACTTCATCCTCCTCCCGGGAGTACGCTTCGACGGAGATTCGCAGTTTGGCTCTCAGCTGAGTCCCAAGCTCACCGCGCGCTATGACCTCACGGAGACGATCGTCGCCCGGGCGAGCTACGGGGCGGGATTTCGAGCGCCGAGCTTCAAGGACCTCTACCTCACCTTCGAGAACCTCGGGGTGGGCTACGTGGTCGAGGGCAACCCGGACCTCGCGCCCGAGCGGTCCCAGTCGGTCAACCTGAACCTCGAGTGGAGCCCGACCGCTCGGCTAGTCTTTCAGCTCGATGGCTACGGCAACTGGTTGAGAGACCTGATCGACTTCGACGTGGTGGGCGGAGGTGTCGGCGGCGAGCCATTGCGCTTTCAGAACGTCAATCGCGAGCGAGGCTGGACCGCAGGCGGAACGCTCAACGGTCAGGTCCTTCTCCTCGAGGGGCTGAGCGTCGGGGCGAGCTACGGCTACCAACTCGCACGCTTTACCGAGACGGACCCGCAGGGAGAGGCGATCTCCCGCGACCTTCAGGGCCGCGCCCCGCACCGGGTGACGGGGAACGTTCGCTTGAACCGTGGCGCCTACAGCGCGGCGCTGCGAGCGCAGTGGAGTGCTGCTCGTCCGTTCTACACCGACGAGCGCGGGGTCCCGGTGGATTCGGACCCAAATGCCACTACCCTGCCGGACCCGGTCTTCTCCGACCCCTTCACCACCGTGAACGCGCGTGTCGCCCGGCGCTTCGGCCCACTCGAGGTCTTCGCCGGTGTCGACAACGCCTTGAACGCTGGAGACCCGGTCTATCTCCCCATCGCCCCGCGAACCTTCTTCGCCGGAGTGAAAGGAACCTATGATGTGCAGAACTGAACGGCTTCTCGCCTTGCTCCTCGTGAGCGGCTGCGCGGGTGACCTGAGCGAACGCTTGAACCCGAACGAGGGAAGCAGCGATGGCCAGAATCTGGTCGTTCAGCTCGACGCCTCTGAGGGGCAAGGGCGAATGATCGACGCCACGCTCGCCGATCGATGGGTCCACCTTCATCTAGCAGACGGAGCGGCCTACTCCGCGGAGACCCTCAACGGCGAGGCGTTGGACTGGGACCTGGCGTTTCAGCGTTTCAAGGTGCGCGTCAACGGTGGGGTTAGCGGCGCCGGCGGCGTCGAAGTCGCGGTTCTGGAGAGCTCCTTTGCGGGCGTGCGGAGCGCCCCGCCGGACGGCTATCTATCCGACGCGCCCGATGCCGATGGCGACGGCGAGATCGAGCCGGTCTTCGAGTCCGTTGCTGACGGTTGGTACGTCTACGACTCGGGCACGCATACGCTCACGCCGCGCGCGCTCGTCTACGTGGTGCAAACGCACGACGGACGTTTCGAGAAGGTCGAGTTTCGCGATTACTACGACGACGCCGGCTCGAGCGGTTTTCCCACCATCGTTCACGCAGAAATTGAGGCCCCGGAGCTGACCCCATGAATCTCCTTGTTTTGACTCTGAATGTCGCGCTCTTTGGCGCGGCGGACGATTCGCGGATCGTGACCCTCGGTGCCTCGGTGACCGAGCTCGTCTACGCGCTCGGTGCAGGCGAAAAGGTCGTGGGTGTGGACGCGACGAGCCTCTACCCCGCGGAGGCCGAGTCCGTGCGAACCCTCGGCTACTACCGTCAGGTTGCGAGCGAGGGGATCCTCTCCCTGCGGCCGACGCTCGTCCTCGCGCTCGAGGGAAGCGGTCCACCGGAAGCGCTCGAGTCGGTGAAGCGCGCCGGCGTCGAGGTTCGGATGGTGCCCCAGGGGCACGGGCGCGAGGAGCTCCGCCGGAAGTTCGAGGCGGTCGGGGAGGCGCTGGGCGAGAAGGCCGCGGCCACCGCTCTCGTGAGAGGCGTGTTGCAGCAGCTCGATGAATTGACGCCATCGCGAACCCCCCCGCGTGTGCTCTTCATCTATGCGCGTGGTCGTGGGGCTCTCAGCGTGTCCGGCGAGGACACGAGTGCGGCGACGATCATCGACTGGGTGGGCGCACGGAATGCAGTCACTGGCTACGACGGCTATCGCCCCCTCACCGCCGAGGCGGTCGTGGCCGCAAAGCCGGACGTTCTCCTGGTGACGAGTCGCGGACTCGAGAGCCTCGGCGGCATCGATGGGGTGTTGCGGGCGCCGGGGGTGGCGTTGACCCCCGCCGGCCGGGCGCGGCGCATCGTGGCAATCGACGATCTCCAGCTTCTCGGCTTCGGACCGCGCCTCGGTGATGCTGCGGAACGCTTGCACCGGGCGCTCCATGGATCGGGCGAAGGCTGATGTCGAATCTCGTGGCACTGCCCAGGCCGCTCCAGGGCTTCAGCCTGCGTGCCGCGCGGCAGCGACTCTTTGTGTTGATGCTGGCCGCGTTCACCGCGCTCGTGCTGATCACGGCCCTGCGCTTTGGCGCGATGCCGCTCAACACGGAACAGGTGATCGGCGCGCTCCTGGCGCCCTTAGGAATCGATCTCGGTGGACTCTCGTCCATCGACCGTGAGGTCGTCTGGTCGTTGCGCGCGCCTCGCATCGCTCTCGGATTCTTCGTCGGCGCAGGACTCAGTGTCGCCGGCGCCGCGATGCAGGGCATGTTTCGCAATCCGCTCGCGGACCCGGGCCTCATCGGCGTCTCCGCGGGGGCGAGCGCCGGCGCGGCCACCGTCATCATCCTCTTCGACGTCGCAGCCCTGTCACTTCTCGGATCTTTGGCCTGGCTCGGGGTCTCGCTCGCGGCCTTCGCTGGCGGACTCGGGGCCACCGCCTTGGTCTACGCGATCGGCACCGGCGGGTCGCGCATTGCGGTGATGCTCCTCGCCGGGATCGCTCTCAACTCGATCGTCGGCGCCCTCACCGGAGTGCTCGTATTCGTGGCTGACGACGCACAGTTGCGCACGTGGACATTCTGGACGCTCGGGAGCGTCGGAGACGCGAGTTGGTCGATGGTCGCAGTGGCCGCCGCGGGAACAGCGATCGCGCTCGGGTTATTGTACCCCTGCCGGCACGCGCTCAACGTGTGGCTGCTCGGTGAAGACCACGTGCACCACCTGGGCTTTTCCGTTCGGACCACCCGGCGCCTCGTCGTGGTCGCCACCGCGCTCGCGGTGAGCGTGGCGGTCGCGGTGGCTGGCGTCGTGAGCTTTGTGGGGCTCGTGATCCCCCACATGGTGCGTCTGGTGATCGGTTCCGATCACCGCGTCCTCATCCCGGCGAGCTGCCTCCTCGGCGGCTCCCTTCTCGTCGTGGCTGACGTCGTCGCGCGAACCGTCGTCGCGCCCGCGGAGCTTCCCCTCAGCGTCATCACCGCCCTTCTCGGAGGACCGCTTTTCCTTGGATTGATCGTTCGCGGGAGGAATCAATGGAGCAGCTAGACCACAGCAGGAGCGGTGCGCGAGGGCTCATCGCGCTGGAGGCGGACGAAGTGACCCTGGTTCGCGGCCGAAAAGCCGTGCTCCGTTCGGTGAGCGCGACGCTCATCCCAGGCGAGCTCACGATTCTCGTGGGGCCAAACGGGGCGGGCAAATCGAGCCTGATGCGCGTGCTGTCCGGGGAATGGACACCCACGGAAGGTAGCGCACGCCTCTGGGGGCGCGATGTGGGGCGCCTGCCCGGGCGCGTTCGCGCTCGAAGCCTCGCGGTCTTGCCGCAGAGCAGCGCCACGGCGTTTCCCATGGCCGTAGGCGACGTCGTGCTCCTCGGCCGCTACGCGCATACGCTCGGAAGCCCCACCGGTCGAGACCTGGAAGCGGCCGCGGCGGCGATGGAGCGCACCGGGGTCGAACACCTGGAGGACCGAGACTTTGCCACTCTCTCCGGAGGCGAGCAGCAACGGGTGCAGATCGCTCGCGTCCTGGCCCAGCTCGATGGTTTGGAGCGACCCGTCGCGCTGTTCGACGAGCCGGTGGCGAGTCTCGACATTGCGCACCAACAGCGATGCCTTTCGGTGGCGAAAGCTCTTGCTCGCCAGGGGGCCGCGGTGCTCGTCAGCGTTCACGACCTCAACCTCGCCCTCTCCTACGCAGATCGCGTTTGGATGATGGCGGCGGGGGAACTCGTTGCACAGGGAGCACCGGAGCGCGTTTGCAGTCCCGACCACTTGCGGTCCGTTTTCGGCGTGCTCGCGGAGCAAGTGGAGCGCCCGGACGGTCGCACACATTTGATCTTTGAAACCATGAACCAGGAGAGACTCGATGCAGGTTGAGCGTCCAGTGGAAATGTCATTGTCCGAGCGTTGGCGTGCGCTGAAAGAAGCGGAGCCCGGGATTCGCATTCGTGATGCGGCGGAGCGTTTGGGCGTCTCGGAAGGGGAGCTCCTATTGACGCGGGTGGGAGACGGCGTCACCGTCCTGCGTCCCGGCGACTGGACCGAGCTCCTCTGGGACGTGAGCAAGCTCGGACGGGTCATGGGGCTCACGCGAAACCCGCACGTCGTGATCGAGAAGCACGGGCACTATCAAAACGTCGAGGGCTCGGAGCGCGGCGGCATGGTCCTCGATGAAGGCATCGATCTGCGCCTGTTCTATCACTGCTGGCACGCCGCATTCGCGGTGGAGACCCCCTCCAAGCGCGGAACCCTGCGCAGTCTGCAGCTCTTCGACCGGCACGGCACGGCGATCCACAAGATCTATGTCTTCCCGGACGGTGAGGTCGACCGCTTCAATGCGCTGGTGAGCGATCGAAGCGCGGACCTCCAGGTCGAGTTCGAGCCGGGGGCGGCGATGAACGGCGAGGAGCAGTCGCGTGCCGACCACGATGTGGACATCGACGTGTTACGAGAGCAGTGGGACGCGCTCGAGACGACCCACGACTTCTATCCCATGCTGCGCCGGCTGAAGCTGGGGCGATTGCAGGCGATGCGTCTCGCGGGGCCCGACTACGCGCGACAGGTGCGCGTGGACGGCCACGAGAAAATGATCGAGGCGATGGCGGAAGAGGCGTTGCCGTTCATGGCTTTCGTGGGCAATCCCGGGTGCATTCAGATCCACAGCGGGATCGCCGAGAAGGTGAAGGTGATGGACGACTGGTTCAACATCTTCGACCCGGATTTCAATCTGCATCTCCGGCGCGACGCGATCGCAACGTGCTGGGCCGTGCGCAAGCCTACCCGTGAGCACGGCGACATCTGGAGCGTCGAGGCCTTCGACTCGAACGGCCGCAACGTATTGACGCTTTTTGGCCTGCGAAAGCGCAGCGACCCGAAGAGCCCGCACTACCGCGCACGCTTTCAGGAGCTCGCTGAAGGGCTCTGAGTCGCCTCGCGTCGGGCAGGAAAGCCTCGATCACCAGTCAAAACCAGCGAAGGTCTTGCCGGTGACCGCGACGCGTAGGAGCTGGAAGGTGGGATGGTTCGTTTGCACCTGGACCCAGGCTGAACGTTGCTTCGATGAGCCGAGGAAGTGGACAGGAAGCTCGATCGATCCTCCAAAGGGCTCGAGTACGACACCGCTGACGTCTTCGGCGACAAAGTACTCTGCACCGTTCTCCCCACCGACGCGGTAGAGATCGTTTTGCACGCTGACCGACACGAGCAGCACCGGTTGAGCAGTGCCGTTGTCGATCCGGACGACTTGGGCGTCGCGCACGTCTTCCGCTTCGTCCACCGACGCGTCGCCGTAGAACATGAGCGTGTCGGGAGTGAGTGTCAGGCGTTGAGCGGGGGTGAAGCGCGCGCTTTCGTCTACGGTGGGGGAGAGCCCGCAGTTCAAACAGCTGCTGTCGGCTCGAGCATCGACCCCGTCATCGCTCGCGCTCAGATCGGTTTCATCACCGCAGGCAAGAAAACTCGAGGCGAGGAGTGCTATCAGGTGCGCCCGGAACTGCTGGCCCATACCGAGCAGTCTACTCGATCAGCATCGTATGGGCGACGGCCAAGCAGAGGTCTTGGATCACCATGAGGCCCGCTTCGGAAGCGATCGCCGCCGCCTCTTCATTCTTGATTCCCAGCTGAAGCCAGAGGGCCTTTGCCCCCGCATCCACCGCCTCGCGCGCAATTTCCGGAGTGAATTCGCTTCGGCGATAGACGTTCACGATGTCGATGGGAGCCTGAATGTCGCTCAGAGTCGCGTGGACCCGCTCACCCCAAAGAGTCTCGCCTTCGTAGTGAGGATTCACGGGGATCATTCGGAACCCGCGCCGATGCATCGCCTTGGAGACGACGTGGCTCTGGCGAAAAGGCTTAACGGAACAGCCGATGACCGCGACATTGCGCGATTGGCTCAACAACCGTTGGATCTCGCCGCAAGGTGGATTTGCATGCATTTCGAGAGCGGCCAAGTGCAAAGCGAAGCACCCCTTTCTTACGCAACACAACTTAAACACTCTACGACGGCGCGCAGCCCCAAGTTACGCAAGCCCTTGAAATTGAACAATAAATAAGCGCTTTAGGGAATCACGAAGCCGTGTCCGTCAACGCCGTAAGCGGCGGTGGACATAGCTGTCGATCTGCTCAGCGGTCGCGCGGCGCAGGTTCACGAAGCGCAAATTCATGATCGGCAGCACGTTGGCGTCGCGAAAATCGACGACCTCGGCCCGGGTTTCCACGGGGAAGGGGAGACCCGGAACCTTCAGCTCCAGGTCTAAAAGGCCGCTATTCGGCCGCCCCGACGCACGCAGCCCGTCGCGTGAGATGTCGCAGACGTATCCGTCGCTCGCGCTCGGCTGCCGGTCGATCCGAAGCTTGCGCAGAAGGGGGGCGCGGAGTGCATTCCGTCGCTCGTTTCGAGCCTGAGAGGCGGCATACCAATGAGCGCGTTGGATGCGCTCGTGGAGCTCGGCGTCGAGGCGCGCCTGAAGATGGGCACCTCGCCCGCGGGCCGAGGCCGCCGCTTCGTAATGTTCGCTGCTCACGAGTATGTCGCTCAGGCCTGCGCCGATGAGCGGTGCGAGGTCGACGTCGATGTCAAAGTCGAGTCCGACGGGGTCGAGTGCCATGGAGTCCTCCGTTCGACCGCCTCAGCGGTCCTATGCGCAGCCGCGCGCGCACGCGACCGTGGCTCGAAACTCCTCTGTCTCGGCCGATCCGTCAAAAAATCCGCGCGATTCCCCGCCCCGAACGCTTCAAACCGCCGCGTCGGGCTGTTATGAACCGCCGCGCTCATTACCGTACGAGCGCGTTTGAACGAAGAACCCGAAGGAGAAGCCCCGTGGCCACCGATGTCATCATGCCTCAGATGGGCGAATCGATCGCCGAAGGTACGATCACCACTTGGTTGAAGAAAGTAGGCGACACCGTCGAGCGCGACGAGCCGCTCTTCGAGATCTCCACAGACAAGGTCGACGCCGAGATCCCCTCCCCCGCCGCCGGTGTACTACTCGAGATCAAAGCGGAAGCCGGCATGACCGTGCCGATCAACGAAGTCGTGGCCGTGATCGGTGAAGCGGGTGAGTCCGTCGGCGACGGTGGATCCGAGTCGAAGCCCGAGCCCAAGGAAGAACCCAAGGAAGAAGCTCCGGCCGCGGCAGCACCGGCGCCAGAAGCCGCTCCGGCTTCCGCACCTTCGTCCGCGCCCGTGGAGACATCCGAGGCGAGCAAGAAGGTCAAGAGCTCACCGGTGGTGCGCAAGATCGCCAACGAGCACGACGTCGACATTTCGCAAATCAGTGGCAGCGGCATCGGCGGCCGGGTGACCAAGCAGGACATCATGGCCCACATCGAGAGCGGCGGCGCTTCCCGACCGTCGGCCCCGGCGCAGGCGTCCCCCGCTCCATCCGCTCCCGCGCAGAGCCCGACGCCTCGGGCGCAGGCTCCGATGGTGCCCGTCCAGGCCCCGCAAGGTCAGACTCTCGCGCTGAGCTCGGAAGCGGCGGGCGGTGGCGGCAACATCTACGACGCGCTCGCCCCAGTTCCCGACGCCTACCGCGCCCGGGTCTACGAGGGAGACCGAGTCGAGCCCATGTCGAACATGCGCGCAAAGATCGCCGAGCACATGACGATCTCCAAGCGCGTCTCGCCGCACGTCCTGACCGTGTTCGATGTCGACTTCAGCCGCGTGGCCGACCTGCGCAAGAAGTACAAGGGTGCCTGGGCCGAACGCCACGAGGTGAATCTCACCTACACCGCGTTCATCCTCAAAGCCGCGGTGGACGCGATAAAGTCGTTCCCGGTGGTCAACGCGAGCATCGACGGCAACAACGTCATCTATCACCAGAGCGTGAATCTCGGGATGGCGGTGGCTCTCGATTGGGGCCTCATCGTGCCGGTGATCCACCGCGCCGACGAGCTCAACCTCTTGGGCCTCGCGCGCAAGATCAACGACCTCGGAGAGCGCGCCCGAAGCCGCAAGCTCATGCCGCAAGAAGTCGCGGGCGGCACCGTCACGGTTACGAACCCCGGCATCTACGGCCCGATGTTGAACTTCCCGGTGATCAACCAGCCGCAGGTGGCGGTCATGGGCGTCGGTGCGGTGGAGAAACGCCCCGTGGTGGTGGATGACGCTCTGGCGATCCGCACGCGCTGCTACATGTCCCTGTCCTTCGACCACCGTCTCATCGACGGCGCGGTCGCGGACCAGTACATGGCGCGCGTGAAGAAGTCGATCGAGGAGTTCGACGAAAACGAGCTGTGAACCGATGACCGCCATCCGAGAGCTGACAGTCGAACGCATGGGGCGCATCGCCTATGGCCCTATGCACGACATTCAGTGTGCGCGCCAGCGCGAAGTCATCGACGGTGGCGCCCAGGACACGCTCTACCTCCTGGAGCACGATCCGGTGATCACGCTCGGCAAGAACACGGGCGACGGACATCTATTGGCTGATGCGTCGACCCTGCGGAATCGCGGGGTCGAAGTGCACCAAACCGGGCGCGGGGGGGATGTGACCTTTCACGGCCCGGGACAGCTCGTGGGCTATCCGATCATTCAGATGCAAGAGGGCGAAAAGGATATTCGCGGCTTCGTCTGGAGAGTCGAAGAGCTCGTGATTCGCACCTGCGCCGACTTCGGTGTTCACGCCGAACGCGTCGAGGGCCTGCGCGGCGTTTGGGTCGGGGACGACAAGGTCGGAGCGGTCGGGATTCGGGTATCGCGCTGGACGAGCCTGCACGGCTTTGCCCTGAACGTCAGTACCGATCTCTCCTACTTCGACCTCATCATCCCCTGCGGCATCGAGGACAAGGGCGTCACTTCCCTCGAGCGTCTCACCGGGCGAAAAATCTCGCTCAGCTCCGTGATGGACTCGGTTGAGGCCCATGCAGGCCGGGTGTTCGAACGCGCGCTTCTTCCATCGCAGCTCGCGAGCTGACGTCGCGGCAGAGCACGAGATCCATCACGCGCGCGGACGCGCCTTCATAAAACCCAGTGTCATGCTCAAAGCCCCGCGGGTTGCGAAAGGTACCGAAGAGCATTTCCACGAGCGGCAGATCGGCATAGTTGTAGCCGTGCACGTCGCGCGCGTGATGGAGGGTGTGACTCTCCGGGCGCTGAATCAGGTAGCCGAGCCAGCGCGGCGTTCGGATGTTCGCGTGCTGGAACATTGCGCAAAACGTGATCAACAGAAGAGCTGAACGGCCCTCCGAGGCAAATCGGACCTCGCCCGGGAGCTCATGCGCCGCTACCTCGAAGAGGACGAGCGATTCTCTCGCGGACTGCTCGATCGTGCCTGAGAGCTCGTCGATGACCCTCTGCAGCGCGTGCTGGTGTTCCTCGAGCTCCTTGCCGAGGCGCTCGAGGCGCTGGCGGTTCGCCATCCCGGGTGCCTGGTGGCGTCCTACACCTATGAGGCGCAGCAGTTCGACCCTGAGGTGCGGGCGCTCGTCGCCGAGGGCATGGCTGGGTGGCGCGCCCTGTACCTGGAGCTCTATCGGCCGCTCTTCGAGGTCCGTCGTCCACGGGTGGAGGTCACGCCGGAGCAGCTCGCCGATGCGCTCACCACGACCTTCGAGGGTGCGATCATGGTGGAACGGGTCATGGGTGAGCGAGGCCCGCTCGTGGAGCAGGTTCTCCTGCATCGCCAAAACGTGCGACTGCTTTTCGAGAGCACTTGACTGGCCGTCGCGAGAAGACGACTTACGTTCCTCGATATGAGCGATGTGACCGAAAGCCTCGTCCCCCTCCGTGGCCTGCCGCAAACGCAAAAACCTGCTGCGAAGGCGAAACGGCCCGAGCGACCGCCGTGGCTGCGCATCAAGGTGCAAAACACCAACACCTACAACGACGTGCGCAAGCTTCTGCGCGAACTCAATCTGACGACCGTGTGCGAGGATGCCCGCTGTCCAAACATTTGGGAGTGTTGGGGGCAGCACAAGACCGCCACCTTCATGATCCTGGGCGAAGTCTGCACGCGCGCGTGCCGCTATTGCTCGGTGACGAGCGGCAAGCCTCCAGCGCTTCCGGATCCGCAGGAACCCGCGAACGTCGCTGAAGCGGTCGATCGGCTGGACATTTGGCACGCGGTGGTGACGAGCGTCGACCGAGACGATCTTCCGGACTTCGGCTCGCAGCACTTCGTCGACACGATCAACGCCATTCGCGAGCGCCGGCCCGGCTGCGCGGTCGAGGTGCTCACCCCCGATTTCATGGGGCACGGCGAATCCTTGGACCGTGTTTTCGCCGCCGCGCCCGAGGTGTTCAATCACAATACGGAGACCGTGCCGCGCCTGTTCAAAAAACTGCGCTCCAAGGGTGATTACCAGCGCGTTCTCGAGATCTTTCGCCGCGCCGACGCGTACCGCAAAGAGCACAACATCGCGATGACGACCAAGAGTGGCATCATGTGCGGTCTCGGCGAGACGATCGACGAGCTCTACGCGGTGATGGACGATCTCAAGGACGCGGGCTGCGACGTGCTCACCTTTGGTCAGTACCTGAGGCCCACGAACTCCAAGATCCATGTGCCGATCGAGTGCTACTACACGCCGGAAGAGTTCGAGCTCCTCAAGGAGGAGGGGCTAAAGCGCGGCTTTGCTCACGTGGAGAGCGGCCCGATGGTGCGCAGCTCCTACCACGCGCACGAGCACGTGCCGAAGAGCTAGGGAAGAGCAGCCTCTACTTCTGAGCCATCGCCCGCGACAGGAACGCAACCGCCCGCGGGCCGTGGTAGCGCCATTCGTCGCCAAAGCCACCCTGGTAGTCAGATGGAATCCGCTCACCCTGCACGCGCTCGAGCACATTGAGCAAGAGCTCTCGTCCACGGGCGTTGCCCGGCCCCGCTAGGTGATCGAGGCGGTTGGCCTCGCGCAGCACGAGCAGCGTTTGAAGCAGCTCCCGTTGCTGCCAAGCCGCCTGACCCCAGTCGTTTCCGCCCGGACGGCGTCGCGCGTCGAGGTACTCCACTGGGACCTCCAAGAGGTTTGCGTTCTGGACGCGCCCCTCATCCCACTCGATCACGCGGTGGTCCACCGCTTCCTGCACGATTCGCGTGGCCCGATTCAGGTATTGGCCGCGCTGGGCGGCGTCGATGTGCCCGAGGCGGTAGAGCTCGAGCGCTCCTTGGGCGAGCACCTGTGCGGCCATCACCGTGTGCCCTCCGATCGCTACGTGACTGCGCGTGAGCGTGCGCCCGTCACTGAGCGTCACCGGAGGCGTCACCGGCTGGTCCTGCCAGGCAAAACGCACCGGGTCGAGCTTGCCGTCGGGAAGCGCGTGATAGGTCTCCCACATCGAGCCGTGCATGAACTGGAAGTTATCGACCAGGACGTCGAGCTGGCGGCGAACGAGCTCGGCGAAGGAAACCGTCTCCTTTCCGCCGTCGATCTTCGGAAGCTCGATCGGGTGCTCGGCGAGCACATCGAGGGCGGGTACCCAAAGCGCGGCCAGCCCGTAGACCGTGCCGTCGTTCCCCACGATGCCGCCTGGGTAGTCTGGCTCATCGTGCGCGCCGCTCTCCGCGTGGGAGTGATAGGCCAGGGTGCCCGCGGCCGGGTGAAAGAAATCCGCGACGAGCTGCGCCACGTCGCGTTTCAGCGCTTCTTCGTAGGGTCGGGGATCGAGACCGAGCTCCGGAAAGCGCTCTGCGACCAGAACGAGGTAGAGGGAGTCGCTCGCGGGGTAGAGTGCGTCGGCGTTGACCCGTCGGTCGTGCGGACCCGTTTCACCCATGCGCTCGTCGACGGGCTCACCGTCCGGACCGAGTGAGACCCAGTGCCGGGCTCGCCCGTTCGGGCCACGCAACACACGGCGAGAGGCACGCCACTGATCGGCGGCAGCGCGGGCGAGCTCGCGCGCGAGCACCCGGTTCTCTCCGGCAAGGGCCAAGGCAAGCTCCGCCAGACCTCGGGTTCCGCGGGCGGCGTCGAGCGCGCTCGCCTCGCCGTTGGCGGCGACGAGGGTGCCGTCGACGTTTCGCACGTTCATTGCGATCAGATCGCTGCCCGGGATTCGAGGCAGCGCTTTGGCGAGGGCTATGGCGTCGTCGCGCAGCGCCGGCCAGTGCTGGGTGAGGGCCTCCCGAACCCGTGCCTTCGAGGTGCCCTGCGTTTGCGCGAAGCTCATCTGAAAGCCGCGCTCGGTGGTAGACGCGTGCGGCAGAAGCGCCTTTCTCGGCGCCATGCCGACGATCCCTTCTCGTTCAGAGACGATATCGTGGCTGAGTTGGTCTGGATCGAGACGCACTTCGCCCGGGCGATCGACTCGCGTGGGCGGTGGAAAACTAGCTTTCATGACCGTTCTTATCGGGGTCCGAAAAAGCCGGTTGCGCTGCGTCGGCGCGTGCACGGACATTTGGCGTGGGACCTTCGCGCCGGGGCCGTGAGGAAGATGGACCCATGTGACCCATTTGCGCTACGTGCCTGTTCCATGACCAAGCGCCAGAAAGCGGACCGAATTCGCGGCATCCTTGCCGAGCTCTACCCGACCGTACCCATTCCCTTGGACCATCGAGACCCCTACACGCTTTTGGTCGCGGTCGCGCTCTCGGCGCAAACCACCGACAAGAAGGTCAACCAGGTGACCCCCGCGCTCTTCGAGCGGGCACCCACCCCGGCGGCGATGGCGAGCCTCGAGGTCGAAGAGATCCAAGAGATGATCCGCGAGGTCGGCCTTGCTCCCCAGAAAGCCAAGGCGCTCAAAGGGGCGGCAGACAAGATCGTCAACGAGTTCGACGGGGAGGTGCCACGCACCTTCGAGGGACTCGAGAGCCTGCCGGGCGTAGGGCACAAGACCGCCTCGGTGGTGATGGCGCAGGCCTTCGGCGTGCCGGCGTTTCCCGTCGATACGCACATTCACCGGCTCGCCGCCCGCTGGGGCTTGAGCGATGGTCGCTCGGTCGAGAAGACCGAAGCGGATCTCAAGGCGGTGTTCCCCGAGGAGACCTGGAACGCCCTGCACTTGCAGATCATCATGTTCGGTCGCGAGTACTGCCCGGCGCGGGGGCACGATCTGTCGACCTGTCCGATCTGCAGCTGGGCGGCGACCAAGAAGCGGATCAAAGAAGAGGCCGCGAAGAACGCGCCGAAGAAGAAGGTGGCCAAAAAGCGGGTCGCAAAGACGAGGGTCGCAAAGAAGAAGGCCTCGCTCACGCGCGAGCGGTGAAGGCACTCACCGCGTCCACGTAGGCTCGGCGTTGCGCTTTGGTGTCGATGTGGGCCGCGTGTTTTGCTCCCGGGATCAGGAGCGACTGCGCGCCGGGGATTCTAGCGGCGATCGTTCGGTGAGATTCGTTGCTCACCACGCGGTCGCGTTCGCCGGAAATCACGAGGGTGGGAATCCGGATCGTGCTCGCATGGTCAGCGATGTGGTCGATCAGCTTCGCACTGCTCCTGAGGAACCCCCAAGACGCTCCACCCACGTTCATCGACGGCAGTCGCCGGGCGGCCTTCTTCTGCCGGCGGAGCCATGTTGCGTCGTCGGTGGCCTCGCGAGGACCGTGCTCGAAGAATTTGGCCAGGTAGTCACTCATGCCCCAGGCTGCTTCTCGTTCGCCGCCGCGCGCCGCCACGAGGCCGCCCATCGAATAGCCGTGGAGGGTGACGGGTCTCACGAGCTCGCCACGTCGATCGAGCTCTTCGAGAAAGTGACGTCCGTGCTCGACCAAGCCCTCGACATCCACGTGGTGCGCGTTGCCGTCGGCGAAGCGACCGGAGAAGCCTTGCCCCGGCCAGTCGAGGGTGATCACGTTGAGGTTTTGTACCTTTGCGAAGTAGCGGGTAGTCGCTTCCCAGCGATAGGCGCTCTCCCCGCGGCCTTGGAACAGGATCAACGTGCCCCGAGGTTTTTCTGCCAACCAGCGGGTGGTCAACACGCGATGACCGTCAAAGCTTTCCTGGACCCGTCGCTCGCCACTCAAAATCCAGCGCGGTAGCTCTGCCTGCACGCCAAATTCGGCGGTGAAGACTTCGTCGCTGGCGGTGCGCGCGGAAAGGCGTTCTTGGAGCACCGTGCCGCTGCCCTGCGGGTTCACTCGCAGGAGCGCGCGCATACGGGGCAGCCGCCGCAGCCCGTCTCGTCGGGCTCTCCCTTCACGTAGATGTCGTAGCGCTGACCTTCTACGGTGAAGCGCCCGTTGGGGTCGGGGCGAATGTAGAACTGCAGCGAGACATCCCAGGTGTGATCGTTGCTTTGCAGCGGAGGCTCGTTGCCGCGCTCCTGCTGATGAAAGCGCTGCGGATCGGTTTCTTCGATGTCGTCGAATCCGAGGGTGCCAAAACCGTCGTAACCGACGCTCGAGAAACCGTCCGGCATCATCTCGATCGCGGGAAAGGCGGTGCCGTCACGGCGCCCGATGATCGACCGGGGCGTGCGTTCGGCGAGCGGTCGATCGCTCTGCGCGCGCCAGCGGCCGGTGTTCTCGGCGGTGTGATAGAGGAAGAGCTCGGTGTGATCGATGAGCGCGTCCAGCGAGTCGAACCCTTCGGGCAGCTCGCGTTGCAGCAATAGGTGGCCGTGAAACAGCCCTACCGGGTTGAGCTGGTCGGCCCAACCTTCCTCGAACATGCGATCTACGTGCTGCGCGACGATGCGCGCGTAGCGGGGCGGAAAGAACGCCTTGAGTTGGGCGGTGTCGCGTTGCGCGTACTCGTCGATGCGAATACCGAGGTCGTCGTTCAAGAGTCCCGCCCACGGGTTGCCCTCCTGGGGGGCCAGGATGATCGCAGGGCGTGGCGGAACCACGTACCCCCGCTGGCGGGGCGCGAGCGGGTCGAACGCCGGGAGATGTGGGGCGCCACTGGGTGGTGCCGGCTCGCGGGCATCGGCGACAGGCAGCGCGGTCGCGGGCGATGGAGATTCGAGGTCAGCGGGGCGAACGGTTCGGAAACCGCCAATAGCGATAGAAGGGTGGCTCATGGACGCGGTATCGGCAGGCGTCGCCGGAGTGTTTCGGCTCGATGGCGTTCTCGTGCTATCGACCGCACATTCGACGTCTATGGAGCTTGCTGCTCACGACGCTAACGCTCAATGGCACACAGGCGGGCGCCGTTTCGATCGACCACTGAATTTGGTGACGAGTAGGCGTTAAATCGAAATTGTGCGCTTTATCGCCGACGCGACCTGCTCTGGGTCGACGGTCGCGTTCATGTGTTTCATGAGTAAGAAGGTCTCCGGTGTGCCGCGACCCTGCGGCGGGACGTTCCAGTAAAAACCGCCGTCGGTGAGGTGCAAGGTCGCAACGCCTCGGCCGCCGAAGGGTGTGAGCGCCACCTGCGCCAGCTCCGGTCGGCGGTAGGTCTCGCCTTGCAGGGCGAGGAGGGTCTTGCCGTCGTCGCTGTTCTTGATGGCGTCGAGCGCTCTACTCCCGCGGTCTCCAGCTGCGTCGAGCGCGATTCGGGATTCGAGCGCCGCCACGGCCCCGGCGGAGACGGCCTCCGGCGTTTTGGGTGCGCGCCCGGCGACGAAGCTGTAGAGCGACTGCGCCGCCTTGCCGAGTCGGAGGGCGTAGAGGTTGTTTTCGAAGGTAGCGAGCCAGTCGACGCGTCGCGTGGCGGGATCGAACTCGAGGTGCGAATCGCGCTCGTGAAGAGCGGCGAGTTGCTCAAAGCTGAGCACATCTGCGCGCTCGTGTTTCGTGACCTGCATGGTCACCTTATCGGCGACGACGTCCCGGTGGTTCCGCCCGAATGGCTCAGGGCGCGTCATTCCAGGCAGGCCTGAAGACCGTGCTTCTCGGACCAGGCGAGCACGTTTGTTTGCCATTGACGCCCCGCGACAAACTCCTTACTCTTCGTAAGGAGGATCTCCTGTGCCTGAAACCACGCTAACGTCCAAAGGGCAGCTGACCCTGCCGAAGGCGATCCGCGAAGCGTTGGAGCTCGATGCGGGCGACCGTCTTCACGTGGAACTGCGCGAAGATGGGGTCATAGAGATGCGGAGAGACTCGACTTCGCTGGACGAGCTTTGCGGAATACTCAAGCCGAAGAGGCGTGGCGTGACGGTCGAAGAGATGGACCGTGCCCTTCGCGAGCGAGCTGCCAGCGAGTTCGACTAGTCTCATGATCGCGATCGATACAAACGTTCTCGTTCGATTCCTGGTCGAGGACGACCCACGCCAAACAGCGAAAGCGAAGAAACGGTTGTCCGATGCGCAAGCAGCCAGTGAGCCCGTATTCGTCGCGACAATCGTCTTGGCGGAGTCCGTTTGGGTAATGGAGCGCGTCTACGACTTGGGTCGGGAAGAAATTGCGCAGGCGCTCGAGTCCCTCATCACGACATCGGGTTTTCGAGTGAGCGATCGGGATGGCGTGCTGGACGCGCTCGCGGCATACCTTACGCGCAAAGGTGATCTCGCTGACTTCCTGATCCGGCGAGAGGGTGAGCTGGCTGGGGCAAGCCCCGTTTTCACGTTCGACAAGAAACTACACCGCACCGAAGGGTTCAAGGCAGTATAGGATCCGGTGTTCTCAGCTTCTGACACTCAACCTCATTCTTCGCGCTTCTCGGCGATGTAGGCGTCGACGCGGCGCTCGAGGATTCGCAGGGACACAGAGGCGATGTCTCGTGCGAAGGACGAGGCGAACCGAGCGGCAAATCGGGTTCTCCGCAGTGGATTTTCAGACGAAGTCGACAATGCTATGTAGGCCTGTATGGGTTTGAAGAAGACCCTCGAATGGGCGCGCACTGAGTGGGGCATCCTTTGCGATGGCCGCAACATGAGCTGGGCCGAGCGCATGCAGTGGCTCCAGCAGTGGGTCCCGTTCAGCGTGCGGACAATGGGTTTTGGCCTCGTGTCGGTCACCCTCGGGCCGCTGACCGGCGGTGCCGCATCGACTTGGTCCGCACGGCGGTGGAGCGTGTCGTCGGCGCGCGGCCTCCGGATCGACATTCGCGTGAGTGGCCAAGAGAACGTTGTGGACGGCGGCTTCGTCTACGCGAGCAATCACGAGAGCATGCTCGACATTCTCGTGCTCGGCGCATCGCTGCCCGGGGACTTTAAATGGGCGGCGAAGCGGTCGCTGATGAATGTCCCGTTCCTCGGTTGGCACCTGCGCCTGGCCGGTCACGTCCCCGTCGACCGCGGCAAGGGCAAGGATGCGGCGCTCGCAGTCACCACGGCCTTCGAGTCGGTCCTTCGGGCGGACTACCCGCTCCTCGTCTTTCCCGAGGGGACGCGAACCCGAGACGGCAAGCTGCGCGCCTTCAAGAAGGGAGCCTTCCAGGCCGCGGTGAACACGGGTAAGCCCATCGTACCGGTTGCGCTCGATGGCACCTTCACTCTGATGTCCCGGGACGCGGTGGACACGGGTTCGTCGATCCGCGAGGGCCCGCGGCCGGTGACCGTCACGATCGGCGCACCCCGATTCCCCGACCCGGAGCTCGGTGCGGCCGACGCGGTGAGCGAGCTTCGAGATCGCACGCAAGAAACGATTCGCCGGATGCTCGAAGACGTTCGAGCCAAGTCCGATCAGAAAGCAGTCGCGAGCTCGAGCTAGGGCGCGGTTTGCTCGCCCTGGAGTCTTTCGAGTCGCGAGTGGGGCCACTCGGTCCGTCCCAGGCATAGCCGGAAAAGACCTCGAGCTTTCCACTCGTGAGCGACACGAGAACTACACCATCGTCCCGGGTGATGGAGCCAGTGACCGCTTCAAAGCCTGAGATCGGACGTCTCGGGTGCACGTAGTCTTCAGTGAGCTCGTACTTCCAGCCGCGCGGAATGTATCGAATCCCCATGGGCTCGCCCGCCTTTCTGCGGCTCAGACGAACACCGCAGCGAGGGTCAGGTAAAGCATCACGGTGAAGCCCGCGGCGACGGGCACGGTGATCACCCAGGCAGCGACGATCTTGCCGAGCACCTTGAAGTCGAAGCCCTTGCCCTCGCGTACGCCGGTGCCGACGATCGCGCCGGTGGCGGCGTGGGTCGAGCTGACCGGCAGGCCGAGGAGCGACGCCCCGACGACCGTCGTGGCCGCCGAAAAGTCGATGGAGAAGCCCTTGAAGTTGTCGAGCTGGGTGATCTTCTCGCTCAGCGTTTCGATCACCCGGTGTCCGAGCAAGCCGATCCCGAGCGCGATACCCCCGCCGCCGAGCACCAAAATCCAGAGGGGTACGCCCGTGCTTCCGACGAGCTCTTCCGTCGGCAGTGCGCCGCTCTGCACTACGAGATAGACCGCGAACACCGGACTGATCGAATTCGCGACGTCGTTCGCGCCATGGGCGAAGGCGACGTAGCTCGACGTACCCACCTGCAGGCGCCGAAAGATGAGCTCCGCCGACTCTCGGTTGTTCTGCATCTTCAGCGTAGCCGTTCGGAGAAGCCCCTGACTGGCGAGCGTCGCATAGGGCAGGAGCACGCCGAGAAAGAAGCCGTATTCCCAAAGGCTGCTCGGCCGATAGGCCGCGAGGACCGACCCCTTCATCAAGATCAGCACAAACACCGCGATCGTGATCGCGATGATGTAGGGGAGGAAGAAGCGCACGCGCTCCATCATGTCTTCATCACCGTCTTCGCCGAGAATGCCCTTTTCGATGAAGGTGTAGAGGCCGTAGGCGAGAGCGCCGGCGAGAATCGGCGACACGAACCAGGAGGCGACGATACCGGTGAGCACACCCCAGTTGACGGTTTCCGGACCTCCAGCAACCACGCTCGCGCCGATGAGGCTCCCCACGATCGCATGGCTCGAGCTCACCGGGACCTTCGTGAGCGTCGAGAGCAGAACGAAGGTGCCGGCGGCGAGGAGGACGGAAAACATGGCCACCACGTAGGCGTTCGTGTCCCCAAACTCCGACGGGTTCAGAACGCCGGTGATGAGCTTTGCGGAGACGTTTCCTCCGATCAGCACGGCACCGATCAGATTCATGAGGCCGGCGATCAGCACCGCCTGCTTCATGCTGATCGCTTTGGCACCCACCGCCGAGGCGAAGGAGTTGGCGACGTCGTTCGCGCCGTTGTTGAACGCCATGAAGACCGCGCCGAGGGCGGCGAGGCCGAGAAGAAGGTAGCCGTACTCCATGGCAGCGAGCCTTACACGAAAGCGAGGTGGCTTCCGTGACCCTTTGGTGACAACCGGTGGCGGTCAGGCTTGGAGATAGGCCGGGAGCTCGAGCCGGAGGTCATTCTTTGCGAGCGACACCGAGTAGATCTTTCGGTTGCTGCGCGAGTTTGGATCCTAAGGCCCAGACTCATCCACGGGCGCTATGCCACGCCCGTCGGGACAGGGCGCTGAGCTCTGTTTCCGCTCGTTCGACCACGTCCCCGAGCTCGGCGAGCATGAATTCGATGTCGTGCGCCTCTAAAACCTTGCGTTTCTCCGCCCCGATCTCGGTGATGGACTGGCCGTAGGAACGTGCGCCAAAGCGGTAAGCGATCCAATCTCCATTGCCAATAGACACCTCGAGCCGTCCTTTCAGAAGAGCCCTCATCTCGTCTACTCGCTCCCGGCTCACTCCGCCAATGGCGGCGAACAAGCCGAGATGGGCCACTCGATCCGGATCCAAGGTACCGTCCATGAACCCCCGGGACAGCCACTGTATGGCCGCCCCCCCGCCCAGGCTTCCCGCCGCCACCACGAGATCCGCCTCGGGGTATCGACTCTGGAGATCGAGCACGGTGCGGTCGAGCTCACCTTTGATTCTCGAAACATAGTCGTGCACTCCGCGTGGCATCTTCTCGCCGTTCGAGCTCACCGTCTTTCGATCGATGGCGAAGAGCAGCAGGTTCAAGTTCATGGCCGGACGAAAGCTCACCAGGATCGAACGCTGGTCTGGGTGCACGGCCACTAAGGCACGAGCGTCATCGTGCTCCACGACCCTAGCTTCCGGATAGCCCTTGGACTCGAGCTCTCGACACACGCTTTCGATGTCGTGCGAGCAGCCGAGCAGCGCGAGCTCGAGGGCAAAACGCTTCATGGGGAGGCTCAGCTCACGCGTGTTCTTTGGCAGATCGAGCTTCAGGGTGCTGGGGAGGATCGTGTTCGGCGGGGTGTGTTTCACCTGACCCACCAAGGACGCGAGCGCGCCGAAGATCATGGGACGCGTCAGTGACGGTGCCTGCTCCATGACCGCGACGGAACCGAGTTTACGTCCGCTATCGACACAGACCGCTGCACCCTGCATCAAGGCAGGGTCGAGCGCCAGGCGAAGTCCCGCAGCTCCAACCGTGAGTACGGAAGCGTTTCGGTCGACGCCATAGACTGGCAGCGTGCCGCGCTCCGACAGGTGAACGAGCTTGCCAGGTAGCTCCTTGGCGACCCGTTCCGGATCATCCCATTTGGCGGCCCACTGGGGCAGCGCAGTCGAGCTTGCGGATCCCGCAGACGCTGTGGTGCTCATGACGCAAATGTCTCCGGCCTCATTTAGGATCGACAGGTTGAAGCGCCAACCGCTGTCGGTTCTGGAATTCCTGGTGCAGCGTGGGTCGGTTCTCAACTCCGAGTCGTCGCGTCCGCGCTGCGCTTTCCATCGCGACCTGCGCCCCGTGCCTCGCGCTGGCCAGATGAGTCAACGCGCCGCTGTAGGGACGAGCGGCTTCGAGACCGTCGAAAACCGCACGACGACAATTGTCTTGCAGCAAAGAAAACGGGACCGACTCTCCCTCCCAGGTTCCGCGGTCGATAAAGTATTCGAATAGCGCGCGCTTTTCGTGATCGCTCAAGCCGGTGAGCTCAAATTGTCTGACCGTTTCTCTGGGCTTGGGGACGCGGGCCGCCAACGCAGTGAGTCCCAGTGCATTGAGCGTCCCGTGAAGCATAGACTGCAAGCCGCCAGTCAAGGCTCTCCCGTGGAAGCGGTGCACCCAGTCCAGCGAGGTCATGCGGTGAATCTTTTTGGCCCCCCCTCGTTTGGCCCGTCCTTTTTGGAAGCTCTCGCCTCGGGGCCAACCCGTTTCGAGCGAGTAAACGACCTTGTCGACTCGCTTCTCAGGACCACCCGCACTGCGATCTTGGGGAACCAGTACCGGGCCTTGCCCGTCGGCGAAATCAAATCGGAGCTGCGCGTGGGCATATCCGCGCCCCAAGGGAGGAACGACACTCTGCAAGTAGACGCGCTCGAGGGCTTCAATTCGATAGCGAGCCACCCAGAAAGGCGAGTCAGCGGGCTCGTGATAGAAGTTAGCAAATGCGCGCTCCCCCGGTTTCACCCCGTAGCTGTCGAGAAGCTCGCTGGGCAGCTCAACCACCGAGCGTCGTTTGTCGGTGTCGAGGACGGGACCGTCGCTCCCGTTTGTGCGGCGCTCATGGGAAAAGGGGTCCGGCTGCCCCGGGGCAAACTCGACCGGGGGACGCTCCTCGCGCTCGGAGGCGCCAGAGCCGCCAGCGGTGTGCAAGGCACTGGCGCCTGGAAGGATAGAGTTCATGCTGCGCTTTACTCGCGGCAGACCGTCAGAAGAGTGGCCCGTTGCACAGCTTATCGGCAGCGCAGCGACAGAGTTGTGAGACAACTGGCTCGC
>CAYXVF010000021.1:14510-65763 GCA_964468125.1 uncultured Bdellovibrionales bacterium | reverse complement strand
CTGAAAGCAGGGGGGAGCGGTCAACCGGAGTAGAGCTCCAGGAGCCCGTCTACGGCCAACCCTTGGTAATCCACGGACCCGGTGATCGCGCCATTGTCGAGCACGAGGGCGAGGCTCAGCCCAAAGCGATCGAAGAGTCTCGCGCAGTAGCGCACGTCCATCGTGGGCGGGACGGAGATCACGGGCTTGCTCATGATTTCGTAGAGGTTGACCCGGTCCGGCGAGCGGTCCGCAGCCAAGACCCTCTTGGCGATATCGGACAAAAGCACGATGCCGTATTCGTCGTCTTTGTGCCGTTTGTCAATCACGATGGGGCAGGGGCCCTGCTCCCTGATCGCCTTCAAAGCGGTTTTTACCGTTTCTAGGCCATTCATAGTCAGGAGTCGGTCGCCCATGACGTCTGCGACGCGAATCACCTTCTGCTCGTTCATAGAGACTCCTCGACGGTTTGCTGCAGCTCTTGGATCTGGTGCATTACGCCGACCGCGTCTTCGACATCGATCTGTAGCGCGATACCCGTTCCAGGCTCGTCATCGAAACGCCCGACCTCCGCAATGTGCTCGAGAATTCGGCGCGAGAGGTGCTCCTCCACGAGAAAGAGCAAAACGTCACGCTGGGTTTCGAGAGTGAGCCCCAAGAAGGTCTTGGTCTTGTTGATCCCTTCGCCGCGGGCGCGGCGGATTACCGTCGCCCCCGTGGCTCCCGAGTCGCGAGCCGCGTCCATGACGGCTTCGGTCTTCTCGTCCTGAACGAACGCGACGATCAGTTTGAAGTGCATTCTCAGTCCTCCGAAGGCGGCGCAGCGCCGCGAGAGTCAGCTCGCCACGCGGCGAGCTGCGCGTAGGCCATGAGCGACATGATTGGAAACAAACTAGCAAAGGCGATGAGCCCGAAGCCATCGATCAACGGGTCCCGGCCGGGAACGGTCTCCGACAGCCCCAAACCGAGGGCCGCCACCAAGGGAACGGTGACGGTGGACGTCGTGACGCCACCGGAGTCGTAGGCGAGGGGCACGATCAGTGGGGGAGCGAAACGGGTTTGTACGATCACCACGAAATAACCCGCGATGATGTAGTACTGGATCGGATGGCCGACGACGATTCGATAGCAGCCGAGGGCGATCCCGATCGCGACGCCAATCGCAACTGCGACCCGCAGACCCCAAGCGCTGATGGCGCCGCCGGAGACTTCGTTGGCTTTGAGCGCCACCGCTAGGAGGGACGGCTCGGCAACGGTGGTGGCGAACCCGAGGGCAAAGCCGAACAGGTAGATCCAGTAGTAGTTGCCCCAATGAAAGCCCTCGACGACGCCGACGGCCTGAATGAAATCGGGCGCGGTGAGCTGTTCGGCCATGACCCGTCCGAGCGGAAAGAGCGCCTGGTCGAGCCCCACGAGAAACAAGGCGAGGCCTGCGACGACCTGCGCGAATCCGACAAGCACCCGCGATAGGTTCGGGATCGGTTTTCGCAGCACCAGGAGCTGGAATCCGAAGATGATGATCGCGATCGGGACGACGTCCCAAATCGTTTGAAGGAGGGAATCGAAGACTTCGCCGAGTGCCTTCATTCAAAAAACCATTCCGTAGGCGAGCACGAAGATGATCGGCGTGAGTGAAGCCAGGGCGATCATACCGAAACCGTCGAGCAACGGGTTGCGTCCCTTGATCGAGTTTGCGAGTCCCACGCCGAGCGCGGTAACGAGGGGCACGGTGATCGTCGAGGTCGTGACCCCTCCCGAGTCGTAGGCGATGCCGATGATGTCCTGCGGCGCGAAAGCGGTCATCACGACGACGAGGCCGTACCCTCCGATAATCATGAAGTCGAGCCGCCAGCCCCGCAGGATGCGCAGGGTGCCGATCAGGATCGCCAGGCCCACGGAGAGGCCGACGGTGAATCGCAAACCCAGCGCATAGTTTTCCTGGGCGGCGCTGGTCGCATCGATAGCCCTGGAGCTCGCGGCGATGGCACTCGCCTCGCGAGCAACCGCGATGAGCGCGGGCTCGGCGACCGTCGTCCCAAAACCGAGTGCAAAAGCGAAGAGCAGGAGCCAAGTCAGGCTGCCTTTCTGTGCAAAGGCAACCGCCGTGGACTCTCCGATGGGAAAGAGTCCGAGCTCGAGACCGTTGGCGAAGAAGGTCAATCCGAGGAGCACGAGCGCAACGCCTGTGAGCGTCTGGACGAGGTTTGGAAGCGGTTGGCCCAAGACCACGAGCTGAAAGAAGAGGACGACGACGACGATCGGCACCAGGTCACGCGAACGGTCGAGGACCGCGCGAAGGAAGCGTTTCGCGACCTGTATCACCGCGCGGGTCCCGCCTTCTTCGTGCGCATCGCAGTGCGAGCGTCGTCGTGGGTTCTGTCGAGGACCATGAGGCGCGCCGTCAGTGCTCCCGATGCTCTACCTTATTGGCGAGCTCGTCGTGGTCTTCTCCGTCCGAGGGGTACCCCCGCGCGAGCAGCTCCCCCATGGCCTCGACCTCTCGAATGATGGCTTCTCGCGCGTGGCCGTTGCGAATGCCATCGATGATCGCGTTGACGTGTCTCGGCCATTCGGCATTGCCGTAGCGTGCGTGAATCCCGTGGTCTGCAAGGATCACGACGCGGTGCTCGAGCTCGGAGATCGCGATCAGGATGCCACTGCCGGCCCGTGTGCGATGAACTCCGAGTTCACTGAAGAGCTGAAAGGCGCGTGCCCTCACTCCCGCATCGAGCCTTTGGCCACTCACGAGCAGGCGCGTCAACATCCCCGAACCTATCAAAGAATAGAGTCCGAAGGTCAATGCGAGCTGAATCAAGACGCTCTGGGCCGTGGAGATGCCGAGAAAATAATCCGTCGCCGCCGTGAGGATCGCGGCGAGGATGAGCGAAATGAGCAAGCGGGGGAAAACGTAGTCGTGAGATTTGTTCACCGTCGTGACCACGATCTCGCCGACCGTCTTGCGCTCGGCCCGGGCGATCGCCTCGCTGATCCGATCTCGGTAGGAGCACCACGGTCAAGACCGCGATGACGACGAGGTCGGCGACGGGGCTCGAGGAGAGGTTCTCCGGTCGTGTGCCCTGCTCGACGAGCGTGCCCTCCGTGACATCGTCCCCGTCGGCAGGTGTTGCCGAAAGCTCGGCGGCCGCGGACTTCAGCGTCACGAGTCACGTCACTCAGTGACCATGCGAAGAGAGGGATTCGATTCCGGAAAGCCTCGGTCTCCCGAAGGGAGAGGACAGGACTGCCCGACATCTCAACTGCATGAATCCCTCCCGCTGTGCTTCCTCCACTCTGCGGTACGTCCTGCGAGGCGGCGAAGTCAACAGGCTTGGCCCATGCCCAAAGGAAGGTCGTGTCGAATCCAGTCTTCAGTTTCGACGAAGCCTTGCCAGTCAATGACCGGGTCGACTCGACGGGAGATTCTGCGGTGCCTCGAGCAAGGTCTGAAGGGCTCGGCGAATGCCGGGTCCTGGTCCGCCGGTCCGCCGCATCGCTGTGAGTCGGGGGCATGGCGACGTCGGAAAATAGACCTGAACATTTGTTCTTGTGTTTTGTCGGGCCTGAACATTAGTGTAGCGGTCGGGTCAGGGATGGTCCCAGGGCCCACGAGCGGAGGTTCGAGCGCACCATGCTGCTTCAGCTGCGAATTCGAGATTTCGCGATCATCGATCGAGCGGAAATCGACGTTCCCAAGGGCTTTGTCGTCGTCACCGGTGAGACCGGCGCAGGAAAGTCCATTCTGGTCGACGCCTTGCTCCTCGCCCTCGGAGGGCGGGCGAGCGCGGACGGGGTCCGGGCGGGCGCGAGCTCGGCGGTGGTCGAGGCGCTTTTCGACATCACGTCTCATCCGCGGGTTCAGGCCCGCCTCGAGGCGCGCGATCTCGTCGGGGACGACCCGGGGCTACTTCTGATCCGTCGCAGTGTTTCCGGCAAGGGGCGCGGCAAGGTCACCATCAATGGGCACCTCGCAACGGTCGGCATGCTCGGGGAGATCGTCGCGAGCCTCGTGGACATCAGCGGTCAGCACGATCAGCAAAGCCTGCTCCAGGTGGACAATCACCTCGAGATCCTCGATGCCTTCGGTGAGCTCGACCCGCTCAAGTCGAGCTTCTACGAGCGTTATCGTCGCTGGCGAGACCTCGAAAAAGAGCGTTCGGCCCTGCAGAGCGGCGAGCAATTCAGCGTTCAGCGCGCGGATTTCCTGCGGTTTCAGGTCGACGAGATCGCACGGGTGGATCCCGCACCCGGTGAGGATACCTTGCTCGAGGCGGAGCAGCATCGCCTGGCGCACGCGGAAAAGCTCGAAGCGGGTGTTCGCGTCGCCGAGTCCTTGCTCTACGGGGACGACGGTTCCGCCTTCGACAAGATCGGACGTGCCACAGCGGAGCTCGAAAGCCTGTCGCGTTTTGATCCCGATCTCGCGGTTCACGTTCACGGACTCGAGACCGCGCGGCGGGAGGTCCAGGAGGCGTCCCGTGAGCTCTTGCGGTACGCGGAGCGTATCGAGTCGGACCCGGGCCGATTGCAGGAAGTAGACGCCAGAATGGGAGAGCTGCAGCGCTTGACCCGGAAACACGGGCCGACGGTCAATGACGTGATCGCTCGGCGGGAGGTTCTTCAGGCTGAGCTCGATGCCATCGGCGATGTCGAGGCGCGTCTGTCGCGGATTGACGATGACTGTTGGGAAGCGCGTGAGGCGGTCTTTGCGGAGGCCGCGCGATTGACCCGCGCACGCAAGAAGGTCGCGAAACGCTTCACGGAGGCCGTCAGTCGTGAGGTCGCCGAGATGGATCTCGAAGGCGCGCGGCTCGAGGTACGTTGCGCGCCGCGCATGAGCGGCGACGGGCAGCACGAGGCGGGGCCCCAAGGAGCCGATGAGATCGAGTTTTTGTGGGCGCCGAACGCCGGCGAGCCCGCGAAACCACTGCAGCGAATAGCGAGCGGAGGGGAGCTCAGTCGCTTGATGCTCGCCGTGAAGACGGTGCTGAGCAAACGCGACCTGGTCAGTCTCTACGTTTTCGATGAAGTAGACAGCGGGGTAGGAGGCCGCGCCGCGGATACGATCGGGAAGAAGCTGCAAGGCGTGGCGCAGGATACACAAGCGATCGTCATCACTCACCTCGCACCCATCGCCGCACGGGCCGATCACCACCTGGTGGTGCGCAAGAAGCAGGTCGATGGGCGCACGACCAGCGAGCTCTCGGCCGTGTCAGGCCGGGCGCGTCAGGATGAGCTCGCGCGCATGATCGACGGGGCCAGTGCCAGCCCGACGACGCGAAAGGCCGCGAAGGAAATGCTCGAACGCTCCCGTGCCTGACGGGAGCGGTGGAATCTGCGTGAAGGTTGCCCGGCCTTCACGCCGTCGCCAGCAGGCCCCGTGCTCCCTCACAGGCGCGGGGCCTGCACTCACGACGGGGGTCTGTCATCCGCGGGGAAGCTCAGCCATCGCAAGAATGGAGTAACCGGCGTCGACAAACAGTGTCTGACCGGTGATGTTCTTGGAGAGGTCGGAGGAGAGGAAGAGCGAAAGGTCAGCAACGTCCTCTTGGGTGATCGAGCGGCGCATCGGAGCGACGGCCTCGTAGACCTTCAACATGTCGTCGAAGCCTTCGATCTGTGAAGCGGCGATCGTACGGACGGGTCCCGCGCTCACTGCATTGACGCGAACCCCGTGGGGGCCGACGTCGGCGGCGAGTTCGCGGACGGCTCCCTCAAGAGCGGCCTTGGCGATACCCATGAGCTTGTAGTTCGCGACGACGCGCTGGCCACCGAGGTAACTCAAGGTGATCACCGATCCACCACGGGTCATCAGTGGCAGGGTGTGGCGAACGACCGGCAGGAGCGAATAGGAAGAAGCCGCCATGGTCGCTGTGAACTCTTCGAGGCTCACGTCTCGAATCGGTTTTGCAAACGTGCCGGGATGCGCGTAGGCGATCGAGTGGACGAGCACGTCCACTGGGCCCTGGAGCTTGGCGTAGAAGGCCTCGAGCTCCTCTTCGTTGGTCACGTCGCAACGCTCGTAGAAGTCCACGGGGATCTCGTTCTTCTTCACGAGCTGCAACATTCGGCTCTTAAAGCGCTGTTGGTAGCCGAGAGAGATCTTCGCGCCGGCAGCGTGCATGCGTTTGGCGATAGCCCAAGCGATGGACTCCTCGCTCGCGACTCCAAAGATCAAGGCGTGCTTTCCGTTCAGATCGATCATGCGGCGCGAAATAGCCAAGAACGCCTCATTGGCGCAAGAGCGCACCCTGGGCCACAGCGTAAGGAGAGGTGGGATTCCCCCGCGAAGAACGAAAAGCGCCGCGAGGTCACAGACTTGACGCGTTGTCCGCCTCCGGGGAACATACGCTTGGGTGGGGATGAGCATTCGTGTTCGTCACTCCATCCGACATGGCCTATGACGCCGGGCGAGGGCACTGTGCACATCCATTCTTCTGCAGAGACCGACACCGGTCGTGTTCGCGAAAAGAACGAAGACTCTCACCTCGTCGTCGATGAGCTCGGTCTCTACGTGGTCGCGGATGGCATGGGCGGACATGTCGGCGGCAAGATGGCGTCGTCGATCGCGGTGAAGACCGTGGGCGAGCACGTCGCAGAGCATCACGAGGCAATTCTCGACGGAGCGGGGGCGATGCCCCTCGCGTCTTCGCCGGTCCCTCGGATCCTCGCGGATTCGGTCCGCGCGGCCTGCTCCGCCGTCTACGAGGCGGCTCAGGCGGACGGCGAGCTGCAGGGAATGGGCACGACGGTCACTGCGATGCTCCTCGTGTCGCAGCGGGCATTCCTCGCCCACGTGGGCGACTCGCGCTGCTATCTGCAGCGAAATGACCGGGTCATCCAGGTCACCGACGACCATTCGCTTGTCAACGAGCAGATTAAGGCAGGCCTGATCACGCCGGAGCAGGCCCGCGCGAGCCGATTGAAGAACATCATTACTCGGTCCGTGGGGTTTGAAAAGGATGTCGCAGTGGATACCTTCGCTCTTCCGGTCCAGGTCGGTGACAAGTTCCTGCTCTGCAGCGACGGCCTCGCTAACTTCGTGGATGATACCGAGATCGGAACGGCGCTGGCCGAGATGGAGCTCGACCAGGTTCCTCAACTGATGATCGACCTCGCGAATGAGCGCGGGGGGGACGACAACATTACAGTGGTGTGCATGGCGGTGAAGGAATGACCGAAAAGTGCCGTAATCTGGGCTGATTGACCGCGGTCACACCGATGGAGTAAGGGAGCGCGTGGTGAACAAGAAGCGCTCGATATTTTCTAAGAAGGTATACACCGTTCTGGTCGTCCCCGAGGGGTCCTCGCAGGTCAAGCGCCTGACGATCCCGGACCGGTGGCGCCAGTACGCGTTTCTCGGCGCAGCCGTGTTCGTCGGTCTCGCGACGACCATGACTGTCCATTACCTTCACATGCTTCGGGACGCGTCGCAAAACGACGTGCTCAAGAACGAGAACTTTGGCCTCAAGGCGCGCCTTCGAACGCTCCAGCAGGACGTCGACCGCATCGACCGAAGCCTGCAGCGGATCAATCAGCTCTCGTCGAAAGTCCGAGCGATCACCCAGCTCAATGATCCGGAACGGAATCTCGCGATCGGTCCGATCTCCGACGCAGGCGGAGCGCTCAACGAGGTGCTCTACGCGCCAGGGGAACGGATCGACTACGATTCGGAGCTCGTCGACTCGAGTCTGGCGATGCGCCTGATCGAGTCCCGCGTTGATGATGCGGAGAATCGCGCCTTGCGTGAAGAGGGCACGATGCGCGAGCTGCACAACTTCTTTGCGGATGCCCCAGGGCTGCTCGCGTCGATGCCGTCGCTTCGCCCCACGGCCTCCAAGCTGCTCACGAGCACCTTCGGGGAGCGAACGGACCCGTATACGAACCACCGCGTCATGCACAAAGGCATCGATTTCGCGGCGGACCACGGCTCGAGCGTGATCGCACCCGCAGATGGGAAAGTCATCTTCGCCGGAAACCGGGGCGCCTACGGCAAGACCTTGGTGGTGGACCACGGCTACGGCGTACAGACGCACTACAGCCACCTAAGCAGCTTCAAGGCGGAGGTGGGCCAACAGGTACGTCGAGGCCAGGTGATGGCCGCGGTTGGAAACACCGGCCGCTCAACCGGCCCTCACCTTCACTACGAAGTCCGCTTCAACGGCATCCCGCAGGACCCAGAGCTCTTCATTCTCGACTGAGCCCTCTTATTTAAGCGCTTGCGTAGGCGCGCCAGCGCGACCGGTTTTTTGCGGCCCAGGCTAGGTGCGC
The DNA here is from genome assembly GCA_964468125.1 of uncultured Bdellovibrionales bacterium. Taxonomy (GTDB): domain Bacteria; phylum Myxococcota; class XYA12-FULL-58-9; order XYA12-FULL-58-9; family CAYXVF01; genus CAYXVF01. Next base: position 57,516 of record CAYXVF010000021.1, on the reverse strand, counting down.
CGTATCATCCGCCAGCATGGCTCTGCCGCGAACACTTCTCCTCGGATCGGGCTCCCCGCGGCGCCGCATGCTGCTGGAAGCGGCGGGCTTTGACGTCCGAGCGCGCGTCAGTGGGGCCGACGAGAGCTGGCCAGACCTGCCAGCACGGGAGGCGGTGCGCACGCTCGCCAAGCGCAAAATGGACGCGCTCGCAGCGCAGGAAGACCTCGGTGAGGCGGCCCTGACCGCGGATACGGTGGTCTTTCTCGACGGTGAGCCTCTGAACAAACCAGACGACGATGAGCACGCGAAGGCCATGCTCGCGCGACTGAGTGGCCGAGAGCACGACGTGGTCACGGCGTTTTGCCTACGCCGCGGAGCCGCGGAGCACACGGAATCGGTAACGACGCGGGTGTTGTTTCGGAGGCTTCGCGACGTTGAAATCGAGCACTACGTTGCCACTGGAGAGCCGCGCGACAAAGCGGGCGCCTACGGTATTCAAGGTGACGGCGGCGCGCTCGTCGACCGCTTGGAAGGCTCCTACACCAACGTCGTGGGCCTTCCCCTGGCGGAGGTGCTCCGAGCTCTCGAGGTCACGCCGTGAGCGTAGAGCGCAACCTCTTGGCGATCCGTGCTCGGATCGAAGCGGCGGCGCGGAAGGCCGGGCGCGATCCTTCGTCTGTGACACTGATGGGTGTGAGCAAGCGTCAACCAGACGAGCGTGTCCTCGAGGCCTACGAAGCGGGGTTGCGTGACTTTGGCGAGAACACCGTCCAAGAGCTCGCGCGAAAGGCGACTCTCTTTGCAGAGCGAGGCCTGGAGCCACGATGGCATTTCATTGGCCACTTGCAGCGCAACAAGATCAACAAGCTCTTGGAGCATCCCATTCATCGCTTGCACTCGGTCGATTCCTCGAAGCTCGCGAGCGCGCTCGGCAAACGAGCACCGGAGCGCGGACTGGACGTGCTCGTGGAGGTCAACGTCGGTGAAGAGCCGCAGAAGGGTGGGGTGATGCCGGTAGACCTCGAGGCGGTACTCGACACGCTGGCTGCTGAATCCACCCTTCGCATGCGTGGGCTGATGGCGATCCCCCCGGCCGAGGATGACCCGAAGCCACATTTTCTCGCGCTCGCACGACTCCTCGGGGAGCATCGCTCCCACCCGGCGATGGCCGAGGCAGCAGAGCTGTCAATGGGGATGAGCAGCGACTTCGAGACCGCCATCGAGTGCGGGTCGACTATCGTTCGCGTCGGTACAGCGCTTTTTGGAGCGCGCGACACCTAATTCGGAGGGCAACCATGAAATTGACACCCATTGACATTCAGCAGCACCAGTTCCGGCGAGCGCTCCGGGGCGTCGACGGTGGTGAGGTGCAGGACTTTCTCGTGCTCGTCGCTGACCAGCTCGGTGAGGTTACGCGCGAGAACAACGAGCTGCGCAGCTCGGTCAAACGCCTCGAGCGCGAGGTCGGAGATCACCGGGACCGCGAGGAGACGCTGAAGCAGGCGATGGTCACCGCGCAGCGGGCGATCGACGAGATCCGGGAGCAAGCGACGAAGGAAGCGCAGCTGGTGGTGACCGAGGCCGAAATGCGAGCCGAAAAGATCCTGCACAGCGCGAACGTGCGCGTCACGAAGCTCGCCGACGAGGTCAACGATCTCAAGCGCCAGCGCGCCCGAGCGATCGAAGAGCTGCGCGGTGTCCTGAACACGCACGTCGCTCTTCTCGAGACGCATGATGAAGCTGAAGACAGTAGCGACGGTACGGTGACCATTCTCGACCGAGTGCGCGCACCGACGCCGCCGTCGCTCGACGCACGCAGCGGTGGCGATGTGGGTTGAGGCGTCGCCGCCTCTTGCGGAACGACAGACTCTGCGCAATCGTTGAGCGGTGCCGCCCTGGCTTCATGAACACGGCGAGGACGTCCTCCTGGACGTATTGGTTTCGCCCAAGAGCGCTCGAAGTCGGATCGTGGGTGAGCACGACGGTCGTCTCAAGATCCAGGTGACCGCCCCGCCCGTGGACGGCCGGGCCAATGACGCCCTCGTGCGCTTCATCGCAGCGGCCCTCGACATCTCACGGGTTCAGGTGGAGGTCGTCGGGGGGCACAGCAATCGCCGAAAGACCATTCGCGTAGCCCAGGTTTCCGCGCAGCGCGCTCTCCTGAAGCTCGCGCCGATCAGGGGCTGAGCGACGGGCAGCCCAGCCGCCGTTGGAACGTTGCGAAGCACGGGGACGGCGTCTACAACCCGCGCACAGCGTTTCCTTCTCGCTCAGCGCTTCTGCCGCTGCTCGTGTGCGCATGCATCGGTGGAACGCCGACCTATCTTCCGGACAGAGAGGACCGTGGCGTCTTGCACGCGGGCTACTGGGCGGGCGGCTTCGTTTGGGTCGGGGTGCGCTACGCGCTCGACCGAGCGATCCCTGCGGGTTCCCTCGTCAACGACGCAAGGCTGCGGATCTAACCGACCGGGACGGAGGGCGTCTGGCGGGCCGACCGCTACCGGCTGCTCCTGTTCGCGGAGGATCGGGCAGATGCACTACGGGCGCAGACCGTCCGGCGGGCGAAAACGGGACGCCGACCCCAGTCGCGTCCGTTCTCTGGGGCGCGGGGGGGGGAAATCGATTGGGGGACTCTTCCCGGCTTTCGCACGTCGCCTAACCTCTCGTCGCTGATTCAGGAGCTCGTCGGTCGCTACGACGGACTCGACGCGGGGCGCACGTCGTGCTCTGGATTCGCGGCGAGAATTTCGAGGTCGATGCGGAGATCGGATTCGACGCCAGCAGCCTGGAGAATGGCCTCGCGGCGACGCTCGAGCTCACCTGGCAAGAGCCGTCCGGGTGAGCGCTCAGCCGATCTCGATTTCCGCCGGGCCGCGGGCGCGGGCTTTGGCGAGGATGTCGTCGGCGAGGGCGATCAGGTCGGCGGCTTCGGAGATTCCGTCGCGGGGGTAGCCTACGCCGCCGATGCTCGCGCTCATCTGCACACCGTGGAAGCCCTTCGTGGCGATGGCTGCTCGAACTCGCTCCGCGACGTCGCGCAAGCGCAGCTCGATCTTGCCAGGCTCCGGCGGGAGCAGAATCGCAAACTTGTCCGAACCGTAGCGCGCCACGATGCCATCGGCGCGTGCCACGTCCTGAAGGGTCTCGGCGATGTCGTAGAGCGCGGAGTCGCCGGCTTCCGCGCCTGCGGCCATGTTCACGCGTTTGAACGCGTCGAGGTCGAGGAGCAAAACACCCAGTGGCGCGTCGGTGCTCGCGTGGGGCATCGCTTTACCGAGCTCGAGGGTGAAGAAAGAGTTGTTCGGGAGACCGGTGACCGGATCATTCGTCGCGCGCTCGAACATGCGTGCGTTGTCGATCGCGGCGGCCGCATGGTCCGCGAGCATCTCGAAGGTGTTGCGATTGGTGTTGGTGAAGACCCGGTCCAGAGAGGTCTTGCCGTCGGCATAGATGACGCCGAAGCTCTCGTTCTCGGTCGCCAAGGGGACGCAGACCATCATTTTCAGCCGCAACTCGTCGATCGAGCGACGCGTCGCCAGGTCGTCCTCGGCACCGGTGTCGGTCGCGAAGACCGGCTTCTTCTCGCGAAACACCCGATTCGCGATGCTCGAGATCTGCGGTTCGGAGGAGATGATGTCGCTGCCATCCTTGTCGCGCGCGACACGGTGCTCGAGCGCTCCGCTCTCCCGAGATTTCAGAAGCAACACACCGCGATCCGCCTCGCTCGCTTCGATGAACGCATCGGTGATGAGCGTGAGCAGACGCTCGAGGTCGCGCGTGGCGAGCATGGTTCGGCTCACCTTGAGCAACCAGATCAGTCGTTCGTCGAATCTCTCGTCCGCCATCGGCGCCGCTCCCTGTTCCGCCCCGGGTTGTTAATCACGTGGCTCTCTCTCTGTCACTACGAGACTGTCGAGCACCCGGTCGAAGATCGGGAAGGCGTCGCGGATCAGGTTTTCATTGGCGGCGAGCGCAATGTCCACCACGCCGCCGGGTGTTGGTACGAGGACTCCGAGGCGCCGTCGGTCGGCATCATGGAGCTCAAAGCTGAGCTCGTAGAGGAGGGCCAGCACACCTCCCACGGCGATCGGCTCCTGCCGATGCATGACGAAGCTCGGGTTGTTCATTAGCGGGGCGAGCAGGCCTTCGAGGACCTCACCCAGATTCGCCTGGGTAGCGCGAGGTTGGACGATGAGCGGCGTGAAGTACTCGGGTCTCCCCTTGGGACCGGCGAACAGCACTCCGCCCTCCATCTCCGTTCGAATGAACGTCCCGGGGACGTCGAAACTGACTGAAAAACCAACGATTTCAGCCCGTTTGGTTTCCTCCGGGCGGAACTCCGCGCCGCCCGTCGGAAGCGAGCAGGAGACGAGGAGGGCTGCGAGCAGGATCGACGGGACTCGGCGAAACATCGTGGTCCGGGGGGGTATCATACCCCCGTCGTGCAATCAGCTCGGGTGTGATATCACTCCACCCATGACGGACCGTGTGGAACCTCGCGTGGTGTTGGTCGGGCGCGGCATTGGTGCGACCCCCGAGAACATCGACCAACTTCAGAAGCGCTCACGGCAGCTCGAAAAGCTGACCCGGAAGAAGCCGAAGACCAAGTTCGGGGATCTCCTCGCTCAGGACGAGGAGGCGAGCGAGGAAGAAGAAGTGACCGAGCAGGCGCCCAAGGGCCCACGCCCGGGTCTCGTCCATCCATCCCAGCGCCAGGTCTATGGACGCGAGGGCAGCAAAGACGAATCGGTGATCCTGAAGGGCTAGACCGTCCTCAGTTGAGCTCGAGCCGGGCCTTGAGGGCGTCGAGCTGGGCCTGAAGGCGCCCGTCGAGCACCGCAACCAGCTCTCGCTCCGGGTCCGAGAGGCGAGCCTCCTCCGGTGGTGGGGCGGCGGTCGCAACGGCGATCAAGCTGCTCGTGGCAAAGGTAGCGATGGCGGCGGCGGTTAGGGCATAGAGCAGGCTTCGCATCAAACGGTCCTTGGTGTGATGATGTAGGTGCGTGTCGTTGTTGAGCCTAGATGCGCAATTGCGGGCCGTCAAAAAATCGGCCGGGCAGGGGGGGCGGCTCTCCCGTCGGCTTTCGGATAACGTCACAGATACACCGTGGAACAGTTCGGCAAATACGTCTTGCTCAAGCGCTTGGCGTACGGGGGCATGGCGGAGATCTTCCTCGCCCGCTTGGAGGGGGAGGAAGGATTCCGCAAGACCTGTGTCCTCAAGCGAATTCTGCCCCAGTTCAGCGCAGACACTGAGTTTGTACGGATGTTTGTTGACGAAGCGGTCCTGGCGGCTCGCTTGACCCATCCAAACGTCGTCCAGACCTACGACTTCGGCAACATTGACGGCAGCTACTTCATTGCGATGGAGCTGATCGATGGCACGGATCTCCGCAACCTGACCCAGGCCATGCTCAAGAAAGCGCGCTTTTTCTCGCCCGCGGAAGTGGCGGCCCTCGGCGAGGAGATCTGCCGCGGACTGAGCTACGTCCACAACCTGCGCGACGAAAACGGCGAGCACCTGTCGATCGTGCACCGAGACATCTCGCCCCACAACATCATGCTCTCGCGCGCGGGCCAGGCGAAGATCATGGATTTTGGGATCGCAAAAGCAGCGCTGCGCGCCGTCAAGACGCGCACCGGGACCATCAAGGGCAAGCTCGCCTACATGGCACCAGAGCAGGCCTCCGCCCAGACCGTCGATAAGCGAACGGACCAATTCGCCGTCGGGCTCTTGCTCTGGGAGCTGCTCACCGGCGTACGGCACTTCGAGGGCGGCTCCGAGCCCGAGCTTCTGGGGCAGGTTATGCGCTGCGACATTCGCGATCCCCGCGAGCTTCGCGACGACGTACCGGAGACGCTGGGGTCGATCATCGAGCGCATGCTGCAAAAGAGCCCCGGCGACCGCTACTCGGACCTCTCCGATGCGGAGCACGAGCTTCACGCGTTTCGTTTTTCGCTCGGTACCGATGGCGCGGTGAGACTGAGTGAGCTCGCCGAGTCGCTCGCCCCGCCGATGGATCTTCGACCGGACGGGTCCGTCAGTGGTGCCGTCAAGAGCCCTGGGGCGGGCTCCGGTTCCAAGCGCAGCGGAACTAAAGCCCTGCCGTCTGCGAATCAACCTCCCGCCCAAGGGGGCGACGCCGGTTGGGATGAAAGTGCGGAGGATGAACCGACTCAGCTCACGCATACGCTGCAGGCTCCGTCGAACCCGAGCGTCGCTGCACCGTCGAGCGGGACGCTACTCCTGGACGACCCCGTCGACCCGTCCTCCGTTGATGTGCCTGCCACTCAGCCGCCCACCCGACGCATGACTTGGGGCGTCGTTGCGGCAGCAGGGGCGGTCCTTCTCGGACTAATGGTGGCGCTGCCGCTCATGCGCGGCGGCGCAGGCGAAGAGGCGCCGGTCCCGCCGGTGGAGGCGAAGTCGCTGAGATCGACCGGGACTGTGATTCTGGAATCCGACCCGAGCGGCGCCCAGATCTTCCTCGACGGCAAAGATACGGGTCTGAAGACCCCAAACAGCTTCCCAAAGCTCGACCACGGTACGACCCTCGCGCTCGAGCTGCGTCTCGAGGGCCATGCCCCCGCAAGGAGATCGGTCTTGATCGAACGCTCGGAGCATCGCCTCCGCGTGGAGCTCGAGAAAGCAGCGCGAGAGCCGACTTTGGCCCAGGTCGCAGACAACGACGAAGAGCAGGCCGCACCGGAGCCGGACGCAAAGCCGAACCGGCGGCGAAAGGGCATCCGCGGCTCCGACGAAGCCCCGCGGCGAGCCAAGTCGAGCCGGACCAAGCCCACGGCGAAGGCGCGCGATGCTGCGCCAGCACAGATGGGCAAGGTGTCGATCCGCACCGAGGGGCCTTGGGTAGAGGTGTTCTTCAAGGGCAAGCAAGTGGGGAACACGCCCTTCAACAACTTCGAGGTCCCGGCCGGTGTCGCCGTTTTCAAGCTCCGGCGTCCAGGTCAGAGCGCCTTCTTCGAGACGGTGACGGTGAATGTCCCCGCAGACGGACATGTCGGCAAGACGGTGGTGACGAAGTGAGCCCGGAAGACCTCGCGCGGGCTCTGGAAGCGCGACACCTGAACACGCTCACGTTCCCGGAGGTCCGTCGAGCGCTGCAGGCGGTCTCTTCGATCTATGTGCAGAAACGCGGTAAGCTCGAACGTGGCGCGGTCTTCGATGGCGCCGGCAAGCGGGCGGCCTTCGCTCTGTTCTACGGGCCTCTGCACTACGGTCTCGCCCTCGACCTCCTGCGCGAGCTCGAACCGGATCCCCCCACCACACGAAGGGTCTTGGATCTCGGCTGCGGCACTGGCGTGATCGGGGGGGCATGGGCGATTCACACCAGCGCGAAATCCGTAACAGGGGTGGACGTCGAAGGATGGGCGCTGAAGGAAGCAGCCTGGACCTATCGCACCCTCGGCCTTTCTTCGGCAACGAAGCGGGCTGATGTCGCACGAATGGGCGTGGGAGACTTCGATGCCATCGCTGCGGGCTACGTGGTCAATGAGCTGCCGGAGACTGCGCAATCGAAGCTTCTCGCGCACCTGCTGGCCGCCGCTCGCGCTGGAAGCCGAGTGCTGGTGGTGGAGCCCATTGCGAAGCGTATCGTTCCCTGGTGGAGCGCCTGGGCCGAGGCGTTTGAGGCGGCCGGCGGCCGCGCCGATGAGTGGCGCTTCCATTCGGCGCGGCCCGACATCATCGCCAAGCTCGACAAGGCGGCAAAGCTCGACCACCGGCAGCAGAAGGCCCGCACGCTCTATCTCGGCGCACAAAGGTGAGCGGGTCTCAGAGCACGCCGACCCTTTGGAGCCACGCGCGGACTTCGTTCAGGCGGGCGTCGTCGAGCGTACGGCTCATGTGCATTTCGTTGAGCTGTCGGAGCAAACCGCCGGCGCTCACGCTGCCGGTCTGCAGCATGTCTTCGCAGACGTTCGTGAGGTCCGCCTTGCTGATCGTACCTTCCGCTTCGAGCGCGACGGCCGCTTGAAAGGCGCTCCGGGTCGGCACCACGTCGAGGCCATAGCGCCGGTAGTAGCGGGCGTCGAGGTCCCGATGCACCGTGATGAAGATCTTGCGCACCGGATCGCGGCGAGGAATGCTTCGCGCGCGCCAGGCGATCTTGGTGGCCTCGTCTGGATTGACCCCCTGCTTTTCGAGGTGACGAACCAGCCGAGTGCCGCGCATGCGCTTTTGCAGGATCTCCGAGTAGAGCGCATAGACAGCCGGGTCGTTCTCCGAGTCATCGCCGAAGGTGACCTCGACCGCGCCTGCGGGAAGCCGGCACCGCAGGTCGAGAAGAGCGAGAAGCTTGTAGCCCATCTGCTCGCGCAGGCGTCCGAAGCGACCCGGCCGAGCGTTTCGCAGGTTGTCTTTGAAGTAGATCCCGTCGATCTCGATGCGGTCGAGAGCGAATTTGTCGAGGATCTTCTGGCGAATCTGCGGCGGGGACGCGCTCACGAAGAAGATCGGTCGGATCGTGCCGTCCTCGCGTCGCCGGAGGGTTTTCAGGAGCGCGGTGGACCCGGGGTAGGCCACCTTGTCGCGCCCCTGCTCGAGCGCTGTTCGGATGAGCCCGCGAAGGCTCGAGAACTCACTCCGCAGGTACGTTTTGTCCAGATCCCAAATGAAGACGTCACCCTGGTAGTCAGGCCCGACCGTGAGCTCGAAAGGCTCCGGTGGGACGACCATTTCAACCTCGCCGAGCTTGTGACGGCGTCGTCTAAACCGTCGGCGCTCGCGCGGCGAGAGGCGAGTAACCTCCTCTTCGTCGTCCTTGACCGGTAGCCACATGGTGTCAGTCCGAATTTCTCGCCTTCTCGAAGTCGACGACAGCGGTTTCGATCTCGTCGCACACCCCATCGCGGACGGCTTTCGCGGCGACTTTTACGGCGTTGCTGATCGCCCGGGCGTGGCTTCTGCCGTGGGCCTTGATCACGATCTTGCGAAAGCCGAGCAGGGGGGCGCCGCCGTATTCGCGATAGTCCGTGATGTTCTTCAGCTGACGGAGCCCACTCGACAAGAGCCAAAAACCCGCTTTCCAGGTGAGCGATCGCTTGTATGCCCAGGCGCCGAGCCGGGCGAAGACTTCGCCCATGCCTTCGGCCATCTTGAGCACGACGTTGCCGAGAAGGCCTTCGCAGACGATCACGTCCGCGATGCCCCGCGGAATGTCCGTGCCCTCGACGTTGCCGATGAAGTTGAGGCGCGGGTCCTTGCTCATGAGCGCGTGGGCTCGGGTCAATATCTCATCGCCTTTGACCTCTTCCTCGCCGACGTTCAGCAAACCGATCGACGGGTAGGGCACCTTGCTGATCCGGCTGGCGTAGGCGTGCCCCATGTAGGCGAAATGGAGCAGCTCCTCCGGACCGCAGCGCACGGTCGCTCCGACGTCGAGCATCAGAGAGAAACGATCGTTGCTGAGTCCGCGCTCGTGGGTCGGGTAGACGGCGGCGAGGGCGGCGCGTTTGACCCCCGGAATGCGCGGAATGTGATCCGCCGCCGCCAGGATGAGCGCGCCCGTCGACCCAGCGGAGACCAAGCCATCGGCCATGCCGTCGCCGACGAGCTTTGCGGCGACCGCAACTGAGGTGTCCGCCTTGCGATCCAGAGCGTCGCGGGGCTTTTCGTGCATTTCTACCATGTCCGCGGCTTGGGCGAAATCGATGCGCGTCGCGTCGTAGTTGTAGCGTTGAATCAAGGCGCGCAGGCGAGACTCGTTTCCCACGAGGATCAGCTGAATTGTCGTTTCAAGGCTGATCCGGGCCGCCGCCTCCGCTGTCGCGTCGGGAGCGAAATCGCCGCCCATGGCGTCGAGGGCAATCGTGATCGGTCGTGTACGTGCGGCCATCTCTTCTCCCGGTGCCCTGAGTCAGCGGTTGGGGTCAAGCGCTCCACCTGATCTCGCAGGTGTACTACGCTGCCATCCATGGTGGACGAGAAGGAAGTGGCGGAGCTCTATCGCCGCTACGGTCCCGCCCTCTATCGGCGGTGCTTGACCCTCGTCAGCCACGAGGACGATGCCCGCGAATTGGTTCAGGAAACATTCTTCCAGTTTTGGCGCGGCAGGGCGCGTTTCGAGGGACGTAGCGCCCCGTTCACATTTCTTTATCGTATTGCGACTAACCTCTCGATTGACCGGTTGCGCCGCCGAAAGACCGCGGGCGACCAAGGCGAGCTCGACGAAGGGCGTCACGAAGGCACAGGGCTCGGTCCCGACCGTCGAAGTCACGCGTTGAGCGAGCTCGCCGCCCTGATTGAAGGGCTCGACGAGGAGACGATGACCATTGCGGTCATGTCCCATGTCGACGGCCTGACGCAGGACGAGATCGCCGAGTCCCTCGGGCTCTCGCGCCGGACGATCGGAAAGAAACTGAAGCGCTTCGCCGACCACACCGGCGAGCGCCTGGAGGCGTTGAAAGGACGTTTGAGCGAGGCATGAACGAGCGGGTGAGCGATCTCATGCTCGAGCGCTACTTGGCGGATGATCTGTCCGCCGAGCAACGCGCCCGGGTCGAAGCCGCGGTGAAGGACTCACCGACGGTACAGGCTCGTCTCGTTGAGCTCGAATCGCTGCGCGACTCCTTTCTCGCTGTCGATCCACCGGAGGCCTTTGCCCATCGGCTCGCGGTGCGCCTGGAGCACGAGGCGCCAGCCAAGCGACCCTGGTGGAAGATCATGCTCGGCCCCTCATTGGCAGTTGCGATCGGCGGCGCGGCGGCGCTCTTTTTTGCCGTCAAGACCGAAGACGAGGCTCCAGCGCTCGAATCGACCCTCGTGCTCGACGAGGCGCTGCCGGAACGCGAAGAGGCCGAAGCTCCTACCCCCTCCGCCGATGCCATGCGCGAAGTGCCCGTACCTGCCGACGAGGCGCCGGTGAAGCGTCGCGCGCGCGCCGAGGGCGTCGACTACCGCTCTGAATCGCGAGCCAATCGCCCGGAAGGGCCGGAGCGCTCGGTCCGGCGCAGCAAACGGAAAAAAACGATTCGAGGCGGCGGCGCGAGCGGCGGTGCCCCGGCGAAGCAGGCCGACGAGGCGGCTGAGCCCTCGGCTCGAAAGGGCTCCGGAGCCCTCGGTCGTCGCGACCGACTGGCGGATGGCGAGGCGGAGGCCACGGTCGAAGATGATTTTGATGACGCGGCCTTCGGCTACGCGAACGAAGAGGCTTTGAATCTCGCGGCCCCTCCGGCGAAAGCCTCGCCGGCACCCGAGTCCGCGCCCGAGCGTAGCGCGGAGATCGCCGCCCCAGCGGCGCCCGAGGAAAAGGCTGCGCCCCGGGCCTCCGAACGCCAGCGCGAGGCGCAGACACCGAGGACGCAGAGCGTCGCGCAGCCGGCGGGGCCGCCGCCTCGAACGACCGCGGGGGATGCGGAGGCAGCAGAGGCGATTCGCGTCTCGATGGTTGGCTCCCCGAAGGTCGATCGGATCGGCGAATCTGTGAAGCTGCGGATCGAGGGCCGCGGCTTCTTCGCTGTTCTCGTCCGCTATCGCGACAGCGCGGGAGCGCGCCGTGGTCGCGTCGGCAAGCTCGTGAGCTTCTCGGGGAGCAAGGCGATCGGTGTCCGGGTGGAGGGAACGTCGCAGGAAATCCTCGTTCTCACATCCGAGGCGGCTTTCGATCCATCTCGCTATCGCGCTTGGACGCGTTCCAAAGAAATCGAGAAGCCAGTGCCGCGGGTGCGACGCAGGACCTTTCGGGCACCGACCGTCAGCACTCGTAAGGAAGCAGACGATGCGGCCGCGTCGGAGGCCAAGCAGTGATCATTTCACGATGAGCACCGGGCAGGGGGATTCGCGCACAACCGCTTCCGCGACACTCCCCATGATGATCCCTCGCAGGCCTGTACGACCCTCAGTGGCCATCACGATCAGATCCGCGCGAAATTCGCGCGCCTGCTCCAATACCTTGACCACCGGGTCGCCTTCCGGGAGCTTGTATTCGACGTCGATTCCGTCCCCGGGGTAGTCGGGGACCGGTTTTTTCATCGCGGCCATCGCCTGATCGCGGACCGTCTGATGCTCCGCTTCGTCCAGGCTCTGGTAGTGCGCATAGAGCGGGTTGGGCGTTTCTGATTGAATGACGTGCACGACCCGGATCACGGTTCCGGGTTCGGTGGCGATCTCGTCAACGGCGAGCTTGACCGCGTGTTCGCTCAGCTCGGAGAAGTCAGTGCTGATCAGAATTCGTTTGAACGCAGCCATGGAGCACCTCCCTTAAATCTATTTTAGCGATCCTCGTCTGGGAGCGCGAGGTCGTTTGCCAGGAACTCGCGTGCGACTTCGGCGGCGGAGCGCTTGCGTTCGTCGACCTCGAAATTGAGAGCGCGCATGGTCTCCGCGTCGATCGCCTCCACCAGGGCGTCGAGAGCGGCTCGAGCTCCATCGAGGCCCTCGAGGAGAGCGGCGCTCGTCAGCAGAATAGCGTCGTAGGGAGGGATCGCGTTCTTATCGTCGTCCAGCGTGGTCAGTGCGTAGGCCTTGATTCGGCCGTCGGTGGAATAGGCGGTGATCACGTCCACCTCGTCGGCTTTGATCGCTTCGTACATGAGTGTCGACTCCATCGGCCGGACCTCGTCGAACTCGAGGCCGTAGACCCCTTTCAGGATTTCGAACTCCTCGCGTCCCGGAAATTCATAGTCCGTGCCGAGGGAGAGTGTCGCCCGCTTCACCGCGAGATCGCTGATGCTCGTGACCCCGAGCGCTTCCGCCTTGTCTCGTTTCAAAGCCACCGCGTAGGTGTTCTCGAAGCCGAGTCGACCGATGACCTGCGCACCGGCGTCGTTGATGTACGCCTTCACCTGTCCGTAGAGCGCGTCTCGGGGCGGACGGTCCTGTCGCTTCATGACCGTGGTCCAGATCGTCCCCGAGTAGTCGACGTAGCCGTCAATCTCGCCCGACAGGACCCCGTCGTAGGCCACCGTGCTGCCGAGGGAGGAAAGAATGGTCACCGACGCGTTGGTTTCGCGCTCGAGCACGGCGCCGATGAGCTCCGCCAGGATCAGGCTCTCGGTGAAGGGCTTGGCGCCGATGCGCACGTGCCGGCCTTCGCCCCCGCCTTGAAAGACGCCAAAGAGCAGCGCGGTGGCCGTGATGGCCCCCACGGCGGAGCTACTCGAGAGCCAGAGCGCGCGGCGGCGGGTGCTGATGCCGAGCTCGACCAGACGGATCAGGTTGTCGAGGAGCAGGGCGAGGGCAGCGGAGGCCACGACCCCGACCATCACCGCGTCGTAGTTGCGCGTTTGCAGGCCCTGGAAGATATAGTCACCGAGACTCTTGGCGCCGACGGGGGTACCGAGGGTCGCCATCCCCACGACCCAGACCGTGGCGGTTCGGACTCCAGCGACGATCACCGGCAGCGCCTGCGGCAGCTCTACCTGCCAGAGGCGCTGCGAGCCTGTCATGCCCACGCCACGGGCCGCCTCGACCAGGGCCGGGTCCACGCCGTTGATCCCGGTGACCGTGTTACGAAGCATCGGCAGGACTGAGTAGAGCGTGAGGGCCGTCGCCGCGGGCAGGTAGCCAATGCTGCTGAACCCGAGCCCCAGCGCCGCTTCGCTGCCCGTCGCCAGCCAGGCCAAAACCGGCACCATGAACGCCAAGAGCGCAAGAGCGGGGACGGTTTGAATCGTGCTCGCCACCGCCATCGCCGCAGACTCGAGCTTCGGGCGACGGGTCAGGAACACGCCGAAGGGGATACTGAGAATGGCCCCCAGGCCGAGGCTGAGCAGGGAAAGACGGAGGTGGGCGACGACGAGCTCCGGAAGTCGCTGCAACAGGTCGCTCACGTCGCGTCGCCTTCGAGAAGCGACTCGAGCGCGTCAGCCTGCCGAGCCGGCGTGTCGATCAGCTCGCGCACGTAGTCGTCGGCCGGTGCATGAAGCAGCTCCCGCGCGGTTCCATGCTGCAGCAACTCACCGTCGCGCATGACCGCGATCCGGTCGCCGAGGAGGATCGCCTCAACCATGTCGTGGGTGACGAAGATCGAGGTGAAGCCGAGCTGTTGCCGAAGGGTCGCCAAGGAGCGCTGTAAGTCGTCCCGGGTGAGGGGATCGAGGGCGCCGAAAGGCTCGTCGAAGAGGATCACCTCGGGTTGGGCGGCCAGAGCGCGCGCCACACCGATCCTCTGCTGCTGCCCTCCGGACAACTCCTCTGGCATTCGCTCACGGAAGTCGCCTGGTTCGAGCTGAACGAGCTCGAGCAGCTCGTCCACCCGCGCCGCGATGCGCCCGGGCGCCCAACCGAGGAGTTTCGGCGTGACGCCAATGTTCTCGGCGACCGTCATGTGCGGAAAGAGGCCGATGCGCTGAAAGCAGTAACCAATGCGACGGCGCAAAAGGTGCGCCTCGTCCTCGAGAATATTGTGGCCTGCGATCGTGATGCTGCCACTGGTAGGCTCGATCAGCCGATTCACCATCTTGAGGGTCGTGGTCTTGCCCGAGCCCGACCCGCCGAGAAGCACGAGGAGCTCACCTTCGTGGACCTCGAGGTTGAAATCCGCGACCGCGACGAAGCCGTCGAACTCTTTGCGGATATTTTGAAAGCGGATCATGACGTTTCGCTAACAAAACCGTTCGCGCGTTCAGGGTCAAATCGATCGCTCATGATCGATCTGCGATCACGTACGTAGATCCCCGAGATCGTTGCTGATCGTTGCAGAGAATTGTTGACCCGCGATCGCGAATGCCGTAACGCTTGTTCATGGCCTTATTGTCCGAAGGTGAGATCAAAAAGCTCGAGAAGGAACATGCCTCGGGCATCTCATCGGCGGACATCGTCAGCGCGTTCGCCTCGCGCGGTGAGCGTTTCAGTGAAGCCACCCTTCGCAAGTACGTACAACTCGGGCTGCTGCCGCGCTCGCAACGTGTGGGCACGGAGGGGCGCAACCGCGGCTCCTCGGGCATCTACCCGATCAAGACCGTGCGCTTGGTCAACTCGATCAAGCGCGCGCTCGAAGAAGGCTCGACCCTCAGCGAGATTCGACTCAGCGGAATAGCTTTGGAAGGCGACCTGGTAATGATTCGCCAGTGCTGTGAGCACATGATGGAGCGGATCACCGAGGTCGTGGATCACGAGAGTGATAAGACCAGGCGCTCGGCGCTCCGCAAAGAGCGCGACCGCATCAAGGGAATGGTCGAGAAAAATCTCTCGAGTATCGAAAAATTCGCGGAGCGCGTGACGCGCTCTCGGAAATAGCCGCGGAGGGTTAGAGGCTGGCCGCGGGATAGGTACATAGGGGCACCAATCAGTGTCGCGCTCATCGGAGGGGACCAGTGAGCGGACACCAGGAGAGAGCCATGAGTATTCGAGCTACTTGGAATGCGCGTTCCGAGGGCCCGGAAGGCGACGTGGAGTCACGTCGTCGACCTAAAACCATGTCTAGGCGCGAGATGCTGCGCGAGCAGCGTCGTCGGGAGCGCGCTGGGGAAGTGCTCGAAATTGTCGAGTACGAACGCCCCAAGAATCGTTCGGAGTGCCGGAGCGGACCGAGGCCATGCCTGTTCGTTTCCTGCAAACACCATCTCTATTTGGACGTGAATCCGGAGACCGGGAGTATCAAGCTGAACTTCCCGGAACTCGAGCCGTGGGAGCTCGAGGAGACCTGCGCCCTGGACGTCGCCGAACGGGGTGGGATCACGCTGGAGGAGGTCGGGGACATTCTGAATCTGACCCGGGAGCGGATTCGTCAGCTCGAGGTGACGGCTCTGCAGAAGCTTCGCCACGAATCGCCGAAGCATGAGCTTGACGCCTTCGTCGGCTGGGATCCCCGCCGCGAAGACGTGATGCCCTAGGCTTCGACCGAGCAGGCGGCGGCCTTTCGGGGCCGCCGCTTGGGTGAAACGGCCGCGACGATCCCGTAGATTCATCACTGATGCATCTCACTTGCGGCACCTGCGGCAGCGATTTCGACTTCGAGCCGGACGGCCGGGCCTTCGCGCCCTGTCCCGTGTGCGGCAGCAGTGTGTCGCTGGAGGCGCAAACTCTCGAGCTCGATGACGGTGCCGAGGCCTCGAAACTCGACTCGAGCGCTCTGCCCGAGGCGCTTCCCGAGCTGGATACGCGTGACATGGCGCCGTCGGCGGTCCACGACCCCGCGACCCTCGAGCTCGTTGGCGTGTCGGCACCCGAGCTGCCCGCAGCGGCCCCTTTCACCGCTTCTCCGAAGACCACTCGCGCGCCGGTTCGCCCGGCGATTTCGGTCTCGCGAAGGAGTAGCGCGTCTTGGCGCGACTATCTCGGTTGGGGAATCTTCGTTTCGATCGTAATGGCTTCGGCGAGCTACGTCGCCTATCAGCGCAGCCTGCCGCCGCCGCCCCCTAGAATCACAAATCCCTTCGAGAAGGCGGCCGATCAGTGGCTCGCAGGTGGACTGGAGCCGATGCCGACCCGGGACGCGGTGGCGATCGGCAAGACCAAGCTCGGTCGCTCCCGTTCGGAGCGGCTCGACGGATTGGAGACGATCAAACGCGGATTGATCTCGGACGCAGGGGATCCGGAAGCGATCGCGCTCTACTCGATGGCCCTTGCGGGTCTCCCGAGCGCGCGGGACGAAGACACGGTCACGCTGGCCCTTCGGGGCATCACCGCTGCCGTAGGCGAGGGCCCGAGCTCAACGCACCGCGCGACCCTCGAGGAGGCCCGTGCTTGGCTCCTGCTCGAAGAGCGGCGTTTGGATCAGGCGCGGGACGCAGCCGCGCGCGCGGTAGAACGCGCACCGACGTCGTCCGGTGCCCGGATGGTGCAGGCTGCGACCAACGCGGAGTTTCGTCCGGAGCGAGCGGTGAAGTCCTTGCGCGAGCTGGTGCGCGACGAGGAGGTGGAACACCGCGCGCGACGGTGGTTGGCCGTGGCCTTGCTGCGCACGGGACAGGTCAGCGAGGCGGTGGCGCTCCTCGAGAAGGGAATGGAGGACGCGCCGAACGCCGACGTCCTGATGCGAACGTTCTACCAGCTGCGATTCTCGATGGGCGACGAGCAGGCAGCACGGGAGTTGCTAGAGCGGTTGGTCGAGGAGGGTAACGCCTCGACCGATGACCGGCTCCGCCTCGCCCGTGAGTTGTCGCGTCGTGAGGGCAATCCGAAGGCCGCGCTCGAGGTGCTCGACGGAGGACTCGCGGAGACTGCGGCGGGGGACCGGGCGCGAGCGGAGCTCTTTGCCGAGAAGATCTTCGTCGCGACGAGCTCTCCCAAATTCATCGTCGATCCCCGCGAGCTCACTCAGTGGCTGGAAGCTGGTACGAATCTGGCGCCCGACGCCCCGGTGATGCGCTACGCCAAGACCCTCGCCGACGGCGCCTTGGACCGCGAGGAGCAGGCGCTCGCGGGCCTCGAGGTGGCGAACGGTCTGAACCCAGAGATTCCGGAAATGGCGGTGGACCTGGCCTGGCGCCTGCGGACGGTCGATCCGGCGGCGGCGCGGGAGGTGGTCGACGATGCGCTCAGCAGCACCCTGGACTCGATTCCCCTCTATCTGCTGGCCGCGGTCCTCGATCTCGACGCAGGTAGGCCCGTGGCGGCCTTTCAGCGAATGAAGCGTGCGCTGGCGATCGACCCAGAGCAGAACCTCGCTCGCGACCGCCTCCGGCCGTTTCCGCCGCCACTGGAGGTCTATGGGGAGATTGGGGACGAGCTGTTGCAGCGGGGCCGAACGAGTCGCAACGCGATCACGACCACCGGGGCGGCTGCGGCCTACTATGTTGCCGGCGACTTTCGCCGGACGGCGCGCGCCCTCGCGCAAGCGCTCCGGCTCGACCGGCGCGCGGCGAGCGCGAATCTGTACGCGGGAATTCTGGCCCTGCGAAAGCAGCAACGGGGTCCGGCGCGCAGGTATTTCACCGTCGCCTGGGAGGAAGACCGAGGCTTGCCGCTGGTGCAGATCTACCACGCCCGTTTAGTCGAGAGCCTGGGGGACCTCCGAAAAGCGGAGCTCGCCTACCGAGAGATTTTGCACAACAACCCTTCCGCCACAGCCGCACAGACTGGCCTCGCGCGGGTCCTCTGGCGCGCCGGCGAGCGAGAGGAGGCGGTGGCCGAGGCGAGGAAAGTCCTCTCGGTTCGTCCGGACGACCGGGAAGCGCTCGTCTTCATGGCTGAGGCCACCGAGCTCGACGCACCACGCCGACGCCGACGGCCTTGAGCGGCGGTGATTGACCGCTCGCCTGAATTCTGGTGGGTGGCTCGTGATGAAGGTGAGCGTCATCGTCGTCAGCTACGAGGTTCGGGAGCTGCTCGCCCACTGCGTGGCGTCTCTCGATGAGGCCGACGAAGTGCTGGTGGTGGACAACGGACGCGATGGGAGTTCGCAGATGCTGCGCGAGCGCTTTCCTCACGTCCGCGTATTCGAGCAGCCGCACAATCCGGGATTTGGCGCTGCGGTAAACCTCGCGGCACAGAACGCCAGCGGCGCGCTCTTCCTCCTGCTCAACCCGGACGCTTCTCTCGCTCCCGGGCAGATCGCTCAAATGCGGGAGCGCGCCCATACTGCGGCCACGGGCTTTCGACAGGTCGACGAGGACGGTCTTTTTCAGCTCGCCTACGGCGGCCCCCCCGCGGTGGGATCGGAATTGCTGCGGCTCCTGGCGCAGAAAGCGATCGACCGCCGCTGGACTCTGGCGAGCAGGCTGGTCGACTCGGTGGTGCGTTCGCCGCGGGAGGTGCCGTGGGTCGCCGCGTCGAGCTTGCTCGTGCACCGGGAGGCCTTCGAGGACGTCAACGGTTTCGATGAGCGCTTCTTTCTCTACTTTGAAGACATCGACTTCTGTCTCCGCCTCCGGGAGCGAGGGCATCGCGTCGTCTACGATCCGACGCTCACTGTCCTACATCGTCGCGGTCAGAGCGCCGCAAAAGCGGCGTCGGAATCCGCTCGGGCCTACCGAGTCAGCCAACGCCGCTTCTGGCGAAAACACCGCGGGCCACTCTTCGCGTCCCTGATCGACGCCTATCAGCGCGTGCGGGGCGTGGTTCCTGGTTGATGCGCGTGCTCGCGGTCATGGCGTCCGGTGCGCGGGGCGGGGGCGCGGAGCATCTCCTCGGACTCCTGCCGGAGCTGCAGGCGCGGGGCCACGACCTAGAGGCATGGGTGGGAGACGATGGACCGCTCCTCGATGAGCTCGCCAGCGCCGGGATCACCGCTCAACCGATCGGTCTGATGCATTCGCGTTTCGATCCGCATGCTCTCGCGACCCTCCTGCGCGAGCTTCGCCGGCATCGACCGGACGTGGTGCATTGGCACGGGACTCGAGCCGCCTTTTACGGAGCGGCCTATCGAGGGCCCAGCGTCTACAGCGCCCACGGACTCGCGTATCGCAAAGAGCGGACGCCCATGCGCAGAGCGCTCTTTCTCGCTTCTGAGGCGGTTGCCTGCCGCGCCACCCGTGTCGTGAGCGTTTCGCGAACGGACCGGGACGATCTCGTCGCGCGCGGATTTGTTCGCGACGCGCACGCCTACTACGTGCCGAACGCCGTGCGAGAGTCGCGCTTCGCTGCGCGGCCAGACCGATCGGAAGCGAGGCGTTTGCTCGGGCTCGACGAGGAGCGTTTCATCGTGGGGACGACTTCTCGCCTCGTGGCGCAAAAGGGTGTGGACGTGGCGCTTCGTGCGCTCGCCACCATGCGCGACGTGACGTTCCTAGTCGCCGGCGATGGGCCGCTCGCCCGTCGCCTCGCGGAAGAGGGCCACGCGCTCGGGGTCGACGTTCACTGGCTCGGTCGGCGGGACGATGTGGCCACGGTCCTAGCCGCTCTCGATGTGTTCGTGCTCTCTTCGCGGTGGGAAGGTGAGCCGATCGCTCTGCTCGAGGCCCTGCATTGTGGCTTGCGTTGCGTCGCCACCGAGAGCGCCGGCGCCCGAGAGCTCCTCGGCGGTGGCGCGGGATGGCTCGTCCCCATCGACGATTCGACCGCACTCGCCGCTGCGATCGACAGCGCACGGCGCTCCGAGTTTCCGACCGCCGCGCGCGAGGTCGTGGAAGCGCGCAGCTTTGGCCGAATGGCGAAGAGCATCGAGCGCATCTTGCGCGATGCTTGCCGCGCGAAGGGCGGCCTGGGATAAGCTCGTTTCATGAAGTGGATCGTCACCGGCGGAGCGGGGTTTATCGGGAGCTGTTTCGTTCGCACGGCGCTGCAGGAGGGCTGGGCCGAGGAGGTGTGCGTCGTCGACGCGCTCACCTACGCAGGTAACCTCGACAATCTCACACCAGTACGCAGTCATCCGGGGTACTCCTTCCGGCGCCTGGACATTCGGGAGGCGGCGAGCGTCGAGTCTGAGCTTCCCGTGGACGCCGAGGCCGTGTTTCATTTTGCCGCCGAATCGCACGTGGATCGTTCCATCGAGGATGCCTCCGCCTTCATTCAAACTAATGTCCTCGGCACTCAGGTTCTGCTCGACTGGGCGGTGCGCCACCAGCTGTCACGCTTTGTGCACGTCTCGACCGATGAGGTCTACGGCTCCCTCGAGCTCGACTCGAAGGCCCGATTTACTGAGGACTCGCCGCTCCAGCCGACCTCGCCCTACGCGGCGAGCAAGACCGCGAGCGACCACCTCGCTCTCGCGATGCACCGCACCCATGGTTTGGATGTCGTGGTGACCCGCTGCAGCAACAACTACGGCCCCTACCAGTTTCCCGAGAAATTCATTCCGCTCTTCATTACCAACGCGATGGAGGGGAGGAAGCTGCCACTCTATGGCGACGGACTGAACGTGAGGGACTGGATCCACGTGGACGACCATTGCCGGGGAATCCTCGCGGCATTTGCGAAGGGGAAGCCCGGTGCTGTCTACAACCTGGGAGGCGAATGCGAGCGGGCGAATCGCGACATCGCGCGAGCCATCGTCGACGCGGTGGGAGCGGAGCCAGGGCTCATCGAATTCGTCAAAGACCGAAAGGCGCACGACCGACGCTATGCCATCGATCCCGCCCGCGCGCGCGATGAGCTCGGCTTCGAGCCGGGCCCTCCGATCGAAGCGCGCATGGGCGAGGTCGTCGGATGGTATCGTTCGCATCGCGACTGGTGGGATGCGATCAAGAGCGGTGCCTACCGCGATTACTACGAGCGCATGTACGCGAATCGGGGCCAGGCGGACGGGTGAGCCCCAAGGTCGAAGCGATCCTCGCGGCGACGGTACTCTCGCTGTGCGCCGCGGCGAGCCCCTCCCTCAATGCGGTTCTCTTGCTTCCCGTTCTCCTCGTCGCGCTCGTGGTCATGCTTCCGTGGAAGCTGCGGTCTGCCTTCGGGCTCGCGGCCCTCGCGCTGCTCGGGGCCGTGCTCGGAGCGGCATCTCATGGCTTCGCCCAGGCGATCTTCTTCCTCCTCGCCTGGCGGCGGGGCGAGTCATTGCTGTGGCTTCTGACCGGCGTAGGGTTCACCGCCGTTCCTTTTGCGCTCGTAGCCTGGGCGCTCGGGCAAACCGGTTGGGTCGAGGAGTCGGCGCTCGCCGCGAGCTTTGCGGGCGCGGGGTCCGCGGCCTTTTTGGTGGCGAGCTGGGGGCGCCGTGGGATGGGGCGCGATCTGCGTTGGATCCCCGCGGCCGTTGCCTTCCTCGCGGTGGTGACCGCGGTCGTGACCGTACCGGGCACGGCGCCCGTGGCGGGGCCCGCATTGCCGGCGCACGCAGGATGGGAGCCGAGCGCAGACCCGATCGATCGACTCGAGGAGCTCCTCCGTCGCCGGGCGGCGGGCGATGCGCAGGCGGGGTACGAAGCGGCGGCGCATTGGCTGCTCGCCTTCGGCGCGGACCTGGATACCCTGCGATTCGTATGTCCACGCTTTGGGTTCTATCCGGGCGCAGGAGAACGAGAGCAGATCGAGCTCGGCAAACGCGCTTGCGCCCTCACGCAGGGGCGCGCCGAGGAAGCGCTCGAACGTGTCGGGGAAGATCCGCGTCTTCGTAGCGTCGCCTCAGAGCTGCGCATGTCCCTCGGAATCGACGATGACCATGCGCCTGAGTGGCTCCGTGCGATCTACGGAAGAGGCGAGCTGCGCGTGGATAGCTGGGATGAGCTCAATCGGCGCCTCGATTTTCGGGAGCCCTTTCCGGCAAAGCGCCGCGGTTTGAGAGGCATGGGACCGGGACGGCTGCTGGTTGCGCCGGCGCACGACCTCGACTCCTTCGCCCTCACCTCGATCACCAAGAGGGGAGGGCACGGCTACTACGTCGACGTCGAGATGCCGAAAGGGCCAGCGCCGAGCCAGCTCCAATTGAGCGGCGCTTCTCGCCGGGGGATCCGCCTCGAGCTGTTCGGTCCGGGCGGGGAGGTGCTGCGCTGGGGCTGCGGTCTGAAGCCCTCGCCTCACCACGTTTCCATGCCCGAAGCGTTCTGCGCGGGGGAGCCGGGGACGGTGACCCTCGAGCTCGGCGAACGTCTCCAGGCGCTCCGCCTGATTCGGCTCCGTGGCGAGTTCGCGATCCGGGAACTGCGGGCCTCATGAATCGAGTCGCCCTCGTGCACGACTGGCTCGTCGCGCATCGTGGCGGGGAGAAGGTGCTGCTCGAGCTCGCGCGGCTCTTTCCGGCCGCATCGATCTACACGTTGGTCTTTGACCGCTCCCGCGTGCACCCGGAGCTGCGCGAGCGCAGGATCTCTACGAGCTTCATACAAGGGCTCCCGGGAGCGCCCGAGCGTTTCAGGAAGTACTTGCCGCTCTTTCCACGCGCGATCGAGTCCATCGATCTCCGCCGCTACGACCTCGTCCTGTCGACTAGCCACTGTGTGGCAAAAGGGGTGCGCAGCGCTGCTCCTCACCTGAGCTATGTGCACACCCCGATGCGTTATCTCTGGGACCAACTGCCGAGCTACCTGCCGCAGCCTCTGCGCCCGGCAACGCCGATGGCGCGCGCACTCGTTTCGCCGCTTCGCCGCTGGGACGTTGAGAGTGCTTCGCGACCGACGCGGATCATTGCGAACTCGGCGTACGTCGCCGAGCGCATTCGGCGCTTTTGGGGGAGAGAGGCGTCGGTCGTGCATCCGCCGGTCGACATCGATCGCTTTCGCGCGTACCCGGGCCCCCGCAGCGGCTGGCTCGTCGTCAACGCGCTGGTCCCCTACAAACGGACCGAGCTCGCCGTGCAGCTCGCAACCTCGAGGGGCGTCGAGCTGACCGTGGTGGGGGACGGACCCGAGCGTCAGACGCTCGAGCGCATGGCGGGCCCGAGCGTTCGTTTTCTTCCGAGCGTGAGCGACGGTGAGCTCGCAGAGCTTTACGGCCGCTCCCGCCTGCTGATCCACGGTGGCGTCGAAGACTTCGGCATCGCCCCGGTCGAGGCGATGGCCGCGGGCTGCCCGGTGGTGGCCCTGGGCGAGGGCGGGGTGACAGAGACAGTCCGCGAGGGGGAAACAGGCACATTCTTCGACGCACCCAGTGTCGAGGCACTGGCCCGGGCCGTGGACCGCCTCGAACGAGAGCAGGCCGCCGGCGCCTTTCGACCTGATGACGTTCGTAGACACGCCCGGGTCTTCTCAACGCAGCGCTTCGTTGATGAAATCACCAGCCATATCAAAGACTTGAGCGAGTACCGGGAGACGCCCCGCAACGCGCTGCGGCAACCCTGACAAAAATGTCCGACTCTCTTGCTCGGGGATCCCTCAGCGCGCCCCGGGCGCCCCCAACGGGACAACCTTTCCGTTTGGTTACCGATACTTAGGCGCACGAACGGAGCGATGCGGTGGCTGGCGTGAATTTTGCAGCGCCGGGACTCGTTGAAAAAACCGCTATGCTAAAACGCCACCATAGATTCTTTCAGTCGATTCAGGTGCTCCAGGACGTTGTCTTGGTCGCCCTCGCTTTCTTCTGCGCGTTCCTCATCCGCTTCTCGTTCCCTGAGCTGTGGCCCTTCGGCGAGGTGTCTCAGACGGCTCAGGCCTTGCGCGTCGGCGGGCTTCTGGTGTTGGCCTGGCCGCTGGTGGGCTGGGCGAGCGGCCTCTACAAGAGTCACCGCACCCGCAGCATCTTCTCCGAGCTTTTCGATTCGGCCCGGGTCGGGCTCGTCACCTTTCTCGTGGGGATCACGGTCACCTACTTCGTGGTCGATGGGCGCTTTTCCCGTGGCGTGCTCCTCCTCTGGATGGTCTTCACCGTTCTCATGGTGGCCTCCGCGCGCATCGGTTCGCGCCTGGGCCTGCGCTATTTGCGCAGCCGCGGCTACAATCTCCGTCACGTGGTGATCGTGGGTGTAGGGGACCTCGCCGAACGCGTGCTCATCACTATGATCGGCCAGTCCTCGCTCGGCATGCGCGCGGTGGCTCTCGTCGCGCCGGAAGAGGATTCGGAACGGGTCGGTGAAACGCTCCGTGGAGTGCCCATCGTCGATACGGTGGGCTCGCTCCGGCAGATCGTACGGGACCGAGATATCGACCAGGTGATCGTGGCCCTGCCCATCGATCGTCTCGCGGCGCTCAAGAAGATCATGCCGACATTATCGCAGGAGACGGTCGACGTCCGCGTAGTGCCCGACTTCTATCAGTTCATGACCCTCTGTGGCGGCGTCGAAGAGTTCGCGGGCATGCCGATCATCAACCTGCAGGCCTCACCGCTCGAGGGTTGGAGCTCGGTCCTGAAGCGCGCCTTTGACCTCTTCTTCGCGGTCCTGGGGCTGTTGTTCATGACTCCGGTGATGCTCGTGGTCGCCGCGCTGGTACGCCTGACCAGCACGGGACCGATATTCTACCGGCAGGAACGCGTCGGTCTCGATGGTCACGTGTTCTACATGTACAAATTTCGGACGATGCGTCCGGACGCCGAAGCGAACGGACCGGGCTGGACTACCCCCGGTGACCATCGCTGCACGCCCTTGGGCGCCTGGCTGCGACGCCTCTCCCTCGATGAGCTGCCGCAGCTGTGGAACGTCCTGAAAGGGGACATGAGCCTGGTGGGACCGCGCCCGGAGCGGCCGGCCTTCATCGAAGAATTCACCAAGGAGATCCCCCGCTATGCGCTGCGCCACAAGATCAAGGCGGGCATGACCGGTTGGGCTCAGGTGAATGGTATGCGTGGGAACACGAGCATCGCGAAGCGTATCGAGCTAGACCTGTACTACATCGAGAACTGGTCGTTCATGCTCGATCTCAAGATTCTGATTCGCACCGTCTTCGGCGGTTTCCTTTCGCCGAACGGCTACTGAGTCCAGAAAACGGGCATTGAGGCCCTAGTACCCATCTGCTAGACCGCGCTCGCGCGCACGGGACGTGCCGAAGCCGCGCGAACTGGAGCCACTGAGGATGTTTGAGCCGATTCCGTTTTTTGACCTCCCTCGCCAGCATGCCCCCTTGGTCGAGGAGCTGACCGAGAAGTTGCGCGAGCACATCGCTCGCGCCGCGTTCATCGGAGGACCCGCGGTCGCCGAGTTCGAGGAGGCGTTCGCGCAATTCTGCGCCGTTGGAGGCTGTGTCGGTGTAGCGAACGGGACCGAGGCGGTGATGCTCGCGCTCATGGGCGCGGGGGTCGATGCCCGGCACACGGTCGTGTTGCCTACCTACACGTTCATCGCCACGGCCGAGGCCGTCAGTCACTTGGGTGCGAAGGTGCACTTGGTCGATTGCGACCCCGATACCTATAACATCTCGGTCGACGCGCTCCGGTCTATCGACGATCCGAACGTCAAGTCGGTGATCCCGGTCCATCTCTACGGTCAGCCTGCGGACATGGGGCCGATCATGGAGATCGCTAAAGAAAAGGGCTGGTCGGTGGTCGAGGACTGCGCTCAATCGCACGGTGCCACCTACGACGATAAGCCAGTGGGTGGCATTGGAGATTTTGGCGCCTTCTCCTTCTACCCGGGCAAGAATCTCGGCGCGATGGGCGATGCGGGGGCGGTGACCGGTCCTACCGGCGAAGGGCTCGAGCGCGTGCGTCGTGTGGCAAACCACGGACGTCTTGGACGCTACGAGCACGCGGAGATCGGCGTCAATTCCCGGCTGGACTCGATCCAGGCGATGGCGCTCACCGTCAAGTTGCGCCACATCGCTGACTGGAACGCGGCGCGCACGAAGGTGGCGCACAGCTACCGGGAACGACTACGCGACGTAAAAGGCGTGAAGCTCCCGCTCGTCCATGCGAAGTGCACCCACGTTTATCACCTGTTCGTTCTGCAGGTCGAAGACCGAGAGGGTCTCGGCAAAGCGTTGGCGGAACAAAACATCGGTTTCGGCAATCATTACCCGATCCCGCTCCACCTCCAACCCGCCTACCGGCACCTCGGCTACGAGGAAGGGGCGTTTCCCGTCTCCGAGCGAGTCGCGCGCGAATGCATCAGCCTGCCCATGTTCCCGGAGTTGTCTGAGGAGCAGATCGACCGGGTCTGCGCGGCGGTTCGCGACTTCATGGCGGCGGGGAGCTGAAGATGACGAAGATCGCGGTGGTGGGGGCCGGATACTGGGGTCCGAATTTGATCCGCAACTTCGCGAGCAAAGCGAGCTGCAATGAGCTCTGGGTCTGCGAACGCGACGCCGAACGCCTCGACAAGGTGAGGGCCCGCTTCCCGGCGCTTCGCTACACCGAGCGCTTCGATGAGGTGCTCGACTCGGACGTCGACGGCGTCGTGATCGCCACCTCGGTGGGCACACACCACGAGCTCGCGAGTCGAGCCCTTGCCGCTGGCAAGCACGTCTTTGTGGAAAAGCCTCTCGCGGCGTCCGTCGAGGAGGCGCGCGCCCTCGTGGAGCAGGCGGAAGGAGCTGGGCTGCAGCTCATGGTGGGCCACACCTTCGAGTACAGCCCGCCCGTGCTGAAACTCGGTGAGCTCATTCACTCGGGAGAGCTCGGTCGAATCTTTTTCGTATCGAGCAATCGGGTAAACCTCGGGCTGCACCAGAGCGACATTTCCGTGGTCTGGGACCTCGCTCCCCACGACTTCTCGATCCTCTTCTACTGGCTCGAGGAGCGGCCCGTCACCATCGCCGCGATGGGACGCGCCTTCGTTCAGGAGGGGATCCCGGACGTCGCCTTCATCTCCGTCGAGTTTGAGAGCGGCACAGTCGCCCACCTGGAAGTCAGTTGGCTCTCGCCGTCGAAGCTGCGTCGGACGACCATCGTTGGCTCGAAGAAGATGGCGGTCTACGACGACACTGAAGCCTATGAGAAGGTGAAGATCTTCGACCGCGGGGTCGATTTCAAAGATCCGGAGACCTTCGGCGAATTTCAGCTGAGCTATCGAACCGGCGATATCCTGTCGCCCAAGCTCGATAGCTTCGAGCCGCTCAGTGTCGAAACCGGCGAGTTCCTCGCCTCCATCGAAGAAGGACGGGCACCGAGATCCGATGGCCGCAGTGGGCTGCGTGTGGTGGAGGCGCTCGCCGCGGCGGAGCAGAGCTTGAATGAAGGAGGGCGCCCGGTCGCCCTCTAGAGGATCGCCGATGCTCGAGCAGCGCCACTACCGACAGAAGCTCGCCTTGTTTGTCATGGACATGGTGGCGTTCTTTCTGGCGCTAAGGCTCGCGATTTTTTTGCGCTACGAAGCGGGAATCGAATTCGCAAAAGGGGGCACGGCGCCCTGGCAAGCGATCCTCGAGGCGTTCCCGTTCGTTGCCCTCGTTTGGCTCATGGTGAACATCGGGACCGGGAGCTACCGACTTCGCCAGAGTGCCTTTCACGAGATCACCGCGGTGGTTAAAGCGACCGCCGTGACCTTTGCAGCGGTCCTCGCGACGACCTTTTTCTACCGGGGCTTCAGCTATTCGCGCGGGATGATGATCTTCCTGATCCCGCTCGTGCTGGTGACGGTTGTCGCGGCTCGGATGAGCTTTCGCGCGCTCCGGCGGCGGGTTCTTCGGCGCTTCGCGGGCCGCTCAACTGTGGGGATCCTCGGCACCAATGCCGTCGCGGTGAGCCTCGCGGAGGCACTCCGGACCGAAGACGAGTACTACGAGCTCATCGGCGCGGTGGACACGCCGGGCACCCGTCAGGAGGGAGAGCTTCTCGATGAGGCGGGCGTGCGTCGTCTCGGCGCCTTCGAGGAGCTCGACACGCTCTGTGAAGTGCACGACCTGCACATGCTCATCCTCGTCGACCGACACCTGAGCGACGAGGAAACGCTCAGCACGATCGAAATCTGCATGCGGAACCATGTCACCTGGAACATGGTGCCCGCGGTCCACGAGCTGCTTCTCGACAGTGCCCGGGTCGAGGTTGTCGACGGGATCCCAATGATCGGGATGCGCCGAAGCAACATCACCGGCTTCAATTGGTTCATCAAACGCGGCTTCGATGTTCTTGCGAGCGCTCTACTTCTGCTGCTTGCCGCCCCGCTCATGCTCGGCACAGCGATCGCGATTCGCTTGAGCTCGAAAGGGCCCATCTTTTACGTGCAGCAGCGCGTGGGTTACCGAGGGCAGGTCTTTCCGTTTTTCAAGTTTCGCTCGATGCACGTTGGCAACAGCGACGCGATTCACCGCGAGTACACGAAGAAATGGATCACCGAAAACGCAGCGCATGAAGACCGCGGCGAGGTCCAGGTACACAAGATCACCAACGACCCGCGCATCTTTCCCGTCGGCGCGTTCATTCGTAAGTATTCGATCGACGAGCTCCCGCAGCTTCTGAACGTGCTGCGCGGCGAGATGAGCCTGATCGGACCGCGTCCAGCCGTGCCCTATGAGGTGGAGGTCTATCGCGAGTGGCACCGACGTCGTTTCGAGGCACCGCCGGGGATCACGGGTCTCTGGCAGGTTTCCGGGCGCAATCGACTGAGCTTTGAGGAGATGGTGCAGCTCGACATCGAGTACCTCGAGAACTGGTCGTTCTTCCGAGACATCCAAATTCTCTGGCGCACCATTCGGGTGGTACTCTTCGAGCATGCCTATTGAGCTCGATTCATCTCTCCTCTCCGAGCTTCGCGATGCGGCACAACGCGGCGTCGCGATTCTGACCGGCGCAGGTCTGTCCGCCGAAAGTGGCATCAAGACCTTTCGCGACTCCGGTGGTCTTTGGGAGACCCATTCCATCGAAGATGTGGCGACTCCCGAGGCCTGGGCGCGGAATCCGGAGCTCGTCAACTCGTTCTACAACGCCCGGCGTGCCCAGTTGCGCGAGGTCGAGCCGAACCCTGGTCACCGCGCCCTCGCCGAGCTCGAGGAAGAGTTGGGTGAGCGCCTGTGGCTCATCACGCAGAATGTCGATGATCTCTTGGAACGGGCGGGGTGTAAACGCGTGTTCCACATGCATGGCGAGCTTCAACGCGTGCGCTGCACTAAGTGTCATGAGGTGCACGTCTGGAGCGAGCCCGTGGACCTCGTCGCGAGTCGCTGCCGCAGCTGCGATGGAGCGCCCCTTCGTCCGCACATCGTTTGGTTCGGTGAAATCCCGTTCTATCTCGACGACGCGATTCCACAGGCCATCCAATCGAGTGGGCTTTTCATCAGCATCGGGACGAGCGGCATGGTTTACCCGGCGGCGGGACTGGTGCGCGCAGCGAAACAGATGGGGGCGATGGCGCTCGAAGTGAATCTAGAGCCCTCGGCGAACGCGCACCTGTTCGACGCTCAGCTCGTCGGGCGCTCCGGGGAGATCCTTCCCGAACTCGTGAACGCGCTGCGCGGAGGGCTGGCCCATGAGGGTCAGAATCGGAACATCGCCCCCGCAAAAGCGTGAAGCTTGCTGATATCCTCGTTCATCAGAGTGTCGCCGACGTCGATGCGCTTGTATTGGGCCATGACGAAACCGTCGATGTTCGAGATCAGGTTGAAATTGAGCTGCCCGAGGGCGCCGTAGTGAAGGCGGTAGTCGCCGAGACCGGTGGTGACGCCCGCAAGAATTCCCCCGCCCAGACTCAAGCTTCCGAGGGGAACGATGAATTTGAAGTTCAAACCGACGTCGGTCACCGCCTGTGGCTCCGACGCGCCGGCGAAGTCGAGCTCGTAGATGGTGGTCTGCGGCGAAATAATGAAGGTTTCTGCGAGCGGAATGTCGACGAAGAAGCCCCAGGCGAAGCTCGTATTGGAGTCGTCTTCGAAGAGTTGGTCGGCGGAGGAGTAGTCCACGCCCGCTGCGACTCCCAAGGCCACGCCGTCTGCAGCGCGAGCGCTCGAGGCGACGAAAAGCAGGCAAAGAGTGAGGAACGCGGCGCGAATGGGCGTCATGACCATCTCCTGGTTTGCACTCCTCGAGTGGGGGAGCGCTCGTTGGACGTATGAGCTGAAGAGTTTGTTCGCTGCGTGGTCGACTTCCGCAAGGCCAAGAGCTGCGCGGTCATCTGCAGTGGATCGCGAATGAAATGGATCGAGCTGCCGGGGACATCGCGCCAGGGGACGCCGACTTCGCGAATCTCGAATCCGAGACGCTCGGCCCAGTGGAGGAGCTCCACGTGGAAAACGAAGCCATCGATGGAGCAGCGGGGCAGCACGGTGTCGACGAGCTCTCGGCTCACCATCTTGAAGCCGCACTGTGTGTCCCTCACGCGCGTGGGAACGAGACAGGTGACGAGGGTGCGAAACCCTCGGGCGAGCGCGCGACGGCTTAGGGGGCGTGGGGGGCGCCAGCACGTGCCGACGAGCCGTGAGCCCGCGGCGAGGTCTGCGCCTTCATCCATCGCGCGCCAGAGCGTTTCTATTTCGTCAAAGGGGACCGGGCCATCCGCATCGCACAGGAGAGCGCGGTCGGCCCGCATGTGCCGCAAGCCCGTGCGCATTGCGGCCCCGGGACCGCGTCCTTCGTTGCCCACCACGCGAAGCTCGAGCCGGGAGGCGAGCTGGTGCGCGACGAAACGCGTATCGTCGTCCGAGTGATCGTCCACGACCAGAACCTCAATGGGACGCGGGTGATGCCGGGCATACGCCGCGAGACGGGTGAGCGTATGGGGTAGGCGCTTAGACTCGTTGCGCGCCGGAAGAACGAGGGTGAGCTCGGGCATCGATCACGGACGCTAGGCGAAAGCACCGCGGCCCGCAACGCGCCGCCGATCGCTACTGGCGCAACAGGGCGCTCACCTCCTGGCCGTATCCTTTACCATCGTGCACGACCAGGGGGGGCTCCTGCTGGCAGCAGCTCACGCCGCCCTTGACCGCCTCGACCAGCAGGTGGCGTGGCTCGGCGCCTTCGCGCGGGCAGATCGCGCGTACGCGCACGAGCCCACCGCCGTGACCAGAGACATGGGTGGCGAGCTCTTCGACCCGGTCCGTGCGCACGATGCAATAGAGGGAGGAGCCGTACTCGAGGGCGGAAAAACCGCGCCGAACGAAGTCCTCTAGGGTGCCGTGGCGTTCGCGCCGAGCCGCCTCGCGGCCGGGGTCCGGTGCGGACCGCCCTTCGCCCACGCGAAAGTAGGGCGGGTTGAAGACCACCGCGTCGACCGCCGGCAGCTCCGCCTCACGCAGGTCGCCTCTTCGGGTGTGGACGCGCTCTCCCATGGCGTTTTCTGTGGCGTTCAGACGCGCGAGCTCGGCGAGCTGCGCCTGGATCTCGACTCCGGTGACCGATTCCGCCTTGCCCTGAGCGACCAGGAGAATTCCGATGATGCCGCAGCCCGATCCCAGGTCGAGCACATGGCCGCTCGGACGAACAAAGCCCGCCAGGAGCACGGGGTCGAGGTTGAAGCGGTAGCCGGTTCCGCGGGCCGGTTGCCAGAATACCAACTCGCCGCCCCAGAGCGTATCGCGCGTGTTGGTGGGGGAGTCGGCTTGGCTGACCATTGGCCCTAAAGGTCTAGCACGGCTTGGACTGCTCCGCCCGAGCTCATTCGTCGCTTTGGCTCCGCGCGACGGCGGCGAGCGCGTCCTCGAAGAGACCTCGTAGCTCTGGGTCTCGTATCGCCTGCGCCGCGTCGTCCACCGCTTCCTGCTCGCGCGCAGTGAGGGGGCGCTTCTTGCGGGTGCTCGGCGCCGTGTGCCGGTGGAACCTTCCGGAGACGACCTTGAGGTCTTTGACGAGCTCAGTGCCGAGCGCCTCGTTGATTCTCTGGATCAGCTCGCTGCGCAGGTAGGTGAGCTCGTTTTGCCACGCGGCGGATGCTGTGCGAACGAGCAAAACGCCGCGGTTGAAGGATTCGGGCGCAGTACGCTCGGCGAGTTTTGGGCCAACCGCGTCGCGCCAGATCTTGGCGATCCGAACGCGGCGGGCCTGATCCGTGAGGCCCGATCGGTCCAGGGCATAGGCCACGGCCTCGCCCATGTCGAGTGGCTCACTGCGTCGTCGTCTACCCCGGGCCATCGCTAACCTGTTGACCTTACTCGTACTTTCCTCCTAGAGTCGAGCCGTTGTCCGGTCGGAGGAAGTGAAAAACGCCCCCGTAGCTCAGCTGGATAGAGCTGGGGATTCCTAATCCCTGTAAGCCACAGGTTCGAATCCTGTCGGGGGCGCCATCGGGCGGAATGGAGCGAGGACAGGCCCTCTGGCCGGTCCGACGGGAAGGGCATGAACAAGTCGGAGCTCATCGATCGGATCACCGACAAATCCAAGCTTCCGCGCAAGCGGGCGGAAATGGTGGTGAATCTGATTTTCGACGCAATGACTGATGCCCTCGCACGCGGTGATCGGATCGAAATTCGTGGCT
Source organism: uncultured Bdellovibrionales bacterium (assembly GCA_964468125.1). Classification (GTDB taxonomy): domain Bacteria; phylum Myxococcota; class XYA12-FULL-58-9; order XYA12-FULL-58-9; family CAYXVF01; genus CAYXVF01. The sequence continues at coordinate 25,057 of CAYXVF010000021.1, read as the reverse complement.
TCGGCAGCTTCATTTCTAAACAATACCGCGCGCGGATGGGGCGCAACCCGCGGACCGGAGAGACGATCCCGGTGCCCGAGAAACGCTTGCCCTTCTTCAAAGTCGGAAAAGAGCTTCGCGAGCGGGTGGACGTCTACAGTCGCGAGGACCGGGAAAACGGCGACGGGACCGTGCTGACTGCTGAAGGGACGCAAACTCATCGAGATTCCTCGTCCTGAGGCTCAAAAGACCAGGCTCGCTGTGACGAGTAGCTCCAGCTGGTTGAACCAGACCGGTCGAGGGCCGGTCGTTCGCGTGATCTCGTAGCCGACCTTGAGACCGGCGAGAAGCTCGCCGGTGAGGAAATAATCCGCCCCCGCCCCCGCTCGAATGCCGTGGAAGCCCAAGTTCGTGCCGAGAATGTCGAAGAGCCGACCGACGACGAGCCCCCCTTCCGCGTAGGGAGCCAAAGGTGCGTCGAGGCCGGTGAAATGGTAACGCGCACCGCCGCGCAGCTTGAGCTGCTGCGAGCCAGCGTGGCCGAAGAGAAGGTCGCCGGTAGCGGAAAGGTTCTTGTCGAAGGGGTACTCGACGCCGGCGCCGAGTAGGAGGTACGTCGACGCGCCCCCGAGACGTCCGTCGAGGAGGAAGCTCGGACCGAGCTCGCCATAGAGGATGGGCTTGCCTGCTTCGAGGGTTCGCGCGGACCCGAGGGTGGGGAATCCAACGACCAGCAGGAAGAGCGCCACCGATAGACCGCGCCAGCAGGGTCCGATACGCATGAGGCGCAGCTATCACGGACCTTCCCATCGAGGCAATTTGGAGTACGCGTGCGACCGCACACCCTAGCGCTCAGAAGGCTGCGAGGTTGGAGCCCGGACGCACTCCGGCGCGTGACCCGCACTCTGCGTGGCGCCGGGGGGCAGGTCTACCTCGTCGGCGGCATCGTGCGCGACGCATTTCTGAATCGCCGGGGGGGCGACTGGGACCTCGCGACCGACCTCGAGCCGCCCGCGGTGGCCGGACTGTTCGCCCACGTCGTTCGCGCCGGCGAAAAACACGGGACCATCATGGTGATCGAGGATCGGATGCCGATCGAGGTGACCACCTTTCGCGGCGAAGGCCCCTACGAGGACGGCCGTCGCCCGTCCTTCGTCGAGTTTCATCGCGATCTGGAGCGCGACCTCGCGCGTCGGGACTTTACGATGAACGCGATCGCCGTGGACCTCGACACCGGCGAGTGGGTGGATCCCTTCGACGGGATCGGTGCCATTCAGAGGCATCTCGTCGCGTGCGTGGGAAATGCGCGAGACCGCTTTCGGGAAGACGGCTTGCGACCGCTTCGCGGGGTGCGTTTCGTTTCAACGCTCGAGTTCGACCTGGAGCCGGAGACTCGGGCAGCGCTCGGCGCCGAGCTCGACACGTTTGAGCGGGTAGCCTGGGAGCGCAAACGCGCGGAGATGGAAAAGCTCTTGGTGGGCCCGGGCGTCGAGGCCGCGATCGCGTTGTTGCGGGAGTCCGGGCTGCTCCGCCTGCTGGCTCCGGAGCTCGCCGAGGGTGCGCCTGAGCTCGGAATCCTTCGCCGGCTTCCCGCGGACCCCTGGCTGCGCCTCGCTGCTTGGATCGTGGCCGCGCGGTTGACGCGCGAGCACTGCGAGCGTCTGCTCCAACGATTCAAGACGTCGGGTGACATTCAGCGGCGCGTCGGTGCATGGGTCAACGCGCTCACGCTCGTGGATGAGCCTCCGGGGCGCGGAGTCGAGTTTCGTCGCTGGCTTTCTCGGGCCGGTGTCGAGGGGGCTCGCGGGGCGAGTCTGATCTGGCGCGCGAGCGGGCAGCTCAGCCGAGCCGATGCGGTGTCGATGCGCCGGGCGCTGCGAACGCCTCCCGTGCACCAGGTCGCCGATCTCGCCCTGAACGGCCGCGATCTCATGGCGCTCGGTCTGCAGGGGCCTGAAGTGGGCCGGGTGATGCATGCGCTCCTCGAAGAGGTGCTCGAGGACCCGAGACGCAATCGACGGGAGCACCTGATCGCCGCTGCGCACAGGTTATCCACATCTCGAGAGACGCCCGGAGATGGCTGAAAATGCGTGATTTTGCCCGGGGGGCGGAGGATTGCGGGATTTTTCGAGGACCGTCGCTGAACGCGATTTTGCAATAGATCCAGCTGGCTAGGGCGTTTTCAGCACGGCGTGGAGCGGGTCTGCGCGTGTGGTTTAATGTAGGATTTGTCGATTTGGTTGATTTCGCGGTTGTGATCTTCCTGTGGATAGGGCGGTGAGTAGAGGCGCAACCATCGAAATTTCGCGGAACTTCCTCCGGGAGGGAGACAGCTGAGGGTGTGGCGCGACAGGATTCAGTGGCCGCGGCCGCGGGCCGGAACGGTCGACCAAATCGTTCAAAGCGCACGATGTTCGCGAAACCCGTCCAGTCTTCATGAAGCGGGTCGTCGGGGCCGGCGCGATCTCGATGCGCTGAGTGAGGTACTCCTCGCTCGCCTGGGCTACCAGCCGCGGGACGTGGATTTGGTGCTCACGGGCGGCGGTGTCGAGGCGATGCAGATCGCCCACGAGAGTCGTTCGCTGACCCTCGGCGCGCGCTCCACCGCCTGCGCCCGCGCCGTGCTCGCAACCGGACACGGGGGCGAGGCGCTCTCGGTCTTGGTCGACGACCGCGATGGCAGCATCGATTGGCGTCCGGGACCGGTCGTGGATGCGACCGTGGCGCTCGGCCGAGTCGATTTCACAGCCCGCCCGCTGAGCTCCGGTGCGAGCTCCGGTGCGAGCTCCGGTGCCAGCGTCGTCGTACTGGCCGGAGAGCTCTCCGGCGGGCCCCCCGGCGTCGGCGCTTTGATTCGGCCCCGTGGCGTCGCGTTGACGCCGCTCTGGGGCGGAGGGGGGCAGGAGCACGGCGTTCGACCTGGGACCCAGCCGGTCGCGCTGGCCGCGGGGTGGGCCGCCGCGCTTGCGCTTCCGGATCGGCTCGAGCGTCTGCGGGCCGCCGCAACGACCTTGGCGGGAGCCCTCGACAGGCTCGGTCTCGAAATAATAAAGCCCCCCGAAGTCGCCGCAGGGATCGTCGTGGCAGCCGGCGACGCGGTTGCGGGGATTGTCTCAGCGCTCGAGGCGCACAACGTCTGGCCCGCGCGACTCGATGCGTCCACCGTGCGATTCGCGGTGGACGCGGACGATGACGATGACGATATCGCAAGGGTAATCACGGCCCTGGATGCAGTGTGAAGGAGTGAAGGATTGAAGGTCGTAGTGGCAATGAGTGGCGGCGTCGATTCGTCGACCGTAGCCGGGCTCATGGTGGAGCAGGGACACGAGGTCATCGGGTTGGCGATGAAGACCCACGACCTCGAGCCGCGTCAGAATCGCGCCTGCTGCACCCCGGATGACATGCGTGACGCCCGGCGGGTGGCGGATACGCTCGGGATCCCGTTTTACGTGCTGAATTACGCGGACGTCTTCCGCGAGCGCATCATCGGACCTTTCGCGGAAGCCTACCTCAATGGCGAGACCCCCAACCCGTGTGTCGAGTGCAATGACAAGGTGAAGTTTCGACCGATGCTGAAGCGCGCGAAAGTGCTCGGAGCCGATCGGCTCGTCACCGGGCACTATGCGCGGATCGATCGGAGCACGGGCGAGGCGCAGCTACTCCGCGGTATCGACGGTGCAAAGGACCAGAGCTACTTCCTCTACCGCTTGAACGCAGCCCAGCTCGCGGAGCTCGATTTTCCCCTCGGCGGGATGACCAAGGACGAGGTGCGCGAGCACGCGCGACGGCTCGGCTTGCCCGTGGCGGAGAAGCACGAGAGCCAGGAGATTTGCTTCGTCGGCTCCGAGGGCTACGCCGCTACGGTGGAGAAGATCGCTGGCCGGCTCGGGAAGCTCGGACCGATCCTGAACCAGGACGGGGAAAAGCTCGGCGACCATCAAGGCGTGCATCGTTTCACTCACGGGCAGCGGCGCGGCCTGGGAATTCCGGCGCCCGAGCCACTCTATGTCACGGACATCGAGGCGGAGAGCGGAGTTGTCCGCGTGGGGCCCAAGGACGCTCTGCTGACCAGCCGGGTCGAGATCGCTGAAGCTCACTGGATCGGCTCGCCGCCGAAAGACGGGTCGGAGCTGTTGGTGCAACAGCGTTACCGCGAAAGACCGAAAGCCGGGCGGCTCGAGCATTTGTCGGACGGGGGAGCGCGGGTGCATTTCCGTGAGCCCCAAGGGCGAGGAGCTCCAGGACAAGCCTGCGTGCTCTACGCCGATGATCGCGTCTTGGGGGGCGGGACGATCCGTCGCGATGCAACGGAGTCCGCCGTGCGGGCGCAGGAGCAGGCTCGATGAGCCACGCCCTCGAGGAGCGCCTCGCCTACCATTTTTCCGATCGAGGACTCCTCGAACAGGCGCTCACGCACAGCACCTACGCCAACGAGCATCCGGAAGACGGCGAGCACAACGAGCGCCTGGAGTTTCTTGGCGACGCGGTGGTGGGGCTGCTGACCGCGGACATGCTCTTCGACCGTCTCGATGAGGCGGCGGAGGGGCAGCTCACGAAGCGCCGGGCGCGGGTCGTACGGCGTGAGGGGCTGGCGGAGATCGCGCGCACGCTCGACCTCGGCGCCCACCTACGGCTCGGCGAAGGACAGCGCCGGGCCGGTGGGCAGTGCAGCGACCGCATCCTCGCCGACTCGATGGAGGCGCTCGCGGCCGCGGTGTATCGCGATGGGGGCATGGCGGCGGTGCAAAGAGCTCTCGGGCCGCTCTTTCTCGAAGCGCTCCGCCGCAGCGATGACCCGATGGACTTCAAGACAGCCCTGCAAGAGCAGGCTCACGCCCACGGCTCGGCCTCTCCGAGCTATCGGACCGTGAGCGTGAGCGGCCCCGACCACGCGCGGCTCTACGAAGTTGAGGTCCTGATCGACGACGAGCCGAGGGGGAGCGGGCAAGGGTCGAGCAAGAAGGCGGCGGAGCAGGCAGCAGCGGCGCAAGCGCTCGAAGGGTATGACCGATGAGCTTTCGTTCGGGTTTTGTCGCGCTGATCGGTCGCCCCAACGTGGGCAAGAGCACGCTCGTCAATCGGCTTCTCGGCGAGAAGGTGAGCATCGTCACGCCCAAGGCGCAGACGACGCGCAATCGCATTCACGCGATCCTCAATCGCGGCGACGGTCAGGTGGTTTTCGTTGACACGCCGGGGCTCACCGCGCCGAAGGATGCCTTGCGCACGGCTTTGCGCTCGATCGCAGGCAACGCCGCGGCCGACGCGGACCTTTCGCTGGTCGTGGTGGAGGCGCGTGATAGCGAGACCCCAACCCTGAGCGAGGAGGACCAGGCGGTCTTGAAGACCGCGGCGTCCGGAACTGGTCGCCTGGTGGTCGCACTCAACAAGATCGACCGCCTGAAGAACAAGGAGCTGCTTCTGCCGCTCATCGCGCAGTACGCGGAGAAGACCGGTGCGAGCGTGGTTCCCATCTCCGCTCTGCGCTCGGAGGGTCTCGACGTGCTGCTCGAGGAGGTGCTCGAGCTCCTCCCTGAAGGACCGCCTTTGTTTCCCACGGATCTGCATACGGACCAAGCGGAGCGGTTCTTGGTCGCCGAGCTCGTCCGTGAGCAGCTTCTCTACCAGCTTCGCGACGAGGTGCCCCATAGCTGCCACGTGGTGATCGAATCCTTCGAGGACGAGCGCGACGACGAGGGTGGCGGCATTGTGCACATTGGCGGGCGCATTCTCGTCGAGCGCGACTCACAAAAAGGGATCGTGGTGGGCAAACGTGGGGCGACCATCAAGGACGTCTCGACCAAGGCCCGTGAGCAGATGGAAGCGGTTCTGCACGCCAAGGTGTTCCTGCGTCTCCAGGTCGTCGTCGCGAAGAACTGGACCCAGGACGCGCGAATGGTGCAACGCTACGGCTTTGAGGACCCAACATCGTCTAACCCATGAGCGCACGATTGCCCACAGTTGCGTTGGTGGGGCGCCCCAACGTCGGTAAGTCCACCCTATTCAACCGCATGGTCGGACGCAGGGTCGCACTCGTGCACGATCAGCCCGGGGTCACCCGCGACCGCATGTTCGGCGAGATGCGTTTCGACCAACGGGTCCTTCGGGTGGTCGACACAGGCGGGATGGATCTCGAAACGGACGACAGCATCATGAGCCGCGTCCGGGAACAGTCGCAGCTCGCGATCGACGAGGCTGATCTCATCTTGCACGTGGTAGACGCCCAATCCGGTCTCGTTGCGGCGGATCGCGACATTGCGGAGCTCCTGCGGCGCAGCGGCAAACCAGTCGCGGTCGTGGCGAACAAGACCGATGAAATGATGCACGAGGACCGAGCGACGGAGATGTACGAGCTCGGGGTCGAGCACGTGATTCCCGTGAGCGCCGAGCACGGCTACCGCTTTGGCGAGCTCGCCGAATGGGTGATGGACACCGTAGACGCCCCGGACGCGGAGGCCTTCGACCAGGAAAGCGCCCCGATCCCCGTCTCGGAAGTCGACCTGCCCGAGACCGGTGTTTCGCGCGTGGAATGGAAGGGCGGGCCGATTCGGGTGGCGGTGGCCGGGCGGCCGAACGCTGGCAAGTCCTCCTTGATCAATCAACTGTTGGGTGAAGAACGACTGGTGGCGAGTGATGTCGCGGGCACGACGATGGACTCGATCGATGCGGAGATCGAGCACGAGGGCCAGAGCTTCGTCTTCGTCGATACCGCCGGTATTCGGCGGAAACGCTCAGTGGCGCAGAAGCTCGAACGTTTTGCCGTGATGGCGGCCGTCCGCGGCATCGAGCGCGCGGACGTTGTGGTGCTCTTACTCGACGGCACGGAGCGTCCGTCGGACCAGGACGCAAAGATCGGCGCTCTTGCCCACGAGCGAGGCAAGGGCCTGGTGATCGTCGCGAGCAAGTGGGATCTCGTCGAGAACGACGAATGGCGCGACAACTATGAGAAGGCGATCCGGCACGACATGCCTTTCCTCTCGTACGCTTCCGTGCTGCGGGTGAGTGGCAAGACGGGCAAGAACGTTCGGAGGATCTTCGGGGCGGTCACCGACGCACAAAAGGAGCGTCATCGGCGCGTGGGGACCGGCGAGCTCAATCGGTTCTTCAAGGACGTGGTGGAGCACCACCCGCCGCCGATTCGCAACGGGCGCCGCGCTAGGCTGCTGTTCTGCTCGCAGCCTTTGATCCGACCGCCGACCTTCATCTTCACGACGAATCGGGCCACGACGATTCCTGGCAGCTACGAGCGTTATCTGGAGAATCGACTCCGAGAGCGCTACGGCTTTGACGGGACGCCGATCTGGATCAAGTACCGCGAGAAGAGCAACAACAAGAAGAAGCGCGATCCACGCTAGGAGCGCTCGTACACGCGAGCTCGATCATTCGAGTCGTTTCAGTGTAACAGGGTCGTGCGAAGGGCGACGTTCGGGGGGAGGTCGAAATGCCTAGAGATGTGTGCACGCCGTCAGACCTGAGCCAGATCCTCGAGAACGAACGGGCGGTCGTGATCGATTTTTGGGCGCCCTGGTGCGGCCCCTGCAAAGTCACCGGCCCCCAATTCGCGTCGGCCGCCGAGCACTACGCCGACGCACCGGTGGAGTTCGTGAAGTGCAACACGGAGAGCTGCCCCCAGCTGGCGCAGAGCTTCGGAATTCGGGCGTTGCCGACGGTCGTGTTCATGCTCAACGGCGAGGTTGCGGACGTGAAAGTCGGTGCCATCGATGCCGCGCGGCTCGCAAAAAAGGTCGATTGGCTGCTCGCCAAGGCGAGGGGGGACGGATTCTTCTCACGATTGTTTGGCGCGAAACGCGCGGAATGACTTGTCCTGGGCGCTTTGCGAGCGCACTTTCTTCCCTACGATGCACCTCTTTGAGACGCAAGAGAGCCGAGTGCAGTGTCCCTACTGCTTCGAATGGGTCGACCTCGAGCTCGACCCCGAGACGCGGGGGGAGCTGATTCACGACTGCGACGTGTGCTGCCGGCCCTGGCGTGTGGTGGTGCACTGGAACGAGGACGGAAACCCGAGTATCTCCGTGGACCGGGCGCAATGAGCCTCGCCCCATTCGTGGGTCCGGTCCGCGCCGTGGAGCCGAGACCGTGAACGGAGAACAACCGGAATCGCGCGTCGATTTTCGCGAGCTCGCGCGCGCAGGAGCGGGGCTCATGACCCTGCTCCTCACGGTGATGATCGCCCAAACGGTTCTGCTGAGCGCGACCGGCGTCTTGCCCGAGGGTGAGCCGATCCCTGTCGAAGAGTTGCAGGAGATGCCGGGAATCTTGTTCGGCATGGTCCTGAGTACCGGGTGCGTGACCGGGCTGATGGCCTTCGCCTTCGCCGGGAGGTTGGTCCTTCAAATGCTCGGCCGGGGCTCGGCGCTCGGCCTTCGCGCCTATCTCTTTGGCCCGCTGGCGGCGATCTCGGCGGGGCAGACGGTAGGCTTTCTCACCGCCGCCCTGCGCGCGCTTCCGAGTGAAAGCGGCTCGGTGCTGACTGAGGGGATCGCCGAGTCCGGGGGAGGGACCTTCTTCTTGGCGGCGATGAGCATCGCGGTCGTCGCGCCCCTGGGTGAAGAGCTGTTCTTTCGCGGTTTTCTTCTCGAGAGCATGAACCGGAGCGTGGGACGGGGCCTCGCACTTCTCTTTTCGGCGACACTCTTTGGCTTGATGCACTTTGACCCGATCCAGTCGTTCTCTGCGACGGCGATCGGATTGGTTCTCGGGATCCTCGCGATGGCGTCCCGGTCCCTGTGGCCAGCAATTTTCGCCCACGCGGTGAACAACGCGTTCTTCTTGTACCTCGTACGCTATGTGCCTCCCGAGCTCGCAGCGCCTGAGACCCAGCTCTCCGTGGTTGCAAACGGTCTAGGGGTTGTGGTCTGCCTCGCGCTCACCTACGGCTTCCTCCTGCTGGCAGTCGGCAAAGCTCGGCTCGGCGACCTCTTCGAGGCCGAGCCGATGGCCGATTACTGACACAGGCCCAGCTCAGGAACGCTCGCGGTTTCGCCGGTCCCAACCGAGCAACTTGTGTGGCTCGTGCACGCGGGCGATCTGGGGCGCGACCGGCTCGAAGGCACCGACGGCAGCGCCGGTGGCGAGCTCGAGATCGGGGCGGAGTGTAACCGGTACGACATACGGTTGCCGCTCGTCGAGCGCACGGCGCAGCCGCTGTCTGTCGCAAAGCGCTTCTCGCCCGCGTTCCTCTCGACGGTGCTCCTGCTCGCGCACTGACTCCGGGCGTTGGGGCTCGCGGACCGGCGTTGATGGCAGCCCCTCCGGGCGCCACCAGATGGCGTTGTGGTCCAAGTCCTCCACCCCGGCGAGCTTCGACACGAGGTGACGGTAGCGCTCCTCGCGGGTGAGTGGCGGCTGAGCCGTAGCGCGCGCGCGTTTCCGCAACTTCTGTGCATCTGCTGAGAGCTGCGGGTCACGTTCGAGGGCGCGCTCGAAGGGGCGATGAATCTCGCGCAGACGGGCCATCTTGGCGGGCGCAGCCTTCTCCGAGCGGGGCTCGGGCCAGGGATAGAAAAAGCCCTGCCGCTTGTTCATGACGAACCCAAAGATGTTGCCGCGCCCCGGTGTCATCACCCAGATCTCCGGATCGAGGTCCTTACCCAGCCACAGCGGTGATCCTTCGCCCACGCGATGATGCTCGAAGCGAACATCGACGTTTTGCAGCTCGCGCAGGTAGGTGATGAAGCGGTCCCGGATCTCGTCGAGGCTCGCGGACTGGGCGGCGAGGACGGCGAGAATCTCGTGAACCTGAGCCGGGGGCGCGTTGGGGTGGACGAGCGGTTCGGTGGCGGCGAGGACGCCGGGCATATTCGAAACCCTCATGATTATACCTCCTCATTTGAGTGACTTGTATACGTATCGGCGTGACCTTTGCGGCCGGTGCGCGGCGATCCTTGAGCAGGATCAAGGGGCTCGGGAATTCGGAAGCGCGCGATGCGCCGAAGGGTGCCCACCCTAGAAGTGGGAGCCGCTGTCGCTGCGGAGCACGACCATGAGAGACACCGCAGTTTCATCCGGGGCTACGGTAAGAGCGCCGGCGGTCGCGCACGACGGACGCAGCGGCGCATCTCGGTGTTTGGCGACGGGCGCGGGGCTGAGATGTGCCCTCGGCATCTTGGTGCTGCCCTGCGCGCGCACCCGCGTGGCGCCGAAAGAGAGCTGGCCGGCGCCAACGGAGCGGCTCGATTCGACGGAGACGATGCAGAGCTCGGCAAGGGGGCCTGGCGCCTCGATTCGCTCCTCTGGCCCGAAGGGGAGGTCGATCAGGCGGCGGTGCGCCGGTCGCTGGTCACCTTTCGTGAGGCGGTCGTCTCCCTGCCGGCAAGCTCCCTTCTGGACGCGCACGCAAGTGTGGCTGAGAATCTCGACGGGCTGATCGCCGAGACCGAAGTGGCCTATGCACAGGCCTCTGAGGACCCACCGGACTACACGATGGCGCGGGCCCTGATCGGCGCATACACCCAGTGCCACCGCACCAACGACCCGCGCCTGGGTCATACAACCGAAAAGACGCCGTAGTCTCCTCGGGGGATCGGATTGAGCGCTGCTCGTTGATCAAG
>CAYXVF010000021.1:0-14410 GCA_964468125.1 uncultured Bdellovibrionales bacterium | reverse complement strand
GATAGATCTTAGATCTTCTACTTGATCCCAAACAACCGCGCAAAGAACGACGGCTTCTTCTCGCCAGCCTGCGTGGCCGCGGCGGCAGGTGGCGGCGCGGGCTCCGCTTTCGGCTCCGCCTTCGCTGCGGGTTTCGGCTTGCTCGCGCCGTTGCTGCTCTTCGGGGGCGAGGCCAGGAGCTCGGCCGCACTCACGGTCTCGCGCTTCTTGCGCCGCCCGCGCGATCCGCGCCGCGACTTCTTTCTGCGGCTCGTGCCTTCTCCATCGTCCATGGCCACTGAGCTGCGCTTCTTGTTTCGCCGGCGGCTTGGCTTCCTGGGCTCTTCGATTTCGTTCAGGTCTAGGAGCTCGAAGCTCGGCAGGTCCCATTCGGGCGCACGCTTGTCCGTTCGCTCCTCGCTGTCGCCGTCGCTCTTGCGCTTGCGCTTCTTCTTGGCGCTCTTCGCCACGAGCTCCTTTTCGTCTTCCTCGAAGAGGTCGTCTTCATCCTCATCTTCCTCTTGTTCCGGCTCCTGCGGCTCCCAACCTTCGGGATATTCCGGCGGACCGAAGTTGGGCTCCGGCGGAACGTAGACCGGCGCATCCGGATCGGTCTCGAAGGTGAAGTCGTGTTGGCCCGGAAGCATGGACTTGTCGGGGACGACGTCGATCCGAATGTTCCAACGCCCCTCGAGCTCCTGCAGCGTGCCCCATTTTTCTGTCCGCAGGATGTCCGCCGCCCGCGGCTCGCAGGCGATCTTGGCGGATTTGAGGTCGCCCCGAACCACGCGGTCCCGGAGCTTGCGCACCACCTGCAGGGCATGTGCTTCCGGGCTCAAGACGAGCCCGCGGCCGTCGCAGTGAGGGCAGGGCCGCAGCATCGAGGCCCCGAGGGCGCTTTGAATTCGCTGTCGCGTGAGCTCGAGGGTGCCGTTTGGCGAAATGCGACCAACCTTGACCCGGGCCTTGTCTTGTTTGAGCGCTTCTTTCAGCGCCTTCTCCACCGCCGAGCGGTTCTTGCGCTGAAACATGTCGATGAAGTCGACCACGATGATGCCGCCGAGGTCGCGAAGGCGCAGCTGACGCGCGACTTCCTTTGCCGCTTCTGTGTTGGTTTCGAGCGCGGTCTGCTCTTGGTCTTTCTGTTTCTGCTTCCCGGAGTTGACGTCGATGGAGACGAGCGCCTCGGTCGGCTCGATGATGATCGAGCCGCCGTTGTCCAACGGCACCTTGCGATGCATCAGCACCGCGAGCTGCTCTTCGATCCGGTAGTGGTGGAAGATCGGTGAGCGCTCGACGTAGCGGGTGAGCACGCTGCGGTGCTTCGGCATGACGAGGTGGAAGTACTCACTCGCTCGGTCAAAGGCGTCGTCCGAATCGAGGACGATCTCGTCGACGTCCGACGTGAAGTAGTCGCGCAGGGCGCGGATCACGACGTCCTGTTCTTTCAAGATCAGCGCCGGGGCTTTCGCCTTCTTCGACTCCTTCTTGATGTTGTCCCAGAGACGCAGGAGCACCTTCAGGTCGCGATTGAGCTCCGTGCGGGTACGGTCGACGCCGGCGGTCCGAATGATGAAGCCAATGTCCTCTGGAAGCTCGAGCTTGTTAGCGACGTCGCGGATCTTCTTGCGCTGCTCCTCGTCGTCGATTTTGCGGCTCACGCCCGAACGATTCGAGCCCGGCATGAGCACCGTGTAGCGACCGGCAAGCGACAAGTACGTGGTGAGCACCGCGCCTTTGGCGCCGACCTCGTCCTTCTCGACCTGAACGAGAATGTCCTGACCCGGCTTCAGCAGCTCATCGATGCTGAAATGCTTGTTGCCCTTGAGGTTGTTGAGACGCGGGTCGACGTCGTTCGCCGTGAGAAAGCCTTGTTTTTCTGCGCCGTAGTCGACGAAGGCGGCGTTCAGGGCCGGCTCGACCGCGATCACCTTCGCCTTGTAGATGTTGCCTTTGTTCTTTTTCGTCGCATGCGTTTCGATCTCGAAGTCTTCGAGCACTCCTCGGTCATTGACGATTGCGATGCGGACCTCTTCTGAATCGAGGCCGTTGACGATGATCTTGCGAGCCATGGGACTGCGTTCCTGTAGCGATGGAGGGGCACAAAGGGTGCGGGCCGCGCACGCGCTCTAGCGAAACCCCCACGGGCAGAGCACTCGGGCTTCGCGCAGCGTGGTGGTTCGGGCTAGAGGTCACGGCTCGAGGTCGCCTCTGTGCTGTCTGGTTTGTCTTCGATCGGCTCATCCGCGGGGCACTGTTGCTCCTGGTCTGTGAGCCTATTGCTCACACCCCGCCAAAGCGGACGCCTAACTTCGCGTTAATAGTCACATATGCCGGATTGCTCAAGAGATCTGTCCCAAAAATCGGGTAGTAGCGAACAGTGAACCCCCATATGAAGACCCCGGACGTTCCCACATCAAAACCCGCACCCAGGACCGGGACGATCGCGGGCCCGTAGGAAGCCTCGTCTTCAGCCAAGAGGCTGACGACGGCCCCGCCGAGCTGGATATAGGGGGTGACTCGCCCGACGTCGATGTTGTAGAGGACTGCGCCGTTCCAGGCGGTCGCCTGAAGACCCTCGTCGCGCAGCGGGAACCGTTTGTGGTCGATGTGGAGTTGGAGGTAAAGGCGCTCGGTGATGTTGGTCGCCGCGGTGAGCCCTCCGAGGCCACCCCAGGAACGGCCGCTCGCCTCGGACAAGGTCGCAAGACCAGGCTCGAGGGCGAAGGTGACTTGCTCGAAGGCGGCCCCGGCTGGGGGGGTGCTAAAGAGCGCCACCAGGAACACAAGCGGGGCGGCGAGCGCACGCGCGAAGGCATTCGATAGGATGACGGCGCGGGCGGAGTACATGAGAAAACCTTCGAACGGTGTAGACCCGGACTCGGGGCGGACACCAGAGGTCGGAACAAACGGTGGCAAAAAAGACAACGAAGCAGTCGCGTAAAGAGTTGCTGAAGTCCGACGACGCTTTCATTCAAGCGGCAAACACCGGCGCCGAGTGGATCACCGAGAACCGTACGTTGGTGGTCGGCGCTGTGGTCGCGATCGTGCTCGCGGTCACGGTTTCCATCGTGGCGCAGAGTTTCTCCTCTTCCGCGGCGGCGGACCGAGCCGACGCCTTGGCTGCCGCGATCGCGGTCTACGATGCGGAGCTGGTCCCCGAGGCGGACGCGGATCCCGATGCGGACCCTCCGACCTTCGCCAACGAAGAGGCGCGACGCGAGGCGGCGCGGGCGGCCTTCGAGCCGCTCGTCGAGGAGCCTGGGGTGGGGCTTCTCGCCCAGTTCTATGTCGCGGATCTCGCCGAGGCGGCCGGGGAGTCACAGACCGCCCTCGAGCGCTTCGACGCTCTCCTGGCGCAGCTGTCGCCCAGCCACGACTTCTACTTTCTCGCGATCGAGCGCGCCGCCTACGCCCACGAACGGGCAGGGGACCTCGATGGCGCCATGGAGATCTGGGGTCGGCTCACCGCTGGCAACACCTTCTACCGCGACCGTGCCGCGTTCCAGCGCGCTCGACTCACCGAGGCCAAGGGAGAGCAGAAGAAGGCCGCCGAGCTCTACGCGAGCCTGGAAAATGAATTCCCTGACTCGGCTGTGGTCGACGAGGCTCGAAAACGACTGACCCTCCTCGAGGAAGCGGGGGTCACACCGCCCGCCGCCCCCGAGGGAGAGCCTCAGGACACGAGCGACGGCGAGTCCGACACCCCGTGATCGGCGCGCTTCTCTTTGCTGTGGCGCTGGCGGCCGCTCCCTCGAGCGGGAACGAGCTGACGGAGCCGTCCAAGCGCCCGCGGATCTTCAAGCCGTCGAAGTTCCACATGTTTGGAACCCAGTGGCGCACACCTCTGGTCCGGCAAGGTGTGTTCCGTGTGATCGGCGAATCCTTCGGGACTCCGGGCGTGGCGGAGAAACAAGGCATTGTGATCGTGGGGACGGGCGAAGGGGAGCTGCATGGTTACCGTCTCGGCACCGGCGAGCTTCTCTGGGGCTATGATGTTCAGGTTCCGTTTCTGGGTCCGGTCACGGTGATCGACGAGGGCGACCCCTTCGCCGTTACTACTAGCGCCGACGGTATGCTCATCGCCTTCGAGATCACCACGGGAGAGATCCGCTGGCAGACTCAGCTAGACGGCCAGTCACTGGCGCCTATCCGCATCGCGGGCGATCGACTCCTCGTCACGACGGTTGAGAACAAGCTGACGGCTCTGAGTGTCGAGAGCGGCGAGCGCTTGTGGACCGCTGGACGCCCGAAGCCGACGCAGCTGACGATTCGTGGCCACTCCGCCCCCACGGTGCATGAAAACGCGGTGTACGCCGGCTTCTCCGATGGCTACGTCGAAGCCTACGCGCTGCAGGATGGTCGCGTGTTATGGTCTCGACCGCTCGCCCTCGGAACCGAAAACTTCTATGACAGCGACGCCGATCCGGTGCTGATAGGGGACATGCTCTTCGTCGCGTCTTACCCAAAAGGCGTGTTTGCTCTTCGCCCCACCGATGGAAAGACCATCTGGAGTGTGGAGGCGCCGTCGGTGACGAGCCTCTATGGCTTTGGCGACCTGTTGCTGGTGGGAAGCGCTGACGGCTACTTCTGGGGGCTGAATCAAAGCGACGGTGCGCTCGCCTACCGCGTCAGATTTCCCACGGGCAACGCCTCGCGCGTGGCCCTCAGCGGCGAGCTCGCCCTCTTTACCAGTGGCGATGCGGGGCTCGTCGCGATCCGAGCCTCGAGCGGTGAACCGGTACAAGCGACGCCGCTGCTCGGCCGCCCGGGAGGGAGCCCCGCCGTGGACGGTGAGTTCGTTGCGGCGATCTCGACGCGAGGCTATCTCTACGTGATGCGGCGTGGGGCCGCTGGACTCATCACCTCGCGCTCCAACTGGGGACGTCCGTGAACGACGAAGTAGAAAGAGTGCCCAAGCCCACGATTCGCGTGGTGAGCGCTGCGATCGAGCGAGACGGTCGCTACCTGATCACCCAGCGCAGCGAGCACGCGGTGCTGCCATTGCTTTGGGAATTCCCGGGTGGCCGAGTGGAGACGGGGGAGAGCGACGAAATCGCTCTGGTCCGCGAGCTGCACGAGCGGCTCGGAATCGTCGCGTCAGCGGGCGAGCGGCTTTCTGTCACCACGCGCGAATACGACGATTACATCGTGGAGCTGATTCTCTATCGCTGCGATCCCGGCGACCTGGAGCCTCGCCCACTGACAGTCCACACCATGGCCTGGGCCAGCCTCGAGGAGCTCGACGGCTACGATTTCACCCCTGCCGATCAAGAATCGATGGACGCGCTCCTGTTCAAACATCACTGATTTCCCGTCGTGCTCGTTGCATTTTCGATCGTCACAGTCGGGCTCGCACATGCCCTGTTTGCGGCGAGTTCTGTCCCGGAGCTGACGGCGAGCCCCCGTGGGGACCCGCCCATCGTGATAGACGGAGTGCTCGATGAGCCTGCGTGGCTGCGCGCGACGCCTGGTAGAGGTTTCGTGGAGCGTACGCCGGTGCGCGAAGGGGGGCCGCCCGTAGAGACCGAGTTCCGCGTCCTGTTCGATGAAAAGGCCCTCTACGTTGGCGTCGAGATGGGGCTCGAATCGGGCGAGGTGCCGCGCGCCTTCGAGCGTCGCCGCGACAATTTTCGGATCTTTTCGGACGACACGATCAGTCTGAAGTTCGACGTGCGGCGCGACAAGCGCGCGACGATCGGCTTTGTCGTGAACGCCGCAGGCGCCCGCATGGACTACGTCTCCGTCGACCGAGGAGACTTTCGCGTCGAGTTCGACGTAGTCTGGGACGTGGAAGTCCGGGTGACGGAGACCGCCTGGTTCGCGGAGTTTCGCATTCCCGTCCTCGCCCTTGGTCTGCCCGATCGGGAAGGCGAGCGCGTCTTGGGATTGAATCTGAGCCGAGACCACAACCTGCGAGTGGCGACCTACGATTGGTCCTTTTTGCCTCCCGAGCTCGGACCCACCTACGCTGAACGTTATGGCGTGGTTCGTGGGGTGGAGGGCGTGGTCGGCGGTCGTCCGTTGACGCTCATCCCCTTTGCCACTGCCGGGTATCGTCGGGACGACCGGTCCCGCTTTCCAGCGGATACCCCTTGGACGGTGAGTGGCGGAGGTGACGTTCGAATGCGGCTGGGGGAGGACTCCTGGCTGGAGGCGACGGTTCTCACCGATTTTGCACAGGTCGACCTCGACGACCAACAGGTCAACCTCGATCGATTTCCGCTCTTTTTTCCCGAGAAGCGACCATTCTTCCTCACCGGGCTCGACGTTTTTGAGTTCGGCGACGAGGGCGGCGCGCAGCAGTTTTTTTCCCGGCGCATCGGCCTCGACGAGAACGCGTTGGAGGTGCCGCTCTACTTCGGGGCCAAGAGCTACGGGCGCAGTGGACGCTTGCGTTTCGGCGTCTTGGATGTGGTTACGGGAGACAGCACCACCAACTGGGGCGTGGGGCGCCTGCGCTACAACTTCGGCGAGACCAGCTACGTGGGCGCGCTCCTGACCTCGTTCTACGATTTCGAGGCCGAGGAGAGTGAAACGGGAATCGGGCTCGACGCGACCTATCGAGGCTTTGATGAGCGCCTTCAGCTCTCCTCTTTTGTCGCGACACTGATCGGCGATGACGGCGTCGCGAGCCGGGAGACGTCCGCCGGCAACCTTTCGGTCGCGTGGCGGGGTGAGCATTGGCGACCGCAGGTCTCCTCGACTTGGGTTGGGCCAGATTACACTCCTCGGACGGGTTTCGTTCGGCGCACCGGGGTGAGCGTCACCGAGCTCTCGGTGCCCTACGTGCGCCAGGCCACGCGGAAGGAACGGCTCGGAGGTCTGCGAGAATGGGAGGTGCGTCCGTTTGGGGGGATCACCACCGACGATGACTTTGAGCGCACCGTGCTTCGTAATGCGGGCGGGGAGGGAGGCCTGCGCTGGCGCAATGGTGTGGCGGTCAGCACCTATGCGCTCGTGGAAGAAGACGTCGTAGACGATGCGTTCGCCTTGCCGGCCAATCCAGACGTACGGATCGAAGCGGACACCTACCGCAGCAATGAAATCGGTCTCGGTGCTGAGGTTTCATCGCAGAACAACCCATTCGGCAGCGTCTCCGCTTCGTACAACGATGGCTATTTCGGCGGGGAACGTTTCACCGCCGACGGCAGCGCGGGAGTGGCGTTTGGACCGTGGGTTCGGTTGTCCGCCGGGGTGTTCGCTGCGTGGCTCGACTTGCCCGCCGCGGAACCGTTCGTGAGCACCGCGGTAAATTCGACCGTGAGTTTCACCCCCAACACCACGGTGCTCGTCGACGTCACCGGCCAATGGAATACCACGACCGAGCAGGTTTCCGTCTTGTCCCGATTCCGTTGGCGATTCCGACCGGGCAGCGATCTCTTTGTGGTGTATCGAGACCGCTACGGTGAGGACCGCACCGGCGTCTTCGCCCCCGGGCAGGCGAGAAGTGTCATCGCCAAGCTCGTCTGGCGCTTCGACGCGCTGCTTTGAAGTGGCGGTCGGATCGGATTCGTCGACCGAGACTCAATCGGCGCTGCTTCGCCAGGAACCGCCGCCTGGGGTCTCGACGATCACCGTGTCCCCGGCTTCGACGCGGAGCGAGTCCTTGCTCCCGAGGCGCTCTTCCGTGCCGTTCGCACGAATGACGCGGTTGACGCCGCAAGGCCCGTCCGTGCCCCCACCGAGGCCGTAGGGGCCGCGTTTTCGGCGCTCGGTTATGAGCGTGACCTCCGCCGGCGCGAGGAAGCGGTAGTGACGCTCGACGCCTGCGCCGCCGCGGTGCGGGTCATTGGCGTCGCTTTCGCGCTTGCGGACCGCGTAGCGCATGATTCGCACCGGGTAGACCTGCTCAAGGTCCTCTATCGGCGTATTCAGGGTGTTCGTCATGTGACATTGGATGGCGGATGCACCTTCGCCCGAAGGGCCGCCGCCGGACCCGCTGGCGAGGGTTTCGTAGTGGACGAAGGGCGTGCCGTCTTCGTTCTCTCCGCCGAAGAGCACATTGTTCATCGTGCCGCCGGAGGCAGCGGGGATCCGGTCCGGAGCGGCTTGGGCGAGGGCGCCAAAGACCACGTCGACCAATCGCTGGGAGGTTTCGACGTTGCCGGCGGAGACCGCTGCGGGCGGTCGAGCATCGACGATCGATCCCTCACGGGTCAGAACCTCGATCGGACGCATGAGGCCCCCGTTGCTCGGGAGGGTACCGTCGCCGAGGCAGCGCAGGGCGTAGAACACCGCAGACTCGACGATCGCACGCACCGCGTTCATCGCACCGTTCGTTTGGTCGTCGGATCCTCGAAAGTCGAAGGTTGCCTCGTCGCCACGGACGGTGAGCGTCAGTCGGAGGGTGATCGGCGCCGCGCTCAAACCGTCGTCTTCGAGCACGTCCTCGAAACGATAGGTGCCATCGGGCAAGTCTCGGAGGATCGCTCGCATGCGCCGTTCGCCGTAGTCCAGGACCGAGCGGTTCAAACTGCGCACGTTAGGCACTTCGCTCGCGAGCTCACGAATGCGCTTCGCCCCAACGTGGTCCGCCGCTTCCTGGGCGCGCAGATCGCCGTAGCGTTCCTCCGGGGTTCGCGACGCGTCCGCAAAAGCCCGCCGGAGCGCCTCGGTCAGCGGCTGGGGCTCGATCACAAACCCCTCGTCTTCGAGGGTGAGGGGGCGCACGCTTCCATCGGAGCGCTTGGGGGCAGGCATGCTCCCGGGGCTCACCCCACCGACGTCCGCGTGATGAGCCCGGTTCGACACGTAGAAGGCGGGCGCGTCGCCGTCGCCGATGAACACGGGTGTCACGAGCGTCACGTCCGGAAGGTGCGTACCGCCCGCGTGCGGCGCGTTCAGCACGACGCTCTGGCCTGGCTCCATGAGCACGCGCTCGATCGCCGCCTTGACGCTCAATGGCTGCGATCCGAGATGCACGGGAATGTGAGCCGCTTGGGCGAGCATTTCGCCGTTTTCATCGAAGACCGCGCAACTGAAGTCCCGGCGCTCCTTGATGTTGGCGGAGAAGGCGGAGCGCATCAGGGCGCTGCCCATCTCTTCAGCGATCGCCGCTAGGCGCTGGCGGTGGATTTCGAGAGCGAGGGGCTCCGCATCGCTCGTCGCTTCGGAGAAGGTGCGCGCACGGTCTCGCCGTTCCACCCGCCAGTCGCCGCTTTCGAGCTCACGGGCGCACCATCCCTCCGGGACCCAGAGCGTTGCGCCGTAGGTGGCCACGGTGCACGGTCCCCGCTCTTCACGACCGGTGGGTGAGGCCGTTTCGTTCGCGACCGCTTCGTCGTGGCGGTCCGCGAACGCCCGGACGGCGCTGACCTCGATGAGTCGTGCCTCTTCGAGGCGATAGCCGTAGCGTTGCTCGTGCAGGGTCCGAAACGCCTCCGCAAGCTTGCCGTGAAAATCTCCGTCTAGGGCCTCCGGCGTGGTCTCCACGGGCAAGGTGTAGCTTTGGCCGCGGTAGCGCAGATCGACGAAGAGCCGGACCGGGGCCGCGTCGGCTCCGAGGCGCGTGCGCGCATCGCGCGCGGCCTGCTCGAGTGTGGCGCAGGATAGCTGCTCGAGTGGACGCAGCACGCTCCGACTCACGGACGCCTCCCGCGGTGCGCTGCCGATCCCCTCGGCGGAGAGGACGCCAGGCTCGCGAGGAAAGAGCACATCTCGGCAGCCGAGCGCGTCGGCGAGCTCGCAGGCGTGAAGACCGCCCGCGCCACCGAAGGCTACGAGGGTCAATGCGCGGGGATCGAGCCCGCGCGCCATGCTGACGCGCTTACAGGCGCGCGCCATGTTGGCCTCGGCAATGGCCACGATCGCGTGGGCCGTGTCCTCGGTCGAGGCGCCGAGCTCCCGTGCGATGCGGCTCACCGCGGCATGTGCCGCGTCTACGTCGAGCTCCGTCTCGCCGCCGAGGAGCGCACGAATGCGGCCGAGGACCACGTTGGCGTCGGTGACGGTCGGCTCCTGTCCGCCTCGTCCGTAGCACGCCGGGCCCGGCAGGGCTCCGGCGGAGCGAGGTCCCACCCGGAGGGCGCCGCCCTCGTCCACAAACGCGATCGACCCGCCGCCCGCTCCGACGGTTTCGATCGGCAGGATCGGCACGCGCAGTGGGTGCTCGTCGATCGCGCTACTCTCGTCGGGCACGAGCTGTCCGGTGACGAGGGAAACATCCGTGGAGGTCCCGCCCATGTCGAGGGTCAGTAGTCGCGTCCGGTCCGCGCGAAGGCCGGCGGCGAGCGCGCCACGCACTCCTCCCGCTGGACCGGAAAGGACTGTGTGCACCGGCTCCTCCGTCGCGCGGGCGACGGGGATGAGGCCGCCGGAGGAGCCCATGATCGCGAGCGAGGTCTCCCCCAGCGCGTCGGCGAGGGAGCCGAGGTAGCGGGACATCACCGGCGCGACGTAGGCATTGACGGTAACTGTCGAGGCGCGTTCGTACTCACGGTGCAGGGGAATGAGCTCGCTCGAGATGGTCACCGGCGTCGCAGGGAAGCGCTCACGGAGGGCCCGGGCGAGCGCGCGCTCGTGGGCCGGATTCGCGTAGGCGTGCAGCAGGCACACTGCGATGCTCTCGCAACCCTCTAGGGTCTCTCGGTGGCGATCGATCCACTGCCCGGGCGAGTCGAACGCAATGAGCACTCCCCCGTGGGCGTCGAGACGCTCGGGAACGCCGATCGATCGCGCGGCGAGGGGCGGTGGGAGCGACGGGTGAAGCGCGTAGAGGACGGGGCGGTTCTGACGACGCAGATGCAGAAGGTCCTCGAACCCTTCGGTCGTCACGAAGGCGGTGCGGGCTCCGCGGCGCTCGAGCAGGGCGTTGGTGGCCACCGTGCTGCCGTGCCGTACCTCGTCGACGACGGCGTACGGAGCTTCGCGGCTCAGCTGCTCGAGGGCCGTCAGAACAGCCCGCTGGGGCATATCGGGGTCGGAGGGGACCTTGAGGCGCTCGACGCGGCCGTCGCCATGCATATAGACCAGGTCCGTGAAAGTGCCTCCGGTGTCGATCGACGCCACTCCCATGATGAGCCGGATATCGTGTTTCGACAGGCTTTGCGAGGTACTAGACTATGGCCGTGCGTCTGCTTCTTCTCCTCGGTGCAACTGTGCTCCCTGCGACGGCCCACGCGGGCATCTTCGCTCGACTCGATCTCGGCGGTGGCGTCGCGCAGACTTCGAGCACCGGTCTCGACACCCGGGTTACGGGCCCGGCGGGAAGCGGGGAGCTCGCCCTCGGCTACGAGGTGCTCGAGGGGGTCTTCGCCGCGGCGGCGCTCTTCGGTGACTTGGCTTTCAACCCCACCCGTCGGACCGGCGACTTCGAGAGCAGTGACGTTGACCTCGCGCTCTTCGGCGCCGGCGTCACGGGCCAGGTCGTGAGCTCGAGCGGCTGGTTCTGGGGCGGGGGACTCTACTTTGCTAGACAGCGGGCGCAGAGCCGCGCCAACGCCTCGCTCGATGCGGTCGCGCGTGCCGACACCGATGGCTCGCTCAGCGCCCCTCTCGACGACTCTGGGTTCGGCGGCGGTCTGGCACTCAAAGGCGGGCGTGACTGGCGCTTGAACGAACGGCTTTGGGCGGGGTTCGCCGTTCGTGCCTTTGTCGCTCAGTTTGATACGAGCGCCACCCGCTGGACGCCCATTGCCGGGACGTTGAGTGTTTCCATCAGCTACCGCTGACGCTTAGCAACCTGGGATTAGGTCGATCCCTCCGAAAAAACGGTCCACCAGGAGCCTCCAGGCTCGCGCGTTCTCTGGCGCGCGGCACTTGAAGGGTGTTGAGACGCTTCGGCCCTCGAGGGTGAGCTGCCGGTGTTCTCGGTACCAGCGCAGAGCGAGCTCGGCGGCGTATTCTTCGGCCCCTTCGCCCGAGTGAAATGCGTAGTAGCCGCCGTTCACCATCGTCGTGCCGGGTGCGTACACGCGGAGGCATTGGGTGTCCGCGCCACATCGATCCACGATAGCCTCGTAGATCGCACCGAGGGCATCTTCGGACCAGCCGTCTTGCTCGTCGTTGAGGTGAAAGAGCTCGTGAAAGAGTGTTTCGCGTACGCCGCGGGCACCCCCGAGGAGCAACCCGTCCACGTTGTAAGCGACTTGCCAGTCAGAGGCGTAGGCGGAGTGGCGACGCTCTTCGGAACGGAACACCTTAATGTCCACGTTGCGCCAGCGAAAGCGCACGGCGCTCTGGGCGTGGTTTCCGATCGCATCGAAGAGCTCTTCGTAGTCCTGGGCGGCGGCGGCGATGTGGTCGAGATGACGCCGGTGTCGGCCTACGGGCCACTGGGGCTCTACTCGAACCTGGCCACGCCATCCGCCGTTGACCGAGCGTTCCTCTTCGACTCCGATCGACCAGGCGTAGCTGCTCTCGATCTGCGAGGCGAGAGCGAGCGCCCCGGAGTCCATCCCCATGCCAACACGCGCCTCCGGAGTGACAGCGACGCCGGCGAAAAGTACCAACCACTGCATGTAAATTTCTGTGTAGCCCACACCCCCGGTGCGCGCCCCCCAAAACGACACAAACTGTGATCACGAGGGTGTGTGGGATCGCATGGAGGATGCCGATCATCTCATCGACGAAGGGTGAGCCGAAGTGCATCACGTTGACCCGCAGCTTGGGGTACTTGACCAGGAGCGGCTCGAAGTTGGGTCGGCCGGCGGACACCAAGTAGTTGCCGGATGCCACGTGTCTGCCGCCGGGAGGGCCCTCGCCGGATCCGCATCGCCGAAGTCGAAGGCAGGAAGAAAGCGATTGGGGCTGGCCTTGCTTCAGCGGACAAAACGGATTCGGATGGCCGCGAGATCTTCATCGGTGGAGTCGAGTACCGCGTAGATGTTGCGCCGCTCCATGATTTCAACGGTGCGTCGGATGTTCTCCGCCTCGCTCTTCACCGACATGATCGGCGTCGGACAGATCAGAGCCTTCTGCACGGTCATCTCTTCGCGCGGGTCGATCGGTGGGGATTCGAGGCGCTCCTCGTTCGTGCATCGGTCGAGCATATACCTGCCGGGGCGGCCGGAGTAGAGGGCCTCCTCGCGTGTTCCAAGCCACCCCCCCGAATCGCGACAGGGGCTAGCCTGCCCTCTCAATTGCGTGAGACAAAGCGCCATGCCCGCAAAACACACGGCTTTGATTCTCATGGTCGCGGTCTGTAGCTGTGCCGCGAGCCGGGCTCAGAAGACCAAAGCAGCAGTCGCCGAGCAGCCTCGGGCGCGCGACCTCGGGATTCCCTTTGACGGCGAGCCTGGCCCGCTCAACGCGATTACGGACGTCGCTGGAGTCACCGTTGGCCACGAGACAGTCATTTCGGGAGAAGGCCCGTTGAGGATCGGTAAGGGACCGGTCCGCACCGGGGTGACGGCGATCTTTCCGCGCGGTGATAACCCGGCCGCGCCCGTCCATGCCGGTGTTCACGTGCTGAACGGCAACGGCGAGATGACAGGCACAATCTGGGTCACAGAGAGCGGCACGCTCTCCGGGCCCATCATGATCACGAACACGCACAGCGTCGGTGTGGTGCGTGACGCGGTCATCGAGTGGGGCCTCGCAAAGACCGGCAACCTTCAGACATGGTCACTGCCGGTGGTCGCCGAGACATGGGATGGTCCCTGGCCACCGTGGGGCGGCTTGAACGACATCAACGGCTTTCACGTTGAAAAGATCCATGCGTTTGCCGCGCTCGACGCTGCGTCTAGCGGTGCGGTTGCAGAGGGAAACGTCGGCGGTGGCACGGGAATGATCTGCAACGAGTTCAAGGGCGGGATAGGAACGTCGTCGCGCCGCGTGAAGATCGGAGAAGAGAGCTACACCGTGGGAGTGCTCGTCCAGTGCAACTATGGGCGGCGCGATTGGCTCCGGATTGCGGGAATTCCGGTGGGCCGGGCGATCGAAGGGTCGACCATTTGCTACGAAGGTGCGGTTCCCGAAGGGCGCAGCGATCCCGCGTGCGAAACGGGAAAACCGGGACCTGCTCGGCCGGAGCTCGGCTCGATCATCGTCGTGGTAGCCACCGATGCACCTTTGCTTCCCCACCAGCTCGAGCGTGTTGCGCAGCGGGTGACGCTCGGCCTCGGACGGCTGGGCAGCAGCGCGAGTGACGGCTCCGGAGACATCTTCATTGCGTTTTCTACGGCGAACATCCTCGGTGAACTGCCGAAGCCCAACCCAGCGATGACTCTGCCCAACTGGGAGATCACTCCGCTGTTTGTGGCTACGGTCGAGGCCACTGAAGAGTCCGTCGTCAACGCGATGGTTGCCGCCGAGACGATGGTAGGCGCAGATCGCTACCGAATCCCACGGCTGCCTCACGATGAGGTCGTTCGAATCCTGACGCATCATCGTGTCCTCGTCGAATCCAACGAGTAGCTAGGGTTTGTCGGGGAACTCATGTAATATCTGCCTAATCAAAGATGAGAACGAACACACAACTTGAGATTTC
>CAYXVF010000020.1:0-68491 GCA_964468125.1 uncultured Bdellovibrionales bacterium | reverse complement strand
TGTTCGTGTTCGTGTTCGTGTTCGTGTTCGTGTTGCCATTACTGTTGCTGTCGACCCGGTTCTGATTCGAGGTCGATGAGGGATCGTCGCCACCGCTGCAGGCGATCGATGTGGCGAAGGACGTTAGGAGGGCGAGGCAACGCAGAGACGAGCACATGCCGCGCACCCAAACATGGTTGGCGGAATGACGAAAGCCAAAACTGGGCGTGAATGCCCGCTCGGGAACTCAGTTCACGCGCGCCAGCGCGCCCCCGGACGCGATCCATCCGTCGATGCGCTCTTCTAGAATCGACAAGGGCACCGGGCCACTGGTGAGCACGCGGTCGTGAAACTCTCGGATGTCGAAGCGGTCGCCCAAAGTGGACTTGGCTCTCTCGCGCAGCTCGAGGATCTTCAGCATGCCGATCTTGTAGGCGGTCGCCTGGGACGGCATCACGATGTAGCGCTCGATCGCCTTGATCGCATCGCCTTCGGGATTTGGCGTGTTCTTTTTCAGGTACTCGATGGACTCCTCGCGGGTCCACTTCTTGTGGTGAATGCCCGTGTCCACGACCAGGCGGCAGGCGCGCCAGAGCTCCATCGCGAGTCGTCCAAAATCCGAGTAGGGGTCCTCGTAGAAACCGAGGTCTTTCGGGACCAGCTCCGAATACAGGCCCCAACCCTCGGTGTAGGCGGTGTAGCGCGCGTAGCGGCGAAAGGCCGGGACCTCTTCCAGCTCCTGGGCGATGGCGATCTGCATGTGATGGCCTGGAATGCCCTCGTGGTAGGCGAGAGCCTCCATTTGGTAGGTCGGCATCTGACTCATGTCGTAGAGATTCGCGTAGTAGTATCCGGGGCGGCTGCCATCCGGCGCGCCGCGGTTGTAGAACGCTTTCCCTGCGGTCTTCTCTCGAAACGGCTCAACGCGCTTCACGACCAGGTCATTCTTGGGCAGCGTCGAGAAGAGCTCCGGCAGGCGCGCTTTCATCGTATCGATGATCTCAGTGGCCTTGGCGAGGTATTCGGCACGGCCCTCATCGGTGTTCGGGTAGTAGAACTGAGAGTCTGTTCGCATGAACTCGAAGAACGCCTGTAGGTCACCCTCGAAGCCGACTAGCTCCATGATGGCGCGCATCTCGTCGTGAATCCGAGCGACTTCCGAGAGTCCGAGCTCGTGAATTTCGTCCGCGGTGAGCTCGGTGGTCGTGGTCCATTTGAGCGCCTGGGCGTAGAACTCATCGCCACGGGGGAGCCTCCATGCGCCGTCGTCGGTGGTGGCGCTGGCCTGCAGCTCGGTCACTGCTCCCATCAGCAGCTCGTAGGCTGTTCCAACGGACTTGACGAGTGCGTCTTCCGCCTGGGTCACGAGCGCGGCCTCTTGCTCATCGCTCAGACCGTCAAGAGCGCTGACCTTCTTCTTGAAGTCTGCGAGGAGGGTCGAATCCTCGGTGGCGTCCGCGTCGAAGGGGCGTCCGGAGATCACGTTCCGGCATGCGTCGAGGACCCGAGCGAAGACGAACTTTGGCGCGATGATCTGCTTTTCCGCACGCTCCGCGAGCTGCTTTTCAACCTCCTCGAAATGGGCACGCACGCCCTCGAGACGACTCAGGTAGGCCTCCGCATCATCGAGCGTATCGACCCGGTGGTAGTTGATCAGAAACGCCGGGACGCCCGTGTGGGGTCCCCACATCTGGTTCACCGGGTAGTTGTGAAAGCGCCACTCGAACCGGTCGATGCGTCGCTGCGTTTCGTACTCGAAGAGCCGGTAGCTGAGCCTGAGGTCTTCGCTCAAGCGGTCGAGATCGAAGCCCCTGATCGTTGCGAGGTCCGCCTGGTAGAGCTCGTGGTCTTCGCGGAGGCGTTCATCGGAGATGTCGTCCCAGTCGCCGTAGTTCTTCTTGATGCCGAGGCGGGCGGCGAACATCGGGCTTCGCTCGATTCGGCGTTGGAACACCTGCTCAAAAAAGGCGGCGAGCTCTTCGTCGGCGCTGCTTTCGATCGACGCGGCGGCGCTGGGCGCCTTGGGGGAGGTTGCGCTGCACGAATAGAAGGACAGGGCCAGGCCCAACCCCAAGACTCGGGTGTAGGTGGGTGACATGGGCGGGGGATAGCCAACCCGCCGGTGTAGGTTCAAGCCTCAACGCATGTCGATGCGAGAGATGTTCGGGTCGTGATCCGTCGCTTTCTTCGCGAACGGCGAATTGATGTGGACGTACTCGAACTCCACCTTGTCGGCGAGGTTCCGGCTCCCGAATTGGTGGTCGATCGCCTCCGCGATCCCCTGAAAGACATAGGAGTAACGCTCAGAGTCCGGAACGGTATCGCCCAGATTGAACAGAGCGCCGGCACCGTGGGCGAGAAGCGGGGCTTCGTATTCGGGCGCGTTGAAGTCACCAACCGACAGAATTCGCGCGGCGGGGTCGTTGCGCAGAAGCAAGCCCACGTGCCGCCCGATCACCTCCTGTTGCGCCTTTCGCTCCGCCTCGCCACCGATGATCTCGGGCATGTTCGGATTGCGATAGGTTGGCGTGCTTCCATACTTGGACGCCCAGTGATTGTTGATCACGTGCACCGATTTCCCTGTTGGCTTGAACGTGAACCGTGAGGAGAGCGACTTGCGACCGCCCTCAAAGCCAGGCTCATCTTCACCGACGCGCGTGAGTGAGGCGCGGTCGAGCTCGACGCGTTTCGGGTTGTAGAGGAAGCCGACCCGGATGTTTCCGCCCGGTTGGCCACCGTCCTCATTCGCGGCGCGAGGCTCGCTGTCGGCCCATTCGTAGCGGGGGCCGCCCGCTGCGACGATGGCTTCGATCAGCGCCTCCCAGGTCTTCGATGCGTCCGTGACGCCGCGGTCTTCGCTTCCATCGTTGTCCTGGATCTCCTGAAGGCTGAGCAAGTCCGGGCTCTTCAGGTTTTTCACGATCTGTTCGGCGATCGCCTGGAGCTTTCCGCTCCCGACGTCGTCGTCAGGACGGCCGCCTGGAGGCAGGTGTTTGGGGTCCTCTACCTTCGCGTCGAGATTCTCCAGGTTGAAGCTCGCGTGCGTCATGCCCCAGCTCGTGCCTTCGAGCTTCGTCACGTCTGGCTTGCGCTTGCCGGGACGAATGTCCACCGGGCCCACGGGCTTGATCCCGTAAAAGCCGAATCCGTGAAACAGAACACCTTCCATTGGTCCAACGTAGTCGCCGGCGTTGAGGGCTGGTGACTCGGCACCGAACACTTTCGGATCGAAGGTGAGCTTCAGGCGCTGCGGGTGTGCGCTATAGGGACTCCCACGAAGTACGCCGTCCGTGGTGACGTTCAGTGGCGAATCTTCGACGTCGGGGGCGATATAGACGTCACCGTATTTGTTGCTAGCGCCGATCACCCGTGCGCCGGGGACCCGGACCCGCATCCCCTCCATGGACTCGTAGGCAAGCCCCGCTTCGTAAATGCCGCGGTGGGGCAGGGGGCGATCCTTGCCGAGCTCGAGCGCCTCCGGGAGGTCGGCTTTGTCGGCGAGCTTGACGATCCTCAGCTCTCGACCGCTGATCTGCGTGCTGCTCAGAGCGTTTCGATCGCGTGCGAATTCTTCGACGGTGCCTTCGGCCCAGACGAGATTTCCGCGTTCGACATTCGGCATTTGCCGGCCGGTATAAATGAACACGGCGTCGGAGGTGAGCTCGCTCCCGTCGCCGCGGTCCTGCAGGTAGAAGCCGTCGCGCTGAACCGCCGTGACCACCCCCGCCGTTGCGACACGCTCGCCCTCCACGGGAGAGATGTGCCCGAGCCCCTGGATCTCGGGGATGGTGAGCATGCGGGGTTTGGCCGACGGGATCGTCTCCCCCGTGACGGGAACTGCGAGCTGCATCAACCGACTCCTGACTGGCCGGGCGCACCACTCTCCTCGCGGCCCTTCGGGCCCCGTGGAATGCGTCCGGTTGTTGTTGGGATCGTCTCTAGATATCGGCCAGGCCGCCGACGGGGTGCGGGAATCGGCAGAACTTCACCGGAAAGTCACAAGAAACCGCAGACACGATGGGGCACGCGGCCCATTTTCACTTTGGGAGCTCGCCGCGAGCCAACGCTTCTCCGAGCAGATTCGTCGGCCGGAAGAGTACGAGCCCGAGAAGGCCGCGTTCTTCGCGGGTGACCGTGGGCCTGTATTACGAGTCCACGGAGCGAGCGGAAGCGGCCAAAGCCGCGCAGATTGCAGGTCGAGCGCTCAGCCCTTCTTCGAGAGCAGCGAGAAGGTGACTCCGACGCCGATCCACAAGACCAAGAAGGAAACCATTCCGACGAGGAGACGCATTGCGGGCTCACCCGGAACGAGAAAGAGCGACGCGAGGACGCCGATGAAGCCCGCTACGAGGCCAGGGATCCAAAACGCTCGGGTATTGAAGAGATACCCCACACCGTGAATGGCGTCCTTGAAGACCGCATCCATGACTTCTTCGGGGGTTTCTGGTTCCTTTTCTTCTTGCACACTGACTCTCACTGGCCAGCTCGCCTGAGTGCGAGCTTTGCCGTTAGATAACCGACCCCGAGCCAAAGGTAAAAGAAGAAGTGGACACCCACCAGGAGGCGGAAGGGAGGGGGACCATCGACCCAGAACCAAGCTGCCACGACGCCGAGCGCGCCAGCCCCGAAGCCTCCGAGCCAGAAGGCGGGATGGTTGCTGATGCGGCCAACGACGCGAACCATGTCGCGCCACATCGTATCGAGCTCGACTCGACGTGGATCTTTCTCGCCTGACTCCACTGACAGAGTATGGACACGTTGGAGCGTGCTGAAAACGCGCGTTGCAAGGGAGCCCCACCGCCCCTCAGTGGAGCGGTACGCTCTACATGGCGGAGAGCAGATTCTTAAAGGGTCCGGGCAGATAGTGATAGAAGCCTGCAATGAGCTTGTCGCGCTTCAGAATGAAGCCGTCGGCCTCCCGTGCTCGACCTGCGAGAATGCGCGCGATCTGCCGAGTGACCACCTCGGGCTCTACGGGCTTCAAGAAGGTTCGCCCACCGTTCTGCACGCCCTCGAGCATGGGAGTCTTCACGTAGGCCGGATAGAGCGAGTGAACCTGTACGCCTCGTCCTGCGCGCTTGAGCTCCACGCCGACGGATTCGGCAAAGTGATGAAGCCCCGCCTTCGTAGCGCAGTAGGCGGCGTTGCCCATCAGTGGAATCTGGCCGAGGATCGAGTTCAGGAGCACGACCTTGCCCTTCACCCGCATCTTCGGAATGAACGCGTTGACCAGCATCATCGCGCCCGTGAGATTGGTCTGCACCGCATTAACGATATCGTGTGGGTTTTGTTGGCCTTGCAGCTTAGGTTTTGGCGCCACGCCCGAGCTCACAATCAGCGCATCGATTCCGAAGCTGCGCTTCCACACTTCATTCACGAAGCTGTCCACGGACTCCGGATCGGTAATGTCGAGGGGCAGATAAGTGGCGCCTTTGATTCGCTCGAAGCTCCCGTTGTGCGCCACGCGTCGCGAGCCGATGAAGAGGTGGTAGCCTTGCTCGGCGAGCTGCTTCGCTGCGTCGAGACCGATCCCGCTCGTTCCACCAGCGACGACCGCGAACTTCTCGGCCTTGTCGTAGATGTACTTCTTCGACTTCTGCAGCACCATCGAGTTGACCTTGAAGCCCGAGCCGAAGCTCATCATCAGCACCTTTTCACCGGCCTTCGGACGCTGTCTCTCGATGTGGTCGAGGGCGTAGACCACCGATGGCGAGCTCATGTTCGAGCGCTCTTGAAAGACCCGATAGCTCGGTCCGAGGTCCGCCTCGGCGAGGCGAAGCTGCTTCTGCAGGCCGCGCAGGACGGCCATGCCGCCCGGGTGCAGGGCCCAACGGCTGATCTTGCGCTGCCACTTCGGGATCTTCCGGGTGACGAGGTACTTCAGCTTTTCCCAAGGAGAGAGCAGCATGGGTACCAAGCGCTTGAGGTTCGCTTCGATCGCTTTGCCTGCGACGGCGGGGATGTCTTTCGAGAGTTGGATCATCGGACCGCCGTGCGCCCAGACGGTCTTGATCGCGTCGAGGCTATCCGGGTCGGTTCGGTGTACACGCTGCTGTGCGCGGATCGTGTAGAGTGCTGGCTCGCGGTAGGTGGACAGTATGATCGCCGCGCTGCCTTCACCAAAGAGCGCATTGCCGACGGCGCCCGCGGCGTTGTCCGCCGGTCGGAAGAGATTGCTCACCGGTTCGGTGGAGATGACGAGCGCGCGCTTCGGACCTTTGAAGCTCCTCAACACGCGGGTCGCGACGTCCAGTGAAGCAACCGCAGCGGAGCAGCCCATGTCGCCCATGTTCACCGTGTAGACATCGTCGCGCAGACCGAGCTTGCCCGAGATGTGCGCGGTGAGGGAAGGCAGAGTCTGGCCGGCCATGTAATTGCAGATGACGATGTCGATGTCTTCAGGCTCGAGACTGCAACGCGCCATGACGCCGCGCGCCGCATCTTCCAAGAGCTCGAGCGCTACGCGCTCAAACTCCGCCTGTCGCTTCGCGCCGTCTTTCCCGGTCGCAACGATGTCTTCGTAGGGTCGAACTAGTTTACGCGTGCGGTCCGGATGCTTCAGGAGCAGTTTTTCGTACAGCTCCTTGGTCTCATCGTCGAGGGCGTCGAAGAACCCCGCCTTGTTGATCTCGAACATCTGCTCGCTGGTGCGTTTCACGCCGATATCCGAGCAGTAGATCCCCGTAATGGCGGGTTGCGTCTTCCACGTATTCCGAAGCCAGGCCAGCATCCTCAAACTCCCTGCAGTACGAATGGATAGTGCGACTTCCAGGCCCAGTTGTTCGCGAATTCTCTGCGAAGAAAGGGGGGTTACACGTCCGTATGATGAAAAACAAGTGTCGGCTCGATGACAGCGATCGCCTCGGGCCGACACGCCTCGTTTTATTCCACCTTTGTCGCTCGTCGTTCGAGGCACTACTTTGACGATTCTAAGGCAGGTCCCGTTACAGGTCTGATGAACGTTCTTTAATCGCGAGGATCCGATGAACCCACTTCTCAGTGACGCCCCACTTCCCCTCTTTGGAGAAATCGAGCCCCAGCATGTCGAAGAAGCGATTCGCACCCGGCTGGCGGAAGCATCCGCCGAGCTCGATGCGGTCGAGGCCGGGACCGAGGCGACCTACGCGGCCTTGGTGGAGCGCATCGATCGTGCAGCGGAGCGCCTGACGCTTCCCTGGGGCACGGTTGGACACCTGATGGCGGTGAAGAACTCGCCAGCGCTTCGAGAGGCCTACGAGAAGATGCAGCCGGACGTGGTGCGCTTGAGCATGCGCTTTGGACAGAGCAAGCCGATCTACGAGGGTTTGAAATCGATTCGAGAAGGGGAGGAGTGGCAACAGCTCAATCCGACGCAGCGGCGGATCGTCGAGCTGTCGATTCACGACGCGGAGCTGTCGGGAGTTGCCCTGGAGGGAGCCGACAAGGAACGCTTCAACGCGATCGCGCTCGAGCTCTCGAAACTTCAGACCGATTTCAGCAACCACGTGCTCGACGCGACGAAGGCCTACACCCTGACTCTGACGGACCCGGCGGATGTGGACGGTTTGCCCGCGTCGGTCGTCGGACTCTTGGTGGCGGCAGCAAGAGAGCACGGGCGCGCCGATGCCAGTGTCGAGAAGGGCCCCTGGGTGGTGACTCTCGCGTTCCCGAGCTTCATCGGGTTCATGAAACACAGCCCGCGCCGCGCGCGACGGGAAGAGCTCTACCGGGCCTATGCCACCCGCGCGTCGGCGGGAGACATCGATAACACCCCGCTGCTCGACCGCATTCTCAGCCTGCGGGCGGAGAAGGCCAAGCTCCTAGGCTACGAAACCTTCGCCGAGCTCAGCCTCGCCACGAAGATGGCGCCGGCCGTCGGGGCGGTAGATGAGCTCCTCGAAGAGCTCCGGGTCGCGAGTGTCGAGCCCGCAAAACGCGATGTGGAGGACCTCCGCGCGCTCGCTGCGATACGTGGCGCTCCCGAGGCAGACGACATTCGTCCCTGGGATTTTCACTTCTGGTCCGAGCGGCTACGAGAGGAGCGTTTCGACATCCGCGAAGAGGAGGTGCGTCAGTACTTTCCGATGGCGCGCGTGCTCGAAGGACTCTTCAGTCTCGCCGAGGACCTTTTCGGCGTCACGATTCGCGAAGCCGACGAGCGCCCCTCGGTCTGGCACGACGACGTGCGCTTCTTCGAGGTTTTGGACGAACGAAAAGAGGTGATCGCCGGCTTCTACTTTGATGCGTTTTCGCGCCCGAGCGAGAAGCGCGGAGGGGCCTGGATGAACAACGTCTTGGGCCGTTCCCGGGCGCTCGCACCTCGAGGCGCGAGCGTACGAAACCCAGTGGCGCACATGGTCTGCAACGGAACGCCGCCAGTCGATGGCAAACCGAGCACGATGACCTTCAACGAGGTCGAAACCCTATTCCACGAGTTCGGGCACGCGCTACAGCACATGCTCACGCGCGTCGATGAGGTCCAGGCGGCGGGAATCAACAACGTCGAGTGGGACGCGGTAGAGCTCCCGAGCCAGTTCATGGAGAACTGGGTCTACCTGAAGGACGTGCTCCTCGGCATGACCCGACACGTCGAGACCGGCGAGACGATGCCGGTGGACATGTTCGAGAAGATCAAAAACGCACGGACCTTTCAGGCGGGATACGCCATGCTGCGCCAGCTGAATTTCGCGATGACGGACCTCGAGCTGCACGCACGCTACGTCCCCGGCCAGGGCGAGACGCCGTTCGATGTGCATCGACGGGTTGGCAAGGCAACGACGGTCATCGAGCCGATCCCTGAGGACCGATTCCTCAACAGCTTCACCCACATCTTCGCCGGAGGCTACGCCGCAGGTTACTACTCCTACAAGTGGGCGGAGGTCCTCTCGGCGGATGCGTTCGCAGCGTTCGAGGAATCGAATCTGGAGGACGACGCCAAGCGTCACGAGACCGGCAAACGGTTTCGCGAGACGGTTCTGGCCCTCGGGGGCTCGCGGCCGGCGATGGAGGTCTTCCGGGCTTTCCGCGGCCGGGAGCCGAGCACAGAAGCCTTGCTTCGGCACAACGGGTTGCTCGCGGCGTGAGGCAAGAGCCGCCCCGCAGCGATCGCTACGACGACGTCTACTTCCTGCCGGACGGACTCGCGGAGAAGCACACGGTATTTGTCGAGGGGACGCGAATCGAGTCGCGTTGGTCGCCGTATCCGGTCTTCGTCGTCGGCGAGCTCGGATTCGGAACCGGCCTCTCGATGCTCGCCACTTGGGCGGCGGCGCAGGCGCACCCGGGTTTCGTGCAGTTCGTCTCCGTGGAGGAACAGCCGCTGTCCGCCGCGCAGATCCGCGGGGCTCTCGGAGGCTTTGACGCACTCGGCCCGCTGCTGAATCGCTTCCTCGAGGTTTATCCGGAAGCGCCCCTTGGAGCGGGCGTGCATCACTTCGATCTGAGCGAGCGATTCGTACTCACCCTCTGGGTGGGCCAGGCCGAAGAGCGCCTTGCGGAGATCGATGGCGCGGTGGACGCCTGGTATCTGGACGGATTCGCGCCCGCGAAGAATCCCGCGATGTGGAGTCCCGCGGTTCTGGATCGCGTGGCCGCTCTTTCGGCACCGGACGCGACACTCAGTAGCTACACGGCGGCCGGTGAGGTGCGCCGCGGACTCGAAGCACGCGGTTTCGAGGTGGAGCGAGTCCCGGGCTTTGGCGACAAACGGCACCGGATCGTCGCACGCTACCGTGGACCTGGTCGGCGTCGCTCCTTCGCGCGGAAAGTCGCCGTGGTTGGGGGCGGGATCGCCGGGGCGAGCGTCGCGCGATCGCTCACACGTCGCGGGGTCGACGTTGTCGTGTTTGACGGCGACCAGGGCCGTGGCGCTTCGCGAAATCCCCTGGCGATGCTCTCGCCTCGCATCAACCGGCTCGACGACCCGGCGTCACACGTGCACGTTCGAAGCTTCGAGTATGCGTCTCGCCTCTACCGCGATCGTGAGGCCCTCGAGGCGGTCGGGGTGCTGCGGCTGGCGGTTGACGACGAGCTCAGAGACCGCCTCGAGAAGGGGATGCGGGTGGGGCCACTCAAAGACGGACCCTCCGCGAGGGTGAGCGCGGCCGAGGCGGCGGAGCGGTCGGGGGTGCGGGTGTCTCACTCGGGTGTGTGGTTGCCGGAGGGGGGACTCGTACATCCAGACCGTGCTCTGCCCGTGCTCCTCAGCGGAGCCGAGCTGCGCAACGCAAACGTCCTTGCCTTCGACTCCGATCGCGGACCGGGCCGTTCCACGGTCCGTGTCCACGCTGGCGCGGAGGATGAGGACGTGGACGCAGTGGTCGTCGCATCCGGGGCATGGACCAAACGCTTGCTTCCTGCCCTCCCTTTGCGCGCTTCACGAGGTCAGCTCACCGTCTGCACCGGCGGCGAGCACGCGTCCCGTCTTCGATGCGTACTCAGCGCACATGGCTACGTCTCTCCGGCCATCGGGGGGCGCCACGTCTTGGGGGCGAGCTACGAGCGGGTGGAGGTACTCGAGGACACCGCGTCTCGCAGGAGCGATGACCTCGCCAACATCGAGCGGGTCGCGCGGTGGGCGCCGGAGCTTGCCAAAGATATCGCGCCTGCGGACGCGCGCGCCGCCTTTCGCAGCTTGGTGCCGGATCACATGCCGCTCATGGGCCGAGCCGGGGAGGTGCTCACCCTGAGCGCGCTCGGCAGCCGGGGGTTCACCCTGGCCCCTCTAGGGGCCGAGGTGCTCGCGAGCGAGCTGGCCGGCACCGTTCCACCGATGGAGCGGGCGCAGCGCGCGGTGGTGTCGCCGGAACGCTATTTACGGCCCTGAGTGTCGCGAGCGCACCTTTGCTCACGAACCCGTGTGATCAGGGATTTCTGATGCGGCGCACTAGCGCGGTACCGTCTTTGTTCGGCTAGTCGTCGTGCGACGGACGGGGCGAGCAGGCGTCTTCTTCGTTGGCGCTCGCTTCTGCGTCACCTTTGAGGCGGCCGCCTTGGTCGTGCGAACCGCACGGCTCGGTGACGACGTGCTCTGCATCGAGCTTCGGACGAAGGGGACTCTCGAGCGCGTCTTGGCCCGAGGCGTGGTGACCTTCTGAATCGCTTGAGCAGCTTTCCTCCGGGCCGAGGACGAGCGTTTCACCGTCTGGTAGTTGCGCTTCGGCGTGGCGGAGGCCCGTGTCGCGCGGGCCTTGGGAGCTGGCGCGGGAGCGGGGACGGGTGTGTATGCGCCTTGGCTCGAGGCGGGACGCGGGCGCGCCGACGGCAAACGGACGGGCGTGCGGTAGCGGCGTGGCGGCGCAACGGGCTGGACCACGGGCGACGGCTGGTTCATGGGGGCTCGCTCCGCACTCGACGTTGGCCTCACCGGTTCCTGGATCACGATGACCACCGGGTTGCGCACGGGAGTGGAGGCGCTCAGAGTCGGCGATGTCTGTGTTTGCGTGCCGTGCAGCAGCTCGCGCAGTCGCGCCGCGTGACTCCGGAGTGACGCAAGCCGGGCGACGAGCGCCTCGCGATGCTCCTCGAGCTCGGGCGGCCAGTCATCCTTGCTCAGCAGGAACTCGATGTCTTCGATGCGGCCAAGAGCGATTCGAAGACAGGCCTCTGTTTCGCCGCAGCGCAGCGGGGCATAGGCGAGATCCTGCATGCGCGACAACCATTGCTCGTAGGAGGCTCCGGGCAGGGTGTAGACCGTCGCCGACTCGACGCCAAACACCTCGTACACGAGCTTCTCCATCAGCGGGGTCGCATCCTCCCGTGTGGTGGACCCGTCCACTCGGGCGGCGACGGTTGCATCCCGAGCCTCGATCACCTTCAGCACCACAAAGAGTCGATCGCCGATCTTGCCAAGGGAGCCCTGTACGAGCAGCTCCGCGTCGAGGGCGAGACCGATCTCCGCCGTGCAGGTGACGTCAGCACAGCCGATGAGGTCTTTTGCCTGCTCGATGTCCAGAAGCGCTTCCACGTCGGCCATGCCGACTACCTCGGAGTCAGGCTGCGCGTCGGCAACCATCGACGTGAGAAGATCGTCAAAGAGCTGCGAGCCTTGCACTTCCGCGCCGCTCGCGATCGACCAGCGCATCACCAGGATCTTCGGCGGGGCCTCGGCGCCCGCCTCATCGACTGCGCTCACCGGGACCGCCGCCTGCACCGGCGCTTTCACGGCGGGCTCCGCGGCGAAGAGAAGGAGCGATGCGACGGGGACAAACATCAACATTAGACTAACAATCTCGACCGCCCGTGTATTCAAGAAAGTCCGGAGGTGGGAGTCCCTGCGACCCATTGCCATCGGACCCGTGCCATGGGCATGGTCCGCGAAAAAGGAGAGTCACAGGACATGGCAGAGCACCTTCGACAGCCCGGCCCCTTTCTCATCCGCGGTGTTCGTCTCATCGATCCCCAAGCGGATTTCGATGACGTTGTCGATCTGGTCGTGGACGGTGCGGGCGTTCGTCTCGCCAATGGCGCCGTGGAGCCGGTGCGGACCTTCGATGGGCAAGGGCTTTGGGCCTTGCCAGGACTGCTCGACCTCCAGGTTCATTTTCGTCAGCCGGGCTTCGAGTACAAGGAGACGATCGAAACCGGCAGCCGGGCGGCCTTCGCTGGAGGGGTGACCTCGGTGGTCGTGATGCCGAACACGAACCCGACTCTCGACACGCCGGAGCAGGTGCGCTTCGAGAGCGAGGAGAGCGAGCGTGTGGGTGGGGCGCGGATCTTTGTCGCGGCCGCGGTAACGCCCAAGCTCTCGGGCGAGGGGCTCACGGATCACGCGGCGCTGAAGGCCGCGGGCGCGGTGGCGGTCACCGACGATGGTTTGCCGGTGATGAGCGACGAGGTGATGGAAGCGTCTCTTCGTGCCTGCGCCGACAACGACCTCCTGTTCATGCAGCACGCCGAGGACCTCTCGATGACTCACCACGCGCCGATGACCGAGTGCGAGG
Source organism: uncultured Bdellovibrionales bacterium (assembly GCA_964468125.1). Classification (GTDB taxonomy): domain Bacteria; phylum Myxococcota; class XYA12-FULL-58-9; order XYA12-FULL-58-9; family CAYXVF01; genus CAYXVF01. Next base: position 55,592 of record CAYXVF010000020.1, on the reverse strand, counting down.
TCTCTCGGGCCATCGGGGTCGAGGGCCAACCGGCTGCGGCGGAGGGCGTCATGGTGGAGCGTGACATCGCGTTGACCGAGAAGACCGGAGCTCGCTACCACGTGCTGCACACCACCACCGGCCGCAGCGTTGAAGCCGTTCGGAAGGCCCAGAAGAAAGGGCTTCCGGTGAGCTGCGAGGTCTCTCCCCATCACCTCCTGCTGACCTACGAGGCCTGCCGGGGGGCGGACCCGAACACGAAGATGAACCCGCCGCTGCGATCGGAAGAAGACCGGCGCGCGCTGGTCGCCGCGTTGGTCGACGGGACCGCGGCCGCGGTGGCTACGGATCACGCACCCCACAGTGCGGAAGAGAAGGCCAAGGGTTTCGCGGAGGCTCCCTTTGGCGTGATTGGTCTCGAGACCGCTTTTGCCGCGGTTCTCTCCTTCGTTCACGATGGGACTATCAGCGACCAGCGGGCGGTCGAGCTGATGACGTCAGGGCCGGCGCGCGTGTTGAAGCTTCAGGGAGAGCTCGGCACCGTGTTAGGGGAGGGCGCTCCCGCGGATCTCTGCCTCGTCGACCCCAATCGTCGTTGGACGGTGAGTGGCGATACCCTACACGGAAAGTCCAAGAATTCGGCGTTCATTGGCCGGGATTTCATCGGCAAGGTCGTCGCAACCTTCATGCGCGGGGAGCTGCGCTTTCTCGAGGGCTCGAGCTGACCTTCGCGCACGTGCGGGTCAGGAGACCGCACTCGCTGGCGCGACGCCGGGGTCGACGAGGAGCCAATTCGTCTTGCTCTGCGGATCCCGATACATGTGCAGCTCGACGTTGGTCGGGCGCATGCGGTAGGTGAACGTATAAAGTATGCGGAAATCGAGCTGGTTGTTCCGCACGCCTTCTTTGAATCGGCCGTAGATGATTCGATTCTTGGTGCACGGGGCCAGCTCTCCGAAGAAGTGCTGGCCCTCCGCCTCGGACACAGGGATGCCGGCAAAGCCTGATTCCGCACGATTATAGAGTTTGACGTATCCTTTGTCGTCGAGCCCGATCACGCCGATGTCGAGCGCGTCGATTTCTTCCCGGGTCATGTGGGGGAGGCGGTAGTGCAGCTCGGCGTTGCGCTCCTCGTCCGTATTCTCCGACGCGAAGCCTGGCGCCAGGTGCTCACGAAGCGACTCAACGTCCCGCGCGCGAAAGCGTCGATGGCCACCGGGGGTCTTGATCGACGGCAAACGCCCGTCATCGGCCCAGCGCTTGACGCTCGATGGGCCGACTCCCAGCAGCTTCGCCGCCTCCTGCGTGGTCATCAGCCGACCGGGTTCACTCTTTGCCATTTCGGCACTAGAATGAGACCGGAGATTTCGTTGTAAAGGGTGTGACAGTGGCTTCTGATCAAAATTTCGAGTTACCGCGGGTCGACGCGGACGTGAGCGGTAGTATGGAAGCCCAGCTCGTCGAGCTCTACGAAGAGAAGCGACGGTTGTTCAAAGCACTGGGGACGGCTGATTCGGACGCGATCATCGCCATGGTGCGCAGTCTCGAGGCGCAGCTCCTCGACCTCTATGCCGATCGGGACGAAGTGGAGCGCTAACGCCCTTGTGCGCCGCGCGTTCGTCTGCTCAAAAGACGCGCCATGAAAGAGCATTCCCCTGCGCAAGCCTCACGTACGCTTTCCGGCTATGGCCTGGTTTTTTTGAAGGGCCTCGCGATGGGCGCGGCGGATGTCGTTCCTGGGGTGAGCGGCGGAACGATCGCGTTCATCACCGGGATTTATGAGGAGCTCCTCAACGCGATTCTCGCCTTCGTCGGCGACGGTCTGCGGCGCGTGTTGAAGTGGGATCTCCGGGGGGCGTGGAGCGCGGTGAACGGGACCTTTTTGCTCGCCCTCATCTGCGGGATCGGCGCAAGCATCCTGACCCTCTCCCGCGGCGTGCTCTTCGCCTTGGACAACTATGGCGAGCTGCTTTGGGCGTTCTTCGTGGGTCTCCTCATCGGTGCGATCTGGGTGGTTTGGAAGCAGATCCGCGTCCTGACCCCCGTGGTCGGCGCCGCCGCGGCGCTCGGCGCAGGAATCGCCTACTTCATCGTCAGCGCGACACCGAGTCAGACGCCCGAAAATGTGCCTTTCGTGTTTCTCACCGGCGTGATCGCGATCTCGGCCATGATCCTTCCGGGTATCTCGGGCTCATTCATCCTCGTGCTGATGGGAAAATACGAGTACGTGCTGACGGCCGTGAAAGCGCTCGAGCTCGACATACTCTTCGCGTTTGCCGCGGGATGCGGGATCGGCCTGCTCGCCTTCTCCCACGTTCTCTCCTGGCTCTTTCGTCGCTACCACGACGTCACGGTCGCATCGATCACGGGATTTCTCGTCGGCTCGATGCCGAAGATCTGGCCCTGGAAACACACCCTCGAGACCTACGTGGACCGGCACGGCGTCACCAAGCCCCTCGTCCAGGAGAACGTTTCGCCATTCGAGTACCTAGAGCTCACCGGGCGTGAGCCGATGTTCGTCGTCGCGCTCCTCGTACTCATCGTGGGGTTCGTGGGCGTCTTGGGGCTCGAGCGCTTGTCTCGCAGACCGCAGGCCCATTGAAGCTCAAGAGAGGGTTTCGACCAAGACCGGGTCGTCTGTGGAGAGCACCGGCCCCACCACATCACCCGCTGCGTTCAACGCTTGCACGCTCAGGTAGATGCGGGAAGCGGCGACGCCCGCGGAGAGCAGGGCGTCTCTTACGGCGAGCATCATCGGGTCTGGGCCGCATACGAACGCGATCGCATTCGAGTCTACATTCGCGAGGTGCTCGGTGACCCGTCCGACCGCTCCTGGCCAATCAGTTGCGTCTTCGACGGTCAAAGTCACGCCAGGACGCGCAAGGAGCTCATCTGCATAGAGGAGGTCCGCGCCGCTCCGGGCACCCACGACCACTCGGATCGGATGCTCCGGCGGCAAGGAACGCAGGGTCGCGCGAATCGGGGTGACCCCCGTGCCCCCTGCCACCAAAACGACCGGCTGTCCCGGTTCGATCTCGGCGAGTGGGAAGGCCGTGCCGGAAGGGGCAGAGATCGTAACCCGATCCCCCGTTGCTTTCTCGAAGAGCGCGGCGGTACCGGAGCCTTTCCGGATGGAGAATTCGAGTCGTTCGTCTTCGATCCCGGAGGCGATTGCCATCGGATAGGCGTCGCGGGTGGACACGGAGAACCAGACGTACTGTCCCGGTTGGAACTCAAAGCCCGCAGGGCGCTCGAGCACGAAGGTTCGTACGTCGCCGGCGCGGCATTCGTCACGGATGGCGAAAATAGGGGTCTCGAAGAGTTGCTCGGGGACATTCATCGGTCAATTGCTCCTCGACGGAAGATAAGACCTCGACCCCCCAACCAGAAGGAGGAAATTGACGCGGGGCCGAGGCATCAGACGCGGAGCGCAACGCGCCAGGCGAGAGCGAGGGTCAGCGCACGGGCGCCGGTGAACGCGAGGAACGCGAGCCAGAGCGCCGTTGCGGACCCCGTGGACCAGGCGTAGAGCGCGCCGGGGGTGAACGCACTCGCGGACCAGAGCGCGGCCTGGCGCAGGCGCGCACCCCAGGTCAGACCGATGAAAACCCCGTCGTAGATCCATGCCACGACCCCGAAGGCCAGTGTCGCTACCATGAACAGCTCGTATCGCCGAGCGATCGTCACGACTTCCTCGTGCTCCGTGAGTACGGCATAGGCGTTCTCGCCGCCCAGCAGCAACATGGCGACCAGCGACGCAGCCACCCAGAGTCCGAGTTGCATCGCGTAGCGGACGAGCCAGCGCACCGTGTCGTAGTCGCGGCTGTGCCATACTCCGCCGATGAGAGATTCGAGGGCGAAGGCCGCGCCGTCAACGACGTAGGCGGCGGCGGTGAGCAAGCGGATCAAAATCGCAAAGGCAGCGAGCCTTGCTTCACCACCCAAGGCGCTCAAGTTGGTGAATACCGCGAAGACGGTCAGCATCGAGAGGGTTCGGATGAAGATGTCGCGATTTAGGTCGAACAGCGAGCGCAAGGCTCGACGCTCGAAGAGCGCCCGAAGCGTGCTCGGCCAAACGGGCTGGGTACGCACCATTGCGCCAGCACCGACGAGGACCGCCAGATATTGGCTCGTCATCGACGCGAGCCCTGCCCCGTAGGCTTCGAGGCCCAATCCCCAGATGAACCAGACGTTGAGCGCCGCGTTGCCGAGGTTCTGTGCGAACGCCATCGCCAGGGCGGACGCGCTGCGACCGACACCAATGAAGTAGCCTGCGAGCGCCAAGTTTGCGAAGACCGCGGGGGCGCCCCAGATTCTGGCTCCAAAGTAGACCCGTCCCACCGCTTCGCTCGCCTCGGAGCCAGCCAACAGGGCGAAGGCTCCCTCCCGGATCACTGGGGCGAGGAGCAGCGCGAGAACCCCGATGCACAGGCCCACCGCGAGGCTGCGCAGGAAGACGCGCGCCGCTTCTTCGTCTTCCCCACGCCCGTGCGCCATGGCAACCATGCCCGTGGTCCCCATCCGCAGAAAGCCGAAGGCCCAAAAGAGGTAGTCGAAGATGATCGACGCGAGCGCGACGCCGGCGAGAAAGCGGACCTCGTCTAGGTGACCGAGCATCGCCGTATCCACGAGGGAGGCTACGGGCACGGTGAGGTTGCTCGCTACGTTCAAGGCCGTTAGCCTCAAGAATCGCCGCCGGAGCTCGGTTCGGTTCGTCAGGTCTTCCGCCTCTCGGGCCACCATGAACGCCGCGGGTAGCCCCTGGGGGCGGCGACGGTCAAGGAGTGAACGTGCGAAACGATGTCTCTGCCTTCGTAGACCAGCTCAATCACGAATACGAAGCGCTGCACACCAAGAAAGAGGATGCGTTTTGGTCCTCGTACATGGGACTGACTAGAGATCCCGCCGCCGCGCAAAAGCGGTTTGAGGCGGCGGAAATCGCACTTCAGCGCTGGCTTCGCGATGTCGAGCGCCGCCGCCAGGTGCACGAGACGCTCTCGGCGGTGGAGTCCGGCGACCCTTCCGTCGGCGAAGACGACCTCGTCGCACTTCGGGGGTGGGCCCGGACTCTCGACGCCCACTCCATACCGAGTGAAGAAGGCCAGTCATTGGCAGAGGAAATCATCGAGGAGGAAGGCAAGCTCTCGCGCGCCCGCGCGACGATGGAGCTGGGCTACACGGTAGCCGGCGAGTTTCATCCGGCAAGCTCGGTTCGTCTCGGTTTGATGGTTCGAAACGGCAAAGAGGAGAAGACGCGCAAAGCGGCGTGGCTTGGCTTGCGGAGCATCGAAGACCATGTGCTCGAGCACGGCTTCATCGACGTCGTGAAGCGGCGAAACGCGCTCGGGAGAATGATGGGGGGCGAGGACTTCTATGACTGGACCGTGAAACGGGTCGAAGGCTTGTCCAAAGCGGAGATCTTCGAGGTGCTCGACGAGCTCGACGCACTCACGCGCGCGCGCGCGGAGGAAAGCGTCGAGGCGCTACGCGATCAGCACGGTGCGTCGGTCGCACCCTGGAACATCAACTATCTGATCAGCGGGGACGTCACGGCGGAGCAAGAGCCCTACTTTCCTTTCAGCCGCGCCGTCGACGTCTGGACCCGCTCCTTTTCAGCGCTCGGGATTCGCTACCACGGGGCCGAAATGGTCCTCGATCTCGTCGACCGAAAGGGCAAGTACGAGAACGGCTTCATGCACGGCCCGGTCTGCGGCTGGCGCGATCGGGGTGAGCGCAAGCCCGCACGCATACAGTTCACGGCGAATGCGGTCCCCGGGCAGGTGGGTTCGGGCCACCGTGCGCTACAAACACTCCTGCACGAAGGCGGACACGCGGCGCACTTTGCGAACATCGACATGCCCGCGCCCTGCTTCGCCCAGGAGTTTGCGCCCACCTCAGTGGCGTTCGCGGAAACCCAGAGCATGTTCCTGGATTCGCTTCTCGACGACGCAGACTGGCAGACGCGCTATGCGCGGAGCGAGGGCGGTGAGCCACTCCCGCGCGAGCTGATCGACAAGGCGATCCGAATGCGTCAGCCCGCCGCAGCCTGGCAGCTGCGCGCGATGATGGTCGTACCCTATGCGGAGCGGGCGATTTACGAGCTGTCGGACGAGGAGCTAACGCCCGAGAAGATCCTCGAGACTGTGCGTGAGGTGGAGCGTCGCTTCCTCTTTCTCGACGAAGGGAGCGCTCGGCCCGTCCTGAGCGTGCCCCACCTCTTGAGCGGCGAGTCGAGCGCCTACTATCACGGCTACGTCTTGGCGGAGGTTGCGGTACATCAAACCCGCGCCTTCTTCCTCGACCGAGACGGACACCTCGTTGACAATCCGAAGATCGGTCCGACGCTCGAAGAAGCCTATTGGAGGCGTGGAAACGCCAAGACATTCAGAGAGTTTGTTCGCGACCTCACGGGTGAGGAGCTGAGCGCCACCCATCTCGCCCGCTCGGTGAACCGCACGGTCGAAGAAGCTTTGTCCGAGGCGGCTGATCGCATCGATCGCCTCTCGAGCATTCCTGAGCCTGAGGGCGAGGTAGACCTTCACGCGAACATCCGAATCATGCACGGCAACGACGAGGTCGCGACGTCGAGTGCTGGCTACGACCGGCTCAGTGAGCAGTTCGCCGAGTGGATCCGTGGCCTGGAATCGACGGCGTGAGTGGTGATCAGCCGGAGCAATGAGCGGGCAACATATGCTGCGATCGCCGCGGCGATGCTGGCGATCGCTGCTCAGGTGGCCGGCAAGGCCACCCGCGACGCGTTGTTCCTGAGCTCGTTTCCAGTCACAGACCTGCCGACGATGGTGATCATCTCGTCGGTGATCTCCGTGCTCGTCGTCGTCGCGACGAGTCGACTCTTCGGTCTCTTTGGTCCCTCGACCGTCACGCCCATCGCTTTCTACGTCTCGGCGGGGCTCTCGCTGCTCGAGTGGTCCTACATCGATGAGCAGCCCCGGGCGGTTGCGGCGGCTGCGTACATTCACTTCGCGGTGTTCGGGATCATTCTAATCTCCGGACTCTGGTCGGTGGTGAACGAAAGATTTGATCCGCGTACGGCGAAGCCGAAGATCGCGCGGATCACGATCGGAGCGACCGCAGGCGGCGTGATCGGCGGACTGCTCGCCGAACGGGTCGCTGCCCTGAGTACAGTGGCGACGATGCTGCCCATCTTTGCGGCACTGCAGGTCTTGGGAGGGATCCTGGTCTGGTCGATCGGCGGCGACTCGCTCACGCCGAGTCAGGCGAAACCGAGCGAGAGCGAGAATGGCTTCAAGGTGCTCGCGCGCGACGCCTATCTTCGGGAGATCGCGCTACTGCTGCTCGTAGTCACCGTAGCGGCTGGATTCCTCGACTACGTGTTCAAAGATGTGGCGAGTCAGAGCTTTGGTGACGGCGAATCGTTGATGCAGTTTTTCGCTGCCTTCTACACCATCCTCGGCCTCGCTACCTTCGCCATTCAATCCGTCCTGGCGAATCCGGTGCTCCAACGCTTCGGGATTGCACGCACGGTCTCATCGTTGCCCCTGATGATGGTGACCGGCGTCGGGGTGATGATGATCGTCCCGGGGCTCGCAGCGGCGACCTTTGCGCGCGCCGCCGAGGCGGTGTTCAGGAACTCTTTGTTTCGCACGGGCTACGAGCTGCTCTACACACCCGTGGCGGAGCGCGACAAACGCTCGGCGAAGACGATCATCGACGCCGGCTTTGATCGCCTGGGTGACGCGGCCGCGGGGCTCATCATCAGCGGCCTGATCTTCATCGCTCCGACCGAAGCGAGCGGCGCACTGGTGCTCCTCGCGGGCGTCGCCGCTGGCATCGCAGTTTTCCTCTCGATGCTGCTCCATCGGGGCTACGTCGATTCGCTCGAGAAGCGACTCCTCGAACGCGCTGCCGATCTCGATCTCAACCCGGGCGACGACGTGCTTCGGACCGGCGCGGTGATGCAGACGATGGCTACCGTGGACCTCGGTCGATTGGTCACGAGCAGGAGCGGGGTGGCGGGGGCCCGGGAAGAGCTGCGCGCGCTCCGGCAAAGTGCGCGTCGGATAGAAGACCAGTCGGCGATCACGGAGCCCGAGCTTCAGGATGGCTCCGTGCGCCGTCTGGTGGGGCTCAGAAGCGGTGACCTCGCGCGCGTGAGCAAAGCGTTGACAGACCCCGGTCCCTTCGAGCTCGTGCACGTCCCTCAACTGATCCAGCTCTTGGCGTGGGACGAGGTCAGCGGTTTGGTGACGCGCGCGCTGCGCGAGCTGATGCCCCGATGCGCCGGAGCGCTCTTGGACGCACTTCTCGATGGCGAGCAGGAGTTCACCATTCGACGGCGAGTGCCGCGGGTTCTGTCCGTGTCCAGTGAGCAGTGGGTTGCCGCGGGACTCCTGGCCGGCCTCCACGACAAACGATTCGAGGTCCGCTACCAGTGTGGGCGCGCGCTGGCGCGCATTCATCACCGCCATCCGGAAATTGAATTCGACCGCGATGCCGTCTGCACGGCGGTGGTGCGGGAAGTCGCCGTGGACGAGCGGGTCTGGAAGAGCTACCGGCTCTTGGACTCCATGGACGAGGACGAGGAGGGCGAAGAAGAGACCTTGGGTACTGAGTGGCTGAATGAATACCTCGCGGATCGCACCGGACGTGGACTCGAGCACGTGTTCACCTTGCTGGCGCTGGTCTTGCCGTCTGCACCGCTTCGAATTGCCTTTCGCGGCATACATACGGACGACCAAAACCTGCGGGGGACAGCCCTCGAGTATCTTGAGAGCGTCTTGCCGGAACGTGTGCGGGAGCCGCTCTGGCCGTTCATCGACCAGGATCATCGCCGACCGAGCACGGACGGTCTCAAGGACCGGGACGAGGTGTTGGCCGCGCTCCTGAAGAGTAACTCGGCCATTGAAGCCTCTATCGCGGGCATGCCACGGCCGGAGCCGAAGCCTTGAGCGAGCGCTGAATTGACGACGATAGCGGGTGTGAGATGTGCCCTATGCCAGCTCGCGCTGAATCTCGAAGAAGCGAGCGGTCTGCTCCTCGGCCCAGAAGCGAGGTTGATGCATCGTTCCGTAGATGAACCCCACGTGCCCGCCGTGGCGCGGGAAGAGTCCAAAGAGAGAATCGTTTTGTTTCACCGTGTCGCGGGGAATCGTCTCCCCCGGATTGAACGGGTCGTCCTCGGCGGCGAGCACGAGCGTGGGCACACGAACATCCGACAAGTACTGGCCGCAGGCGACCGACGAATAGTAGTCGTGGGAATCGCGGAAGCCGTGCAGGGCCGCGGTAGCGTGAGTATCGAACTCGGCGAAGGTCTTCGACTCTTTCACCGCACGAGCGTCCATGGAGCCGGGGTACTGGCGCTCCTTCTCCAGAGCTTTGGGAATCAGTGTCTTGAGAAAGTGGCGAACGTAGAGCCACATGCGTGAATCCATGTGCGCGCCGCTCGTGACGAGGTCGAAGGGCGGGGATATGATCGCCGCCGCGCGGATCGCGTCGGGGACCTGGTGTGTGGCGAGCCACTTGCCTAGCTGATTGCCGCCCAAGGAAACTCCGGCGAGCATCACCGGTCGGTTGGGGAAGCGCTCGATCGTTCTGCGCACCACGAGCTCGATGTCTTCTGTGACACCGCAATGATAGAGCCGTCGCGCTCGGTTCAGTTCTCCACCGCAACCGCGCTGGTCGTAGGCGATAACCGTGTATCCGCGCGACTCCAGTAGGTGCGCGATCCCCGGAACATAGGGGGCCTCGACGCTGCCTTCCAAACCATGAATCAAGATCGCGACGGGACGATCGGGTCGACCCTCGCTCAGAGCGACCCTCAGAAAATCGTCGTCGGGGGTGTTCCAGATCTCGCGCGCGAAGGCGACCTCTGGGCGTCGGCGAAAGAAGGGCGCGTAGATCGTTTGGGCGTGGCGACTCGCGAGACCGTGGGCAGGCACATAGGGGTGCGCCTCTAGGGCCTCGCGCACGCGTGTTCGAGTGCGGCGATTCAATGCAATGCCTCCTCGAGCGCTGTGCGTACCTCGTTGCGGGTCAGCTCGCTCGGGTCCTTGCTCACCAGGCCCCGAACGCTAGGAGCTGCAGCGGCGAGATCGAGACCCTTCAAGAGTCGACCGCGGTCGTATCGAGCCGAATCGACGGTACCATTCAATCGATGACGCTTCCAACGTCCGTGCGCAAGCCCGGCGCGGTAGTGACCCGTGATGAAGGGCTCGCCGCTGCGTCTCTGGTAGAGCCACTCTCCGTCTTTTAGGCCGTTTTCATAGCGACCGCGCATCCAGATCACATCGCTGTCTGGAAAATAGCGACGCGACTCACCGTCCGCGACTTGCCAACCTGCGTCGATGTCCGGAAATCCTGGAGGAGCTTCGACGATCACGTGTTTGCCGCAGCGCAGGGGAGGGCGTTCCTCCTCGACCAAGAGCGTCGCCAGCACTCGCTCTCCGCGCTCCCAGCGCTCCGTCCGTAGCAGCTCGCCACCTCGGTGAAAAAAACGCCATTCACCGACCTTGCGGTTGTGGTCATAGGTCCCCGTTACCGCGCGACCGTCTTCGTGGCGGCAACTGAAATCTCCGGTGGCCTTGCCATCTTCGAGCGAGACGCAGTAGCGAATCAATGCGCCTTCACGTTCGTTCTGAGCCAATCGTTGGCCCTGAGGGCAGGGCGGCGCAGACACTGAACAGGCCATCAGCGCCCCAAGGACGAACAGAAATGTTTCAAGGCGAATCAGCATTGAGTAGTACTTCCGATTGACCTAGATCGGGTGGCCTTCCCTTCCGGCCAATTGGTCCACATGTTAGACCGACTCCGGGGGGAGGAGCGCCGATTATCCGAGCGTTTTTTTGCGCCTCGCACAGGAGAATCACGCACATGGCAGCAACAGTAGGCATCAGCGGCTTCTCGGTCTACGTCCCGCCTCACCGGGTGAACCTTCGCGATTGGTGCGAATGGACCGATTCAAATTGGGACAAAGTTTCGGCGGTCGTCGGCCGAAGCTTTCGCGTCAAGGGCCCCGGGCAGAGCCTTTACACCATGGCTGCGAGTGCGGTGCTGCGGCTGATCGAAAGCTACGACATCGATCCCTCGTCCGTGGGCATGCTCATTCTCGGGACCGAATCGAGCACGGACAACGCCGCTGGGGCGGTGATTCTTCGCGGAATGATCGACGAGGGTCTGCAGCAAAAAGGACTGCCCCCTCTCGCCCGTGACATGGAGGTCCCGGAGATCAAGCACGCCTGCCTCGGTGGCATGTACGGACTGAAGCAAGCCGCGCGTTATCTTCACGTCGACGGCGCGGGCCGCAAAGCGATCGTAGTCGCCGCGGACATCGCCGAATACGAGCGCGGGAGCACCGGGGAGCCCACGCAGGGGGCAGGCGCGGTCGCCATGCTCGTGGAGGAGGATCCAAAACTTCTCGCGATCGACGTGCGTCATTCGGGCAGCGCTTCGCGCTATCGCGGACCCGATTTTCGCAAGCCGTTTCAACGGTTCATGGAGCCCGAGTACACGGCGAGCGTGAACCGCGTGCACGACTTCCCGGTGTTCAACGGCAAGTACTCAACGGCCTGCTATCTCGATGAGGTTTTGGCCGCACTCGACGCGATGCGCGCGAAGCTGCCCGAAAGCGAGCGCGACACACTCAGCGCGAACGTCGACCGGGTGTTCTTCCATCGGCCCTATCGGAAGATCCCGATCACCGCCTGGGCGATGAGCACGCTGGTTGAAATGTCGCGGACCGAAGAGAAGAAAGCCGAGCTCGCCGAGCTGTGCGCCGTGGCGGACGTGGAGCTCGACACGGTGCTCGCAGAGCTCGACCGCCCGAGAGATTTGTTCGCCGCGACCAAGGAAGGGCGCCTCGATGACGATCCGTTTCCGTGCACGATGCGCGTGCTTCGCGCCTTCCGCTCGCAGGAGCGTCATCGTGAGCTCGTGGATGAGAAGCTCGCCCTCGGCTCAGACCCGATGATGGAGCTCGGCAACCTCTACACCGCTTCGCTTCCCGCATGGCTCGCCGCGGCCTTGGAAGAAGCGGTAGAGCAGGGCAACGCCGGACGGAGCTGGTTGCTCGTGGGTTACGGCAGCGGGGATGCCGCCGAGGCGATCCCGGTGTCTGTTGTCGAGGGTTTCGAGGAGGCTGCGCGCCGGATCCGGTTCGCGGAGAGCCTCGAAGGGGCTCTCGACCTCACGCGGGAGCAGTACGAAGCGATTCACGACGGGATCGACGTCGAGGTCGCTGACGTGATCAAGAACGCGTTCGTCGTTGACCGGGTGGGCGGCATGAACGGCACGGGTTTCGATGACGTGGGGATCGAGTACTACCGCTACGTCCCCTGACCGCGATCGATCACTCGATACCCCTTGCCGACCCATTTCAGCGTCAGCGTGCGAGCGGCGTCCGGGTCGGTCGGCAGGTCCGCGATCAGCTCGCGCCACGCTTCGGCCGCGGTCGGGTAGTCGGCGGTTACGGGCTTCCCGTTGGGCAGAGCGATCGCAAACCTCGTGGTCATGAGGGTCCCTCATCGGGCGGTTTGACAGAGCCGCCGTTCACGTTATCGTTTCAGACCATGCATCGAGGACGCAAGCGATGAGCGCGGTGGCGCGCATTCTGGAGCTCGAAGCCCGTGGGATCTCGATGTCTCGCAACCGGCACTTCGAGGTGTTTCAGGAGCGGGAGAATCGGGCTGCGCTGCTGGTATGGCGCCACGTCGCAGCGGTCCGACGCAGTCTCTTCAAGCATCGCCGCCTCGGCGAGGTGATCCTCTCGCTCGAGTCCGAGCCCGGCGGCGAGTACCATCGCCTCGTCGCAGAGATCCACGAGATAGCAGCACGGCTCGAGTGGCGCCTGCACGCGGGCGAGGTCGGGATTCTGCTCCGAGATCCGGACGTGCGCGTGTGGTTTGAAAGCGCCGGCTTGACGACGCCAGAGGCAAGCACAGCCTATATGCAGGGTGGGGCACCCGCCTAGGCAAACCCACCCGAGCACTTCCCGTCGATCGCACGGTTCGCGAAAACGAACCTAAAAACAGCGCTTTTCGGCGATTCAACTGTCGGTTCCACCTTGCCAGGAAGCGTTTGCCGTTTAGTTTACCGGCCGGCTGCCCCCAATGGGGGAAGGATAAAACGACGAGACTCTTCGTGCGGGTGACCGCAGGGGACGCGTGGGGCTCGTCTCACGACGGCGCGGAGGCGCCGAGCAGTTTTTGGAGACTCCACAATGCATCTGAAGAATTCATTTCGCGTGCTGGCCTGTGTCGGCGCCCTGTTCATCGCAGCCTGTGGCGACGACGATGAGACGGAAAACAACAACAACAATGGCACCGGCGACAGCGCGCCGACCCAGACCATCGCTGAGATCGCCGCGGCAACGCCCGAGCTCTCGACCTTGGTGGACAGCCTGAGCACCGCGCAGGCGGAACTCCTAGGCTCAGAAGGTGAGTTCACCGTGTTCGCGCCTACCAACGACGCGTTCACCGCCTTGCTCGCCTTGGTTCCAGACCCGAGCGCGATCCTCGAGGACGTCGTGAACTACCACGTGATTGCCGGTGACACGGTGACCGCGAGCGACGTCGTCGGCATGAACGGCATGAGTGTCGGGACCGCGCTCAGCGGCTCGAGCATCGATATCAACGTCTACACCGTTGGCAGCGAGACTGTCGTAGCGTTGAACGGAGTGATCCAGGTGACCACCACCGACATTCTCGCCACAAACGGCGTCGTGCACCTGATCGACGGCGTGCTCCTGCCGGAGGCCCTCGTACCTGAGTTTCCGGGAACCACCCTCCAGCTTCTCACCACCTACCCGATCTTCAGCGCCATCGCCGGTGTCGCCGGCGACCTGACCGCCAATACGGTCGTGGACGCGCTCGCGGATGCCGACGGTGCGCTCACGCTCTTCGCGCCGATCAACCCCGCTGTGAACGCGGTGGCTCCGGTCGTTGACATCCTTCCCGACGAAGATGTCGAGGCGGTGGTGCTCTACCACGCGGTGCTCGGGACCGAGGTCGCAGCGGCAGACATCGTCGGCCCGCCGCCGGCTACCTCGCAGACGATGGCGAGCGGCCAGGACATCGCGATCGACACCAGCAACGGTGTGGTGCTGAATGGCACGATCAACGTCGTGTACACCGACGTGGTCACCAGCAACGGCATCGTGCACATCATCGACGGTGTGCTGCTCCCCCCGACCGAGTAAGTCTCGCTGATCGGATAGAATGCGCCCGGGCGGATTGAATTCGCCCGGGCGTTTTTATTTGCGCGAGCCGGGCGCCGGGATCTCGAGGCCCGCGTTCGCGACCACGAGGGGCGCTGGCCGCGGCGCATCCCGCCCATCGCGAGAGAACTTGAGATCTTTTCGCGAATTGCTGCTCAGCGTGCTCGTGTTGGCCTCGTGTCGAAGAGAGCTACGAGCCCAAAGCGCGATAGGGTGAGCGCGAGTCCGATGAGCAGCCCAAAGAGGTGCACGGGCCCGCTGACCTCTGGGGTGGCAGCATCGAAGAGGGATTGAAGCGCGACGATGCCGACCAGAACGAAGAGCTCCCGCCGTTCTCGCGGCGAGCGGTGGCGGACATAGTGCAACAAAACGCCGGCCAGAACCGCGCCCAGAATCCCCATGACCCCGCCGGAGGCGCCGATCAGAATGCCCGGGTTCTCCGCGCTCGCGGTCGTGGTGCTCACGATCAGCTGCATGGCGCCTATGTTGCTCGAGGCGAAGACCGCCAAGACCCAGATGGCTCCGACCCGCCGCTCTACCCGAGCGCCAAAGAACAGAATCGCAACCACATTGAGTGTCAGGTGAAGCCATCCGAAGTGAAGCAAACCACCGGTGATCACGCGCCACCCTTCGCCCGGCGTGAGCGAGACCGGAAGAACAAGCCCGCCGAGGGTCGCGAGGTTTTCAAGGTTTTCTACGCCGCCTGGGAGCTCTACGGCGAAAGCGATGAGCAACACCGCGCAGATCCCCCAGGTGGCCCAGGGGCGCGCCCGGCTCGGTGGGATCAGGAGCCCCGCCTGTAGCTCCTCCGCGATCCGCTTGAGTGCCGGTGCGCAAAGGCTCCGGGAGGTGTCATCGAGACGGGCGAGCGGGGTTCTCCTGCGTCGTACTGTCGCGGCGCGGGTGACCGGATGGGTTGAATGCTCGAGGACCGCCAGGGCCTCGGAGGTGTCCGCTCCTGCCCGTTGCGCCGCGGTGAGGCGCCAGAAGGCCGCCGCGTCGGCCGGGAGATCAGGCAGAGCCTCTTCCAAGAGCGAAGCCGTCAGGGCTGTGTCTCCGGCAAAGGCGGCGAGCATGAGCGAGGTAGAGGCGCGATCGGGGGCGGGGCCCATCAACGCGGCGATCCGATTCATCGCTCCAAGCAGCTGAGAGAAATCGCCCCGCTCGCCAGCCACGCGTATTTCCAGCGAGAGCAGAGCCGGCTCCAGGCGCGATCCTGGCCTTCGCATTTCATTCAGCCACTGAGCGGCTTCTTCGTAACGTCCTGAGGCGCGCCACCAGTGGGCACGCAGCGCGCGCCGGGCCGGGCTGTGCTCCGGTAGGGCTCGGATCAATGCATCCGCAGCTTCGAGCCGACCGTTGTCGAGTGCGGCGAGAACACGGACCGAGGTCAGCTGATGCTGCCAGCCGTCCGCCGGGTGGAGGAGCGCGACCGCGCGAGCAGCGCAAGAAGCGATGCGATAGCGCCGCACACCGATCCACTTCGGAATTTGTCGAGCCAGCAGGATGGGAATGAGCACCGAAGGCACCCAAACCGCGCCTGCAACGAGTCCCGCGAGCGAGAGGTCCGAGACTGTCGCGGCGACCGCGAGAATCGCGAGCAGGCCGCCATGGACGACCACCCATCCACGCGGCCGCCCGCCCCGACGAAGACCGAGCATCAGCGCGAGACCGGAGCTCAGCGCCACTACCCAGGACAGGACGTAGCCGGTATCCACTGCGGTCCTTCGCTCAGTTCTTCGCGGCGTCGTTCCAGTGCGGGTAGTCGCTCAGGAGCTTCTTGAAGCCGAAGTGTCTTTCCACCCAGCGCACGAGACCAGGGGTCAGGCTGATGTCTCGAGGCTGCGACGGGTCGCTCAAATTGAAGGTCTTCTTCGCGCCGTCCGGGGCCTCGAGAGACAATGTGCGCGGCAGGCCGAGGGCAACGAAGTCCACCGCATCGCCGTCGTAGTGGTCCGAGAACTGTGCCCCGCGTCGGGTGGCATAGACCACGTCATAGGCGTCACTCATTTGTCGCGCCGCTTCTTTGGTTGCCGCCAGTCCTTCGGGGTGCTGCCACTGAATGGGAATGTTGAGCTTCCACTTCTCGTTTAAAGCGGTGATCTCTCGCACGCGCGCCGCGAGGACCTCATCGTTCGGGCTTCGGCTCAGGTAGAACGCGCCCCACATCAGGTAGCCGCGCTCGCGCTTGCGTACGGTGGACGTGAGGTAGACCTCGGCTCCCTGTGCTTCGAGTTGGTCGAGGAGGTTCACAACGCGCGCACGAAAATCGGGCGCGACTTCGCTCAGAGCCGCCTCGAGGCCTTCCCGGTCGCTGGGATTCTCGAAGCGAGCACTCCAGTTCGGCCCGAGGGGATCACCATCCGCCGCAGGCGGGAGCTTGTCTGGGCGCGCGGGTTTATCCACAGCGAGCGGCTGGCCCCGTGTGCCGTAGCGGCGGGGGCGCTTCTTGTAGATGTCGTCTGGGTGCAGGAGGATCCCTTCAGCCCGGGCGCGGCCACCGGACACCCAGAGTCCGCTCGAACGATAATCCTCGGGCATCGCGAGCACGTCATCCAAGAACAGAAGAAAATCGTCTAGGTCGATCGGGCGACGTGTCTTCTCTCGAATGGCGCGGAGCAAGGGCTCTTCTGCCGGCGTCTGAGCGAGAGTACGCAGAAGCTCGGGCGTGACGTCGAATCCGGCGAGCTTGAGAAGGGTGTCATCGCCGAGCCTCTCGGCGGCGATACGGAGCGCCTCCCGACGCTGGGTGTCCGTGCGAGGTCGGCTCAGGACCTCCCACTTTCGATTCGGCTCGATCGGCGGTTTCGGAGCCTCGGCCTCGGTGGCAAGAACGAAGAGCGTCGCGGTGAGAGTCCATATCCACATCGTGGCTTCGCATCCTCATCTGCTGAGGGGGGGGCGGTCAAATCCGTCTCTGGAACGACGCTGCAACACCCTCGTCGATTCCGTTGGACCTAAAAACTTGCGCATTTACGGGAGCCTACCCAGACTCATGAAATGCGAGGCTCATTCCTACTGCTCGCGACGTTCGCCACGTCTGCCTGTGCAGCTCCCGTTGATGCTCCGAAACCAGCGCCGGAGCCGGTGGTGGAGGAGTCGCCGGAGCCCGAAGCGCCGCAACGGAAGACTCGCGGTTCTCGGCCCAAGCCGAAAGCTTCGATCGCACCTCGGCCAGATCCGACGGAGCCTGTTCCCCTCGCGGAGGCTGCTCCAGCGGTGGCGAAGAGCAATCGCTGCGTCACCGGGCGAGTCCAGGCGCGCGGCGACATCGTCGTGCCGGTGAAGAACGCCAAGGTCAGCCTTTTCATGGGTGCAGCCCTCCTCGGAGAGACGCGGACGGACGGAAATGGCAAGTTCGCCTGGTGCGCCGGCGCGAATCTCAGCGGCGAGCGCTTCGAGGTCACCGTGCGGGTCAGCAAAGCGCCGTTTCAGACGATCTCCCAGAGCCGCGATTGGAAGGTTGGCACGCAGGAGGAGTTCGATTTCGCGATGACCGCCGAAGGGTTTTGATCCAGCGGGCTAGCGCTTCCCGTACTCCTCGAGCACCTGGCGTGCGACTACCGCTTTGTGCACCTCGTCCGCTCCATCGTAGATCCGCGCCGCCCGCTCGTGCCGGTACCAATGCGCAAGAGGCGTATCTTCCGTGAGGCCCAGGGCGCCGTGCGTTTGGATCGCGCGATCGAGAACCCGGTCCAAGACCCCGGCCACGAAGTACTTGATCTGTGAGATCTGCACGCGCGACGCGGAGGCTCCTTCGCGATCGATCGCCTCGGCGGTGTCGAGCACCAGCAATCGCGCCGCATCGATCTCCGTGCGGGACTCGGCGATCCACTGCTGCACCATCTGCCGCGTGGCCAAGGGCTTGCCCGGCGCGATCTCGCGGCTGGCCGCGCGCCGGCATAGCAGCTCGAGCGCGCGTTCGCAGATCCCGATCCAGCGCATGCAGTGATGAATCCGTCCCGGGCCCAGTCGCTGCTGGGCGATCAGGAAGCCGCCGCCCTCTGGACCCAGCAGATTCTCCGCCGGAACCCGGCAATCCTCAAAGCGAAGCTCCGCGTGTGAGAAGTAGCCCCCGTGGGCCTCCCCCATCACAGGTACGTTGCGAACGTGCACGTACCCCTGAGTGTCTGTCGGGACGAGGAGCATCGAGGTCTTGGCGTAGGGATTCTCCGCGTCGGGCTGGGTAACTGCCATCACGATGGCAAAGGCCGCGCCGTCTCCCGCGGTGGCGAACCACTTGTGCCCGTTGATGACGTAGTTGTCGCCATCTCTCCGCGCCGTCGTCGCGAGGAGCAGGGGGTTCGAGCCTGCGGTGTCGGGCTCGGTCATGGCGAAGCAGGATTGAGTCTCTCCGGTCAGGAGCGGCGCGAGAAAGCGCTCCTTCTGGGCGGCCGTTCCGTGCTCGATCAGAATCTCGATGTTTCCAACATCCGGTGCGTGGCAAAAGAACGCATGGTGGCCGAGGAGCGTTCGACCGAGCTCTTCACTGACCCGGGCGAATTGCATCAGGCTCAGGCCCATGCCGCCATGCTCCTTCGGCAAATGGGGCGCCCAGAGCCCCTTGGACTTCACCTCGTTTCGAACCTCGGCGAGGAGGGGGACGACGTCGGTGCCGCTGTCGAGGAGCGCGCGCTCGAGCGGGATCAAACGCGAATTGACGTATTCACGGATCTGGAGCAGGAGCTCCTCCAGGGCCGGTTCCGGTGCAAAACTCATGACCCATTCGCCCATGGCGCGCCGGGCGCGTCAACACGGCGCCTTTGCCTCGTCGGACCGCTGGGGTAGAGAGCGCCGCATGGATCTCTACGCGATCGCGGGCCCCCTGGTCCGCTCCCTCTCCGCGGAACGTGCCCACGACGTCACCCTGTGGGCCCTCGAGCGCGGTCTTGGGGGCCGCATGACTCCGGTGGTGGACTCGCGCCTCGAAATGGAGGTCGCCGGGCTGCGTTTCCCCAATCCCGTAGGACTGGCGGCGGGTTTCGACAAGAACGCTCGGGTGTACCGGCAGATGCTCGCGCAGGGTTTTGGCTATGTCGAGATCGGGAGCGTCACGCCGAAGCCACAACCCGGCAACCCGAAGCCCCGGGTGTTTCGCATCACGTCGCAGCGTGCGGCGATCAATCGCTTGGGTTTCAACAACGAAGGGGTCGAAGCCGCGGCGCGTCGCCTGGAGGGGCGTGACCGCTCAGCGGGCGTTGTTGGGGTCAACCTGGGCAAGAACAAGACCAGCGAGGACGCGGTCGCCGACTATCGAATCGGTGCAGCGCGTCTCGGTCCGTTGGCCGACTACCTCGTGGTCAACGTTTCGAGCCCCAACACGCCCGGGCTTCGAGCGCTCCAGGAACGCGGTGCCCTCGAAGCGATTCTTTACGCGGTCCGCGAGGCCGCCCCGACGGTGCCGCTCTTTCTGAAGATCGCCCCCGATCTGGTGGATGAGGACCTAGCCGACATCACTGCTCTGGCGATGGAACGCGTCGATGCCCTGATCGTGACCAATACGACCATCGCGCGACCGGACAGCTTACCGGATGAGCTCAAGGGTGAGCCTGGAGGACTCAGTGGCGGACCGCTGTTCGAGCGTTCGACGGAAGTGCTCCGAGACGTCTACCGTGCGAGCAAAGGGAAGCTGCCCCTCGTCGGTGTCGGTGGGATTGTGTCGCGGGAGCAGGGCTACACGAAGATCCTCGCAGGCGCATCTTTGATTCAGCTCTACACCGGGCTCATCTATGCGGGCACGGCCCTCGTGAGAGAGCTAAACCTCGCGATCCTCGAAGGCCTCGAACGCGACGGCTTTGCGCACCTGCGCGAGGCGGTGGGGCAGGGAAGCTAGGTTCGTCGGCCGCCCTTGCCGAAGCTGTTCATGAGCTGCTTCGACTCTTTTCGCATCGCTTCTCGCTCGGCACGGGTCGTGCGCACGCGGCGCTTCAGGCGCGATCCGGTCACGGCCACGAGGGCGCAACTTTGCGGCTGGAGCAGCCTCCGCCGACTCACTCGAGCTGGGAAAAGCGCGTCTCCCTCAAACCCGTAAAGTGGCCGTAGCAGAGCTAACAGCCGGCCCAAGGCTTCAAGGGAGGGAGAGAGTGAATACGGCGCGGGTGATGCTCGTCGGGGGTATGTCGACTTCGGGCATGACACCGTAAGGGGGGCACGTTGATACCGAAACCAATGTGGCGGGTCGCACTGCTGGTCGCCGTGGTGCTGGCCGCGTCCGTGGCTGACGCGAAGAAGCGCAAGAGGCGTGCACACCCGAGTGCCCCCTCTAGAAATGGCTCCGCTCTGATTTGGGTCGGGCTAGACCCTGACGTGAAGAAAAATCGCCACACCGACCTCTACGTCGAGCTAGTGGAAGCGATGCTCGCCGATGAGCTGCTCGCCCAGG
The DNA here is from genome assembly GCA_964468125.1 of uncultured Bdellovibrionales bacterium. GTDB lineage: Bacteria > Myxococcota > XYA12-FULL-58-9 > XYA12-FULL-58-9 > CAYXVF01 > CAYXVF01. Next base: position 35,040 of record CAYXVF010000020.1, on the reverse strand, counting down.
ACCGAAAACGTCGCATCACCTACCGTGGACAGAAGGGTCTCGACGCGCCGCCGTCGAAGCGAGCGATGAGCAAATTCGATGTGGCTGTGAGCGTTGAGGTGATCAGCGTGATGAAGCCGCGCGAAACCGATAATACCGCCCGGCTACCCAAACACACCGCCGAGCTCAAAGTCCGCGTTCATCGCGAGACGGGCTTTGCGCCATACACTGTCGAGGAAGTCGTTACCCACGAGGCTGACAGCTATGCCAGGGACCCTGACTTAGAGTGCGCCCGCAACGCGGTGCGTTCTATCAAGCAAAGGCATCTGGTACACCGCCCGGCTGTCACAGTGTACATTGATGTTCCGAACTTGAGCACCGAAGACGGACGGTCGCTGGAGGACGTCATTGAGAAGGAGCTAACCCGCGTCGGGCTCGAAATGCTCTCCGACGCAGATCGCAAGAAGAAACGTCCTCCGGATATCGCGATTCGGCTCAGCGGCGACGTTCAAATCCAAAGGTCCACAAAACGCCCAGCCAACATAGGCCCCGGTATCAAACTCCAGGAAGGAACGTTGGCCTACAATGTTTCCGCACAGGCCAGTGTCACGTTCGAATACCTCGATGGTACTTCGTCGACGGTGGATCTCTCGGGAGACAGCTGGTTAGCCACCCCTGACCCGGCGACGCCGGCGTTCGTGCTCGCTCAGAGACTCCGTTCCAAGCTTCGTACCATGGACCTCGAGCGACACCTCGAGGACAAGCAATGAACGGAAGGTGGATTTCGGCTGCATTGCTCGTGTTGTTCGCCAGCGCGACGACTGCGCGAGCCGCATCGTCGCCCGAGATCGAGGCGCTCTCCCAGTTGGTTCGACAGGGAAAGCTGCGTGCGGTCAGTGAGAAGGACATCGAAACATGGGTCAACGCAGTCAAGACAGCTTTAGGTCCGAAGGAGGACGTCACTGTCGACCATTTCATGGAAGTCGGTGGATTCAACACCTTGGTCGTGACTCAACCGTTTGAGTTCCCCTCAAGGATTCAGGTTAAGATTCTAGAGAGCCTCTTGATCCCAGCGGGCACGGACCGGCCACAGAGTATCCCGACAAAGCTACGCGTCTATGACGTGAACTCAGGGAGCTGTGTCGGTAACTGCATGCGTATTCGACCGGTGTCTGGCGCGCGCACGTCGGGTCCCAGTGGCTCGTCGAATTTCGACCTCGTTCTCATGTTTAGCTGCGACCGACCTGACTTTGTCGACGTGTTGGGCGGCACGGACCCTGCGCCACCGTTTCAATACGTGAACAGCATGATGGTCGGTAGATGCTGCAGGAAGTTGGAGCGCAACAACCGGAACAGAGTGGTCACTCTCCGGCTCAGCTATCTCGACGAGAGGCGGATCGAAGTAAGTCTCGATCCAGACCAGCGAGAATTGACGCGCAAGTACACGGAGTGCGTCGAGACAGATTATTCTCTCGGGAAAGTGCTCGATCCAGGAACGAGCCGCCAACGAGAACAACTGCTGCAACGGCATCGCGAACGGCGTGCCCTGGATAGGACTCGTAGATGACGATCGAGCTTCTGCTGGGCCTTTTCATCGTCAGTGGCACGAACGCTCCGGTGATCAGCGGTGACTGGTTGAGAGGGTTCGAGCGCGGCGCTTTCACCCTGGACGGCGAACCCTTTCTTCCCATCGCACCCACCCCGGGGCAGTGTAAGAAGCTCAATGGGTCGGTGCCCCACCTGAAGCTCGATTTTGAGCCGAGGTCGGGGTTTGGGCTCGCCGCCGAACTGCTGAGCGAGTGGAAATCCTGTGGGGTCACGAGCCTGCGCATGACGATTGCACGAGGAAGCAAGGGCTCTCCAGCATCTCACTGGTTGACCCGCGATGCACCGACCGAGCTCGTGCTGTCCGAATCGCGGGTATTCTTTCGAAACGCCCACGGCAAACTACCGAGCGGTGGGAAAGCAAGGGATGAGGCGCTTCGTCGTTTGATGGAGCTAGGACCTCCCACCCTCATCGTAAACCGGGGAAGCAGATTGGGATCGAGTGTTGGCTCGCTTGGAGAGGTCAGTGAGCGGCCAGTTCCATTCTTCCTCCAGACAGAGATCGAGAGCCTACCGCCAGACCAACGAAAGACACTGAAAGTTGCGATGGGCAAAGAGGCTTCCGCTGAGAGCAATCGAGCAGATGGCGCCCTGGCTCTCGCCCAGGCCCTTGGTAACGTCTACGTATACGCCCATGTCGAAGCCGACTTTCCTGCCTGGACATTCATTGGAGTCGTTCATTGCAGGACAGGTGAGGACTCGAAGATCCTCGCGGTCGGCTCGATGGGAGCAACGGAAAATGAAGCGCTCGCAACGCAAGCCGCGGACAACCGCGCTCGCAACGAGGTCGGCAAGTTCTGGAGCCTTCATCAATCCGAAGCGAAGTCAGGGGGGACTCGGTCGCTCAAGACATTCTCTGCGGCGACCATGAGTGGTGTCAGCATTGTAGACCATTTTTGGGCGCCCGACGGTACTGTCTATTCCCTTGCGCTGGGTACCCCTCCCGAGGGCATGGAGAACGCTCGGCTGCAGTGTCCTGAAGGTACGCGAAAGCGGCGTGTTTGGGGAAAACTCCCGGCCCCACTCGATGACGATGAGCTCATCTGGCTCGAAGGTACTCGTGTCGTTGATGGCAAGGTGTTCGGCACGATTACAATCGACAGCACGGCGTTAGAGGCAGCACGTCGTCGCCCCGACGGAATCTCGAAGATCCGGAGACGAGGCTTGACTCAAATCAATAGGGCGTTGTTTCAGGGAAACAGCACGAGCCGAAGTCAGTGCCCGGACCTGAGCGATTGGCTGCAAAAATGTCTCCCATTCGACCGAACCGGACAGCTGATCGAGAGAGCCGACGTGGATTTGCGAGAACCCGACGGTCATCAACGCGGAGTCGCGATGGCGTCTCGATCACTGAGCAGTCTTGGCGATGACTTGTCGGGCCGAACCGGATGTCCGACGAGTTGGTACGAACGAGCGCTCCCTCGGCTACTCGAACGCGACATCCGCCGCCGTATGGACAGCCAAGAGACATGCAAGCTGCTGAGTCGTTGACTCTCAGTCCTTTGTCAGGACTCGTCAGACACTTCGTGGCAGGTTAGTCCCGGCTCGACTCCGAGCTCGCGCAGCTTGAGAAAGCGCGCGCTAATTCTTGGGTGCGACCTTGGCCACTACGGCGTCGAAGCGCGGATCACCCTTCAGGCTCGCGAGATCGGCATCTGACGCCACCTGGTCATAGACGAGGCCGATCTCCGCGGCACCCTCGAGCAGCTCCATCGAGCGATTTCGCTCGCCGGAGAGCGCGTGGAAGCACGCGAGATTGTAGAGTCCCCAAGGCCGCGGAGAGAGGGTTTCGGCGTGTGCGGCGGCTGTCTCGGCCGCATCGGTGTCGCCGGTGCGCCAGAGGCTAATCGCTGTGAGGGCGCAGGGGCTCTGGGCGCCGCTCAGCTCACAGGCCTTCGCGAAGGAGACGGCGGATTCATCGAAGCGGCCGAGCTCCGAGAGCGCGAGTCCGACGGATTGATGGTTGCGCCAGAAGCGGGGGGCGAGATTGACCGCCTGGCGCCCACGGACGAGCGCTTCCTCCAGGCGCCCGGCGTTGCGCAGCGTTTCGCTCAATATCGCGAGGGTCCAGGGATTGGCCGGGTCTGCCCGCAACGCTTCCTGCAGGTCTTCGAGCGCTGCGGTGTCGTTGTCGAGCTCCTGCTCTACGTTGGCGCGGTATTTCAGGACCCAGGCGCGCGCTCTCGGAGACAGATCGTCGCGCTCGAGGATCGAGCTGTAGGTGAGGACCGCGTCGCGGCGGTCCCCGCGTCGCTGCGCCACGTAGCCGCGGTAGAAGGTATCGTAGGGTGAGCGCGGATCGATCCGGCGCAGGCGCTTCAGTGCATTCTCCAGCCGCTCCATGTTCTGCGTGGAGGGGCGTGCATCCCAGTTCAGGAGGAGCGAGTGCGCGCGCAGGGCCCAAGCGTCCGGCTCCTCTGGGAAGGCGGTGATCAAGGCCTCGGTCTTCGTCACCGCCGATTCGATGTTGCCGTCGCGCAGCGCCGCGATCACCGCCGCGGTCGTGGGCGAAGCGGCCATCGCCGGTCCGCCCGTGAGGTTCGTGATGTAGTCGTACATCTGCGGGAAATCGGACCCCAAATGCTCGCCCAAGCGACGAACGAGCGTGACCGCGAGCTGGGTGTAGTCCGACTCACCGGCGAGCTCGGTCGCGCCCCAGAGAATTCGATTCTCTGCCGTATCGACCAAGCTCAGAGATGCGCTCAAGCGATCCGGGGTGCGTGTGATCGAGCCGGTGATGAGCTTGCCAGCTCCGGTCTTGCGGGCGAGGGTCGCGCGCTGCAGGGAGCCAACCTTCGTGAGCTCGTCCTCCGTCGGCACCGGAAGGACTTTGAGTGTCCCATCCAGAGCCAGATTGATGGCGATGGCTTCCGCAAAGGCGCGCCCGAGATAATCCGCGCCGCTGTTCTCCCCACGAACTTCCATGGGAACGACGAGGAGCGTATCGCTGTCCACGGCCACGGCAGGAGCCACGGGCGGTCCTCGCGTCCCGAGGTAGACGGCAACGGAGACCGACGCCACGGCTAGCAATGCGAGAGCAAAGACAGCCAAGCGCAGACGGCTCGGAACGGAGGCAGCGACGGGCGCCGGCGGCGGGGCGGTCTCCGCGGGCGAGAAGGTGTCTGGGCGGGCGGAGGGGAGCAGGTCATCTGGTACGTCGTCGAAGGCGTCTGGTTCGCTAACGAGCGTGCTCGACACGGGCTGGGTCTTGACCGTGGTTCGGTGCTTGGCCCGCGGTCCCGTGACTCCTTGCAGCTCGTCTGCGAGAGCGTCGAGGGAGGCGAAGCGGTCGCTCGGTCGTAGCTCGAGGCAGGAGTGAATCGCGCGAGCGAAGGCTCGAGAGACCTGAGGGGCGAGTTCGAGCACGTCCACAGGCGAGGCGAGCGACACGTCCGCGATCAAGGCCTCCCGCGTCTCACCGCTGAATGGCGGTCTGCCGGTGACCATCTCGTAAAGAATGCACCCAACGCTGAACACATCGCTAGTTGGCTGCGGGGCTGTGCCCCTGAGCTGTTCCGGACTCTGGTAGGCGAGTCGGTCGAGAGGTGTGTCCGCATCCGCGCGGTGGCCCGCGAGCTCCTCGAGGACTGCGAGCGTGGGATCGAGCTCGTCGCTGCCGTCGTCGAGTGCGACCGTGTCGTCGTCTCCGACCGTGATCATCCCAGGATGCAGTGAGCCGTGAATCCGGCCCCGTGAGTGTAGGCTTCCGACTACCAGCGCGAGATTCATGCCGATTCCCAACGCGCGCTCCGGCGCGATGCCGTCGGCGATGAGGGGGCGCAGGGCTTTTCGGTCACGGGCCATCGGCGAGAAGATAATGTTCACGACGCGCCAGGGGGAGCAACCTCCCGACTCGATCGCAAAAAAGAAAAAAACCAGGAATTTCAGCGATCTATTCCGGTTCGCGCCCGATCCCGAAGACCCAGAGCGCCGCATCTCGGCTCGTATCGACGACCGAGCGCTCGGATTCGTTCCGAAGGCGGGCCAGCGTCTCCACTACCCGTGGCAGCTCCGCGGGCTCGCTCTGTTCGCAGCCGGCCGGCGGATGATCCGGCGTGTCGCTCTCGATACAGAACCTCTCCGCGGCGACGGCGGACGCCACCGCTTTCTTGAAGCGCGGGTGCGTCACGGAGCCCCCAAAACTCGGCAGCAGCCCGATCTTCGCCACCCGCGCGAGGAGCTCCGGTGAGCCGCCGTAGCCGTGGATGATGCCTTTGAGTGGCCAGAAGGATTCTAGGCAATTCAGCAACGCTCCCCAGGCCTGGACACAGTGGATGATCACCGGCTTCTCTTGGATCCGTGCGATCGCGAGCTGATGTTCGAAGACCTCGCGCTGCAGGTCGAGGGGCGGCGCCCCATCGCGGGCGTCGAGGCCGATTTCACCCACCGCCACGTGATCGGGACACGCATCGGTGACGGCGTCGAGCTGGGAGCGCCAGCACGCTGGCGCGATTGCCATCGGATGCAAGCCGGTGCAGCGGTGGACGCGAACGGTCCGCTCGAGCGGCGGCAAAGTGCGTTCTGGGGAAAAAGAGGCGTTGATGACGTCGGTGATGCCGCAGCGGTAGGCCCGCTCGAGCAGACGCCTCGGGTCCTCTACCCGAGGGTCCTCGAGGTGCGCCATCGCGTCGATCATCGTGCCGCGGCTTCGGGAACGTCCTCTTCCGGGTGATCGTCTTCTTCTTCGGTCTCCAGGTAGGTGTAGCCGGAGAGCTCGTTCTCGAAGCGTTTGCGCAGCCGCGCCGACTCCTTCATGTCGATCCGACCTTCGCGAAGCGCCTCCTCCGTGATGTGGCGAAGACGCCTCATCAGATCCGGCTTCTCATACTGCACGTAGCCCAAAACCTCGCTCACCGTGTCGCCTTCGACGACGTTGTCGATGAGATAGCCGAGCGGACTGTCATCGATGCGAACCTGGATCGCGTTCGTGTCTCCGAAGAGGTTGTGAAGGTCGCCGAGGATCTCCTGATAGGCACCCACGAGAAACATGCCGAGGTAGTAGGGCTCGTCGTTGAGCGCATGGAGCTCGAGGGTGCTCTTCACGTCATGCAGATCGATGAACTCGTCGACCTTGCCGTCGCTGTCACAGGTCAGGTCCGCCAGGATCCCTCGCCTCCGGGGCTGCTCGTTGAGGCGGTGGAGCGGCATGATGGGGAAGAGCTGGTCCACGGCCCAGTGGTCGGGCGCAGATTGGAACACGGAGAAGTTGCAATAATAGGTGTCCGAGAGCGCCTTCTCGAGCCCCTCGAGGTCTTCGGGCAGGTGGTCGAGGTCCTGGACGATCTTTTGGACCTTCGCGCAGCTCGACCAGAACAAGCGTTCGCAATCGCCGCGCGCGTTCAAATCGAGGTAGCCTAGCTTGAAGAGATTCCCCGCCTGCTCCTTGAGCTCGAGGGCGTCGTGATAGGCTTCGAGAAAGTTCTTTCGATTGATGTTCTTGTGGACCTCAAAGCTCTCCTTGAGGACCTCGTGCGCATCGTCCGGCACGAATTTCGGGGGCGGGGCACTGTCCCACAGCGAATCGGTCCCGAGGACCTTGAAGACCAACAGTGAGTGGTGGGCGGCGAGGGCGCGACCCGATTCGCTCACGAGGTCAGGGTGCGGCAACTCGCGCTCGTCGCAGGCCGCTTGGATCGCGGCCACCACGTCGTTGGCGTACTCCTGGGTGGTGTAGTTGATCGACGAATGGAAGTTGGTCTGCGAGCCGTCGTAGTCGACACCGAGACCTCCCCCCACGTCGACCATTCTCATGTTCGCCCCGAGGCGTGCGAGCTCCACGTAGATTTGGCTCGACTCGCGAAGAGCGTCCTTGATCGCTCGGATCGCGGTGATCTGCGAGCCGATGTGAAAGTGCAGCATTTGCAGGCAGTCGAGCATGTCCGCTTCGCGGAGACGCTCCACTGCGGCCACGAGCTCCGCTGGAGCCAGTCCGAACTTCGATCGGTCGCCAGTGGACTCGACCCACTTGCCCGCACCGCGGGTGGAGAGGCGTGCGCGAACGCCGATCCGCGGCCGAATGCCCATCCGCTGACTGACCTTGATGATGTGATCGATCTCGGCCCAGCGGTCGACTACGAGGTAGATCTCGCGACCGAGCTTCTGCGCGTAGAGCGCCATCTCTATGTACTCGTCGTCCTTGTAACCGTTGCAGATGGTCAGGCCGCTCTGGTTTTCATTCATGGCGAGCGCGACGAGCAGCTCCGGTTTGCTGCCCGCCTCGAGCCCGAGCTCGAATTGGTGCCCGACGCGGACCAACTCTTCCACGACTTGTCGCTGTTGATTCACTTTGATCGGGAAGACCGGTCGATAGCGTCCGTTGTATTCATACTCGGCGATCGCTTTGGCGAAGGAGCCAGATAGCTTTGCCACTCGGTGGCGAAGTATGTCCGAGAAGCGCAGAAGGAGGGGGGTCGCGTAGCCGCGTCGTTCCAAGTCCTTGACGAGCGTGAGGATGTCGATTTCCCCGTCGACGTCTGGGCTCGAAACGGTGAGCGCGCCTCGCTGGTTGATCCCGAAGTACTCCTGCCCCCAGGCCTTGACCTGGTAGAGCTCGGCACTGTCAGCAACGCTCCACTTCCGAATGTCTTTTTCTGCGGACTTCAACGGCTTCTCCAACTCCAGGGTCTCACGTCGCGGGAAAATAACATCGTTTCCTCGCTTAGAAAGGGGGGACATGCACTGCCTCACGCCATCGCTTTACTCAAGCGCTCCGCGATCGCCGGCCAAAGGTCGTGGGTCCGCGTGACCGGTTCGGCAAAGAGGTGCACTTCGGGCAGGCGGTCGAGCTCGCGCATGCTTCGAAACAGCGCTCGGGCGGCGGTGGCGCTATCGGCACCGAGCTCGCGCAGCTCCACTGGACGTTGGAACAGGGCGCGCACGCGTTCGCGCTCCGGTTCGCTCAGGGACTCGAACACCAAGATCCCCACCGGTGCTCGCGGATCGCTGTCGGCGAGCAAGTCGAGGACCGTCGTGCGGTCGAGCTCGGTGACGCGGGCCGGCAGAGGGCACATGCGGTGTCCAGGCGCGTAGTGGGAGTGAAGGCGTCCCGGAGCGCTCGCGTCGTGCGCATCAGCGCCGCGCAAATGGCAACCTGACGCCCCTTCGACCGCTTCGACGGCCGTTCCGCCGGCGCGAAGGAGGGTGAGCGCGCCATCGGGCTCGACGCGGACGATGGTCGATTCGACCCCGACGACGGTTTGGCCGCCGTCGATGATCAGCGGAATCCGCCCAGCGAGCTCTTCCAACACGTCGCCGGCGCAGGTCGGGCTGATCCGGCCAAATCGGTTGGCGCTCGGAGCCGCCAAGGGCTCGCCGACCGCCTCGAGGACCGCCTGGAAGACCGAATGATTCGGGGAGCGGACGGCCACCGTGTCCAGGCCGCTGGTGACGATTCCTGGGATCACCGGCCCCGCAGGCAAGACGAGGGTGAGAGGGCCAGGCCAAAAGGCCTCGAGGAGGGTTTCCGTGCGCGAGAGCGCGTTTTGGTCCAGGGGGCCACGGTCCACCCAGCCCGCATCCACCATCGCCTGGAGTCGGCCGCGCGCCCGGTCGGGCACGTGCACGATCAACGGGTCGAATGACGGCCGTTCTTTTACCTCGAAGATGCGCGCCACCGCCTCCTCGCGGGTGGCGATTCCTGCGAGTCCGTAGACCGTCTCGGTCGGCAGCGCCACGACGTCTCCAGCGCGGAGGCGTTCGGCAGCCGCCCGAATGGCTCGCTCGCTGGGGGGCAAAATCTCCGTGCTCACGCCCCGCCCTCAAACACAAAGCGAAGGGCTTGGCTACGCGTAAATGTGGGTTTTCGTTCCCTCCCGCTCGTGGCAGAAAGGGTGTGGGTCGGCCCCGCACTCAGGGGTGAGGGACGGCTCGAGTCTGCATGGAGCTCGTCACCGAAATCATCATCATCGTCGCGTGTCTGGTGCTCTCGGGGTTCTTCTCCGGGAGCGAGACGGCGTTGATGCGCCTCCGCATGCACGAGGTCGAGCGGGATCTCGAAAACTCGCGCGGCCTGTCCGTGATCGCTGCGCGCGATTTGATCAGCAATACGTCGCGTCTTCTGATCACGATTTTGCTCGGCAACAATGTCGTCAATATCCTCGGCTCCGCGGTTGCTTCGGCCGTGGCCATTCAGCTCCTCGGGCCCGAGCGGGGCGTCATCGCCGCGACGATCGTGATGACGATCGTGGTCCTGATCTTCAGCGAGCTGTTGCCGAAAGCGCTCGCTGCACGGAGCCCGAAGAGCGCCTCCTACTTCGTAGCGGTTCCCCTCTACCTGGTGCATCAGCTCTTGCGGCCGGCGCACTTCGTGATCGGAAAGGTCGTAGAGCCCGTGATCCGGATGATCACCGGGACAACGGCCACTGACTTCCGTCCGTCGCCGGATGAAATCCTGGAGCTCGCCAAGAGCGCGATCCCCGATGAGAACGCGGAGGACGACCACTCGAACACGCCGGTCTCGATCATTCGAGCGGTCGCGGACGCAGCGGAAATGACCGTGGACGAGATCATGATCTCCCGCGCGGAGATGGCGGCCTTCCCGATCGAGCTGACCGCGGAGGAGCTCCTCGACCAGATGCTCGAAGAGCGCTACACGCGCGTCCCGGTCTACAGCAACGACATCGACCACATCGTCGGGGTCATCCACCTGAAAGATCTCGTCGCCCACGAGCGCAGCGGCGGAACGGACCTGCACAGCATCTTGAAGCCGGTCCTCCGGGTTCCGGAGCGCAAGCCGATTCTTCGCCTCCTCGCGGACATGCAGCGCGGCTTCTTGCACATGGCGATCGTGAAGGACGAATTTGGGCTGACGGAGGGGTTGGTCACCCAGGAGGACATCCTAGAAGAGCTCGTCGGCGAGATCCGTGACGAGTTCGACGCGGAGGAGCTGCAGGCGATCAAGCCCATCGGTGAAGACGCCTATGAAGCCATCGGACGCCTGAAGGTTTTGGACTTCAATCGCGAAACGAGCTGGGACGTGCCAGCGGAGCCAGGGGATACGCTCGGCGGGCTCGTGTTCAATACGCTCGGGCGCGCCCCGCGTCGCGGGGACCTGGTTTCCGTTCCAGGCTATGAGCTGGTTGTGAACGACGTCTCCGGCGCGCGCATCACGCGACTCAGTGTCTTCGCCCGAGACGAGGAAGAAGAAGCAAAGGAAGCGGAAGGCTGACACAGCTGCGAGGACGGTCGGCCAACCGTTCCTCCTGAGGAGTCCGGAGCCGGCATCGCGAAGGGCGAACCTGCGGCCCTGACCCCTCGGACAGAAACCCGCTACTTCGACTTGCCCTGTGCGGCGACCGCTTCGGCCGCGGCCTTCACCTTCTCCGCGTCACCCAGGTAGTAGTGCTTCACGGGCGCGAGCTTTTCGTCGAGCTCGTAGACCAGGGGGACACCGGTGGGAATGTTCAGGGACACGATTTCCTCGTCGCTGATCGAGTCGAGATGCTTGACCAGGGCGCGCAGAGAGTTGCCGTGCGCGCAGATGAGCACGTTGCGACCGGCGGTGATCTGCGGCCGGATCCGGTCGTTCCAAAACGGCAGAACGCGCTCCACGGTTTGCTTCAGTGCTTCGGTGCGCGGCAGGAGCGCCGGGTCGATGTCTCGGTAACGGGGGTCGTTGTGCGGGAGGCGTTCGTCGCCATCGGCGAGGGGAGGTGGAGGAACGTCAAAGCTGCGCCGCCAAATTTTGACTTGCTCCTCGCCTGCCTTCTCCGCCATCTCTGCTTTGTTCAGCCCCTGAAGGTCACCGTAGTGGCGTTCGTTCAAACGGAAGTGGCGTTCGACCGGTAGCCACATCATGTGCATTTCATCGAGAACGGTCCAAAGGGTACGGATGGCGCGCTTTAAGACCGACGTAAAGGCGATGTCGAAGCGATAGCCGCCCTCGCGTAGCAGACGCGCGGCCTCCTTGGCCTCGGCGAGGCCTTGGTCGGTCAGGTCCACATCGGTCCAACCGGTGAAGCGGTTTTCGAGGTTCCAGGCGCTTTGGCCGTGACGAAGTAGAACGAGCTTGTGCATGTGACCTCCTCGCGTCGGATCGACGGCGGACGTTACTCGGCGAAGCGCGATGACGCAATGTCGCTACCCCGGGAACAGGATTCGTGGTACTCCAAAAAACCGGGTTCCGGGAATTGTAAGAACGTGTTAACAGTTCTCGTATGGGGACCGCCGCAGCACTTCCGATGACCAGCTCTAAACCATCCGTTCTGATTCCTCTGAAATCCGCGGAGTCCTTTCTCGACTATTACACCGAACGGGGCGTGGGAACGCTCTTCGTTCCGGGCTACGTCGACATTCCCTCCGGGACGCAAGTCGTCATCGAGGTCGCGTTCTCCGATCCCGCACTCACCTTCAGCTCGAAGGGGGTCGTGCGCTGGAAACGCTCGAAAGCTTCGCGCAATCTCGCCGCTGGAATCGGAGTGGAGTTTCTGCCCGAGGAGGCGGGAACACGCGATCTACTGGTAAAGTTCGCCAAGGGCGAGTCCATCCCACAGCTTCAGCAGCGCGCCCGCCGTTTTCCCGCCCAGCTCGACCTCGAGCTCTTGATGGGCGGCGCGAAGATGCGCGCACGGACGCAGAACATCTCCCACACGGGCGCCTTCATCGCGAGCTCGAGGCTCGCGGAGGTCCACTCGGTCCTGCCTGTGACCCTCAGTGGGCCAGAGCCAATCTCCATCGATGCAGAAGTCATGTGGGTGCGCCAGGGCGACTCGCCGGGAATGGGAGTTCAGTTCCTGATCGACGAGCGGGCGACCGCGCTCCACGTTCGGAAGCTCGTGGAGCTGGTTCGCCAGGATTTGGCGGCGCGCCGCAAGGGCTGACGTGACGCGCTCGCGCTTCGCGCCTTCCACCACCGGGGAGGCGCACCCCGGAACGTTCCTCTCCGCAATGCTAGTGCTGCTCGACGCGCGCTCCCGTGGTCTGGAGACAGTTCTGCGCTTCGAGGATCTCGACCCACAGCGCTGCCGGCCAGAGTTTCTGCCGCAGATGCGTGAAGACCTTCAGTGGCTCGGACTCGAGTTCGACCTGGAAACGATTCAGTCGAGAAACCGTGACGCGCACGAACAGGCGTTGGAGCAGCTCGAGGAGCTCGGTGTGCTCTACCCCTGCAGCGTGAGTCGCTCGCAGCTCAAAGAGGCGGGGAGACGGGCGCCAGACGGGTCGTGGGCCTACGGGAACAGCGGTCGAGGACGCGCGCTTCCGCCCGCAGGTTGGCGAGCGAGCGACGAGCCCCTGCGGGTCATGCTGCCGGATCGCCGCGAACGGCTCGACGACGACTCAGGACAGGTGCTCGAGCACCGCCTCGATGCCTTCGGCGACCCGGTGGTACGCCGTCGCGACGGTGCGATCAGCTACCAGCTCGCGTCCATTGTCGACGACCAGGCGTCGGCGGTGACGCGGGTGGTTCGCGGGCGCGACCTCATGACGAGCACGCTCGTGCAAAACGGTCTGCGCTCGCTCCTAGGCCTTTCGGTCCCGAGTCACCACCATCATTTCCTGCTCCTCGAACGCCGCGACCAGAAGCTTTCGAAGCTTCACGGCGCCATCGGGGCACGGGAGCTGAGAACGCACTATCGCCCGCAGGATCTGCTGGGTGTCCTGGCCCACGCGGCAGACCTCGTCGACCGCCCCGAGCCCTTGGCCCTCCGAGACCTCGACTTTGAGTGGCGGAAGGTCCGGCAGGAGGACCGTGTGGTGGAGATCGAAGGGGGACGCCTGTTCATACGTTGAAGCGAAAGTGCATCACGTCACCGTCTTGGACCACGTACTCCTTGCCCTCTATTCGGAGCTTGCCCGCGGCCTTCACCGAGGCCTCGTCTTTCAGCTCCACCAGGTCCTCCCAGCGCATCACCTCAGCCTTGATGAAACCGCGCTCGAAGTCCGTGTGGATCGTGCCCGCCGCCTGCGGGGCTTTGGTCCCGATGCGAATGGGCCACGCCCGCGATTCCTTCGGTCCTGCGGTGAGGAAGGTGATGAGGCCGAGGGTCGCGTAGCCTGCCTTGATGATGCGATGGAGACCGGGCTCTTCGAGGCCCATCGACTCGAGGTACTCCCCGGCTTCGTCCGCGTCGAGCTGCGCCACTTCCGCTTCGATGGCAGCGCTGACGGCGAGCAGCTCGGCTCCCTGGCTCTCGGCGAGATCGGAGAGGGCGCGGAAGGCGGGGCTCTCGTCGGGATTTGGAGCGTGCTCTTCGCTGACGTTGCCGACGTAGATCACCGGTTTGCGGGTGATCAGGTGCAGGTCGCGAATGATGAGCGCCTCGTCGTCGTTAGCTTCGAGTGTCCGCGCCGGGTTTCCCTCGTTGAAATGGGCCTGAAGTCGTTCGAGGACGGCGAGCTCCGCTTTGGCCTTCTCGCCAGCCTTGCCCGACGCCTTGGCGGCCTTCGCGGTGCGGTCGAGGCGCTTTTCCACGGTCTCCAGGTCCGCGAGGAGGAGCTCCGTGTCGATGACCTCCACGTCTCGCACCGGATCGACGGAGCCATCCACATGCACGACGTTTTCGTCTTCGAAGCATCGCACCACGTGCGCGACCGCGTGGACCTGGCGAATGTGGCTCAAGAACTGGTTGCCGAGACCCTCGCCTTTTGAGGCTCCCTTCACGAGCCCGGCGATGTCAACGAACTCGAGCGAGGCGGGGATCACCGACTCTGACGAATAAATCGCCGCGAGCTGCTCGAGGCGCGGGTCCGGGACGGGCACGACGCCCACGTTCGGCTCGATCGTGCAGAAAGGAAAATTCGCGGACTCCGCACCGGCCTTCGAGAGCGCGTTGAAGAGGGTGGACTTGCCGACGTTGGGCAGTCCCACGATTCCGATGTTGATCGCCATGTCGCTTCTCCTCGGGACACGCCGTTAAGCGGTTTTGCTCCCCTCCCGTCAAGGGGGACCGAAATCCGGTGAACCCCAGCGCCTTCTCCGCCGCGTATCGGTACTTGGGACTCGAAGACGAGAGTGCATTTCATGCGAGTTTTGGACGTTCGGCTGGAGGAGGCGGGCCAGCTCGTCAAGCAGCAGCGATTGACCGCGTCACTGCTTCAGGCGGAGCAACCCAAGCCGGGACAGGAACCGCGCCGCTGGCGACGGGCGCCGGTGTTGCGGGCGTTGGATCGGGAAATCGTCCTGTGTGTCTCACCCACCACCCGGGCGCACGTGCTGCGCGGCGACGAGGTCGTGGCGCTCGACGCTTTCCGCTCCATGGTGCTGACCCTCCTCGTGCAGCCCGACATCGAACGGGACGCCGAGGCGATTCATTCGCTCGTGCAGCACACGGCGACGCTGATGCCTTTGCCGAGCTTCGAGCCGAGGCGTGATTCCGGCCATGGGGGCGGCACTTCGAGGGCCCAGCGCGGGGACTCCGCGTGGCCTCGCCATTCGGGGTCCGCTTCCCGGCCCCGGCCGGCGGCGGCACCGTGGAGGTGAAATACCCCTTTGTGTTCCAGAGCCACTAGGGCGCCTACTCCTCTTGGTCGAAGAGCACCGGAGTACCGACGAAGGTGCGGGCGCTCCGGACCATGATGGTCGTGGGCATTTCCTCGAGCATGGCGCCCATTCGGTCGAAGAAGGGATCGATGCTCGAGTCATCGTCGGGAACGCGAATCCCGATAATCGCCAGGTCTGCACGAGGACTCACCTCGCGCATGATCTCCGGCAAGGAGCGTCCGTCGCGAACGATCACGACAGGCTCGGCCTCTAGGCGCGCGCCCTGAAGCACCTTGCGGATCGCGATGTCGGTTTTGGCTTTGGCCGCTTCCGACTCGACGACCGTGATCACCTCGACCGAAGCTCCACGCCAGCGGGGGTGATTGGTCAGGAGAAAGGCGATGAGCAGCATGAGACCGCCGTTGCCTTTCAGCCCGCCCCACCAGATCTGAATTCGATTGTGCGCTCCGAATTTGCGCGTGGGGTGGCGACGTACGATCATCACCGAGCGCTCCAGTCGGACGAGGTCTTGGAGCATCTTGATGTAGCTCCGTCGTCGCTCCTCGCGCGCGGTCCACCCGACCATCACTGTGTTCGCTTCAAAGTTCCCGACTCCGTAGGATTGGGAAACGGTTACGATCCCTGAATAGATCTGCGGGACGATGTCGACGCGGAAGAATACGTTTGGAAAGTCGTCGCCGTGTTCTTTCTCGAGGGTGTTGAGCAGCTCCGTGCGCGCGTCCGCGAGCTCGCTGACCTCGCCCCGGAGCAGGTGAAAGTAGGTCACCATTCCGCGCTCTTGGACGATGGTGGAGCCGAGCTCGAGGAGGTAGTGACGCTTGTCGCTTCCGCCGGCGATTACGAGGTTCGGTCGCCAGTTCTGCGCGTGGTAGTCAACGCGGCGCAGCTGGTGGAGCGCGGTCTGTGCAATCGCGGAGATGATCCCGTGACGGGCATCGCCAAAGGCGGTGTTGAGCACCGTGCGCTGGACGTACAGGTAGATGCCGGCACAGCATACGAGCGCAGCGATCATCGCTGGCAGATGGATGATGCTCATCACGTAGACGCAGCCGATGAACCCAAAGAGACTCGCCCATGCGGGCACTTTGAAGTCTGGGCGAAAGCTCGGCGAGGCCGCCCAGCGCTCCAAACCGCAGGCGAGGTTCGTGACCGCGTAGGTGGCAAGGAAGAACATCGTGAGGACCGGAGCGATCGCGTCGAGATCGCCGAGCAAAATGCCCGCCTGAGCGAGCGCGTAGGTGACGACGGTGCCGGTGCGCGGCTCGTTCGCAGGGCCGGAGCCTTGGCCGAGGAAGCGGGGGACGAGGCCATCGAGGGCTAGGGCTTGTAGAATTCGCGGCGCGCCGAGAATGCTGCCGAGACCGCTAGAGAGAGTCGCGCCCCAGACCCCGGCGTAGATGAGCGCCGGTACCGAGGAAACCGCGAACAGCACCCGGTTGTCTTCGCGCAGGAGCTCGAGCGGCGCCATGACCGCAAAAAAGATGACGAAGACGATGTAGACGACGAAGCCCGTACCGATAGCGAGCATGGTGCCGAGGGGAAGGGCGCGCCTCGGGTCCTTCAGGTCGCCCGACATGCTCACCCCCGCCATGATGCCCGTAACGGCGGGGAAGAAGACCGCGAAGATGGTCGCAAAGCCCGGCGCATCGTCCGGGGCGATCCAGCCGATAGAGAAGCTCTCCTCGACCGGTGTGCCGGTGAACACCGCGAAGAGGCTCGCGATGATCGCGGCCATGACGAAGAACTGCGCCTTGAGGGCAAGGGCGGCGCTCTTGAACGAGAGCACCGCGAGAGCGATCAGTGTGACCGTCGCGGTGAGCCTGACCGGAATCCCTTCGACCAAGTAGCCGAGGGACTCAGCAAAACCGACGACGTAAAAAGTGACACTCAGTGCTTGGCTGAAATAGAGGGGAATGCCGATTGCGGCGCCCGCTGGGGCACCGAGGCTTCGACTGATGATGTTGTAGGCTCCCCCAGCGCCGACGGTGCGGTTGGTAGCGATGCTCGAGACGGAGAGCCCGGTCGCCGCGGTGATTGTGTGCGCCACCACGACGATCAGCAGAGCCTGGAGCAACCCGGCATTGCCGACGACCCAGCCGAGGCGCAGATACATGATGACGCCGAGGATCGTCAGGATGCTCGGCGTGAAGACCCCGGTGAACGTGCCAAAGCCGCTCGCGCGGCCTTGCTCACGGCTGGACAGCGAAGATGCGGTGGGCGCGGCGGAGCTCATCGGAAAGGTGGCCTCAGAAGCGTGTGGTCACAGCCGTCGAGCTTAGCGGATCGTCTGTTGTAGGTAAAAGTGGTAAAGCGCAGGGAACCATGCGACGCAATTACAGAAACCGGCGCCCCACGGGCAACGATCGCCAGGTGATGACGACGCTGCTCATCTTCACGGTCAGCCTGATCATGTGGGCCGTGTGGCGTTGCGCGCCTTACCGGCAACTCGAGAGCTCGCCGAAGCCTTCGCAGGAAGAGACGGCGTCTGAATCATCGCGCGTGCTCGATGCGCCGTGACTCACCAGGGCGTGTGAAGAGGTCTGGTTCTGGGTTCTTTCGTTCGCTGCGCGGTAAGGGATGCGAACCGCCTCCACGCTGACGGTTCCACGCGTGTGCCGGTAGGCTGGATCGCCGTAGTCGAGGGCGACCGGGTGAAGTCGGGGACCGAGACGGGAAGCGTTTCGACCCGCGGCCCGGCGCAGCTGAGCCATCGCCTGGGCGGGGGCTTAGAGGTGAACCCCCGCACTGCCGAGATACTGAGCGGTCCCATGGCCCGGGTGCGCGAGGAAGCTGAGAACCAACAAGAGCGCCACGCACTAGAAATAGCGCATCGCTTCTGGAATGAGCGACCCCATGCTGCACGTCGTGTTGTTTCAACCGGAAATCCCGCAGAACACGGGCAACGTGGGGCGCCTGTGCGCCTATTCGAGGAGCCGGCTCCATCTCATTCATCCCCTTGGATTCGAGATCAGCGACAAGAATCTGCGTCGGGCCGGAATGGACTACTGGTTCTCGCTGGACGTGCACGAGCACGCGAGCTGGGAGGCGTTCAAAAACAGTCCGACGGCGCCTACGCGCCTCTGGCTCTTCACCACCCGGGGGCGAAGCGATCATTGGGACGTCAGCTATGCCGATGGGGATGGCCTGGTGTTTGGACGCGAAACCTCCGGCGTTCCGCAGTGGATGCACGAGGAAATCGGCCCGGAGC
This sequence comes from uncultured Bdellovibrionales bacterium, assembly GCA_964468125.1. Classification (GTDB taxonomy): domain Bacteria; phylum Myxococcota; class XYA12-FULL-58-9; order XYA12-FULL-58-9; family CAYXVF01; genus CAYXVF01. Next base: position 16,810 of record CAYXVF010000020.1, on the reverse strand, counting down.
ATTCGGTCACCCTGCGGAAATATGACAGCGAGCTTCGCTCTCTGAACCTTTCCACGAGCGTCGGGATCGCCACCTACGAAGCACTCAGGCAGCTGCGCTAGCCAAGGTTTGTCGGGTTTTTCGGTCAGAAAAACGCCGGCGCGGTTTCTGTGTGGTCTAACCGATTCGACTTGGAGCCCGGATCACACGACGATTCAGGACTTCACGGAGCTGATGGGCGAGGACGGCATGGTTGCCTTGAACGAGCACGTGTTGAAGAGCGCCCATCAGCAGGGGCTGTTGCAGCTAAAGCGGCAAAGACACCGAGTTAGGACTCAAATGGGGCCTCACACGTTTCGAAGGGGGATTTCTTCTGGGTCATGCGGGGGCCGAGCGCGGCAAGAAGAGCACATCAGTTACGCGATAGGGACTCGCGTCCGTGCGGCGCGCTGAAGTCGAGCGTTGGCCCCTTTGGCACGATCCGCGTCGGATTGATGGAGGTGTGACTCCAGTAGTAGTGCAGCTTGATCTCATCGAGCTGCACGGTCTCGCCGAAGCCGGGTGTTTGGTAGAGGTCGCGCAGATAGGCGGCGAGATTCGCATAGTCGGCGATGCGTCTCATCGAAGACCCAGCCGTCGTCCCCCATTTGCGGGGCCACAAACGACGTCGTGATCGCGTCATCCAGCCCCTTCAATCGGCGCAGGATCAGCGTGCGGTTCGCCCAGGGGCAGGCGGAGGCGACGTAGAGGTGGTAGCGGTCGCGCTCCGGCTCGAAGTCCGTCGATCCATCGGCGCGAACAAAGTCGCGATAGACCGTGGGGACACGCTGAAACTCGTCGGACCCTTCGCTGTCGGTGAAGTATCCTCGTCGCCACTCGCCGTCGATCATCTGTCCCATCGCCGCATCCTTTCTCAAACGCGTCTAATGTAGGGTGGGCGTCTCCACGGGCGAGGGTGTTTTGGGGGCATCGAATTGCACATTAGCTCCTCTCGACGTCACGGATGGACGTCGTCGTCGGCCGAGCGCGCTCGCGATGAAGTCGCTGGCCGCGAGAATGCGGTTTTCAACGCCCGGCAGATAGGCGAGATGAACCAGCTCCCCCAGCAGCCAGGGCACTACGCCCTCGAGCGGAACGCCGAGGACCTCGCCGACGGCCAAGCCTTCCCCTACATGGGCGATCATACCGCGATTGAAGTACTCGAACGGCCGAACCCTGCGCCGACGCTGGTAGCGCACGATCGAGCGGCCTACGTACGCGCCTTGTTGCATCGCCACGGGAGCGATCCAGGGGAGCAGGCCCTCGTCCGACTCGAAGCGCGCCGTATCCCCGATCGCGTAGACATTGGGCTGGTCAACGACGCGACACTTGGTGTCCACGACAATTCGCCCCGCGTCATCGGTGGGTCCGAGCAATGGATTCAGAACGCTCGGGCGCACGCCGGCGGCCCATACGAGAGTTCGGGCGTCGATCAGCAAATGCCCGCGAGGTCCGCGAATTTGGTAGCGGTGAGGGTGGTCGCTGTCGATGGTGGACTCGAGGCGGATCTCCACGCCGAGTCGATCGAGGAATCGCTCGGCGGCGATGCTCGCGCGGCGCGAGAAACCGGGGAGGAGCTTGTCGGTTTGCTCGACGAGGACCACCCGCGGGACTAGGGACGAGGCCTCGAGCTCCTCGTCGGCGAGGCGTCGAATCTCCCCGGCGAGCTCGACGCCCGTCGGGCCCCCGCCGACGACCACGAAGGTGGCGGCTGACGGATCGTGTTGATCGTAGGCGAGAGCGAGCTGCTCGAAGAGGTGGTCTCGAAGCGTGACCGCGTCGGCCAGATCCTTCAACGGCAGCGCTTCCGGGAACAGCTGGGGTACCTCGACGTAGGAACCGGAGGCCAGGACCAGCGAATCGTAGTCGAGCGCGCCGCGGCCCAGCTGCAGCCGCTGCGCCGTTGAATCGATGCCCAAGACGACGTCTTGCTCAAAGCGAACACTCGCCGGTAGGGCGTCTCGCAGCGAGTAGCGCACCGCATCGGGCGAAAGGGCGCCGGTCGCCACCTGGAACAGGAGCGGCTGAAATTCCTGGTGGGAACGCCGGTCGACCACGGTAACCCGTACCGCGGCATCCTGCGCGGCCTTTGCGCAGGCCAAACCTCCGAAGCCGCCACCTACGACGACTACGTGGTGTTTCCGATCCGCGCGCACTTTTCCTGACATTTTCCGCTTCTCCTCGGGTGACCCCTTCAATCGTCCGTAATATAAGCAGGTGCGGCATGCAGTCTTGGCCCATGTAGAGCAGCGCGAGTCCTCGGGGAGAGGAATAAAGAGTAGCGCCGATTGAAGACGAGGCACCATGAGCAGCAGTTTTGGTTTCAACGCGGGGTTCGTCGACGAGCTCTACGCCCGCTACCTCGAAGATCCGAACAGTGTGAGCGAGAACTGGCGGGAGTTCTTCGCCGACTACAAACCGGGAACCGCTACCGGCGCCCCGGGGCCGAGCGTCTCACAGGCCCCTGCGAGCGCGAGGGTACCAGAGGCGACTCCCGCACCGAGCCCTGAGCCGGTTCCCGTGGCGCACGCCCCCATCGCGGCACTGACCGACGTCGAAGGGGCGAAGCCACTCGTTGGCATTGCGTCTAAGATTGCCGAAAACATGGAGCAAAGCCTAGGCGTGCCCACGGCAACGTCGGTGCGGACGATTCCGGTCAAGATGCTCGAAGAGAACCGCTCGCTCATCAATCGTCACCAGGCGGCGGTGGCGGGCGGAAAGGTCTCGTTCACCCATTTGATCGCGTGGGCGATCACGAAGGCGGTGAAGAAGACTCCCGGCATCAACGCAGGCTACGCGGTTCAGGACGGCAAGCCGGCACGGCTGGACCGGCCGGGCCTGAACCTCGGCCTCGCCATCGACATGGAAAAGCGTGGCGAGCGAATTTTGCTCGTGCCGAACATCAAGAACGCGCAGGAGTTGAGCTTCCGCGAGTTCCTGACCGCCTACGACGAGCTGATCAAAAAGGCGCGCGCGAACAAGCTCGCGATCGATGACTTTGCGGGCACCACCGTGACGTTGACCAACCCCGGCATGATCGGAACAGCACTGAGCGTGCCCCGGTTGATGGCGGGGCAGGGCGCGATCATCGGCGTCGGCTCGATCGGCTTCCCCGCGGAGTACACGGGCATGTCGCGGGAGGTCATCAGCGAGCTCGGCCTTTCCAAGACGATGACCATCACGAGCACCTATGATCATCGGGTGATCCAGGGTGCGGAGTCCGGCGCGTTCCTGAAGGAAATCGAGCAGCTCTTGCTCGGTGCGGATGATTTCTACGGCTCGATCTTCGAAGAGCTCGGTGTGCCTCACGAGCCCCTCAACTGGGCCGGCGACCAGAACCCGGCGATTCTGGCCGGGACGCGCGACTTGGATGCGATCCGCAAGCAGGCCTACGTGCTGCAGCTCATTCGGGTCCACCGCGTGCGCGGCCACCTCTACGCTCACCTCGACCCGCTACGCCTCGAACAACCGCAGGTACACCCGGAGCTCGAGCTGTCGACCTACGGTCTCTCCGTTTGGGACCTGGACCGCCCGTTCATGTCCGGTGAGCTCGGGGGCAACCCAAACCCGATGAAGCTGCGCGACATCATGGACACGCTCCGTGAAACTTACTGTCGTCACATCGGCGCGGAGTACATGCACATTCCCTTCCCGGAGCAGCGCGATTGGCTCCAGGTCAACATGGAGAAGGACCGGCTTTCGGACCCGCTGCCCTGGGAGGTGCAGGAGCGAATCCTGACTCGTTTGAACAACGCGGAAGCGTTCGAGAAATTCCTCGGCACGACCTATGTGGGGCAGAAGCGCTTCTCCCTCGAAGGGTCGGAGACCCTCATCCCCATGCTCGACATTCTTCTCTCCGACGCCGCGGACGGGGGAGAGGACCGGGTGGAAGAGGCGATCATCGGTATGGCCCACCGCGGACGCCTAAACGTCCTCGCGAACATAATCGGCAAGGACTACGCACAGCTCTTCCGCGAGTTCGAGGGCGACATGGAGACGAGCGCCCACGGCTCGGGCGACGTGAAGTATCACCTCGGCGCGGAGGGCGTTCTCGAGTCGATCGGCGGCAAGAAGGTGAAGGTGTCGGTGGCGGGAAACCCGTCGCACCTCGAGGCGGTGAATCCCGTGGTCGAGGGACTGGCGCGGGCGAGGCAGGACGCGGAGTTCGGCTTTGACCGCAAGAAAGTCCTGCCCATTCTGATCCACGGCGATGCGGCGTTCAGTGGTCAAGGGGTGGTCGCCGAGACCCTCTCCATGTCGCAGCTCGCTGGCTACCGGACCGGCGGCACGGTACACATCGTCGTGAACAACCAGATCGGGTTTACGACCGGTCCCGAGTCCTCGCGCTCGTCGCTCTATGCCACCGACGTGGCCAAAACGATTCATGCTCCGATCTTCCACGTGAACGGGGACTTTCCGGAGGACGCGGTGCGGGTGATAAAACTCGCTCTGCGCTTCCGGCAACTCTTCGGACGCGACGTCGTCATCGACCTGATCTGCTACCGGCGCTGGGGACACAACGAGGGCGACGACCCGTCGTACACGAACCCTGGACTCTACCAGGCGATCGAAAACCACCGGTCTGTTCGCAAGCTCTACACCGAGCGTTTGTTGCGCCGGGGAGACATCGCGCCGGAGACGGCCGAAAAGGCGCTCGAGCACTACCGCTCGAAGCTCCAGGAAATCAACGACGCCGTGCGTGCGGCGCTCGATCGTTCGGCCCCTCCGGTGCCAGAGGATCAGGAGTCGACAGAAGGCTTCGGTCTCGCCGAGCGCAAGGTGACCGATACCGGTGTGGAACGCGCGGTTCTCGAGAAGATTCTCACGGCGATGGGTCGGGCACCGGAAGGCTTCCAGGTACATCCCAAGCTCGAGAAGCAGCTCGCCAAGCGCGACGACAAGTTCCAGCAGGGCAAGATCGACTGGGCACTCGCCGAAGCCCTGAGCTTTGGATCGCTCTGCCTGGAAGGCCATCCGGTGCGACTCAGTGGCGAGGACAGCGGACGTGGCACGTTTAGCCAACGCCACTCGGTGCTCTACGACAATCGAACGAGTGAGCCTTTCGTTCCGCTGAATCACATCGACGGCGATCAGGCGCCCTTCGTGGTGTTCGATTCGCTCCTGTCCGAGTTTGGTGTGCTGGGCTTTGAATACGGCTACTCGGTCAATCGCATGGGCGGTCTCACGATGTGGGAGGCGCAGTTCGGCGACTTCGTCAACGGCGCGCAGGTGATCATCGACCAGTTCATCTCGAGCGCAGAAATGAAGTGGGGCCAGAAGAGCGGTTTGGTGATGCTCCTGCCGCACGGCTTCGAGGGGCAGGGCCCCGAGCATTCGAGTGCGCGGATTGAGCGATTTCTGCAGCTCTGCGCCCAGGGCAACATGTGCGTGAGCTATCCGAGCACGCCGGCGCAGTATTTCCACCTGCTCCGTCGCCAGGTGCATGCAGGTAATCCGCGGCCACTGGTGGTCTTCACTCCGAAGAGCCTGTTGCGAAATCCTGTCGCGGTGTCCACGGCCGATGAGCTGACCCACGACGCGTTCAAACCGGTGCTCGGGGATCCGGACGCGGACAAGCTCGCGAACGTGCGTCGTGTGCTGCTCTGCGCTGGCAAGGTCTACTACGACCTGCTGAGCCACCGTCGAAAGCAGGAGATCACAAACGTTGCGATCATTCGCGTAGAGCAGTACTACCCCTACCCGGAACACGAGCTTCGGGAGGCGCTCGATCACTACTCAGACGCGAAAGACATCGTCTGGGTCCAGGAAGAGCCGCGCAATATGGGCGCCTGGGACTTCCTGGATGAACGCCTTCTGGCGACCATCGACCCGGGCCAAACCCTGCGCTACGTGGGGCGTCCGTCGGCGGCATCACCAGCTACGGGCTCGTCGCGGCGCCACGCGGCCGAGCAGGAGGCGTTGGTGGAGGAAGCGTTGCTCGGCGACGGGGTGAGCACGCAAGCACGGTCGGTCACTCTGGAGCTCGGCGAGAAGAAGACCGCCGCGGCGGCTACCTTGAATTGAGGCTCCTCGAGCGGAGCCGTCAGAGAAAGGACGTTCGGACGACGTGTTGAAGGTAGGTGAGAAAGCGCCGGCATTTGATGCCGCGACCACGAAGGGCGAGCGTCTCTCGCTCGACGCCTTGCGCGGCAAATACGTAGTCCTCTACTTCTTCCCGAAGGCGTTCACGCCAGGGTGTACGATCGAGACCAAAGGGTTTCAGTCGAGCTACGCGGAGATCGATGAGCTCGGGGCCGAGGTGATTGGAGTCTCGACGGACAAGATGAGCACGCAGTGCAGCTTCGCGGACAAATACGGCGTTGAGTTTCCGATGCTCGCCGATGAGGACGGAGCGGTTACGAAAGCCTACGAAGCCGGCCGCAGTGGCTTCTTACCGATGAACTCGCGGGTCACCTACGTCATCGACCCGGAGGGCACGATCGCCGCGGTCTTCGATTACCGACTCCGCGCCAACAAGCACGTGGATGATGCGTTGAGTTTCATGCGCCGAGTCGCAGGCTGAAGGAAGAATGAGCCGAGACGCCTCGCTCCCGGCGCCGAGCGGGCGCTATTCGAGCACCGGGCCCGCTCGGTACTGGTATCCGGTCGCCCGCTCGAGGGATCTCGGAGACGGTCCTCTAGCGCTCCGCCTCTTTGACATTCCGCTCGTGGCCTTCCGGGATCGTCGCGGCCTTCCTACGGTGCTTCTGGACCGATGTCCTCATCGAAACACGCCCCTCAGCCTCGGCCGATGTGTACGGGGCGAGCTCGAGTGCGCCTATCACGGGTGGCGTTTTGACGGTCACGGACGCTGTGTGGCCGTTCCTGCATCTCTCGTCGACCCCTCCAGTCCCGCTCGCTATGCGCGCGTCTATTCTTGCCGCGAGTCGCAGGGATTCATCTGGGTCTGGCTTCTCGGCGAGCCGGTGGAGGAGCCCTATTTGATCCCAGGCGTGGGCGATGCGCGCTATCGACTCATCGAGTACGATGCGACTTTCGAGGCGACGCTCTACGCGACAGCGGAGAACATCCTCGATGTCCCGCACACGAGCTACTTACATAAAGGTTTGTTTAGGGGGGCAGGGGCGCGAAACCGGGTGACTGTGCGTGTCACGCGAGGGCGGGACCGGGCGGAGGCACGCTTCATCGGCGAGCCGCGGCCGGAGGGGCTCATCGGTCGTTTGCTCGCCCCGCAGGGCGGCGAGCTCGAGCACGTCGACCGATTCATCATGCCGGGAATCGCCCAGGTCGAATACCGCTTGGGGGAGGAGAGCCACGTAGTGGTGACCAATCTGCTCTCGCCCGTCGGTCCCTTCGAGACGCGCATGTTCACGGTCGTCGCGCTGCGTCTGCCGGTGGCGACACGCGTGGTGGCGACGCTGGCCGAGCCCGTGGCGAAGCGTATCGTCGAGCAGGATGCGCGCATTCTCGAGCAGCAGACCCGGCGCACGCGGGAGCTCGGCGGCGAGCAGTTTGTGTCCACGGAGGTCGACGTGCTCGGCTCGTCGATTCTGAAGCTTCTGCGCTGGGGCGAGCAAGGGTCTGTGCCCGATGTTCCAGACGAGACCCGCGAGATCGAGATGGAGATATGAGAGCGTTGCTACAGCGCGTGTCCCGGGCGGAGGTGCATGTCGAGGGCGAGAACGTGGGTCGGATCGATAGGGGACTTCTGGTGCTCCTCGGCGTGGGGAAGGGGGACTCGGAGCGTGACTCGGTGAGCTTGGCGAAGAAGGTGGCGGAGCTACGGATCTTCGCCGACAGCGACGACAAGATGAACCTTTCCGTCGAGGACATAGGTGGGCAGGTGCTCGTCGTCAGTCAGTTCACGCTGCACGCGGACGTGCGCAAAGGCCGCCGCCCGTTCTTCGGCAACGCCGAAGGCCCGGAGCGAGCCAACGCGCTGTGCGAGCATTTCTGCGACCAGCTGCGCGCACGCGGCTTGCCCGTTGAGACCGGACGCTTCGGCGCGATTATGAACGTCGAGCTCGTCAACGACGGTCCGGTCACTCTCTGGCTCGATTCGGTCGAGCTCTAGGGCCGCGAGTACGCCTTTTCGGTGCGGCCCGGGTGAATGTCCTGTGTGAGCCGAGGTGGGTGCTGTGGGCGAATTCGTACCCGCATCGAGACAGGCAGACTGTTCGAGACCGTGAAGGTCTGTTGAGCCGGGAAGAAGAAGAGCTGTGACCGATCGCACGATTTCAACCAACTGGGGCGACGTCACCGGCGACCTTAAAACGCTTCACACGTCGCATGAGGGCACGCTGGTCAACGTTCACGGCTACAGGGTTGACGACTCGTTCTTCATGGACGAGGCCGGATTCTACGAGCTTCGCGCTAACCGCTTCTACCTCGCTTTGTCCACCGAACAGTTCCTCGAGGTCGACGGCGGCTTCGTCGGGGGGGGACTGCACTAGCGCGATTTCGGCGCGTGCCATGATGAGAAACGCCGGGCCCTGCTCTCACAGGACCCGGCTTTCTCTAGCTCAATATGGGTGTACCGAGGCCCCTCTTTAGCCCTCGCGACGTCGGCGACGGCGGAACAGGAACGCCACCCCCAGGAGAGCGAACGGCTCAACCGGAGTTGCGGCACAACCGCCGTCGTCGTCACCTTCGTCGGAGCCGCCACCACCGGAGCCACCGCCACCGGAGCCGCCGCCCGAGGAGCCATCGTTGTCCGAGATGATCACGCCCACCGTGTCACGCGGCACGTTGAGGTCATCGGAGGTGAGCTCGATGGTGAAGGACTCGCCCGGCTCCGTATCGGAGTCGTCGAGAATGTCGACGGTAAAGGTCTTCGCCGAGTCTTCTCCGTCCATCCAGGTCACCGAGCCACTGGCCGCGGTGTAGTCGCTGCCCGCCGTCGCGGTGCCATCCACGGTTGTGTAGGAGACCGAAGTCATTCCGGCCGACGGCGCGTCGAGGGAGAGGCTCACCTCGACCGAACCGTCACCCTCGCCAACGGTAATGCCCGCGCGCGCGATGATCACCGCAGGTACATCGGCGGGAGGACCCTCAACCAGGGTCACCGTCGCGGTGGAGTCGACGCCGAGCGCCGCCGCGCCGGTCACGTTCGACAGAGCCACCGTGAAGTCCTCGCTTGCATCGCCGTCACCAGAGAGCGGGACGGTGATGGTGCGCGCTCCACCTTCTCCGTCGGCCCAGCTCAGGGTGCCGGTGGTCCCGGAATAGTCGTCGCCCGCGGTCGCGGTACCATCCGCGGTCGCGTAGTCAACGGTCACCGGACCGCCGGTGTTGGCGCTACGAACCACGGTGAGCTCCACACTGCCGTCATCAACGTTGCCGTCCAGCGCGGTTTCGGCGAACGCCACCACCGCAAAGTCACCATCGTCGTCTACCACGGTCACCGTCGCGTCGGTTTGCGTCCCGAGGGCAGCACCTGTCGCATTCGACAGGGTGACCGTGAAGGTCTCCATCGACTCTGGGATGGAATCATCCAAGAGGTCGATGGTGAAGGTCTTCGGTGCGCCGTCTTGATCCACCCAGGAGAGCGTACCGGACGCCGCGGTGAAGTCCGTCGCGTCAGCCGTACCCGCCGCGGTGGCGTAGTCCACCGTCGCCGCGCCGTCGATGCCGCCGGTGCGATTCACAGTGATCGTGACTGTACCGTTGCCTTCCGTAGCCATGGCGGTCGCCGCCGCGAGCTCGACGGTGCCCGCCACATCGTCATCGGTGATGGTCAATACCGCGGCCCCGGCGGTTGCCGAAACCGTCGCTTCGCCCGAGGCACCGAACAACACCACCGAGAGCGACTCTTCATTCTCGATGAGGTTGTCGTCGACCACGTCGACCGTGATGGTCCGAGCGCTCAGGTCGCCACCGGTGTAGGTGATCGTCCCGGTCGCGTTGGTCACGTCCGACGCATCCGCGGTGTCGGCGAGAATGCCGTACTCCACCGTACCGCCGTCGCCGTCGCCGGACGCCTCGACCGTGAAGCTCACGGTGCCGACCGACTCGTCGACGGTGACGTCCGAGGCGGCGGCAAAGCCGACCTCGAAGGAGTCGTCGGTGATGGTCACCTCGGCGGTGGACTCGGCGCCCAGGCCCGGAATGAACACGAAGAAGCTCGAAGGCATTTCGGCGATCTCGTCGTCGAGCAGCGGAATGCTGATGGTCTGAGGGTCGGTCTCACCGTCCGCCCAGGTGAGCGTCCCGCTCGTCTCCTCGTACTCGGAGCCGGCGAGAGCCGACCCGTCCCCGGTCGCGTACGCGATGGCGAGCGCGCCCGTGCCAGCCGTGCGTTCGACGGTCAACACGGCGTTGCCGTCGTTTTCACTCACCGTGACGCGGTTCTCGACAAAGCCGACCGTGTCCGCGGTGGCGTCGTTGTCGACGATGGTCACCGTCGCCTCACTGTTCTCACCCAACGCCACGCCCACGGCGTTGCTCAGAACGACCGTGAAGTCCTCCGGCGACTCGATGAGCGCGTCGTCGGTTAGGGTTACGGAGATGGTCTTCGGTGCGGTGTCTCCGTCGGCAAAGCTGACCGTACCGTTGGCCACGGTGTAGTCGCTGCCCGCGGCCGCGCTGCCATCAACCGTAGCGAAGTCGACGGTCACCGGCCCCACCGAGCTGCCAACGCGGACCACCGCGAGGTCGACGGTCCCGTCGCCCTCACCCGCGGCCACCGACGTCGTGGCGAGCTCCACCGAAGAGTCGTTGTCCGTGATGGTCACGGTCGACAGCACCGGATCACCGAGCGACGCGTTGATCGGGTTCACCAGCTCCACCTGGAACTGCTGCGCCCCTTCAACCAAGGCATCGTCCACGATGTCGATGACGATAGTCTGATCGTCCGCGACTCCGTCCGCCCAGGTGAGCGTCCCATTGGTGTTGGCGATGTCACCGGGCGACGCGGTGATGTAGACCACGCGGTAGTCGACGGTGGTCTCACCGACGGTGCCCGTACGCTCCACGTCGAGGGAGACGGCGCCGTCACCCTCCGCCACCGTGGCCGAGGTCGTCACGAACTGTACGCTCGTGTCGTCGTCCTCGATGGTGACGGTCGCAGTGGAGTTGGTGAGGGTGGCGTTGGCCGAGACGTCGGAGAGTTCGACCACGAATGTCTCATCGGGCTCACCGATCGCATCATCGAGGATGTCGATGGTGATCTCCTGAGGACCATCCACACCGTCCGCCCAGGTGAGGGTTCCGCTCGACGCGGTGTAGTCCTCGCCTTCGGTCGCCGTTGCAGCCACGGTCTGGTAGTTGACGGTGACTTCGCCCGCGCTGTTCGCGGTTCGCGCGACCTCGAGGACGATCGAGCCACCACTCTCCGAGACCGACGCGGACGCCGAGCCAAAACCGATCGACGCCGGGGCGTCGTCCTCGGTGATGGTCACCTCGATCGTCGCGGGGTCACCCAAGGGCGACGTCAACGGATTACTCAGGGCAATGCTGAAGGTCTCGTCGCCCTCGAAGACGCCGTCGGACAGGAGCGCCACCGTGATGATCTGCGCGGTCGCGTCGCCGTCGGCAAAGTTCAGAGTTCCACTGTTGGCGGTGTAGTCCTCGCCCGCGGTTGCGGTACCGTCCGCGGTCGTGAACTCGACCGAGACCGCTTCCGCGGTCCCACCGGTGCGGGTCACATTGACGACGACCTCGGTCTCGGACTCGGACACCGATGCGACAGCGGCCTCGAACTGCAGTGTTCCCGGGTCCGACGCGTCGGCGATCGAAACGACCGCCGTATCCGCGCCACCGGAGCTTGCGCCGGTTAGATTCTCGAAGGTCAACGCGATGGTCTCGGTCCCCTCGGGGTCACCGTCCGCGAGGGTGGTGACGATGAGGGTCTTCGCTCCGCGCTCCCCGTCTGCCCAGGACAGGCTCTCGGAGACCGCGGTGTAATCCGTTCCCGCTGTGGCAGTGCCACCGCTTGACACGACATCGACCGTGACCGGGCCATCCCCACCGTCGACGCGCTCGACGGTGACGGTGACGGTGTCGTCCTCATCGACGTCGTAGGTCGCGGGGTTGAACACGAGCACGCCCGGGTCGTTCTCAATGGTCAGGGTGGTGCTGCGGGTTTCCGCGACTGTGTTTGGAACATCATCCGAGTCGGTGGACTCGAGAGTGAGCACGCCGGTGGCGTCGCCGTCGACGGTCGCCTGGTAGGCCAGCGTGATCGGCGAGGGACCCACAAAGTCGTAACAGACCACCAGGTCTTCGGGGAGCGGGCCTGTCCGGTTGGTGCCGATGGTTCCGGTGGCGTTCTCGAGGCCCTGGAGTCCCGTCGCGGTCGTGTTGGGCCCGATGGTCGTGATAATTTCATAGGCCCCCGGAGTGTCGTCGACAAAGGTCCAGTAGAAGATCTCAAAGCTCGCGGTGTCGGTCCCGAGCTGCACGTTCTGCCACTGGCCACCCCAGAGAATGCCCCCACCGAACGCGCCGACGTAGAGGCCATCGGTGATCGGCGGAACCACGCTGTCATCGCGGGCGCTCACGACGGTCCAATCGTTCCAGAGGGCCGCGATCAGATCGTTCGGCGGGTCGACGTTGGGGAAGGGTTGAGGAGTGCCATCCACCGGTAGCGCATCCGCGCTCAGACCCATGAAACCGCCGGTCGCGAACACGAGGAAGTTGCGCTCCGCGTTGAAGTACTCCGACGTGAACGAATAGGCCGAAAAATCATCCTGCGGGTCCACCGGCTCAAACGGGAATCCGGGGTTCGCGGCGGCGAAGTCGACGTAGCCTTGCACCCCAAACGGCGTGACGCAGTCAGCGGACTCGAGCGAGGTGGTTACCGAGTAGGCGCCCTCCAAGGTCGGGTCAAAGAAGCCCGGCTGCGGCAGACTCCAGGTGATGGTTCCGCCGCTCTCGGCGCCACCCTGGTTGATGCTTCCGCCCACTAGGGTCAGACCGTCCGGCACCGTATGGGTGACGGTCAGGTTGCGGCCGAACTCATTAAAGTTGCGGCCCACCTCGATGGTCACGTCGACCACGTCGCCGGTGCTAGCCGGGTTGGGTGCCACTGAGATGCTGGAATCGTCCGCGACACGAATCACGTTCAAGTCGCTGAAGCCGATCGGCTGCGTCTTCGCCGCGTCAGCAAAGTACTCCACAAAGCCATAGAAGGCCTGCCCCTCAGTTGCGGGGAGATCCCACTCGAAATCGAGATTGTAGGAGACGAGCGCGTCCAGTGCGCCGGCCGGTCCGTTGACCGTTACCGCCGAACCCTCGGTGGCTTCGACGATGGCGGTTCCGAGCTGCCAGCTGTCCGGCGGAGTGTCGCTGGCCTGCCAGTTCTGCACGAGGACCCAGAAGGGCAGCTCGGGGTTCACACCGCCCAGGGCAATGTCGCACACCTCGGCATTGGTCGCCGTCGCCGAGAAGCAGATCTCCTCGTTGGCGTCAGCGGCACCATTGCCGTTGAAGTCGACTCCCACGAACAAGTCGAGGTCGGGCGATGACGAATCGAAAGTCTCGACGACGAAACGCAGCGCACCCGCCGGAACGGTCACGAACGATTCCACCACCCCGTCGGTGGTGTCGTCGTAAGGGCTGCTGTTGTCGCTGTCTTGCCCCACGCTCTGCGCGGTTGCGACACGCTCAAAGGGACCAAAGACGGTGGAGCTAAAGCTCTCCACCGCGATGGACGTCACATCGCGAACCCGACGTGAGCCTTGATCGCGCGCGGCGAGGAGCTCCACGACCTCCGGAATCGAGCCGGAGGACGCGGCCACGGAAACCGTGAGGTGCTGCACCGGCGAGGTGACGAACCGCGGGGTCATCAACACTTCGGCCGCCTGGAAGGCGGTGGTATCAAACCCGCTGACGTCCGCGGTGACCGTGATCGTCGCGGTTTCGCCGGCCGCAAGCGTGATCGACGCGGGGGTCACCGATAGCCAAGGCTGGTTCGTCGTGAGGTCCCAGGTGTCGTCGGTCACCGCACTCACGGTTCGCGTCCAACTACAGCTCTCGACGCATTGGCGGTCGACGAGACCCACGACGTTCAGCGTGCGCGGGTCGCCAGCCGGGGATCCCTGGGGATCTGCCAGCTCAAAGTTCTCCGGAGTCTCATCTAGGAGCAGGCCCGCCCGCAGCGCGCGGTCGATCTGGATTCGGCCGGCGCCGATATCGAGCGGAGTCGCAGGCACCCCCTCGGTCGTGAGCGAGCGAACGGCGGTGGTTTGCAGGGCGGAGAGCACCTCCGCATCGGTCCAGGTTGGCCGTGCCTGCTTCAGGAGTGCGGCGGCGCCCGCTACGTGCGGCGAGGCCATCGAGGTACCGCCAATGATCCCGTAAGGCGAATCTACAGCGGGGGCGGCCGGGTAGTTCGCGAGGATGAAGTCGAAGACCTCGTCGCTCAGCCCGGCGCCGGCGGCCAGGATATCCACCCCGGGGGCCGCGATGTTTGGCGCGAGAATGTCGAATCCTTCGTAGGGCCCGCGGGAGCTGAAGCCGATGACCGTGTCCGCGAGCGCGAGATCGTTGATCGGTCCGACCGCCGCACCGATGGTGCCCGTATGACCCGTGCCGGTCGCGAGCCAGGCACGGAGCGCATCCGCGTCGTCCGCGTTCACGTGAATCGCGGGGAGCGCGTGAATGTCGTCGTTGATCGAAGTCGCTCCGCCTTGAAGGTTGCCCAGGATGAAACCGCCCGCACCACCGGCGAGCACGTTGACGCCCTTGTCCACGCGGGCGATCGCACCGCGGTCGCACATCACGATTTCACCGCTGAACGTCCCCGGCGGGAAGGGCACCAGGCACTGCTCGGGTTCGGCATCGAGGCCGTTGTCGTAGTCGCCGGCGTAGACGATGGTCCCCGTGTAGGCACCGGTCACGCCGCGCCCAGAGATGTCCGCCGGAGGGGCGGTGTCACCACCGGTGAGGCCACTCAACGTCTTGAGCTCGAAGCCGCGCGGGTGCGTGGTCGCCGCAACACCGGCCACCCAAGGGGAGCTGTTGATGCGACCAGCGGTGCCCGGGTCCGGACCGTCGTTGCCCGCAGAGTTGGCGACGAAAACGCCGGCGGCACGGGCCGCGAGATAGGCTTGGGACAGCGTGTCGACCCAGGGGCTGCCCGACGCGGAGCTGATCGACTTGTTCACGACGTCCGCACCATCGGCGATCGCTTGGTTCATGCCGGCGAGGATGTCGGCGGTGGGGCAGGAGCGGACGTGACAAACCTTGTAGGAAATGAGGTTCGCGTGCGGCGCAATGCCGCTGACTTCCTGAAACGAGAAGCTGCTCGGCTGACGGAGCGGATCAAACGGAGAAACGTCAAAGACGACGTTGCCCGCTGCGGTCGCGGCAACGTGCGAGCCGTGACCGTCGATGTCCGCGGACGCCGGGTTATTGAACTCCTCCTCGACGATGTCGGCAGCGGCGGAACCCGCGAAAACGTAAGCGCCGATGAGCTTGTCGTTGCAGAGCTCGGGGCGGGTTGCGCACTCACCGAGGTAACCAGTCAGCCCTGGAGGCGGTTGAACGGTGTAGCCGTCGTCACCGGTAGCGGCGAACGACGGGTGGAAGTGGTTGATACCGGAGTCGAGGATGCCGACAATGAGGCCTTCACCCTTGTAAGGGATCCCGTCGACCTCTCCATTGAAGACCGCTTCGGCGCCAACGAATGCGGGCGTGGTGGCGGTATCCATCGGAACTTCAACGACCGGCTCAACTCGGAGCACTTCCGGGTCCATCGCGAGCTTGCTGGCGGTCTCGTCGTCCATGCGGGCGCTGAAACCGTTGACGGCGTATTCATAAGTGTGCTCGACCGAAATTGACCCGTAGTCACGCTCAAAGCGCTGCAGTAGGAGGTCGCGCTTGCCGATCAGGTAGCCGCGGTAGGCGACGACCGAGGGGTCGGCGATGTCGATTTTGTTTCGGTGAGGCGTCGCGGATGTGCCACGTGCGTTGAGCTGCGTCGCGGGGAAGCCCGCCAATTTGCCGTCGTAGTTGGGAATCGCGGCATCGCGAAGGGTCACGATGAACCGACCGGATCTCGAGGTGAGCTCGTAGTTGCGTCTCACCTCCTCGACTCGGCGCGTAAGCTTGCCGGCCTTCATGCTCGGAGCGATCGCCTTGCTTGGGTCGAGGTTGATCCCTCGAGAGGCTGCATTCAACGCGCCGCTCTTCTGGGGAATGACCCG
Organism: uncultured Bdellovibrionales bacterium; assembly: GCA_964468125.1. GTDB lineage: Bacteria > Myxococcota > XYA12-FULL-58-9 > XYA12-FULL-58-9 > CAYXVF01 > CAYXVF01. Next base: position 683 of record CAYXVF010000020.1, on the reverse strand, counting down.
CGCGCTCTGCGCGTTAGGCGTCATGAGAAAACCGAGTGCGATGACGGCGAGTCCGCTCATCGCAAAAGCAAGCATCCGTTTTACCATTCGTGTGAATTCCTACCGCAGGGCTCGCGACACCAAGACGCAAACACTATTGCGCTACGTGTCACGCGCGTGACGTCCAAAGACGGGCTGCCCGTATTTGCTTGAGAGCGGACGTTAGTTGCGATCGCCGCAGTCGATCAACCTCAAAAAGGGACGCCCGGCGCATATCGCCTCGAAGCTTGTCGCGTAAGGCGATGTAGAGAATTAGCGCAGAAGAACGCCGACGTCGTCGACGCCCGATACATCGGCAAATCGGGCGAGATCCTGCCGGGCCTCATCGTTTCGCTGACGTGGCTGGCAACCGACTCTCACGCGCCTGTGTTCGCGAAACATTTTCACGAGGGCGAGCATGTCGAATCCGGCACGCAGCAGGGCCGCGGCGGTGTTGGGGTGAACTCCGGTGGCGGTGCTCCCCGCACTGACGTCGAGCCCGTCTACCTCCAGCCAATGCGCGGCCGCAGCGACCAAGACTTCCCCCATCTGGCTGCGCCGGGCGTTGTGCGAGCAGAGGATGAGCAGCCGACCACCGCCGATGGCTCGCGAAAAGACGTCGATCACGAAGGCGACGTAAACGAAGCCCTTCCGAGTCGTCACGT